>NZ_JBUZNK010000002.1:134079-208635 GCF_055326445.1 Georgenia sp. Z2081
AGGCGGAGAAGAG
This sequence comes from Georgenia sp. Z2081, assembly GCF_055326445.1. NCBI lineage: Bacteria > Bacillati > Actinomycetota > Actinomycetes > Allobogoriellales > Allobogoriellaceae > Georgenia > Georgenia sp. Z2081. The sequence continues at coordinate 134,093 of NZ_JBUZNK010000002.1, forward strand.
GAGGGGGGCGGTGGGGGGGGAAGAAAACCCCCCCCCCCCCCCGGCCCTCGACTTTTCCGGACCGTGCGGTGCCCGTTCCTACACCAGGCCCATGAGCTGTGGCAGCCACATCGAGAGCTGCGGGACGAACACCACGATGAACAGCATGGCGATGATCGCGAGGAGGAACGGCCACAGCTTGGCGATGACCGGCTCGATCCGTAGTCGGGCCACGCGTGACCCGACGAACAGCACGTTGCCGACCGGCGGTGTGATCGTCCCGATCGACAGGTTCATCACCACCATCGCACCGAAGTGGATCGGGTCGATCCCGAACTCGGTGACGATCGGGAGGAAGATCGGCACGAAGATGAGGATGGCCGGCGTCGGGTCCATGAACGTCCCGACGCTGAGCAGCACGACCATCATCAGCAGGAGGACGACGGTGCTCGAGTCGGTGAACCCGAGGACCGCGTCCGAGATGAGGTCCGGGATCCGCGCGAGCGACATGACGAAGGACAGCGCGGTGGAGACGCCGACCAGCAGCATGACGATGGCCGTGGTCCGGCCCGCGTCGACGAGGATGCCCGGCAGGTCACGGACCTTGACCGTGCGGTAGATCGCCGACAGCACGAGGCAGTAGACGACTGCGACGGACGCGGACTCGGTGGCCGTGAAGTAGCCGGCGAGGATGCCGCCGACCACGATGACGATCATCAGCAGCGACGGGAGCGCACGCCAGAAGACGAGCAGGGCCTGGCGGAACGTCACCCGGTCCGCCGTCTTCAGCCTGCCCGGCTGGCGCACGGCATAGATCGCGACGACGATCATGCAGGCGGCAGCCCACAGGAGCCCCGGGATCAGGCCCGACATGAACAGCGCCGCGATCGACGTGCCGGACACCAGCGAGTAGACGATGAACGTGTTCGACGGCGGGATGAGCATGCCGGACGGCGCGGAGGCGACGTTGACCGCAGCCGCGAAGCCGCGGTCGTACTTCTCGGCGACCATCCGGTTGTTCATCACGTTGCCGACGGCGGCGGCCGCAGCGACCGCGGCGCCGGAGACGGCCCCGAACATCGCGTTCGCCGCCACGTTCGTCTGGGCGAGCGAGGCCGGCATGCGTCCGATGAGCACCTTCGCGGCGTCCACGAGCCGCCCGGCGATACCGCCCGAGTTCATGATGACGCCCGCCAGCACGAACATCGGGATCGCGAGGAGCGGGAAGCTGTTGATCCCCGTGAACATGCGCTGCGCGGAGATGAGCACCGCCTGCTCGGAACCGAGGATCGGGATCGTCGCGAGGAAGGACGAGACGCCGATGACGACGGCGATCGGCACGGACAGCACGATGCCGATGACGATGCCGCCGACGAGGATGAGCGCTGCGAGCGTTGTCGGGTCCATCACGCCTCCGTCGTCGGTCGGGCGGACGCGCCGCCGCGGGTGGGGGGACCGTGGTTCGGGCCGGCCGTGTCGTCGGCCTCCGGCCGGCGCGCGTCGGAACCGTCGTCCGGGAGGACGATCGACTCGACGTCATCGGCACCGACCCGGACGTCGGGGTCGTCCTCGTCGGTGTGGTCGCCGTAGGGCGCCTCGGCGCCGGTGGCGACCTGGAGGATGTAGTAGATCGAGTAGAACGCGATCAGCACGCCGGAGATCGGCAGCGCGAGGTACATCTGACCCAGCGTGAACGGCAGGGCCGACAGGTTCTGCAGCCACGCGTTGTCCGACGCACGCATCCCGCCCCAGATGAGGACGACGACGGCGAACGCCAGGACGACGAGCTGGACGACGATGGCCAGGACGCGCTCGGCGCCGCCGGGCAGCTTGCGGGCGAGGAACTCGACCGCGATGTGCCCGCGCTCGCCGAACACGAACGCCGAGGTGAACAGGCCGAGCCAGACGAAGGTCAGCCTGGCGCCCTCCTCCGTCCAGGTGGCGGGGTCGCCCAGCACCTGCCGGGTGAAGATCTGCCACACGAGGACCACGACGAGCAGGGCGAACAGCACCACCGTGATCCAGCACAGGGCTGTGTCGAGCACCCTCTTGATGGCTCTCATGCGTCACCTCCTTCGGTCATGACTCGGCCTGTCCGGATCACTCGGCCGCTGCGCGCGCCGCGTCGTAGAGCTCGCGCTGCGAGTCGGTGGTGATGAACTCGTCGGCCAGGGCCTCGAGCGGCTCCGCGAAGGCGGCGTCGTCGACCTCGGTGAAGGTCGCGCCGCCCTCGGTGGCGCCGTCGATGGCCTCCTGCGTGGCGTCGGCCCAGAGCTGGGTGTGCTCCTCGTAGGCCGCGGTCCAGGCCTCGTCGAACGCGGCCCGGTCCTCCTCCGATATGCTCTCGAGCAGGTCGGTGTTGATGATGAGGTAGTCGAGGCCGACGAGGTGGTTGGTGTACGACCAGTGCGGCGCCACCTCGTAGTGGCGCTGGGTGAAGTAGGAGACCTCGTTGTTCTCCGCGGCGTCGACGACCCCGGACTGCAGGCCCGTGTACAGCTCGCCGTAGGCCATCGGCGTGCCGTTGCCGCCGAGGGCCTCGGCCATGGCGATGTGCAGGTCCGACTCCTGGACGCGGATGTCCATGCCGGCGAGGTCCTCGGGCGTCTCGACCGGGCCCTCGGTCGTGTAGATCGACCGCGCACCCTGCGTGAAGCCGCCGAGCACGGTGAAGCCGTTGGACTCCTCGAGCGAGGCGTACAGGTCGCCGGTGATCTCCGGGTCGTGGATGACGTTCATCTGGTGCTCGACGTCGTCGAACACGCGCGGGAGGTTGAAGGTGACGAAGTCGTCGTTGAGGTTCTCCAGCTGGGTGCCGGAGACGATCGCCATGTCGACGCTGCCGTCGGAGACGAGCTGGAGTGCCTCGGCCTGCGCGCCGAGCGTCTCGTTGGGGTAGACCTCGATGCCCCAGCCGTCGGCGTTCTCCTCGAGGGCGGTGCCGAAGTTGTCGAGCGCCACGTACGAGGGGTGGTCCTCGGTCTGGTTGAGCGCCAGCCGCATCGTGGTGCCGCCGCCCCCGCCCCCGCCGTTGTCGTCGCCGCCACCGCAGGCCGCCAGGAGCAGCGCGGCGCCGGCGGCGCCTGCCACGGCGATGACCGAGTTCTTATGATTTCCGTCCTTGCCTCGGGGGAGACTCCGTCGTCAGACCGTTGGGATGTGGCGTTCCTTGCCACGTCGTGCGTCCCGGGCGGGCAGCCATGCCGTGCCCCGATCGGAGGGGCGGCCGTCCGGCGGAGGTGCCGCTGTTGTTGGTTGAGTCATTGAGTCAGGTCGGTACGTCCGCCGGACACTGGTTGCCACGAGTTGCCAGGGCGGGCCGGATCACGGCGCCGTGATCTGCGCCGCGAGATGGCCGGCCCCGTAGCCGTTGTCGATGTTGACGACGGCGACCCCGGGCGCGCAGGCGTTGAGCATCGCGAGGAGAGCGGCGACCCCGCCGAACGACGCGCCGTAGCCCACCGAGGTGGGGACCGCCACGACGGGCGCTGCCACGAGGCCGGCGACGACGCTGGGGAGCGCTCCGTCCATACCCGCGGCCACGACGATCGCCGACGCCGAACGGAGCAGGTCGAGGCGGCCGAGCACACGGTGGAGACCGGCGACCCCGACGTCGACGACGAGCTCCGTCCTGCGCCCCAGGTGCTCGGCCGTGAGACGTGCCTCCAGAGCGACGGGTAGGTCGGACGTCCCCGCGCTGAGGACGACGACGAGGCCACCGCTCGGCGCGGGCGGGGCAGCCGGCCAGGCGAGCAGCCCTGCCTCCTCGTGGTGGGCCGCGTCCGGGAGCGCCTCGAGCACGACCCGTGCGTGCTCGGGGCTCGCGCGGGTGAACAGCGTCGGCGCGCCGCGCTCGGCGACGGCGGCCGCGATGGCCGCGACCTGCGCGACGCTCTTGGGCTCGCACAGGACTGCCTCGGGGTAGCCGCGCCGGGCCGCCCGGTCGTGGTCGAGGCTGGCTAACGCCTCGAGCTCCGGTCCCGGACGCCAGGCCGAGGGAGCGACCGGTTCGCCGCCCTGTGCGTCGCCGGGCGTGCCGTCCTGCGGGTCGCCGGGCGCACCGGCGTGTGCGTCGCCGGGCCTGTCGTCCTGCCGGCCGTCCTGGTCAGCGGCCATGGCTGATGTCGACGAGCGGGAGGGTGAACGCGCCGGACTGGATGCCGCGCAGGTCGACGGCGGCGAACCGGAAGCCGGCCGCGGTGATGGCGGCGTGGACCTCGTCGCGCAGCTCGGCCGCGCGCACGATCTCGGCCGCGGGCAGCTCGATCCGGGCGACGTCCCCGTGGTGGCGCACGCGGCCGTCGGAGAAGCCGAGCCGGCGCAGCGCGCCCTCCGCGGCGTCGACCTGGGCCAGCTTCTCGGGCGTGACCTCCTCGAAGTGCGGGATGCGTGAGGCCAGGCACGGCGCCGCGGGCTTGTCCGCGACCGGCACGCCGAGCTCGCGTGCCACCTGCCGGACCATCGCCTTGGTCAGGCCGGCCTCCGCCAGCGGGCGCAGCACGCGGTGGTTCGACGCGGCCTGCGCCCCGGGCCGGTCCGGGCGGCGCGCGTCGTCGGAGTTCTCCCCGTACGCGACGGCCGCGAGACCGAGCTCGGCGACCAGCTCGTCGGAGATGCGGGCGAACAGCTCGTCCTTGCAGTGGAAGCAGCGGTCCGGGCCGTTGGCGCGGTACTCGGCGTTGTCGCCCTCGTGGGTCTCGACCTCGACGACGCGCGCGCCGATCTCGCGGGCCGTCGCGTGGGCGGCCTCCCGCTCGTCGGTCGCGAGCGAGGGGGAGACGCCGAGGATCGCGACGACGCCGTCCGGCCCCAGCGTGCGGACCGCGAGCGCGAGGAGCGTCGCGGAGTCCACGCCGCCGGAGTAGGCCACGCCGAGCAGGCCGTGTCCGGCGAGGAGCCGGGCCACGCGGTCGGCCGGCCCGGCGTCGTCGTGGCGTGTGTCGCCGCCGGTCGGCTGCTCGGTGACCGGCGGCACGGACGTCGTCGTCGCACGGGTGCTCATCGCTGTTCTCCCTCGTTCTCGGCGCGCACGTCGCCGGTCGCGCCACGGTACCCAGGGTCGCATCGTGACCGAGACCGGCGGCCGCACGGACCTCGTTGCCACGGGTTGCCACGCGGCGCGCGGCTACCGTGGGGCCATGAGCACCGACGGGGAGGCACGCAGGATCCCCACGATCTACGACGTCGCCGCGGCCGCCGGGGTGTCGCCGTCGACGGTCTCCCGGGCGCTCGCCCGCCCGGGCCGGGTGAGCGCGGAGACGGCCGAACGTGTGCGCGAGGTGGCCGCCGAGATCGGCTACCGACGCTCCGCCGTCGCGCCCGCACTCGGCGTCGTCCCGAGCAAGCTCCTGGCGATGGTGGTCGCCGACATCGGCAACCCCCTGTTCGTCGACGTCTTCCGCGGTGCCGAGGTCGCCGCCGGCCGGGCCGGCTACACGATGCTCCTGTTCGACGCCCGCGAGGCGGAGTCCCGTGAGCGCGCCGCGGCCGAGTCCTTCCTCGACTTCGTCGAGGGGTTCATCCTCGCCAGCCCCCGGATGTCCGACTCCGCGCTGTTGCGGCTGGCCAAGCAGCGCCCCGTCGTCGTGCTCAACCGCATGGTCAGCGGCCTGCCGAGCGTGCTGACCGACGGCGCGCGCGGCGTGCGTCGGGTGGCCGAGCACCTCGGCTCCCTCGGACACCGGGAGGTCGCCTACATCGGCGGTCCGGAGGCGTCGTGGGCCGACGGCGTGCGCTGGCGCGGGCTCCAGGAGGCCGGCGAGGAGCTGGCCCTGCGCGTGCGCCGCATCGGACCCAACGAGCCGACCGTCGTCGGCGGCGAGCTGGTCGCCGCCCGGTGGTCCCGGAGCCAGGTGACCGCGGTCGTCACCTTCAACGACGTCATGGCCATCGGGTTCGTCCGCGGCCTGCGGGCGCAGGGCCTGGAGGTCCCGACCGACGTCAGCGTCGTCGGTTTCGACAACAGCCGCCTCGGGGCGCTCGCCACGCCGGCGATCACCTCGGTGGCCTCGCCGCTGGCGCTCCAGGGCCGCACAGCCGTGGGCAACCTGCTCGCCATCGTCAAGGGTGCCCGGCCGCCGCGGCAGCCGGTGCTGCTCCCGGTCAAGCTCGTGCCGCGGGAGTCCACCGGACCGGTGGGCGGGGCGTCCGGCGGGCCTGCCGGCGGGGCGTCGCCCCACGTCGGCTGAGCCGTTGACAACATCTGGCCACCACTGAGGCCTGCGGCGCGCCGCGGACATACTGGGGGAGGAGCACCGCCCAGTCGCCGAGGAAGGGACGACCGCATGACCGTCAACGACACCACCGCGAGCGCGCAGATCGGGGTGATCGGGCTCGCCGTCATGGGCAGCAACCTCGCCCGCAACTTCGCCCGCAACGGCTACGCAGTGGGCCTGTACAACCGCACGACGTCGAAGACCGACGAGCTCATCGCCGACCACGGCGGCGACGGTACGTTCGTCGCGTCGACCACGCTGGAGGACTTCGTCGCGAGCCTGGAGCGGCCGCGCAAGATGGTCATCATGGTCAAGGCCGGCGGTGCCACCGACGCGGTCATCGAGCAGCTCGTCCCGCTGCTGGAGGAGGGCGACATCGTCGTCGACGGCGGCAACGCCCACTACGAGGACACCCGCCGTCGGGAGGCGGCCCTGCGTGAGGTCGGACTGCACTTCGTCGGCGCCGGGATCTCCGGCGGCGAGGAGGGTGCGCTCAACGGCCCGAGCATCATGCCCGGCGGCCCGGCCGAGTCCTACGAGACGCTCGGGCCCATCCTCGAGGCGATCTCCGCGAAGGTCGACGGCGAGCCGTGCTGCGTGCACATCGGCCCCGACGGCGCCGGCCACTTCGTCAAGATGGTGCACAACGGCATCGAGTACGCGGACATGCAGTTCATCGCCGAGGCCTTCGACGTCCTGCACTCCGCCGGGCTCACGCCCGCCGAGCTGGCGGACGTGTTCCGGGAGTGGAACACCGGCGATCTGGACTCCTACCTCATCGAGATCACCGCCGAGGTGCTCGGGCACGTCGACGCCGACACCGGCCGGCCGTTCGTGTCGATCGTCCAGGACGCGGCCGAGCAGAAGGGCACCGGGCGGTGGACGGTGCAGATCGCCCTCGAGCTGGGCGTGCCGGTGAGCACCATCGCCGAGTCGGTGTTCGCCCGGTCGACCTCGGGCCACGCCGCGCTGCGGGCGGCGTCGAAGGGGGTCCTGCCCGGCCCGGCGCGCGGCGAGGTCCCGGCCGAGCAGCGGGCGGAGCTCGTGGAGCAGGTGCGCCAGGCGCTGTGGGCATCGAAGGTCGTCGCCTACGCGCAGGGGCTGGACCAGATCCGGACGGCGTCCGAGGAGTTCGGCTGGGACATCGACATCGCCGAGGTCGCGAAGATCTGGCGCGGCGGCTGCATCATCCGGGCGCGTCTCCTCGAGCGGATCCGCTCCGAGTACGCCGCCGGCAACCTCACGACTCTGCTCGAGGCGCCGTCCGTCGTCGCCGGTCTCGAGGCCAGCCAGGCCGGTTGGCGCGGCGCGATCGCCCACGCGGTGGCCTCCGGCGTCCCGGTCCCGGGCTTCTCCGCCGCGCTGTCCTACTACGACACCGTGCGGGCCGAGCACCTGCCGGCCGCCCTCGTGCAGGGACAGCGGGACTTCTTCGGTGCGCACACCTACCGGCGCACCGACAAGGAGGGCTCGTTCCACACGGAGTGGTCGGGCGACCGCAGCGAGACCCCCCAGTAACCCCGACGAGTGAGGGGATTCTTCGTCACGAGTGAGCACGGTTCCGCCCGTCGAGCGAACGGGATTCCGCCTCCTGAGTGAGCGGGCATCGACCCGTCGCGAGATCGCCCTCCCACCGGTACGCCGGTGGGAGGGCGATCTCGCGTCAGAGGAACGTCGTCGTCGGCAACATCCGGCAACCGGGTGACCTGCTCCATCGCTCCCGGCGATGGTCGACGCACCGGTGAGGGGCACACCGACGACGGATCGCCCCCGCCGGTGTGCGCCGTGACCAAGCACGGCGTCCGAGGTCGACGACGACTGCAGGAGGAACACGATGTCCAGATCCCCGAAGAAGGGGCGTAGGTGAGCTGTGCTGGGAGCGGTGCTGGCCGTCCCGCTGACGCTCACGGTCGCGCTGGCCGGTGGTGCCGGCGCTACGCCGGAGGCACCGGACGACTCGGCTCCTGCCGAGCAGCCGGACCAGTTCGAGCAGCCGGAGCTCGAGAGCCGTACCACCGAGATCATCGAGGTCGACGGGTATCAGTTCCGCGACCTCAACGACAACGGTGAGCTCGACCCGTACGAGGACTGGCGGCTGTCCGTGGCGGACCGTACCGATGACCTCGTCGCGCAGATGACGCTCGAGGAGCGCGCCGGACTCATGCTCATCGACACGCTCAACGCGGCGTGCGTCGACGGCGTGCGCGGCGTCGTGCCGGAGTCGGGCACTGACTTCATCGAGAACCAGCACATGCACCGGTTCATCTTCCGCAACACCGTGGCCGGCCCGGAGGACGCCGAGTGCGGCGAGGCGGGTGGCGGATTCCAGGCCTCCACCACCGTCACGCCCGCGGAGGCGGCGACCTTCACGAACACCGTCCAGGAGATGTCCGAGTCGACCAGGCTCGGCATCCCGTCGCTGTTCAAGTCGAACGCCCGGAACCACATCGACCCCGACGCCCGCGCGGGCATCAACGAGTCGGCTGGCGCGTTCACCGCGTTCCCCAAGGAGGCCGGCATCGCGGCGGCCTCCCTCGGCGCCGAGGCCGCAGCGACTGGTGAGGACCCGACGACGGGCGACATGGCGGTGGTCGAGGAGTTCGCCGAGGTCATGGGCGACGAATGGGCCTCGATCGGCCTGCGCGGCATGTACGGCTACATGGCGGACCTCTCCACCGAGCCTCGCTGGTACCGCACCCACGAGACCTTCACCGAGGACGCCCAGCACGCGGCGGCGATCATGTCGACGCTCGTCGGGACGCTGCAGGGCGAGATCCCGGCTGACAGCGAGAACGGCTTGGCGCTGAGCCCGGAGACCCGGGTCGCGCTCACGCTCAAGCACTTCCCGGGCGGCGGTCCGCAGGAGCTGGGCCTCGACCCGCACTACGCGTTCGGCAAGGCGCAGGTCTACCCCCAGGGACTCTTCGAGGAGCACATGCTGCCCTTCGAGGCGGCCATCGACGCGGGTGTCTCCTCGATCATGCCGTACTACGGCATCCCGGTGGACGTGCCCGAGGTGGGCAACGAGGACGAGAACTACCCGCTGACGGGCTTCGCCTTCTCCGACTCCATCGTCAACGGGCTGCTGCGCGACCAGCTCGGTTTCGGCGGCTACGTCAACTCCGACACGGGCATCATCAACGACCGTGCCTGGGGCCTCGAGGACGCGACCGTGCCGGAGCGCGTCGCGGCGGCCATCAACGGCGGCACCGACACCCTGTCCGGCTTCAGCGACGTCACAGTGATCACCGACCTCGTCGAGGACGGCCTCGTCAGCGAGGAGCGCGTGAACGAGGCCGCCGAGCGGCTCCTCGAGCCGATGTTCCGCATGGGCCTGTTCGAGGACCCCTACGTCGACCCGGACGTCGCCACCGCGACGATCGGCAACGAGGCACACCGCGAGGTCGGCCTGGAGCAGCAGCGCGACTCGCTCGTGCTCCTGGAGAACCAGGAGACCGAGGAGGGCCCGGTGCTGCCGCTCCAGCCGGACTCCGACGTCTACATCCTCGGTGACTTCACCGAGGAGACCGTCGCCGAGTACGGCTTCGACGTCACCGACGGCAACGTCGAGGAGGGCGAGGAGCGGCCCAGCGCCGAAGACAGCGACTACGTGCTCATCTCCATGACCGCCAGCGCCGACGGCAGCGACTACGTCAGCAACAGCGACGGCTTCGGCCTCAACCCCGAGCACGGCGTCAACCCGAGCATCATCGCGGGCATCGAGGGCCTGGACGGCCAGAGTCTGAGGGGCGCGGCGGATGCCTGCGTCACGCACGGGACCGACGGCTGCACCGACGACGGTCTGCGCTTCGGCGGCGCCTACCCCTGGGAGTCGGACACCCTCGACTTCACCGGCATGGAGGCGGCCGAGTCCTGGGAGGTGACCCCCTCGCTGGAGACCATCCAGGAGGTCATGGCCGAGGTCGACGACCCGAGCCAGGTCGTCCTGCAGGTCTACTTCCGTCAGCCCTACGTGCTCGACGAGGCCAGCGGCCTGCGTGACGCCGGTGCCATCCTCGCCGGCTTCGGCGTGACCGACACCGCGCTGATGGACGTCCTCACGGGCGAGCACGCGCCGCAGGGCCGGATGCCGTTCGCCCTGGCCGGCACGCCGGAGGCGATCGTCGAGCAGGACACCGACGCACCGGGCTACGACGAGACCACCGACGGCGCCCTGTACCCGTTCGGCCACGGCCTCACCTACGAGGAGGAGCACCCGGAGGAGCCGGGTGAGCCTGGTGAGCCGGTGCCGCCGTCGCCGGGTCGTGGGTTCTACCTGAACGATGGTTGGGGGATCTGGGCGGATCACGAGTTCAGCTTCGGTCGTCCGGGTGATGAGGTCCTGGTGGGTGACTGGGACGGAGACGGCAGCGACACGCTCGCCGTGCGCCGTGGGAATGCCTACTTCCTGTCGAACAACCTGTACGGGGGCAACGCGGATGTGGAGCTGACGTTTGGTCGTGCGTCCGACACGGTGCTGGTGGGTGACTGGGACGGCGACGGCAGCGATTCGTTCGCGGTGCGTCGTGGGAACAGCTACTTCCTGACCAACTCCCTCGAGGGTGGGAATGCGGAGGCCGAGCTGGACTACGGCCGGGCGGACGACCAGGTGCTGGTGGGTGACTACGACGCCGATGGTGCGGACTCGTTCGCGGTGCGCCGGGGTAACACCTATTACGTGTCCAACAGCCTGTCCTCGGGTTGGGCGGATGCCCAGTTCGACTACGGGCGGGCCGGTGATCAGGTGCTCGTGGGTGACTGGGACGGTGATGGGGCGGACACGTTCGCCTCGCGTCGCGGGAACCTGTACCTGGTGTCGAACAGCCTGACCGGTGGGTGGGCCGACATCGAGGTCCGCTACGGCCGGGCCGGCGACGAGGTGTTCGTCGGTGACTGGAACGGCGACGGCTCCGCCACACTCGGAGTCCGCCGCTGACCAGGAGCTGGTGCCGATAGTTCGCGAGTGAGCGGACTTCCGCTCCACGGATGAGCGCCGCCCGGATCTCGGTCCGGGCGGCGCTCACCTGTCGGGCGGGCCCCGCACCCTGATGGGGTGCGGGGCCCGCCCGTCGTCGTCGCGATGCTCGGTGCTCGGCTCGGTGTGGTCGGTGAGTCAATGGGGTAACCATCGAGGCAGTGCCCCCGGGGGACTGCCTCGATGGTTACCCGATTGACTGGGCAACGGCAACGGCAACGGCAACGGCAACGGCAACGGCAACGGCAACGGCAACGGCAACGGCAACGGCAACGGCAACGGCAACGGCAACGGCGACGGCGCGACGGCGCGACACCGCGACCCGCTCCGCAACGGGCAGAACCCCGCTCACTCGCCACACGGACCGGAGCGAGCAGAAGTCCGCTCACTCGCCGCACGGAGCGAGCAGAACCCCGCTCACTCGCCAGGATCGGCAGGATCGGCAGGATCAGGAGGGGTGGCGTTCGTGACCGGCGCGCTGGTCGAGCTTGTCCTTGGTCGACCACAGGCCGGCCGACGGCGTGGAGATGTAGAAGACCCGCTCGCCGTCGGGCATGGTGTTCCACCCGTCGGTCATGACGTCCGGGTCGTAGCGCCGCAGCGCCTCGTCGACGTCCAGGTACCGGTAGCCCACGCCCTCGATCTCCTCGCGCGTGAGATGCCCCGGCGCGTAGGTGATCGTGAAGCGGCCCTCGCTCGATCCGTGCGGGAGGTGCGCGGTGCCGTGCGGGATGTCCTGCATGTCGGCCTCGCTCTGATAGAGCTCGACCGCCTCGGACTGCGAGATGTAGCCGTACTTGCGGATGAGCGCGTCGACCTCGGGCTGCTCGCCGAACCGCTCCACGCCGGGGGCGATGACGAGGAGCTCGCCGCCGTCGGCGATCGCCATGCGCGTGCGGTACACGGCCTTGTTCGCGACCCACAGCGCCCGGAACTCGTCCGCCTGCATGACGGCGACGATCTTGTCGACCGGCTCGTCGAACTGGGTGATGTTCTGCTCCTGCGAGGCCCGCGCGGCGTCCAGGTAGGTCTCGAGGTCGTCACCGACGTAGAGACCGGTGTGCCGCAGCGCGCCGGTGTCGTCGTAGTCCATGACGACCTGGAGGTAGACGTCGGGCAGGTCGCCGAGGAAGTGGTCCTCGGCGTAGTTGAAGCACTGGCGCACCGGCGTGAGGAGGTTGCCGAGGTTGTTCTCGATCCCGTACACGGCCGACGCCATGTGGGAGGCGCCCAGCAGCCGCTTCCCGCCCAGGCCGATGAAGTAGTTCTTGTTGTGGTTGGCGAAGCCGAGCACCTCGTGGGGCACCACGTGGCCGACGTTGATCACCAGGTCCCACCGCTCGGTGACGAGCATCGTGTTGAGGTCGACCGGCATCTCCCAGTCGACGGCACCATCGGTCGCCTCGCGCACGACCTCGGCCGGCACGGTCCCGACGTTCGTCACGCCGTCCTTCCAGTCGTGGGCGTGGATCCGTTCCTCGGGGATCGAGCCGAACATCCACCGGTTCTCCTCCGGGGTGTGCGGCACGTGCTGCCCGAGCGTGGGGATGACGTGCACCTCGGCCCCGGCGTCGTCGAGCCGCCGGTAGAGGTACTCGGTCATCCAGCCCGTGCCGGAGTGCGCGCGGGTGAGGTCCGGCGGCAGCAGCAGGACCCGGCGGTACTCCGCGATCGACAGGCGTTCGGCGGCCTCGGTGAGCAGCCGGTCGCACGCCTCCTCGATGCGCTCGCGGGAGAGGAATCGGGCTTCGTCCTTGAACCACGTCATGGCACAGAGCATGACGGGAAGTGACTCGCGCAGCCACCTGTTGGCAAGGGTTGGCAACGTGGTGGCCGTCCCGGGCGCCTTCGGGACGATGAGCCCATGAGCGACTACGCCCACCCCTCTCAGCTTGCGCATCCCGACCGACTGCTCCCCGCCGAGCCGGCTCTGCGGGACGTCGCCCGGCGCCTGTACGACGCCACGAAGGACCTCCCGATCATCTCCCCGCACAGCCACGTGCCGCCCGCGTGGCTGGTCGACGACGAACCCTTCCCCGACCCGGCGTCGCTGCTCATCGTCCCGGACCACTACGTGCTGCGTCTGCTGCACGCGAACGGCGCCGACCTGGCCGACCTCGGGCGCGGCCCGGACGGGCCGGTCGAGCTCGACGAGGCGGCCGCCCGCAAGGCGTGGCGCATCCTGTGCGAGAACTACCACCTCTTCCGCGGCACACCGGTGAAGTACTGGTTCGACACCACGTTCGCCGACGTCTTCGGGATCACCGAGCCCCCCTCCGCCGCGACCGCCGACGCGCTCTACGACCAGATCGCCGAGGCCCTGACGACCCCGGCGTTCCGCCCGCGGGCGCTGTTCGACCGCTTCGGCATCGAGGTGCTGGCGACCACGGACGACCCGCTCGACGACCTCGCGGCGCACCGCGCTCTCGCCGAGGACGAGAGCTTCACGGGCCGCGTGGTCCCCACGTTCCGGCCGGACCGGTTCCTCGAGCTCGGCCGTCCGGACTGGCCGGGGCTCGCCCGCTCGCTGGGTGAGGTGGCCGACGTCGACACCGGGTCCTACGCCGGCTACGTCGCCGCGATCGAGGCCCGCCGCCGATACTTCAAGGACCACGGGGCGGTCTCCTCGGACCACTCCCACCTCGACCTCGGCACCGAGCCCCTGTCCGAGACCGACGCGAGCCGCATCTACACCGCCGCACTGCGCGGCGAGGCGTCCACCGACGAGTCCGTGGCGTTCCGCCGTCACATGATGAGCGAGACCGCCCGCATGGCCACCGAGGACGGCCTCGTCATGACCCTGCACCCCGGCGTCCGCCGCGATCACGACCCGGACAACCTCGCCGCCTACGGGCACGACGTCGGCTCCGACATCCCGGTCTCGATCGAGGTCACCGACTCCCTGCGCCCGCTCCTGGGCCGCTACGGCAACCACCCGAACCTCCACCTCGTGCTGTTCACCATCGACGAGACGGTGTACTCCCGCGAGGTCGCCCCCCTCGCCGGCTTCTACCGGTCCTTCTACGCGGGCGTACCGTGGTGGTTCATCGACGCACCCGAGGCGATCCGCCGGTTCCGCGGCGCCGTCACCGAGACGGCCGGCTTCTACCGCACGTCCGGGTTCATCGACGACACGCGCGCGTTCCTGTCCATCCCCACCCGGCACGACATGTCCCGCCGGCTCGACGCCGCCTACCTCGCCGAGCTCGTGGCCACCCACCGGCTCACGGAGGAGGAGGCTGCGGCGACCGCTCTCGACCTCGTGACGACGATCCCGAAGCAGGTGTTCAAGCTGTGACTGACCGGCTCTCCCGCGGCCCGGACCGGCCGGCCGCCCCCGTCCGGCTCGTGCACGTGGGCCTGGGGAACTTCTTCCGTGCCCACCAGGCCTGGTACACCGAGCACAGCCCGGACGCCGCGGACTGGGGGTACGCCGCGTTCACCGGACGCAACCCCGCGGCGGTCGAGGCGCTCGGCCCGCAGGAGGGTCTGTACACGCTCGTGACCCGGGGCCCCGAGCGGGACGAGCTGGAGATCGTCGGCTCGATCAGCGCCGTCCACGGGTCGACCGAGCACGAGGCCTGGCTCACCTACCTTCGCGACCCCGCGGTCGCCGTCGTCACCCTCACCGTCACGGAGGCCGGCTACCTGCGCGGCCCCGACGGCGGGCTCGACCTCGCCCACGAGGGCGTCGCCGCCGACGTCGAGGCCCTGCGCGCCGACCCGACTGCACCGGTGACCACCGCGCCCGCCCGCCTCGCGTCCGGCCTGCTCGCCCGCCGCGCCGCGTCCGCCGGGCCGATCACCCTGCTGTCGTGCGACAACCTCCCGCACAACGGCGAGGTCCTGCGCCGGGTCGTCACGGACCTGCTCACGGCGGCCGGCGCGAACCCCGCCACGATCGACGACGTCGACTTCGCGGGCTCGATGGTCGACCGCATCACCCCCGCCGCCACCGACGACGACGCGGCCCTCGTCGAGCGCGAGCTCGGCGTGGCCGACAGCTCCCCGGTGACGACGGAGCCGTTCAGCGAGTGGGTCGTCGCCGGGTCCTTCCCGGCCGGCCGGCCCCGCTGGGAGGAGGCCGGAGCGACGGTCGTCGACGACGTCGAGCCCTACGAGCGGCGCAAGCTGCTGCTCCTCAACGGCGCGCACTCGCTCATGGCGTACGCCGGTCCGGTCCTCGGGCACGAGCGGGTCGACCAGGCCTTCGACGACTCCCGCGTCCGGGCGTGGGTCGAGCAGCTCTGGGACGACGCCGCGCCGATCCTCGAGCTCCCCGCCGACGAGCTCGACGCCTATCGCGAGGCGCTCCGGGGACGCTTCGCCAACCCCCGCATGCGCGACTCGCTCGCCCGGATCGCGATGGACGGCTCCCAGAAGATCCCCGTCCGCCACGTCCCCGTGCTGCGCGCGGCGCGCGAGGCCGGCCGGCTGCCCGCCGGGGTCGTCGTGGCGCTGGCGGCCTGGATCACGCACCTGCGAGGCTGCGGCGTCCCCGTCAACGACGTCCAGGGGGACCGCTGGCGGTCCCTGGCCGCCGGGTCGGCCGGCGAGGCCGTGGCCGCGGTCCTCGGCGAGCTGGTGCCGGACCTGGCGGGCGACGAGGAGCTGCGCGACGCCGTCGTCGATCGTCTCGACGCGTTCGAGGTGCCGGGCGGCCCGGGTGACACCTCCGCGGGGAGGGGCCCGCAGCCGTGGGCGTGATCGTCGGCCTCGACGTCGGCACGACGGCGGCGAAGGCGGTGGCCGTGGACACCGCGTCCGGGTGGCGCACGTCCGCCACCGCCGAGTATCGGCTCGACGCGCCGCGGCCCCGGTGGCAGGTGCAGGAGCCGTCGGCCGTGCTCGCCGCCGTCGACACCGTGCTCGCCGAGGTGGCCCGGGCCGTGGGCGACCGCGCCGGAGGCGCCGGCAGCTCCCGGAGCGCCGGCGACACCTCCCGCGCGCGCCCCACCGGTGCCACCGGCGAGCTGGAGGTCCTCGGGGTCGGCACCGCCATGCACGGGCTGGTCGGCCTGGACGCCGACCTTCGACCCGTCACCGAGCTCATCACGTGGGCGGACACCCGCGCGCACGCCGAGGCCGCCGAGCTGCGCGCCGAGGGGCGCGCCACGGAGCTGCTCGCGCGCTCCGGTACGCCCGTCCACCCCATGAGCCCCCTGACGAAGCTCATGTGGTTCGACCGCCACGACCGGTCCACGCTGCACGCCGCCTGCCACTGGATCGGCCTGAAGGACCTCGTCCTGCTCCACCTCACCGGCCGGGTCGTCACCGAGCTGTCCACGGCGTCGGCCTCCGGCCTGCTCGACCTGGCCTCTCGTGACTGGGCTCCGGGCTCGCTCGATCTCGCCGGCGTGTCTCGCGAGCAGCTGCCGGACATCCTGCCCACGACGGCCCTGCTCGAGCTCTCGTCCGTCGCCGCGGACCGGACCGGGCTCCCGGCAGGTCTGCCGGTCAACGTCGGAGCCACCGACGGCCCGCTCGGCAACCTGGGGACGGGAGCGATCGCCCCCGGCGTCGCCGGCATGTCGATCGGCACGAGCGGCGCGGTGCGCACGGTCGTGCCGGAGCCGCGCACGGACTCCCGCGGCCGGCTGTTCTCCTACGCGCTGACCGACGACGCGTGGGTGCTCGGCGGCGCCGTGAGCAACGGCGGCCTGGTCATGCGCTGGGCGGCCGAGACCTTCCTCCCGCAGGCCGACGGCACGGCCCGAGACGCCGAGGCCCTCGCGCTCGCCGCCCAGGCGCCGCCGGGCAGCGACGGCCTCGTCATGCTGCCCTACCTGCTGGGGGAGCGGGCGCCCCTGTGGGACCCCGATCTCTCCGGCTCCTACCTGGGCGTACGGCACGCGCACGGCCGGGAGCACTTCATGCGCGCCGCCCTGGAGGGCGTGTGCCTGCAGATGGCGGACCTCGTCGACGTGCTCGACGGCGTCACCCCGGTCACCGAGGTGCGGTGCACGGGCGGGGTCTTCCGGTCCGGACTCTGGCGCAGCGTCATGGCCGCGGCCCTCGGGCGACCCCTGGTCCCCACCGACGACGCCGAGGGATCCGCCCTGGGATCGGTCGCGCTCGCGCTCCTGGCGACCGGCCGGGCGGACGACCTGACGGGCGCGCTCGCGCAGGTGGCCCCCGCCGGCGGGGCCGACGAGGCCGTCGAGGTCCCGGAAGCGGACCGCGCGACCTATGCGCGCGTGCGCGGCCGGACCCTGGACCTCCTTCGCGGCTACGGCGAGCTCGCCGAGCACCTCGCGGACCTGGCCGACGCGCGGGGCTGAGGGCGATGCGCCCCGGTGACACGCCGGATGTCTGGCGCACCGCCCGCGCCGGCGCAAGCGGTGTTCGCCGAGAGCGGTCCGACCTGCGGGACCGGCGGTGCCCGATTAGGTTTGGGAGGTGACGGACGTAGGAAATGCGAGCTTTCGGTACCGCGACACCGCGGTGCTGTCGGTGACGCACATCGAGGCCCCGGTGCGGGTGCCGTCGACCGACTTCGAGGACCAGCTGGCCGACACGCGCCGGCGGCTGCGCATCCCGGACCACATGCTCGAGCGTGTCTCCGGCGTGGTCGAGCGGCGCTGGTGGGAGCCCGGCACGAGGTTCGACGACCCGGCGATCGAGGCCGGCGCGAAGGCACTCGCGGACGCCGGCGTCGACGCGTCGCGGGTCGGGCTCCTCGTCAACACCTCGGTCACCCGCACCCACCTCGAGCCCTCGGTCGCGGTCCGGATCCACCACGGGCTGTCCCTGCCGAGCTCGGCGCTGAACTTCGACCTCGCGAACGCGTGCCTCGGGTTCGTCAACGGCATGATGCTGGCCGCCACCATGATCGACTCCGGCCAGATCGAGTACGCCGTCATCGTCAACAGCGAGGATCCGCGCGAGACGCAGCGGACGACGATCGAGCGGCTCGGCCGGTCCGACGCCACGCGCGAGGACTACAGCCGCGAGTTCGCGTCCCTCACGCTGGGCGCCGGCGCCGCGGCAGCCGTGCTCGGTCCCGCGGGGCGGCACCTCGGCAGCCACCGCGTGGTCGGGGGCGTGAGCCGCGCCGGCACCGAGCACCACGAGCTGTGCGTGGGGGATCTCGACGGGATGTTCACCGACACGAAGGGTCTGCTCGACGGCGGGCTCGCCCTCGTGACGGACGCCTGGCGGGAGGCCCACAACGGCGCCGGCTTCGACTGGACCGACATGGACCGCTACGTCACGCACCAGATCTCCACCCCCTACACCAGGGCGGTCATCGACGCGATCGACCTGCCCGCCGACCGCGTGCCGATCACCTTCTCCCACTGGGGCAACGTCGGGCCGGCCTCCCTGCCGATGACCCTGGCCGCCCAGGCCGAGAGCCTCGAGACGGGCGACCGCGTGCTGTGCATGGGCGTGGGCTCCGGCCTCAACACCGCCATGCTCGAGCTCGCCTGGTGACGGGCCCGCCGCCGGGTCTGTCCGGCCTCGACCAGCGGTGGAGCCGCCACGTCACCGTGGCCGGCGGCCGAGACCGGCCGACCACCTGGCACCTGCTCGACAACGAGGCGGACCTCGTCGCACCGGCGCGCGGGACGCTGCTCGCCGTCCACGGGAACCCCACCTGGTCCTACCTGTGGCGGGAACTCCTGCGCGCGGGGGCCGGCGCCGGGTGGCGCGTGATCGCCGTGGATCAGCCCGGCATGGGGTACTCGCCGCGGGACGGGCGTCGGCGACGCCTGGCCGAGCGCGTGGCGGACCTCGGCGCACTCACCGACCAACTCGGTCTGACCGCGCCGGTCGTCACCGTTGGGCACGACTGGGGCGGGGTCGTCTCGCTGGGGTGGGCCACCGAGCACCCCGAGCTGCTCGCCGGGGTCGTGGTCATGAACACCGCCGTCCACCACGACGGCGCCACGCCGATCCCCGGGCTGCTTCGCCTGGCCGGTCACCCGGCGGTGCACGGATGGGCCACGAGCGGGACCACCGCCTTTCTCGACGCCACGCTCGCCCTGGCCGGTCCCGGGCTGACGACGGACGTCCGCCGCGCCTACCGCGCGCCCTACCGCCGCGCCGCCGACCGGCGCGCGATCGCCGACTTCGTCGCCGACATCCCCGCGTCCCCCGACCACCCGAGCCACCCGGCGCTCGCCCGGATCGCCGAGGGCACCGCGCGGCTGCACGTGCCGGCGCTCGTGATGTGGGGACCACGGGACCCCGTGTTCCTGGAACGCTACCTGCGCGACCTGCTCGCCCGCCTGCCGCACGCCGACGTCCACCGGTTCGAGGGAGCGGGCCACCTGCTGCCCGAGGACGCCGACGTCGCCGGCACTGTCGTGCGTTGGTTGGGCGAGACCTTCGCCGCCACGGACGAGACGCACGGACCCCGGCACCGGGCCGGCGGACGCACATCCGACGCGGGCGCCACCGAGGGACCCACCGCCGCGGACCGACCGGCCCCCTACCGCCCGCTCAGCGCGGTCCTCGAGGACAACGCCGACAGCGACGCCGCCGCCGTGGTCGCACTGTCCGCCGACGGCACCGACACGGTGAGCTGGCGCGAGCTCGCCGCGCGGGCCCGCCACCTGGCCCTCGGGCTCCACGACCTCGGCGTCCGGCCGGGGCAACGCGTCAGCCTGCTCATCACGCCGGGGGTCGAGCTCACCACCGTGCTGTTCGCCTGCCTGCGCCTGGGCGCCGTCGTCGTCCTCGCCGACCAGGGGCTCGGCCTGCGCGGCATGAGCCGGGCGCTGCGCGGCGCCGACCCGAGCGTCGTCGTCGGCATCGAGCGCGGACTGGTCGGCGCGCGGCTGCTGCGCTGGCCGGGCCGCCGCGTCGCCGCCGCCGACCTCACCCCCGGGCGGGCACGTGCCCTCGGTGCGGAGACCACCGTCGACGACCTCGTCGCACGTGGCGCGCACCTCGAGCGGACCGGCGCGACCCCGCCCGCGGGTCCGGACCCGGACGACGACGCCGCGATCCTCTTCACCTCCGGCTCGACCGGCCCCGCCAAGGGGGTCGTCTACAGCCACCGCCGCCTCGCCGCCATGCGGGACGCGCTGGCCGCGACCTACGACCTCGGCCCCGGATCCTCGTTCGTGGCAGGCTTCGCGCCGTTCGCCCTCATCGGCACCGCCCTGGGCTCGCTCGCGGTCACGCCGGACATGGACGTCACCGCGCCGGCCACGCTCACGGCCTCGGCCCTGGCCGACGCGGTCGCCGTCGGTGAGGCCACGGCGGTCTTCACGTCGCCGTCGGCGCTGGTCAACGTGCTCCGGACAGCCGACGAGCTCGACGACGAACGCCGCGGCGCGCTCGCACGCGTGGGACTCTTCCTCTCCGCAGGCGCCCCGATCGCGCCCGAGCTGCTCGCCGAGGTCGGCCGCATCATGCCCGCGGCCGCCGCGCACACCCCGTACGGCATGACGGAGATGCTCCCGGTCACCGACATCGACCTCGACGGCATCCGTGCCGCGGCCGACGACGCCGCCCGAGAGGACCTGGTCGTCGGTGCGGGCGGGGGGACGTGCGTGGGCCTACCCGCGAGCGGGGCACGGGTCCGGATGGCCGGGCTCGACGCCGACGGCCGGGCCACCGGCGAGGCGACGTCGGCCCCCGGCGTCACCGGAGAGGTCCTCGTCACCGGACCGCACCTCAAGCGCACCTACGACCGCCTGTGGGCCACCCAGGCCGCGAGCGCCGACCACCCGGGCTGGCACCGCACCGGCGACGTCGGGCACCTCGACTCCGCCGGACGCCTGTGGATCGAGGGGCGCCTCGGGCACGTCGTCCGCACGGCTCAGGGCGTCGTGACGCCCGTGGCGATCGAGCACGCCGCACAGGCCGTGCGGGGCGTGCGTCGCGCGGCCGCGGTCGGCGTCGGCCCGGTCGGGACACAGCAGGTCGTCGTCGTCCTCGAGACCGACCCGCAGGTCGACCCGCGGTCGGCCGCACGGCCCTCGCTCGCCACGCCCGGGCTCACGCGGGCCGTGCGCTCCGCCGTCGGGGCGAGGTGCGGCCGCGACGTCGCTGCGGTGCTCAGGGTCCCCGAGCTCCCCACCGACGTGCGGCACAACGCGAAGGTGGAGCGCGCAAGGATCGGGCGGTGGGCCGAGCGTGCGCTGGGCGGCGGACGGATGGGCGCGCCGTGAGCCGCGTCCTCGTCACCGGCGCCAGCGGCATGCTCGGCCGGGCCACGGCCGAGCGGCTCGTGGCGGCCGGCCACGACGTGCGCACGTTCCAGCGCCGGCCCGCCGGGGTCGCCGGCGCGGCCGACTCGCTCGGGTCCCTCACCGACGACGAGGCGGTGCGTCGCGCCGCCGAGGGGCGCGACGCCGTCGTCCACCTCGCCGCCAAGGTCTCGGTCAGCGGACCGCGCCGGGACTACGAGCAGGTCAACGTCGAGGGGACGCGCCGCCTGCTGGCCGCGGCGGGGGCGGCGGGCGTGACCCGGTTCGTCCACGTCTCCTCGCCGTCCGTCGCGCACATCGGGGACGCCCTCGTCGGTGCGGGCGCCGGTCCGGCCGAGCCCGGGCTCGCACGCGGCCACTACGCGCGCACCAAGGCGGCGGCCGAGCGGCTCGCGCTCGCGGCCGACGGCCCGGGCCTCGCCGTCGTGGCGGTACGACCGCACCTCGTGTGGGGACCGGGGGACACCCAGCTCGTCGGACGGATCGTCGAGCGAGCCCGGGCGGGTCGGCTCCCGCTGCTCGACCAGGGTGCGGCGCTCATCGACTCGGTGTACGTCGACAACGCCGCCGACGCCCTCGTGGCCGCCCTCGACCGTGCCGAGGACGTCCACGGTCAGGCGTTCGTCGTCACCAACGGCGAGCCCCGGCCGGTGGGTGACCTCCTGGCCGGGATCTGTCTCGCGGCCGGTGTGGCGCCGCCCGCGTGGCGCGTGCCCGCGGTGCTGGCACGCGCGGCGGGCACGGTCGTCGAGACCCTCTGGGCGGTGCGCCCGGGTCCCGACGAACCACCGATGACGCGCTTCCTCGCCGAGCAGCTCTCGACGGCGCACTGGTTCGACCAGCGACGGACCCGAGCCGAGCTCCGGTGGCGGCCGGACGTCAGCATCGACGAGGGCCTGGCGCGCCTCGCCGCGCACGCCCGACGCGCCTGAGCGCCGCCCGACGCGCCTGACCGGCTCGTCGCCGCCGTCAGTCCGCGAAGCGCTCGGACCGCTCGACCACCCCGCCCGCGCGGCTGTAGACCTCGCGGCCCGCGATGAAGGTGCGCTCCACGTGCGCGGTGGTGTCGAGCGGGTCGCCGCTCCACACGACCACGTCGCCGTCGCGCCCGGCCTCCAGCGCGCCCACGCGGGTGTCGAGGCGCAGGAACGCGGCCGGGTTCGTCGTCAGCGCCTCGATCGCGGTGCGCGGGTCGAGACCGTCCTTCACGGCGAGGCTGGCCTGCAGGACGAGGAGGTTGATCGGCACCACCGGGTGGTCGGTGGTGATGGCGACGCGGACGCCCGCGCCCGCGATCTGCGCGAGGTGCGGGGTGGCCCGGTCGACGATCTCGACCTTCGACCGGCTGGTGATCATCGGACCGTAGATGACGGGGATGTCCCGCTCGGCGAGGACGTCGGCGATCTTGTGGGCCTCCGTGCCGTGGTTGAGGACGAGCCGGTAGCCGAACTCGTCGGCCAGGCGCACGGCGGTCGCGAGGTCGTCGTGCCGGTGGGAGTGCTGGTCCCAGGCCAGCGTCCCGTCGAGGACGGCGGCGAGGGCCTCCATCGTCACGTCCCGGTCGAACGGCTTGCCCTCGGTCGCGGCGTGGGCGCGGCGCGCGGCATAGTTCTGCGCGGCGGTGAACGCCTCCCGGATGATCTTCGCGACGCCGAGGCGGGTCGACGGGGTGACCTTCTGCTCGCCGTAGACGCGCTTGGGGTTCTCGCCGAGGGCCGACTTCACGGAGACGGCGTCGGAGATGACCTGCTCGTCGACGGTGCGCCCGCCCCAGGTCTTGATGGCGACGGTCTGGCCGCCGATCGGGTTGCCGGAGCCGGGCTTGACCACGGCGGTCGTCACGCCCCCGGCGAGGGCGTCGCGGAAGCCCTCCTCGTCGATGTCGATGGCGTCGATCGCACGGACGCCGGCCTGGTTGGGGCCGGTCATCTCGTTGACGTCGTTGCCGGCCCAGCCCCGCCCCTCCTCGGAGACGCCGAGGTGGGCGTGGGACTCGACGAAGCCGGGCAGGACGACCTGGCCGGTGGTGTCGACCCGTTCGACGCCGTCGGGGATCGTCACCGAGCCGACCGGTCCGACGGCGGTGATGACGCCGTCCGAGACGAGCACGACGCCGTCGGGCACGTCGGCGCTCGCGACCGGGCGCACGAGGCCTCCCACGAGTGCGACGGACGCACCGGGGCGGTCGGCGGTGGGGACGGGGAAGAAGGGGCTGATCGAGGTCATGCCACCGATCATCCCACCGGCACGGCGGCGTCGACGGTCGGTGCCGCGGCCGTGCCCGGGGCGCCGAGCACGGACCGGCGCTACGGCTCCGGCACCGGCCAGAGCGCCACGGGGGTGTTGGTGTCCATGTTCCGGCGATAGTCGAGGAGCATCCGGCCGATCGCCACCTGGCGGGTCACGCCGCCGGACTCGTAGGCGTCCACCGCTGCGACCTGCCAGGACGCCCCGTTCTGCCGGCGCTCCACCCGCTGGGCGATGATCCCCAGGTAGTGGTCGGCCACGTCCTTGTCCACGCCGAGGCTCGCGAGCCCGGAGCGTGCCATCGGTAGCAGGATGCCCTCGATCAGCTCGAGCGCGTCGATCTCGAGCTCGCCCGGCCAGCTGAGCCGCGCGTCGATCCCGTGCCGCGCCGCGGCCTCGAAGTTGTCGCGGGCGGCGGAGAACGGCATCCGCGTCCAGGTGGGCCGGTCCTCGCGCACGAGGGCCTCGACGGCGCCGTAGAAGAACGCCGCGTTGGCCACCGTGTCGACGACCGTCGGTCCGGCCGGCAGCACGCGGTTCTCCACCCGGACGTGCGGTCGTCCGCCAGAGACGGCGTAGATCGGGCGGTTCCAGCGGTAGACGGTGCCGTTGTGCAGCGTGAGCTCGTCGAGCGTGGGGGTGCCGCCGGCGGCGAGGACCTCGAACGGGTCGGCGTCGGTGGTCTCCGGCAGCAGGGCCGGGTAGTAGCGGACGTTCTCCTCGAACAGGTCGAAGATCGAGGTGATCCAGCGTTCGCCGAACGTGACGATGGGCCGCACGCCCTGGTGCCGCAGCTCCGGCGCTCGGGTGTCGGTGGCCTGGAGGAACACCACCGGTCGGGTCTCGGCCCACAGCTTGTGGCCGAACAGCAGGGGGGAGTTGGCTCCGAGCACGAGCTGGGGGCCCGCCAGGAGCTGGGCGGAGTTCCAGTAGCGCGCGAACTGCTCGGGGCGCACCTGGAGGTGCAGCTGGGTCGACGTGCACACGGACTCCACGGCGATCGACTCGAACGTGGCGGACAGGGGTTCCGGGCCGGCGATCTCCAGCGTGATCTCCTCGTGGCGCGCCATCCGGATGGCGGCGTCGAGCGCGAGGTACCGGTCGTCGTCGGAGATCCAGTCCCGCTCGGCGTGCTCGGGGCCCAGCGTGGGCAGGATGCCGGTCATGACGATGTCGACGCCGAGCTCGCGGGCGCGGTCGCGGGCGTGGTTGAGCGTGTCCCGCACGTCCGTCTCGAGGTCGGCGAGCGTGGTGCCGGACAGCACCCGTGGCTCGACGTTGAGCTCGATCGTGTACTTCCCCAGCTCGCTCTGGTAGCTCGGGTCCGCGATCCCGGCCAGGACCTCGGCGTTGGTGCTCGCGGGGGCTCCGTCGCCGGTGACGAGGGCGAGCTCGATCTCCAGGCCGGTGCTCGAGACGTCCTCCGCGAAGTGGCCGCGCGCGAGCATGACCTCGAGCGCGTCGAGGCACTGCGCGACCTTCGCGCGGTACCGGGTCCGGTCCGCACCGGAGTAGCTCGTCTGCGTGATCTCGCGTCCCATGACCAGATGCTCGCACCCGGGGCGGCGCCGCGCGCGTCCGACGTCGTGCGCGCCCGGCATCCGGTCGGACCGCGTCGGTCGTGGGCCGGGTCGGCCCCTGTCCTCGTGTGAGCCCGCGCCGCCCGTACACTGCAGCGATGACCTCGGACGACGTGGATCCCGCACGCCGGTCACCGTCCGACCCCGGTCCCGATCCCGCACGCGTCGAGGCGGAGGCGGAGACGGACGACTCCCTCGACGTGACCGCGCAGCCCGCCGTTCGCCGGGGCCGGGTCCTGCACCGCCGGATGCCGTGGTGGGTCATCGGCGTCGTCGTGCTCCTCGTGGCCGTGGGGTCCGCCGTCGTCGGGGTCGCGACGGCGCACGTGACCACCACGGTGGGACCGCACCGCGCGGACGTCCAGATCACCCTCGACTCCGACCTCACCATCGACCTGGGGCCTGCCGGCAACGTCGTGCTCGACTCGCCGCTGCCCGCCGAGCTCGGCGTCACTGCGGTCGTCAAGGAGCTCCCGGCGGACGCGACGGTCGGCGTGGAGGGCGGCCTCGTCCCGGGGCTGCTCGCCGACGCGGAGTCCTACGCCCGCCTGCTGGCCTACCCGGACGCCGCGTTCGCGGAACCCACCCGCGCACTGATCGACGACGTGCTGGCCCGCTCGACGCTGATCGCGGCCGTCGCGCTGACGGCCGTCGCCGCCGTCCACACCGGCCTGCACGGGACCTGGTCGCGGTCGTTCCGCCTGGTGACCGACCGGCCGGTCGTCGGCTCCCTGGTCGCGTGCGCCGTCGCCGTCGGGCTGCTCGCCGCGATCGTCCCGGCGACCCGGAACGATGCGCCGCCCGGCGTGACCATCGCGTCCTTCCGGGGCACCCCGCTCGAGGAGGCGACGATCTCCGGCCGGCTCGGCGATCTGCTCCAGGCGTACGGCCCGACCATCCGCCTCTTCTACGACGGCAACACCGAGTTCGCCGGGGAGGCCCGCGCGTCTCTCGAGGCAGGTCTCGAGGAGGCCGGCAGGTGGTCGACCGGGCCCGACGGCGAACGGCCCGAGAACGTGACGACCGCGATGTTCTACACGGACGTGCACTGCAACGTCGGCGCGGCCGAGGTCGTGGGCCACGCCGCGGAGCTCGTCGAGGCCGACCTCGTCGTCGACGGCGGGGACACGACCATCGCGGGCACCGCCATCGAGCAGTTCTGCGTCGACGCGATCGACAGCTCGATGCCCGACGAGGCCACCTACGTCGTGGCGGCCGGCAACCACGACTCGATCGTCACCGTCGACCAGATGCGGCGGGCCGGCTGGACCGTGCTCGACGGGTCGATCATCGAGGTCGCCGGCCTGCGGATCATCGGCGACACCGACCCGCGGATCACCACGCTCGACCAGCCCACCGTCCAGGAGCGCGCCGAGACCTGGGAGGAGACGGCCCTTCGGATCGGCGAGGACTCCTGCGAGGCCCTGGCCGACGGCGACCCGGTCGACCTGGCCGTCCTCCACGACGCCTTCGGCGGGCGCCGCGTGGCCTGGACAGGATGCGTCCCGCTCACGCTATCCGGCCACATCCACACCCACGTGGGCCCCGAGATCGACGGGCTGGGCGTGCGCTGGGTCGAGGGCGCGGCCGGCGGGCAGGGCCAGGGTGTGCCCACCCTCGGGGCCGTCCGGGAGCCGGCGCCGATGGGGCAGATCGAGTTCGACTCCGAGACGGGCGATGCCCTGCGCTACCGGAGGATCGTCCTCGAGCCGGACGCGACCGTCGGTGTGGGGCAGTGGCAGGAGATGCCCGACGCACTGCCCATTCCCAAGGTGGACATCGACGGCGACGAGGTGGACCCCGAGAGCCGCTCCGGCGGTCCGGGGGAGAGCCCGAGCGGGTTCGGCGACGAGGTGCCCTCGGAGGGGCCGCCGCCCACCGACGGCGCGGACGAGGGTACTGATGGCGCGGACGAGGGTGCTGACGGGGCGGACGAGGGCCCGGACGGCGGCTGACCCGGTCGCGACCGCGAACCGTGCCCGCCCGCGCCGGCAGTCATACTGAACGCGTGACCCGACGAACCCCCCGCCGTCGTCCCGACGACCCGACCCCCGACCGTGGGGCCGATGTCGTCGATGCCGAGCTCGACGAGCATGTCCCGCACGACGACCGCGACGCGGCGCTCGACGAGCACACGGACGACGACGGCTGGGAGGACGTCGTCGACCGCGCGGAGCCGAGCGAGCACGAGAGGGCCGGAGGCGCACCGCGCGAGCTGTCGATCCTGCTCGTGCTCGCCGGGCTCGCGGGCCTGTGGGCCTCGATCGAGCTCGTCCGCTCCGAGCTCATCGTCGCGGCCGACCCGGGCGCGGCGCTCGGCTGCGACATCAACCCGCTCATCGGCTGCGGCACGTTCCTGTCGACCTGGCAGGCGCACGCCCTCGGCATCTCGAACGCACTCCTCGGGACGGCCGCCTTCGGCGCGCTGCTGGCGACCGGACTGATCCTGCTCTCCGGCGGGCGCCTCGGGCGCTGGTTCTGGTGGCTGCTGACCGCCGGGGCGGCCTTCGCCCTCGTCGCGCTCGTGTTCTTCGTCTACACGGCGTTCTACGAGATCCGGGCGCTGTGCCCCTACTGTCTCGTGGTCTGGGCGGCGATCATCCCCGTCATCGTCCACGTCCCCGCCCGGGCGGCCCAGGCGGGCCACCTAAGGCTGGGGGAGCGGCTGACGCGTACGCTCGTCCTCGACCGGTGGATCATCACCGGCGTGCTCTACGCGGCGATCGTCCTGTACGCACTGGTCCACTTCTGGGACCAGTGGATGCTGATGGCGCGCTGAGCGCCGGGGCAGTCCGGCGGACCGTCGGCTCCGAACCCCCGCCGACGACGCCTGCCGACCCAGCTCCGAGGAGCCGCTCATGACCGGTACGACCACGAGCCGCGCGGACCGCGCGCGCCGGCTCGCCGACCTCGTGGCCAGGGTCGCGACCGGTGACGAGGCGGCGTTCGCCGATCTGTACGACGCGACCGCGCCGATGGTCCACGGCACGTGCGTGCGGGTCCTGCGCGACCCTGACCTGGCCGCGGAGGTCACCCAGGAGGTGATGATCGAGGTGTGGACCAGGCCCCACCGCTTCGACCCCTCCAGGGGGAGCGTGCCGGCGTGGATCGCGACCATGGCTCACCGTCGTGCGATCGACCGGGTACGCGCCGTCCAGGCGCAGCGGGACCGGGACGAGGTCGCGGGCGTGCGGGGCTACGGACGGCCCTACGACGACGTGAGCGAGAGCGTCGAGCGCTCCGGCGATCGCGAGCGGCTCGTCTCGTGCCTCGGGACGCTGACCGACGTGCAACGCGACGCCGTGGAGCGCGCCTACTTCGGTGGACGCACCTACCGGGAGGTCGCCCACGACCTCGGGGCGGCGCTGCCGACCGTGAAGTCGAGGATCCGGGACGGCCTCGCGCGGCTGCGGACCTGCCTGGGGGTGGCGTGATGGAGGGGAGGCTGATGGACGACGACCCGTCGCGGCGCGGGCGGGACGACGCGGCTCACGAGCGGGCCGAGGTCGACGCCCTGCTGCACGCCTGGGCGCTCGACGCGGTCGACGACGCCGAGCGTGCGCGTGTCGAGCGTGCGGTGCGGGAGGACCCCGAGCTCGCCGCTGAGGCCCGCGCGCTGCGGGAGACGGCGGCCCTGCTGGCCGAGGGTGGTGCGATCGCCCCGCCGGAGGGGATGCGTGCCCGCGTGCTCGGGGCGGTCGCGCGGACGCCGCAGGAACGCCGTGCGGGCCCCGACGAGGGTCCCGGCACCGACGTCGACGGCGCCGGTGCCGCGGGCGGGCTCGGGGGCGCCGCTGCCGACGGCGTCGGCGGAACGGTTGACTCACTCGGCCGCGTCGGGAAGCCGGCCGAAGCCGTCGACGAGGTCGGCGCGGCCCGCCGCAGCCGTCGCTGGCCCCGCGTGCTGGTGGCCGCCGCCGCGGTCCTCGCGATCGCCGTGACCGGGACCGTGGCCGTGCAGCAGTACCGGCGCGCGGAGGAGACGCAGCAGGAGATCGCGGCGATCCACGACCTGCTCGCCCGCCCGGGCAGCGAGCTCGTGGTCGCCGAGGTGGCCGGTGGCGGGACCGCGGCCGCGGTGCTCGGCGACGGCGAGGCGGTGTTCGTCGCCGGTGGACTGCCGGAGCTCGGCGAGGACCGCGACTACCAGCTGTGGGTGATCGATGCGGCGGGCGCGGAGTCGGCGGGCGTCCTCACGGCGCACGACGGTCGCGCCAGGGCCGAGCTCCCGCAGCTCGCAGGCGGGGACGTCCTCGGTGTGACTGTCGAGCCCGCCGGCGGGTCGGACGGCCCCACGAGCGACCCGATCGTCACCCTCGCGGGCGGGTAGGGCCGGCCGCGAGCCGGTCGCGGGCCGGTCGCGGGCCGGCGCGACGGCCCGCGACCAGCGGCTCAGGGCCCGAGCCGACCGGCGGCTCAGGGCCCGAGCCGACCGGCGGCTCAGGGCCCGAGCCGACCGGCGGCTCAGGGCCCGCTCCACGTGTAGGTCACCTCGGGCCGCCCGCTCCCGCCGAGGCGCTGCCCGCGGTCGGCCCGGCCGGAGTCGGCGAGATACTGCAGGTATCGACGGGCGGTGACCCGGGAGACGTCGACCTCACCGCCGACCTCCGAGGCGGACAGCCCCTCCGGTCCGCCCGCGCGCAGCACACCGATCACCCGGTCGAGCACGCTGCCGACGAGCCCCTTGGGGGCGTTGTCGGTCGCCAGCACCGGCCGGCGCAGCTCGCGGAAGACCGAGTCGACGCCGGACTGGCTGGCGGCGTCCGCGGCCGCCAGCCCCTCCCGGTACCGGCGGTAGGCCTCGAGCCGGTCGCGCAGGTCGGCGAACGTGAAGGGCTTGAGCAGGTACCCGACCCCACCGAGCGAGACGGCGGCGCGCACCAGCTCGATCTCCCGGGCCGCCGTGATCGCCATGACGTCCGCCGGGTGCCCGCCGGCTCGCAGCGCCCGCGCGATGTCGAGGCCGTGACCGTCCGGCAGGTTGAGGTCGAGCAGCACGAGGTCCACCCGCGTCCCGGCCAGGAAGCGGAGCGCCTCCTGAGTCGTCGAGGCGGTGCCCGCCACGGCGAAGCCGGGGACGCGTCGTACGTACTCGCTGTGGCCGGTGACGGCGACGTCCTCGTCGTCGACGATCAGCACGCGGAGGTCATCCACGGTCGGCCCCCGTCGACCCCTGCCCGGGCGCCCGCCCCGGCACCGGGACGCTGATCTCGAAGGTGGCGCCCGGCGGGTCGTGCACCACCATGCGGGCGCCGAGCGACCCGACCGTCTGCTGCACGAGCGACAGCCCGATACCGCGAGCGGCGTGCGGGCCCTCCTTCGTGCTCCAGCCCCGGTCGAACGCGTGCTCGGCGGCCTCGCCGGTCAGCCCCGGCCCGGTGTCGCCCACCGTGAGCAGCACCTCGCGCGGTGACGTCTGGATGTCGACCGCCACCCTGCGCTCGGCGGAGGGCGGGAGGGCCGCCACCGCGTCGATCGCGTTGTCCACGAGGTTGCCCAGGACGGTGACCGCCTGCCGGGGTGGCAGCAGCCCCGCCGCCAGGTGGGCGTCCGGGTCCAGCTCCAGGGTGATGCCCCGATCGGTGGCCTGGGCCACCTTGCCGAGCAGCAGCGCGGCGACCGCGGGTTCCTCGATCGCGGCGTTGATCGCGTCGCGCTGGTGCTGCGTGGCCCGGAGCTCCTCGGTGGCCAGGCGCAGGGCCTCGTCGGTGCGGTCCAGCTCGATGAGCGTGATGACGGTGTGCAGCCGGTTCGACGCCTCGTGGGTCTGTGCCTGCAGCGCGTCGACGAGGCTCTGCACCGTGCCCAGCTGGCCGGTCAGCTCCTCCAGCTCGGTGCGGTCCCGCAGCGTCGTCAGGGTCGCGATCCGGTCGTCGTCGCGGGTGACCTCGGCCGAGGAGACCAGGAGGATCCGGCCCCCGTGGACCTGCGCCTCGTCGTGCCGGTCGGCACCGGTCAGCATGCCCGCCAGGTCCGAGGGGATGTCCAGCTCGTCGACCGGCCGTCCGACTGCCTGCTCGTCGAGCCCGAGCAGCCGCCGGGCCTCGTCGTTGGCGACCTGGACCCGCCCGTCGCGGTCGGTGATGATCAGTCCTTCGCGCACCGCGTGCAGCACGGCCTCGTGGTGGTCGTGCAGGCGGCGCAGCTCGACGGCGCCCAGCCCCAGCGTCCCCCGGCGCACCCGACGGGCCACGACCAGGGCCGCTCCCGCGGCCACCGTACCCGCGGCCAGGCCGGTCAGCAGCACCCGGGGCAGGACGTCGCGCAGGTTGTCCGCCACGCGGTCGCGGGTGATGCCGACCGCCACCAGGCCGATCACCTCGCCGTCGTGCAGTACCGGCACCACCGCGCGGGTCGAGGGTCCGAGCGTGCCGGTGTACTGCTCGAGGACGATCCCGCCGGCTCTGGCCCCGTCGATGTTCCCGATGAACTCCTCGCCCACCAGGTTCGCGGTGGGGTGGGTGTGCCGGGTGCCGTCGGGGTCCATGACGACGATGAAGTCGGTGGCCGTGCGCTCGAGCTCGCGCGCCACGACCTCCTCGAGCGCGGCGGCCGGGTCGGGGGAGGCCAGACCCTCCACCACGTCGTCGGTGGCGGCGATCGTCTCGGCCACCGTGGTGACCTTCGTGGCCGCGGTCGACTCGACGCCGCGCCGCGCATAGTCGTACGCGGACGCCAGCGACAGACCCATCATCACCGCCGCGACGACGCTGAGCACCACCAGCACCTCGGTGGCGACGCTGCGCGTCCTCGTGGACATAGTGAACACAAGCGTGCACCCCCCTGGACCTGGTCGGCAGCCTTGGCCGGCGTCGCACCGATGCGGCACCGAACAAGGAGGTCGGAATGATAGCCGTGCACACCGCGATCGCCATCGTGGCGATCATCCTGCTGATCATCAGGTTCAAGGTCGATCCCGTCATCGCCCTCGTCCTCGGCAGCTTCTACCTCGGGCTGGCCACCGGGGTCGGGTTCGGCGGCACGGTGGGGGCGATCACCGGCGGGTTCGGCGAGATCATGGCCGACATCGGGCTGCTCATCGGCTTCGGCGTCCTCATGGGGTCGCTGCTCAACCGGATGGGCGCCTTCCGCAGCATGGTCGAGGCGCTCGTGCGGATCGTGCCCGCCAGACGCCTGCCGTACGCGCTCGGCGTCGCGCTCAGCACCATCGCCCCGTCGATCTACGTCGACGTCCAGGTGGTCCTCGCCGCACCCGTGGCCCGGTCGTCGGCCGGGCTCGTCGGCAGGCACGGACTCGCGCGGCTGGCCGGGGCCCTGGGCACCGGCATCTTCTGCGGCTACGTCTTCGTCGTCCCCGGGCTGGCAGCGGTCTCGGTGGTCTCCCTGCTCGGCGTCGAGATGGGGACCTACCTCATCTACGGCATCATCATCGGTCCCGCCACCGCGATCGGGACGATCTGGCTCTTCCACCGCATGCTGGGCGCCGGCTGGTGGCGGCCCGCGACCGACGAGGAGGAGTCCGAGGCGCTGCAGCAGCAGGAGGCCGCCGCCGAGGAGCAGGCCGACGGCGAACGGCGCCCCCCGCTGTGGCTGGCACTGTCGCCCATCGTCGTGCCGCTGCTGATGATCGCCTTCGGTGCCTTCGCCGGGCTGGCCGGGGTGGAGAACGCCGTCGTCAGCTTCATCGGTGACGCGACCGTCGCCCTGTTCGTGGGCCTGCTCGGGGCGTTCGTCATGAGCCGCGTGGTCGTGGGGACCGAGCGGACCAACGACGCCGTCGGCGACGGCCTGCGCACGAGCGGTGAGATCCTGCTCGTCACCGGCGTCGGCGGCTCGCTCGGGGCCGTCATCGAGGCCACCGGCCTGGCCGAGATCCTGGGCGGGCTGTTCTCCGTCGGGCAGGGCGTCACGGTGATCGTGAGCATCCTGCTGGCCTGGGTCGTCGCCGCCCTCATGCACCTGGCGATCGGGTCGGTGTCCGTCGCCGCCATCGCGGCGGCCGGCATCGTGGCCCCGGTGCTCGGCACCCTGGAGGTGCCCGCGGTGATCATCGGCCTGGCGATCGCGTCCGGCTCGCTGTTCGCGCTGCAGGTCAACAGCAACTTCTTCTGGCTGTTCAAGGCGCTGCTCGGCCTGTCGACGAAGGGCACCCTCAAGACGATGACGACGGTCACCTCGATCGCGTCGGTCGTGTCCCTCGTGGCGGTGCTCGGGGCGTCCCTCGTGCCCATCGGCTAGGCGGAGGGCTCCGGTGGTGGCGGCAACGGGTGGGCGCCCGCTGCCGCCGCGCCTGCGTCGGGCCTCCGGCGGGACGAGTGTCGCCCTCGGGGCGGACGCCTCTCCAGTCGGGGCGGCTGCCGCTTCTGCGCCGCCCGGGTCAGACGGTCGGGGAGGTGCCCGGCTCCGCGGGGACGTTCGCGGGGAACCCGGTCTCCCGGATGGCGGCGCGCAGGCGCTCGGCCGCGGCGTCCATCTCCTCGTCCGGGACGTCGGACCGCGCGACGGCGGGGTCGAGCACCGTCTCGTCCCAGGCCGGGTACACGTGCACGTGGAGGTGCGGGACCTCGAACCCGGCGACGACGATCATCGCCCGCGGCGCACCCGTCGCGGCCCGCTGGGCCGCGCCGATGCGGCGAGCGACGACGGCGAGGTGCGCGACGAGCTCCTCGTCGGCGTCGAGCACGTTGTCGACCTCCGCGCGCGGGACGACGAGCGCGTGCCCCTCGGTGTGGGGGCCGGTCGAGAGGAAAGCGACGCACAGGTCGTCGGACCAGACGAAGCGCCCGGGGATCTCGCCGGCGATGATGCGGGAGAAGATGGTGGCCATGCCGCCAGGCTAGGGCCTGGGCGGTGCCCGTGCTGCGGGCGACGGCGCGCAGGACCGCTGCACTATGGTGCGCCACGGGGACGGCGAAGGGATACGACGGGTGGACTCGACGCGGGACGCGGCCGGGGGCGACGCGCCCCCGGACACGGGCATGCGCCTGAGCAGCTCCACCTGGGAGGCGCTGCTGCGCGCCGAGGTCACCCTCATGCGCACCTTCGAGGCGTCCGGGGACTTCCAGCCGTTGTCGAAGACCGAGTACGACGTGCTGTTCATCCTCGCCACCGCGCCGGGCCGCAGCCTGCGCATGCGCGACCTCAACGAGCAGGTCCTCATGGCCCAGCCGAGCCTGAGCCGGATGGCCGACCGCCTGGCCGCCAAGGGCTACCTCCGGCGCACGCCCGCCGTCAACGACGCCCGGGGGACGAACCTCGTCCTCACCGAGGAGGGGCTCGAGATGCAGCGCGCCGTCGGGCGACGGCACGTGCGGACCATCCACGCCGAGATGTCCGTCCTCGACGAGGACGAGCAGCGCGAGCTCCGTCGTCTCCTGCGCAAGGTCCGGACCGAGGCGCGCCCGGCCGACCCGCGCTCTCGGCGATCAGGGCGGTGGTAACCTGCCCGACATGGCTTTCGTGCTGCTCCTTCCCGGGCCGCGCTGAGCAGTCCACCGCCCCACGCGGGCCGGTGACTCGGCGCGGCGGACCTCCCATGTCGGGAGGTTTTTTTCTGCCCGGAGGCGAGCACCCCACACCGGATGAGCTGAGGACCATGACGACCGAGACCACCGCCGCGCACCCCACCGACGACTCGACCCCGCCGCACCGCTACACGGCGGCCCTGGCCGGCGAGATCGAGCAGCGCTGGCAGGACCGCTGGGCGGCCGAGGGCACGTTCCACGCGCACAACCCGACCGGCCCGCTGGCCGGTCCGCGCGCCGACCGCCCGCGCTTCTACCTCCTCGACATGTTCCCCTACCCCTCGGGCAAGGGCCTGCACGTCGGGCACCCGCTGGGCTACATCGCGACCGACGTCGTGGGGCGGTTCCGGCGCATGCGCGGCGACAACGTCCTGCACACCCTCGGCTACGACGCGTTCGGCCTGCCCGCCGAGCAGTTCGCCGTGCAGACCGGGCAGCACCCCCGGGTCACCACCGAGGAGAACATCGCGACGATGCGCCGCCAGCTGCGGCGCCTGGGCCTGGGGCACGACGAGCGCCGATCGATCTCCACCACCGACCCGGAGTACGTGCGCTGGACGCAGTGGATCTTCACGCAGATCTTCAACTCCTGGTACGACCCGACCCACGTCCGGCCCGACGGCGGCACCGGTTCCGCCCGGCCGGTCGCCGACCTCGTCGCGCAGCTGGAGTCCGGCGAGCGCGAGGTGCCGGGCGGGCGCGCCTGGGCGGACCTCACCGACGTCGAGCGGGCCGAGGTCGTCGCCGGGTACCGGCTGGCCTACGTCTCCGAGCAGCCCGTCAACTGGTGCCCGGGCCTGGGCACGGTCCTGGCGAACGAGGAGGTCACGGCCGACGGCCGCTCCGAGCGCGGCAACTTCCCGGTCTTCACTCGCAACCTGCTGCAGTGGACGATGCGGATCACCGCGTACGGCGACCGCCTGCTCGAGGGCCTGGACCACATCGACTGGCCGGACAAGGTCAAGACGATGCAGCGCAACTGGATCGGGCGCTCCGAGGGCGCCAACGTGCGCTTCGACGTTCCCGGCCGCGGCGAGTTGGAGGTCTTCACGACCCGTCCGGACACGCTGTTCGGCGCGACGTTCATGGTTGTCTCGCCCGAGCACCCGATGCTCGACGGCGAGCTGCCGGCCGCCTGGCCCGCCGACGTCCCCGCGGTGTGGACGTCAGATGCGCCCGACCCGGCCTCCGCCGTCGGGCAGTACCGGGCCCAGGCCGCCGCGCGGACCGACGACGAGCGCACGGACGACGCGCGGACCAAGACCGGTGTCTTCACCGGCCTGTACGCGACGAACCCCGTCAACGGCGTCCGGGTGCCGGTGTTCACGGCCGACTACGTGCTCATGGGCTACGGGACGGGCGCGATCATGGCGGTCCCGGGCGGTGACCAGCGGGACTTCGAGTTCGCGACGGCCTACGAGCTGCCGGTGATCCACACCGTCGAGCCGCCGGCCGACCACGAGGGTGGCGCGTGGGCGGGAGACGGCCTGGTCACGGCGTCGGCGAACGAGGAGATCAGCCTCGACGGCATGACGGTCGAGGACGCGAAGGCGACGATCACCACCTGGCTGTCCGACAAGGGCCTGGGCGAGCAGGCGGTGACCTACCGGCTGCGCGACTGGCTGTTCTCCCGCCAGCGCTACTGGGGCGAGCCGTTCCCGGTCGTCTACGACGAGGACGGCGTCGCGCACACGCTGCCCGACGAGATGCTGCCCGTCGACCTGCCCGAGGTCGCGGACTACTCGCCGCGGACCTTCGCCCCCGACGACGTCGACTCCACGCCCGAGCCCCCGCTGGGGCGCGTGCCTGAGTGGGTGAACGTCCGCCTGGACCTGGGTGACGGGCGCGGCGAGCAGACCTACCGCCGGGACACCAACACGATGCCGCAGTGGGCGGGCTCGTGCTGGTACGAGCTGCGCTACCTGGACCCCACGAACTCCGAGAGGTTCGTCGACCCCGAGATCGAGGAGTACTGGCTGGGCCCGCGCACGCAGGGCGGGGTCGGTGGCACCGACCTGTACGTCGGTGGCGTGGAGCACGCGGTCCTGCACCTGCTGTACGCGCGGTTCTGGCACAAGGTCCTGTTCGACCTGGGCCACCTGTCGAGCTCGGAACCGTTCCACGAGCTGTTCAACCAGGGCTACATCCAGGCGTACGCGTACGTCGACTCCCGGGGTCAGCACGTCCCGGCCGACGAGGTCGAGGGCGACGAGACCGCCGGCTTCACCTGGCAGGGCCGGCCGGTCACCCAGGAGTACGGGAAGATGGGCAAGTCCCTGAAGAACGCGGTGACGCCCGACGAGATGTACGCGTCCTACGGCGCCGACACCTTCCGCCTGTACGAGATGTCGATGGGGCCGCTGGCCGACTCGCGCCCGTGGGACACCCGCGCGGTCGTCGGGTCGCTGCGCTTCCTCCAGCGGCTGTGGCGCAACGCGATCGACGAGACCACCGGGGAGGTCACCGTCACGGACGACGCGCCCGACGAGGAGACCGCCCGCCTCGTGGCCCGTACCGTCGCCGAGGTCACCGACGAGCTGGAGGGCATGCGGGTCAACACCGCCATCGCCCGGCTCATCGTCCTCAACAACCATCTGACGACCCTGGAGCGGGTGCCGCGCGCGGCGATCGAGCCGCTCGTGCTCATGCTCGCGCCGATGGCCCCCCACGTCGCCGAGGAGCTGTGGGAGCGTCTCGGGCACCCGGGGTCGCTGGCCTACGAGCCGTTCCCCGAGGCGGACCCCGACCTGCTGGTCGAGGAGACGGTGACCGCGATCGTGCAGGTCAAGGGCAAGGTGCGGGCGAAGCTCGAGGTGTCGGCGTCGATCGGCGAGGACGAGCTGCGTGAGCTGGCGCTGGCCGAACCGGCCGTGGTCAAGCACCTCGACGGCGCCGAGCCGCGGCGCGTCATCGTGCGCCCGCCGTCCCTGGTCAACGTCGTCCCGTAGCCGGACGGGCCCGTAGCCGGGCGGGCCCGTAGCCGGACGGGCCTCCTGGACGGTCAGGTCTCCTGGTGGGACGGGCCTCCCGGTCGGCCGGGTCTCCTCGTGGGACGGGTCTCTGGGCCGGCCGGGTCTCCTGGCCGGGCAGGTGGTGCTCAGCGGCGCCGGTTGCCGAGGATCGAGCGGATGATCGACGTCCCGGCGGTGCGCGCCATCGAGGTGAGCACCGATTCGCGCTGCCGGGCACGCCGCTCGGCCTCGCGCTCCTCGCGGCGCCGGGCGGCCTCGAGCTCCTTCTCCATCTCCTCGAGGCGCTCGTCGTCGGCCTGCTGGCGCTCCGCCTCGATCCGCGCCTGCTCCTCGGCGAGCCGCTCGGCCTCGGCCTGGGCGGCCGCCGCACGGGCGGACGCCTCCATCCGAGCCGCGAGCAGCTCGGTGGCGGACTCCGGGTCGACCCGCTCGGCGTAGCGACCCGCCAGGGGAGAGGCCGCCAGGGCCGCGGTGGCGGCCTCGTCGTCCGCGGGTCCCATGACGGCGGCGGGGGCGAGGACCCGGGTGACGGCCACCGGCGTCGGCGCGCCGTCCTCGGCGAGCACCGTGACGACTGCCTCGCCGGTGCCGAGCGAGGTGAGGACCTCGGCGAGGTCGTAGGGCGACGTCGGGAAGGTCGTCACGGCCTCCTTGAGCGCGCGGGCGTCCTTGGGGGTGTGGGCCCGCAGCGCGTGCTGGACGCGGCCGCCGAGCTGGGCGAGCACGGCCTCGGGAACGTCGGTCGGCGACTGGGTGACGAAGACGATGCCGATGCCCTTGGAGCGGATGAGCCGGACCGTGCGGACGACCTGGGAGAGGAACTCCTTCGAGGCGTCGGCGAAGAGGAGGTGGGCCTCGTCGAAGAAGAACACGAGCCGGGGGCGGTCGGTGTCGCCGACCTCGGGGGAGGAGCCGAACAGGTCGGCGAGCAACCACATCACGAACGTGGAGAGCATGGCGGGGCGCTGGTGCAGGTCGGGCAGCCGGAGCACCGAGAGCACGCCGCGCCCGTCCGCCGCGGTGCGCAGGAGGTCGGCCGTGTCGAAGGCGGGCTCGCCGAAGAACTCCTCGCCGCCCTGGGCCGCGAGCGCGGAGACCTCACGCAGGATGACGCCGGCGGTCGAGGTGGCGATGCCGCCGATCCCGCGCAGCTCCTCCTTCCCGGCGTCCGACGTCAGGTGGTCGACGACCGAGCGCAGGTCTCCGAGGTCGACGAGCGCCAGTCCCTCGGTGTCGGCCCAGTGGACGATCAGCTGGAGGGCGGACTCCTGGGTGTCGTTGAGGCCGAGGACCTTGGCCAGCAGCAGCGGGCCGAAGTCCGAGACCGTGGTCCGGACGGGGACCGCGCCCGGTCCCTCGCCCACGCGGAGGAGCTCGACGGGGAATCCCGTACCCGCCCAGTCCTGGCCGAGCGGGTCGGTACGTTCGCGCAGCTTCTCGCCGCCCGTGCCCGGCTGGAGCAGGCCGGTGAGGTCGCCCTTGACGTCCGTGACGAGGGCCGGGACGCCCGCCGCGGAGAGGCCCTCGGCCATGAGCTGGAGGGTGCGAGTCTTGCCGGTTCCGGTGGCGCCGGCCACGAGCGCGTGCCGGTTGAGGGTCGCCAGCGGGAGGCCGACGCGGACGTCCGGGACCGGCGCGCCGTCCTCCAGGAGCACGCCCACGGGCAGGAGGGCACCCTCGGCCGCGTAGCCGTCGCGGATCTCGGCGGCGTGGGCGGAGAGCGCGGCCTGCGGGGCGGCGCTCTCGGTGACGTCAGCTTGGGTGTCGTCGGCCGGCGCGGCCGCGGCCTGCGTGGCGTCGGCCTGCGGGGCGTTGCCCGGCGTGGTGTCGGCCTGAGTGGTGGCGACGGGTCCGGCGTCGGCCTCGGTGACGGCGTCCTGCGTCGCGTTGCCCTGCGTCGTGCCGGCCGGCGTGCCGCCGGCCTCGCCCGCGAGGGCCGCCTCGAGGGCTGCTCGGGCGGCCGCCGCCCGTGCCTCCGCCGCCTCGGCCTCGGCCTGGGCCGCCTCTGCCCGTAGGCGCGCGATCTCGACCGACGCGCTGTCGTCCGTGGTGTCCGTCACGGGGACAGCGTAGAGCGCGTCGGCGGCGCGACACCCCATCGCGCGACGGCGAACCCCGGTCCACACCGATAGGTTCAGCGCCCGCATCCACAGCCGCGCGGTGCCCGGCCGACGTCGTACCGATCCGCTCCCTAGCGTCCCTGGCATGGACCCGGCGCGGAGCGAGGCGACCCGGCGGCTGCGCGACCTCACGCGCGTCGCCTACACCGCGGCGGCCGGTCATCTCGAGGTCGATCCCGAGGAGGGAGAGCGCCGGGCCGTGCGCGCCTGGCCCTCGCGCCGGGCGGTCGTGGCGGTGCTGGTGATCCTCGCGCTCGTCGTTGCTGCGCTCGGTGCTCGCCACCTGCTCTCCCGCCCGGGTCCGGGCGAGGAGCTCGCGGCCGGCGGGCACGAGGAGGCGACCGCGAGCTCACCGGCAGACGCGATTGGGAGTGACCCGGCGGGCGCCGGGGCCGACGCTGGGGTCGCCGCCGCGGACGAGGGCGCCGCCGATCCGGACCGCTCCGGCTCGGGCGTGCAGGACGACCCCGGAGCCCCCGACGCGGTGGGCGGCGACCCGTCGGCCCCTGGCGCGGACGGAATCGGGCACAACGCAGGACCGGTCGGCGGGTCCGGTGACGGAGCCGGAACCGACGTCGTGGTGCACGTCGCCGGCGCGGTGGCCCGACCGGGCGTCGTCTCCCTCGCTCCCGGTTCCAGGGTGGGTGATGCGGTCGACGCCGTGGGTGGCGCCCGAGCCGAGGCCGATCTCATGTCGGTCAACCTGGCCCGCCCGCTCGTGGACGGCGAGCAGGTGTACGTGCCCGTGGAGGGCGAGGAGCCGCGCGAGCCACCGGCCGGAGCGCAGGGCGCGCCGCCGGGAGCGGGGGACAGCTCGGGTGCCACGGGCGGGGACGCCACGGGCGGGGCTGGACCGGTCGGGGCGGCCGACGGCGCGCAGCCCATCGACCTCAACACGGCGGGGCCGGGCGAGCTGGAGACGTTGCCGGGGATCGGGCCGGCGCTCGCGGGCCGCATCGTCGCCCATCGGGAGCAGGTCGGCGCCTTCGTCTCCGTCGAGGAGCTGCAGGACGTCTCCGGGATCGGTCCCGTCCTCATGGACCAGCTGCGTGACCTCGTCACGGTCTGAGCACGCACGAGCCAGGCCGGCCGGCTCCTCTGCGCATCGTCTGACGGGCTCGTCGGGGTCGGGGGTGCACCGTACGGCTGACCCCGCCGGGAGCCGAGACATCGACCCTGCCGCGAGCCGAGACTTCGACCCTGCCGGGCACCGGCCGGCGGACCCGCACGACATCCGGCTGGTCCCGTTCGCACTGGCGACCTGGGCGGCCGTCGGTATCGGGCTCGGCGCGCCGACCTCCGTCGTGGCGACCGCCGGCCTTCTCTCGGGCACGGGAGCCCTGGTCGCCCTGCTGGTCGCGCTGCGGCTCCGGGGCTATCTGGCTGCCTCGTGGGTGCCACAGGTGGCGCTCGTGCTCGGCGGCCTCGCCACCGCCCTCGCGGTGGTCACGTTCCACCACGCGGACCGTGAGGCGCACCCGCTGACCTTGCTCGCTGCCGAGGGGTCGGAGGTCGTCGTCGAGGGCGTGGTGCTCGGTGACCCCGACACGGCAGGCCGGGGCCAGGAACGGTTCGTCCTCGACCTCCGCACGGTCGCGCCCGCGCGGGAGCCTGCGTCCGCCCGGGACCCCGCGCCCGCGGACGCCGGGGGCACGGTCCTCGTCCTCGCGCCGCCCGGCGAGCACCGGCTGCGGGTCGGCGCGACCGTCGAGGTCGTCGGCGACGCACGGCCCACCGGACGCGCGGAGGCAGAGGTCGCCCTGATCTTCGCCGACGACCCGGTGCGCGAGACCGCGCCGCCGACGGGCGCCCTGGGGGCCGTGGACGTGCTGCGGGAAGGACTGAGGGGCGCCACCGACACGCTCCCGCCGCAGGCGCGCGGCCTGGTGCCGGGCATCGCGCTCGGCGACGATCGCGCCCTGCCCGCCGACCTCGAGGACGCCGCACGGGTCACGGGGCTCACCCACCTCACGGCGGTCAGCGGAGCGCACGTCTCCCTCGTCCTGGCCGCGGTGCTCGGCATCGTCGGCCGTGGCCGCCCGCGGCTCGCCGCCCTGATCGGGCCCGCGGTCGTCGTCGCTCTCGTCGTCCTTGTCCGGCCCGAGCCGTCGGTGCTGCGTGCAGGAGCGACCGGGGGTGTCGTGCTGCTCGCCGGGCTGCTCGGCCGACCGGCGCGCGCACTTCCGGCGCTAGCGACCGCCGTGGTCGTCCTGCTCCTCGCCGACCCGGCCCTGGCCAGGTCCTACGGGCTCGTGCTCTCGGCCGGAGCGACGGCCGCGATCATCCTGCTCGCCCGACCGCTCGCCCGGCTGCTCTCGGCAGGGGTGCCACGGTGGCTCGCGCACGGGCTCGCGATCCCGGCGGCCGCGCAGCTCGCCTGCGCTCCGGTGCTCGCGCTCCTGGACCCACGGCTCGCGATGACGGCCGTGCCCGCCAACGTGCTCGCCGCCCCCGCCGTACCGGGCGCGACCGTCCTCGGGCTCGGGGCCGCACTGGTGTCGCCCCTGTCCGCCGATGCCGCGCACGCCCTCGCCACGGTCGCGTCCTGGCACACCGCGTGGATCGCCTGGGTGGCACTGACCCTGGCGGGCGCCCCGGCCGCGACGGTCCCGTGGCCGGGCGGCGCGCTCGGCGTCGTCCTGCTCGCCGCCTGCACGGTGCTCTGCTGCGTCGCCGTCGCGCGCACCGCCACGACGGGGGCGCGGGTACGGGCGCTCGTCGTCGTCATGGTCGCCCCGGGCATCGTCTCGGTCGCCCCGACCGCCCCGGGAGCGGGCTCGCCGCAGGGCTGGGTCGTCCGCCAGTGCGACGTCGGCCAGGCCTCGGCGCTGCTCGTCCGCACCGGGCAGGGATCCGCCGTCCTCGTCGACACCGGTGACGCCGACGGCTCGGCGGCGACGTGCGTGGCCGACGCCGAGGTCGACACGCTCGACGCCGTGGTCCTCACCCACGACCACGCCGACCACACCGCGGGCCTTCCGGCGGTGCTCGACGTGGCGGAGGTCGACGAGATCCTCGTGCCGGCCGTCGACGGCGCGAGCCCGTTGGCCGATGCCCTCGAGGCGGTAGCGGACTCGGGAGCCACGGCCCGGGTTCGCGAGGTCGGTACGGGGGCGGAGCTCGACTGGCGCGGCGTCACCGCCGAGGTGCTGCTGCCGCGGGTCGGGACGCGCGCCTCGCCGGACGACTCGTCCGCGGTCAACGAGTCGTCGATGGCGCTGCTCGTCGAGCTGCCGGCGGCACGGGCCGGTGGCGGTGGCGGTGGCGACACCGGTGAGCCGGACTCCCACGTTCGTCTCGTCGTCGCCGGTGACCTGGAGGAGGCGGGGCAGGGCAGGCTCGCCCGCGTGCTGGTCGAGCGTGCGCCGTCCGGCGTCGACATCGTCGTGGTCCCGCACCACGGCTCGGGCAACCTGGACCCCGCACTCGCCGAGGTCACGTCACCGGTGGTGGCGCTCGTGTCCTCCGGGGCGGACAACGACCATGGGCACCCCGCGCCGCGGGCCGTCGAGACCTGGTCCGCCGTCGGTGCACGCGTGGCGCGCACCGACGAGTGCGGCGACCTGTGGCTCGTCCCTGGGTCCGGGGGCTCGCTCACGCTCGTCGGGTGCGGGTGAGCGGCGCTGCGACCGGACCTGGCAGGTTTCCCCGTGACCGGGCAGGCCTCCCCGCGACCGGGGAGGACCGTTCCGATGCAGACGAATACGCTGGGCGGACCACCGACGACCGCGCGGGGCGCGGATCGCTCGTCCACCGACGGCGCCGAGGAGCAGCGATGACACGCATCCGTGCCGCAGCCCTCGCCGTCGTGGCGTGCCTCGTGATCGGAGTGCTCGCCCTCGGTGCCCACACCGGCGCGATCGGGTTCGGCCCGGACCGTCTCCTCCCGCCCGACGCCGGGGAGCACCTGCCGCCCGAGCCCACCGGCCCGCGTACCCCGAGCACCGACCTGCCCGAGGACGAGGACGACCCGGGCCCGTCCGACCGGCGCCCGGACCCGGGCGAGTTCGACCACGGCGACGGCGCGCCGGGCATCTTCACCGCAGCCCCCGGGGACTGTCTCATCAGCTCGGACGACACGCGGGTCGTCCCCTGCGACCACCCGCACCAGGCGGAGGTCTACTACACGTTCACCGTGGAGGAGACCGAGTTCCCGCACGACGGCTTCGACACCGAGGCGTGCCTCGAGAGGTTCGGCGCCTACGTCGGA
Organism: Georgenia sp. Z2081; assembly: GCF_055326445.1. Lineage (NCBI taxonomy): Bacteria > Bacillati > Actinomycetota > Actinomycetes > Allobogoriellales > Allobogoriellaceae > Georgenia > Georgenia sp. Z2081. The sequence goes on from NZ_JBUZNK010000002.1 coordinate 178,039, forward strand.
ACGACCCCCGAGGCGTCCGGGTACGGGCTCAGCTGGCTCGTCCCCAGCCCGACGACCTGGGAGGACGCCGGTGACCGCGAGGTGATCTGCCTGCTCACCTCGAGCGAGCCGACGACGGGTTCGGCCTTCCGCTCGGCCGAGCTCGTCGCCTGAGCCCGACGGACACGGGAGGCCCCCGGCGGACCCGGGGAGATCTCTCGGGGGGAGCACTTCCCATCGGATGTGGTGCGGTGGTGGGTGCCTGCGGGTCTAACGTCTTCCCTCAGCACCGCCCCCCGGTGCGGTGAGCATGATGTTCACCCGGACTCTTGGAGGTTCCTATGCAGCGCACGACCACGACCGCACGACGCAAGATGGCCCTGGTGGCGTCCCTGCCGTTCCTCGCACTCGGCCTCGCGGCCTGTGGGGACGACGAGCCCGTCGCCCCGCCCGAGCAGGAGTCGGAGCCGTCGACGCCGGACGGCGGCGGCACCGATGGTGACACCGGTGGTGACACCGGTGGCGACACGGAGGGTGAGTCCGACGGCGGCGACACCGGTGGCGACACCGAGGGCGGGTCGGACGGCGCCGGCACCGGTGGCGACACCGAGGGCGGGTCGGAGGACGACGAGAGCGAGGGGACCGACGGTGGCGACACCGGCGCGTCCGCCGACCTGTCCGAGTTCGACAACGGCGAGGGCGCACCCGGGGTGTTCACCGCGAACCCGGGCGAGTGCCTCGACAGCGTGGCGACCGACGAGATCATCAGCTGCGACGAGGAGCACGACCTCGAGGTGTTCTACACCTACAACATCGAGGCCGACGAGTTCCCGGGCGAGGACGTCGTCAGCGAGGAGGCGCAGGCCACCTGCGAGGAGAACTTCGAGGCCTACGTGGGCAGCGCCCCCGAGGACTCCGAGTACGCGATGTTCGCCCTGAGCCCCTCGCAGACCACCTGGGACCAGGCCGGCGACACCGAGGTCATCTGCATGCTCGAGTCCGCCGAGCTCACCACCGGCTCCGGCTACCAGAGCAACGGCTGATCGTCTCGTCGGGACCGTCGTGGTCCCGACGGCTCTGGCCCTGGCCAGGTCCTGAGCACCTGAACCTTCCGGGGGCCGGCGCACAGCGCCGGCCCCCGGTCGCGTGCGCCTGGCCGGGCACGTCCGTCGCGACGGGCACGTCCGTCGCGACGGGCACCTCCGTCGCGTTCGGCCGGTCGCGTGCGTCGCGTCGGTCGCGTCGGGCACCTCGGTGGTGCGGGCGCCTCGAGCGCGTCGGTCGCGTCGGGCACCTCGGTCGTGCGGGCGGCCCGGGTGCGTACCCTCTGTGGGGCCGATGCCGGGCCGACCGGCGGACGAGAGGAACGACGCATGCCTGCACGACCACCGTACGGAGACCGCACGACCGGCCGACGCCTCGCCGTCGTCGCGATCGCGGGGCTGCTCGTCGCGGCGTGCGGACGCGGCACGGACGACGGCGCGCCGGGGGCGGGCGGCGACGCGGAGGACATCACGATCGCGCCCGTCGAGCCGGAGGCCCCGACCGAGGAGGCAACCACGCAGTCCGGCGGCGAGGACGAGACGGGGATGCCGACCCGGGTGCCGGAGCTCTCGCTCGAGGACTTCGACATGGGCGACCCCGTCACGGGTGCGGACGGAGTGTTCACCGCCGACCCCGGCCAGTGCCTGACGGCGCCCGAGCCCGGCTCGCCGATCTCCTGCGACGGCGCCCACCGCGCCGAGGTCTTCTACACCTTCAACCTGCCCAGCGGCGACTACCCGGGCGACGACGTCGTCGACTCCGAGGCCACCAGCCAGTGCGACTCCCAGCTCGCGGCCTACCTCGGTGGCGAGGACAGCGAGGGGACGTACTCCGTCGCGGCACTCACGCCGTCGCGCGCGACCTGGGAGGACGACGACGACACCGAGGTCCTGTGCCTGCTCACCACCGAGAACGACGTCCAGGGCTCGGCCTTCCAGTCGGAGCGCTGACCGCGGGCACCTCCGCCGCGGCCGACCCGGTACCCGGATCCGCCGGGCCGGTGGACGACGCGGGCCCGAGGTGGGCGCGCCGTGGCACTGTGGACCCGTGCCTGCCCGCCGCTCCGCGAACCTGACCTGGGAGACCGTCCAGCCGGCCCCGGTCGTCCTCGTGCGCGGGCCCGAGGCGGTCCTGGCCGAGCGCGCCGAGCGGGCCGTGATCGACCAGGTCCGCGCGAGCGACCCCGACGTCGAGATCACCCGCATCGACGCCGCGGCCTACGAGAAGGGCCGGCTCCTGCTCCTCACGAGCGCCTCGCTGTTCGGCGAGCCACGGCTCGTGCACGTCGAGCACCTCGAGGCGATGACCGACGCGCTGCTCGAGGACGCGCTCGCCTACCTCGAGGACCCGGCCCCCGACGTGGTGCTGCTCATGCGCCACCACACCGGCACGCGGGGGAAGAAGCTGCTCGACGCCGTGGCCGCGGCCGGGCACCCGGTCGTCCGGTGCGAGGCCCTGAAGCGGGACTCGGACAAGGCCGACCTCGTCCGGGCCGACGTGCGTCGCGCACGGGGGCGCATCGAGCCGGGGGCCGTGAAGGACCTCGTGGACGCGCTCGGTTCCGACGTCGCGGAGCTCGTCTCCTCGGTGGCCCAGCTCCTCGCCGACTCGGGCGGCGACATCACCGCCGAGCAGGTGCGGCGGTTCCACGCGGGACGGGTGGAGGCGACCGGTTTCGAGGTCGCCGACGCCGCCGTGGCCGGCCGCCTCGGGCCCGCCATCGCGCTGCTGCGGCACGCCGTCGCCACGGGGACGGGGCCCGTGCCCGTCGTCGCGGCGCTCGCGTCGAAGCTGCGGACGATGGCGATCGTCTCGGCGTCGAGGGGTGGTGGTGCTCCCAAGGGGCTCGCGCCCTGGCAGGCCGACCGTGCGCGGCGCGACCTCGCGGGATGGACGCCGCACGGCCTGGCCGCGGCGATCAGCGCGGTCGCCGCCGCGGACGCCGAGGTCAAGGGCCTCTCGCGCGACCCGGTGTTCGCCACCGAGCGGGCGGTGCGCAGGATCGCCGAGGCGCGCAGCCGCTGACCGTCCTCAGGCGCTGACCGTCCGTAGGCGCTGCGGCGCACCCCACGGTCGTCGCGGAGTAGGTTGTCGGGGTTCCGGGACCGATCGATCCCGGGGGAAGGGACACTCGATGGTCGACCCCACGGGGGCCGGGCCCAGACGCGGCGAGTCCGACGGGCGACGCCCCGCGCAGACACGCTCGGAGCGCCTCGACGGCCTGCCGTTCACCCGACGGCACACGCGGCTCCTCACCGGGTCCGGCATCGGCTGGGCGCTCGACGCGATGGACGTCGGCATGATCTCGTTCGTCATCGCCGCGCTCGCGCGCGAGTGGCACCTCAGCGACGGCGAGATCAGCCTCGCGCTGTCGATGGGCTTCGCCGGCATGGCGATCGGGGCGTCCTTCGGCGGTCTCCTCGCCGACAAGATCGGCCGGCGCACCGTGTTCGCGCTCACGCTGCTCGTCTACGGGCTCGCCACGGGAGCCTCGGCGCTGGTGAGCTCGCTGGCGCTGTTCGTCGTGCTGCGGTTCGTGGTCGGGCTCGGCCTCGGCTCGGAGCTCCCCGTCGCCTCGACGCTCGTCTCCGAGTACTCGCCGGCCCGGATCCGCGGCCGGGTCATCGTGGTCCTCGAGGCGTTCTGGGCCGTCGGCTGGCTGCTCGCCGCGCTCATCGGCTACTTCATCGTTGCCGAGTACGACTCCGGCTGGCGGTGGGCGCTCGCGATCGGCGCCGTCCCCGCCGTGTACGCGCTGTACGTCCGCGCCAGGATCCCCGAGTCCGTGCGCTTCCTCGAGGCCCGTGGCCGTGACGCCGAGGCGGAGGCCGCGGTCCGGCAGTTCGAGGACTCGCCGCCGATGAACATGGGCCGGGGGCGGGCGCGGGCGTCGGCGGCGATCCTCGAGCCGGAACCCGCGCCCGAGGACGAGCACCTGCGTCCGGGCGTCGCCTCGCTCTTCGCGGGGCGCCTGCGGCGGCGCACGATCGGCCTGTGGATGGCGTGGTTCTTCCTCAACTTCGCCTACTACGGCGCGTTCACCTGGCTGCCGACGATCCTCAGCGCCGACGGCGGCTCACTGACCAGGTCCTTCGGCTACGTCGTCATCATCACGCTCGCGCAGCTGCCCGGCTACGCGGCTGCAGCGATCCTCATCGAGACCTGGGGGCGGCGCGCGACGCTCGCCTCGTTCCTCGTGGGCTCCGGACTGGCCGCCGGGCTCTTCTCGCTGGCCGAGGACCCGTGGCAGATCATCGCGGCGGGCTGCCTGCTGTCGTTCTTCTGCCTCGGTGCGTGGGGCGCGCTGTACGCGGTCACGCCCGAGATGTACCCGACCGTCGTGCGGGGCTCGGGTGCGGGCTGGGCCGCCGGGTTCGGACGCCTCGCGTCGATCGCTGCCCCGTTCGCGGTCCCCTTCTTCCTGCGAGCCGGCGGTGCGGCCCTGGCGTTCACGGTGTTCGCCGTCGCGTTCGCGCTCGCCGCGGTCGGTGCCCTGCTGCTGGCGGAGAAGCGGGGTCAGGCGCTCGAGTGACGGGACGGGACGCGCCGGGTGAGCCGGCGAGAGGAGACGGGCCGACGGGACGGGACGCGCCGGCGGGACCGCGCCGCCGGATCTGGCCGACGGGGCGGGACAGACCGGTGGGGCCGCGCCGCCGGAACTGGCCGGCGGGGCAGGACTCCCCGGGAAAAGACTCGTCCGTTCACCGGACGGACACCAGGATCGGGCGTGTGCGAAGCCGGGCGGTCACCAAGAGACATGAGCATGGCCCGATGCGCGTCGCGATCGTCACCGAGTCGTTCATCCCCTCCACCAACGGAGTGACGAACTCCGTGCTGCGGGTCCTGGACCACCTCCGGCTGCGCGGGCACGAGGCGATCGTCGTCTGCCCCGGCCCGGCGCCGCGCCAGTACAACGGCTTCCCGGTCGTCACCGTCCCGTCGTTCAAGTACGGCGGCCTGCAGGTGGGTCTCGTGTCGTCGTCGATCTCGCGGATCCTCGACGCGTTCGACCCGGACGTCCTCCACGCCTCCGCCCCGTTCGGTCTCGGCGCCCAGGCGGTCGCGGAGGCGCGGTGGCGGGGCATCCCCACGGTGGCGGTCTTCCAGACCGACGTGGCCGGCTTCGCGCGCAAGCACGGGCTCGCGGCCACCTCGCCCGCGATCTGGCGGTGGCTGCGCACGGTCCACAACCGGGCCGACGTGACGCTCGCGCCGTCGCGCCCGACGATCGCCGACCTGGAGGACAACGGCATCGAGCGCGTGCGCGAGTGGTCGCGCGGGGTCGACGCCGTCCTGTTCCACCCGCGGCGCCGTTCGACGCCGCAGGTCGCGCGGCTGCGCGAGCGCCTGCTCGACGGCGCGGAGGGTGCGGCCGTCGTGGGGTACGTCGGGCGGCTGGCGTCGGAGAAGCGGGTCGAGCGGCTCGCGAACCTCGGGGGACGCAGCGACGTCCGGCTCCTCGTCGTCGGGGACGGCCCGTCGCGCCCGTCGCTCGAGCGAGCCCTGGGTGCGTCGGCGCACTTCACCGGCAAGCTCTCCGGTGACGAGCTGGCCGACGCCTATGCGGCGCTCGACGTCTTCGTCCACACCGGCATCCACGAGACGTTCGGGCAGACGCTGCAGGAGGCGATGGCCACCGGCGTGCCGGTCGTGGCGCCGGCCTCGGGGGGCCCGCTCGACATCGTCGCCGTGGGGGAGACGGGCTACCTCTACGGTGCGGAGGACGACGACGAGCTCGTCGCCCACGTCGCGCACCTGGCCGGCGACCCCGCGCTGCGCGCACGCATGGGGGAGGCGGGCCGGCGGCGCGTCCTGCCCCGCTCGTGGGAGGCGCTCGGCGACCAGCTGCTCGGTCACTACGAGGACGCGATCGACGCCGCCCGGCCCACCTCGCGGTCCTCGAGGCTGGCCGGGCTCTTCCGCTAGACCCCGGGCGCAGGGGCACCGCTCGCGCGGCCCGTGGTGGCGCTCGGCGGGTGCGACACCGAGCGACCGGTGCTGCTCTCCCGACCCGTGGTGGCGCTGGTCGGCTGCGACGTCGCCGGCCGCGAGAGACGACGAAGGGGCCCCCGGAGGGGCCCCTGTCGATCGTCGGTCCGCCGCGCGGCGGGACGAGTCAGAGCGCGGAGACCTGCTTCGCGAGCTTCGACTTGCGGTTCGCGGCCTGGTTGGCGTGGATGACGCCCTTCGAGGCGGCCTTGTCGAGCTTGCGGGAGGCGGCGGCGAGCGTGGTGCCGGCCTTCTCCTTGTCGCCGGCCGCGATGGCCTCGCGGACGCGACGCACGTGGGTGCGCAGCTCCGTCTTGACGGCCCGGTTGCGCACGCGTGCCTTCTCGTTGGTCAGGTTGCGCTTCTTCTGCGACTTGATGTTCGCCACGTGGATGATCCTTCGGTTCGGCTGATGCGTGCCCGCCGCGGCGGGAGTGCTGACGATCGGTCGGGGCCGTCCGGGCGAGCGGGCGCCGACGGATCCCCTGGTCGTCGCCGAGAGGGGGGCTCCGACCCAGCGGCCCAGCCTACCAGCGGGGTCGTGTGCCGTCAGCGGTGGTCAGTACCTCGACTCAAGGGCATGGGTCACACGTTCGTACATGCGTCGGTCGAGGGCGGCGCCCTCGCGGCGGACCGCGTCGTGAGGCAGGCGGAGCAAGCGGTCGAGCCGCACCTCCGAGTCTCGGCCCTGACCGTCCCAGGCGCCGGTACCGACGTCGATCCACGACCGGCCGTGCCGGTCGGTGTGCACGCCGCCCTCGGCGCGGTCCTTCGACGTCATCTGTGCGCCGAGCAGGTCGCCGTCGAGCCGCGCGAGCACGAGCACGGGCCGGTCCTTGCCCCGGCCGTCCTCCTCGTCGTACGGCACCCACGCCCACACGACCTCGCCCGGGTCGGCGCGGTCGTCGCGCCGCGGGTCGTAGGCGAGCTCCGGAAGGCCGAGCCGGTCGACGTCGTAGGCGACGGCCACGTCCAGCCGCCGCTGCTCCGCCCGGCCGGCGTCGTACGCCGACCGGGCACCGTCCGAGCCGGCGCCGGCCCGTGCCGAGCCCGTGCCGTCCCGTCCGCCGGGCCGGGAACCGACGCCGCTCCCACCGGCGCCGCCGCGCCCGGCACGCCGGTCGTCGTCGCGTCGAGCTCCGCCGCGTCCGGCGGGGCCCGCGCCCCCGGAACGGCCGCGCAGGCGCTGCTCGAGGCGGCGTCTGCCCTCGGTGGCGACGTCGTGGGCGACGGAGCGGGCGAGGCGGCCGAGTCGGCTGGCGATGCTCATGCAGCGGAGCCTACGTGTGAGCCGCTGCACGCCAGCACATACGATCGGGTCATGACCGATCTCTTCGACGGGTACCCGCCGGGCGCGGCATGGGACGAGATGATCGACGGCTCGGAGGTCAACGCGCCCTACCGGCCGGTCCATGAGGCACTGACGGAGCTGAGCACCGAGGAGCTCGCCGCCCGGTCGGACTCCCTGGCACGCAGCTATCTCGCCCAGGGCATCACGTTCGACTACGGGGGAGAGGAACGGCCGTTCCCGCTCGACACCGTGCCGCGGGTCGTCGCGGCCGAGGAGTGGGACCTGCTGGCCCCGGGCGTCGCGCAGCGCGTCAAGGCGCTGGAGTCCTTCCTCGAAGACGTCTACACCGACCAGCGCGTCATCGACGAGGGCGTGATCCCGCGCCGCGTGGTCGTCACCTCGCAGCACTTCACGCGGGCCGCCATGGGGTTCCGCCCGCCGGGCGGTGTGCGGGTGCACGTCTCCGGGATCGACGTCGTGCGGGACTCCGCGCAGGGCTGGCGGGTCCTGGAGGACAACGTCCGCGTGCCGTCCGGCGTGAGCTACGTGCTGTCCAACCGGCGCGCGATGACGCAGACGTTCCCCGAGCTGTTCGCCGCGCTGCGCGTGCGCCCGGTCGTCGACTACCCCCGCCGACTGCTCGCCGCCCTGACGGCGACGGCACCGGACGGCGTGGACGACCCGACCGTCGTCGTGCTCACGCCGGGCGTCTACAACTCCGCCTACTTCGAGCACTCGCTGCTGGCGCGCCTCATGGGCGTCGAGCTCGTGGAGGGCCGCGACCTGTTCGTCGCCGGCGGGCGCGTGTACATGCGCACCACCTCCGGCAGGCGCCGGGTCGACGTCATCTACCGCCGGGTCGACGACGACTTCCTCGACCCGGTGGTCTTCCGCTCCGACTCCATGCTCGGCTGCCCCGGCCTCATGTCGGTCGCCCGCGCGGGGAACGTGACCATCTCCAACGCCGTGGGCAACGGGGTGGCCGACGACAAGCTCGTCTACACCTACGTCCCCGACCTCATCCGCTTCTACCTCGGGGAGGAGCCCCTGCTGGCGAACGTCGACACGTGGCGCCTCGAGGAGCCCGACGCGCTGGCCGAGGTCCTCGACCGGCTCGACGAGCTCGTGGTCAAGCCGGTCGACGGCTCGGGCGGCAAGGGCATCCTCATCGGCCCCGCGGCCGGCCGCGAGGAGCTCGACGCCGCACGTCGACGCCTCCGGGCGGACCCGCGCGGGTGGATCGCGCAGCCGGTCGTCCAGCTCTCGACCGTGCCGACCATGGTCGAGAGCCGGGCGCGGCCGCGGCACGTCGACCTGCGTCCGTTCGCCGTGCACGGCGGGGAGGACGTCTTCGTCCTGCCCGGCGGCCTGACCCGGGTCGCGCTCCAGGAGGGTCAGCTCGTCGTCAACTCCTCCCAGGGCGGCGGCTCGAAGGACACCTGGGTGGTGGGTGGCCGACCGAGACTGAGGCGACCGCCGGCGGACGCCGGCGAGGAGGAGCGCGCGACGGCTCCCGTGCCGCAGGGCGTCCCGCTGGACTCCGACCGGGAGGGCACGGTGCGCGTGCAGCACGAGCAGCAGCAGCAGTCCGGCCCGACGACGGGGGTGACGACGTGCTGAGCCGCATCGCCGAGTCGCTGTTCTGGATCGGCCGCTACGTGGAGCGCGGGGACGCCACGGCCCGGCTGCTCGACACCCACCTGCAGCTCCTCCTGGAGGACCCGTGGGTCGACGAGGACACCGCCTGCCGCGGCCTGCTGGCGATCATGGGCCAGTCGACGTCGGACGAGGACGAGGTGGCTCGCCGTGACGTCCTGGACCGCCTCGCCTACGACCGGACGTCGCCGGCGTCGATCGCGGGCACCATCTGGTCGGCCCGCGAGGCTGCACGGCGCGCCCGCGAGACGGTCTCCTCGGAGCTGTGGGAGGTCCTCAACCACACGTACAACTCCCAGAAGGACATGGCGCTGCTGCGCTCCGCGCACGACTACTTCGGGTGGGTGCGGCAGCGCAGCGCGATCGTGTCCGGGCTCGTCGACTCGACGATGAGCCGCGGGGAGACGTGGAGCTTCCTCGTGCTCGGACGCTCCCTGGAGCGCGCGGACATGACGGCGCGGCTGGTCGCCACGCGCGCCGTGACGACGGCCGGCGCGCCGGACTGGACGACCCTGCTGCGCTCGACCGGCGCCTTCGAGGCGTTCCTGCGCTCCACGCGCGGGCGGGCCGGGGACCGTCAGGCGGCGCAGTTCCTCCTCGTCGACCGGCTGTTCCCGCGTTCCGTGGTGCACTCGCTGGACCAGGCGGAGCGGTGCCTGGTCGAGCTGCGCAGCACGATCGGCGAGCAGGTGGCCGTGCCGGACGAGGGCGGCAGGATCCTGGGCCGGGCGAGGTCCCGGATCGAGTACATGGCGATGAACGACGTGCAGGAGAACCTGCTCGACGAGATGGAGACGATCCAGGTGGCCTGTCAGAGCGCCGCGGACGCGGTGCGGGCGAAGTTCTTCGTCGGCGAGCCGGCCGCTTGGAAGGGGGAGAGCGCGTGAGCGTCATCCGAGTCGTGCACCGCACGACCTTCAGCTACGACCAGCCGGTCCTCGCCTCATACAACGAGGCGCGCATGCGGCCGGCCGCGACCGCCGGGCAGCGGGTGCTGGACACCGAGCTGCACGTGCCGACCGCGACCCACCTGTCCGCCTACACGGACTACTTCGGCACCACGGTCGACGTCGTTGAGGTGCTCGCGCCGCACGAGACGCTCACGGTGCGCGCCGAGTGCCTCGTCGAGCGCGACCCGGCGCAGCGGTTCGAGGGGGCGTCCTGGGAGGACGTGCGCCGTCCGGAGGCCGTCGACGCGCTCGGGGAGTGGCTCCAGCCCGACCCGGTGACGGACCCGCCCGAGGAGCTCGCCAGGTTCGCGGCCGACGCTGCTGCGCGCCTGGACCCGCAGGACGCCGCGATCGAGATCTGCGAGCACATCGGCGACCGGGTCGAGTACCGCAGCGGCGTGACGTCCGTGCACGGCCTGGCCGCCGACGCGTGGCGGGCGGGCAAGGGCGTGTGCCAGGACATCACGCACCTCGCGCTCGGCGCTCTGCGCTCGGTCGGGATCCCGGCGCGATACGTCTCCGGCTACATCCATCCGGAGAGTGCGCAGGTCGGCGAGCCGGTGCTCGGCGAGTCCCACGCGTGGGTCGAGTTCTCGGCCGGTCGCTGGACGCAGCACGACCCGACCAACCGGACCGACGTCGGCGAGCTGCACGTGCGTGTCGCGCACGGTCGCAGCTATGCCGACGTCTCGCCCCTGCGGGGGGTCTACTCCGGTGGCGGGACGTCGCGGCAGACCGTCGAGGTCCGCACCACCCGGGAGTCGTAGTCCACGAACGAGGGCCGTCGGCTAGTCGGTCGCGGCCTCCGAGCCGGCCTCGCCGGACGTCGACCCGTCGCTGGTGGAGCAGTCGGCGACGATGTCGACCTCGGCGCCCTCGATCGGCGTCTGCGTCATGCCGTCGAAGCCGTCGACGGGTCCGGTGACGGTCCAGACGCCGGCCTCCTCGACGGCGTTCGCCGTCAGCTCCTCGCCGAGGCCGGCGCTGGTCATCCACATGATGGGTCCGCCGTCGTCGGGGGACTCGCTCGACTGCACGACGACGGAGGTCAGCTCCTGCTGCTGGAACGAGACGACGGCGGAGAGCTCACCGTGGTCCGGGCTCGTCCCGGCGAGGGAGACGACGAGGCCCTCGTCGTTGCCGAGGCACTCGACGCTGATCTCACCCTCGGCCTCGGCGGTGCCGGCGACGATCCGGTTGGTGCTCGAGGTGTTCGTCACGTGGTCGACGCCCTCGGGCAGCGGGCCGGGGTCGTTCGGCGGGATGGCGCCGCTCGTGGGGACCTCAGGGCGCTCGGTCGCGGACGCGGAGTCCGACTCCGCGCCCGTCCCCGACTCCGAGGTCGTCTCCTGCTCGGCCGTCCCGGTGCCCGACGTGGTCTCGTCGCCGTCCCCTCCGCAGGCGGCGAGCACGGTGGCGAGGGCGAGCGCGGCGGTGAGGGCCGAGGCCCGGCGGCGGAACGTGGCGGGAAGCACCTGGTCTCCTTGAGGTCGGGGAGACGGCCGGTCCGGGAGGACGCCTCCGACCGGACGACGGTACACAGCCCGGGTGTCCGCCGCGGGAACGGCGGACGACCCGGGCATGCTGCCCCGACACCTGCGCGGCGGCGCGTGCTGTCCGGCTGCGCGTGTCGTGCGGCACCGCGTGCTGTGCGGTTGCGCGTGTCGTCGGGCGCCGCGTGCTGTGCGGCTGCGCGCGTCGGCGGGCGCCGCGTCCGGCGCGGTGGGAGCCGCTACGCCTTCTGCACCGTGATGGTCCAGGCGGCGTCGCCGACCCGGTCGAAGTGCGTGACCGGGTAGCCGTTCTCCGCGGCCCACCGCGGGATCGCGTCGGTGGCCTGCGTGCAGTCGAAGTTGATGACGAGGTGGTCGCCGTCGTCCAGGCTCGCCATGGCCTGCTTGGCCTCCACGAGCGGGAAGGGGCAGACCTGGCCGTCGGTCTCGAGCGTCAGTGGCACGGATGTCTCCTGTCGTCGGTGCTGGTGCTGGTGCTGGTGCTGGTTCTCGTTCAGGTGCGGTTGGTTTGGTCGTTGGTCGTTGGTCGTTGGTCGTTGGTCGTTGGTCGTTGGTCGTTGGTCGTTGGTCGTTGGTCGTTGGCCCGTGGTCGGTCGGCAGCTTCGCGCTGCCGCCGGCTCAGGCGTTCGTCAGCACCTTCGCGGTGCCGCCGGTCGACGAGCCCTGATCGCCGCCCGACGCGGCGCTGCCGCGGTGCCGGAGGATGAACAGGTGCGTGGCGGCGCCGGTGCCGAGGATCATGAACACGAGCGAGAGCCAGCCCTGGTAGGAGAACTGGGCGGTGCCCACCATCGCGTTGCCGATCGTGCAGCCGCCGGCGAGCGCGGCGCCGACCCCCATGAGGGCGCCGCCGGAGATCGAGCGCACGAGCGTGGTGGCGTCGGGCACGCGGAGCCGGAACTCGCCCGAACCCTTCGCGGCCAGGAACGCGCCGACGAGGATCCCGAGGACGAGGAAGACGCCCCAGTCCACGAGCTCGACGTCGCCGGTGACGAGGAAGGTGACGACGTTCGCCGACGGCGTCGTGATCCCCAGGCCCGCGGGGCGGTCGGCAGCCGTGCTCAGCGGCCAGGCGACGATGGCGATGATCCCGATGACCACCGCGGTGCCGAAGGCGTGCCACGGCTTCTCGAACAGGACGCGGGCCAGGCCGCTGCGACGCGGCGGCAGGGTGGCGAGCACCGTGCGCGGCTCGGCGGACAGGTGGCGGTACGTGGCGTAGCCGACGGCCGCGACGAGGATCCCGACGAGCCACCAGGGCGAGACGCCGAGCGACTCGTGGACGGAGGTCAGGTTCACTGTCTGCGCGCGGGCGGCGGTCGTGAGGTCCGCGAACGCCCCGTACTTCATGATGGCGGCGAAGCCGGCGTAGAAGATGAGCGCGAACCAGGAGCCGATGAGCCCTTCGCTCGAGCGGTAGAAGGTCCCCGTGGCGCACCCGCCCGCGAGGACGATGGCGAAGCCGAAGATGAAGGCCCCGACGACGGTGGCGACCGGCGCGAGCTCGCCTGCGCCCAGCTGGATGATCCCGGCGGCCTCGAGGGCGAAGATCCCCACGCTCTGCACGGCGACGACGACGAGGAACGCCGTGAGCCATCGCGTCCGTCCGCCGATCCACACGTCCCGGAACGCGCCGGTGACGCAGAATCGCCCACGCTGCATGGCGAAGCCGAGCGCTCCGCCGACGATCAGTCCTGTCAGGATCATGCTGTCCCCCCTGGGTCTCGATGACGCTCGGGACGCTAGGGACGGGAGCGGCCGCCGCGTCGGCGGTGACGACGAGAGTCCAGGATGCGAGACCGGGCGGTTCTTCGGGCGGGTGGCTGCGTCGTCGAGGCGCTGTGCGAGGTGCCCGGACGCACCGGCACGGCCCGCGGCCCGCGAGGCTCCGTGTGCGACGATGGGCCCTCCCGCCCGACCCCGTGAAGGTGAGCAGTGCCCCCGATCCCCGACGAGTCGCAGGCCGCGACGATCCAGCCGGCCGCGACGCCGCCCGCGCAGCTGCGCAACTTCTGCATCATCGCGCACATCGACCACGGCAAGTCGACGCTGGCCGACCGGATGCTCGGCATCACGGGGGTGGTCGCGGACCGTGACATGCGGGCCCAGTACCTCGACCGGATGGACATCGAGCGCGAGCGCGGCATCACCATCAAGTCCCAGGCCGTGCGCATGCCCTGGCAGGTCGACGACACGGCGTACGCGCTCAACATGATCGACACCCCGGGCCACGTGGACTTCTCCTACGAGGTCAACCGGTCGCTCGCCGCCTGCGAGGGCGCCGTGCTGCTCGTCGACGCCGCCCAGGGCATCGAGGCGCAGACGCTCGCCAACCTCTACATGGCGCTCGAGAACGACCTCGCCATCATCCCGGTGCTCAACAAGATCGACCTGCCCGCCGCGCAGCCGGAGAAGTTCGCCGAGGAGCTCGCGAACCTCATCGGCGGCGACCCCGAGGACTGCCTGAAGGTCTCCGGCAAGACGGGCGAGGGCGTCGTCGCCCTGCTCGACACGATCGTCCGTGACATCCCGCCCCCGGTGGGGGACGCCGAGGCGCCGGCCCGGGCGATGATCTTCGACTCCGTGTACGACACGTACCGGGGCGTGGTCACGTACGTGCGCGTCGTCGACGGGCGCCTCGACCCGCGCGAGCGCATCTCGATGATGTCGACGGGCTCGACCCACGAGCTCCAGGAGCTCGGCGTGATCTCACCGGACGCGAAGCCGTCGTCGGGCCTGGGGGTCGGCGAGGTCGGCTACCTCATCACGGGCGTGAAGGACGTGCGGCAGTCGAAGGTCGGCGACACGGTGACGACGCACACGCGGGGCGCCGCCGATCCGCTGGCCGGCTACCGCGAGCCGCTGCCCATGGTCTTCTCGGGCCTGTACCCGGTGGACGGCTCGGACTACCCGGCCCTGCGCGAGGCGCTCGACAAGCTCAAGCTCAACGACGCGGCCCTCACCTATGAGCCGGAGACCTCCGTCGCCCTCGGGTTCGGCTTCCGCTGCGGCTTCCTCGGCCTGCTGCACCTGGAGATCGTGCGGGAGCGGCTCGAGCGAGAGTTCGACCTCAACCTCATCTCCACGGCGCCGAACGTCGTCTACGAGGTGGTCCTCGAGAACGGTGACCCGGTGACGGTGACCAACCCGTCGGAGTTCCCGTCGGGGGAGAAGTTCAAGGAGATCTCCGAGCCGATGGTGCGGGGCACGATCCTCACGCCCAGCGAGTTCGTCGGCGCGGTGATGGAGCTGTGCCAGGGCAAGCGCGGAGAGCTGCTGGGCATGGACTACCTCTCGGAGGAGCGGGTCGAGCTGCGGTACCGCCTGCCGCTGGCGGAGATCGTGTTCGACTTCTTCGACCAGCTGAAGTCGAGGACCAAGGGGTACGCGTCGCTCGACTACGACGAGGACGGTCAGGCGCCCTCGGACCTCGTCAAGGTCGACATCCTCCTCAACCACGACCCGGTGGACGCGTTCTCCGCCGTCGTACACAAGGACAAGGCCTACGGCTACGGCGTGGCGATGGTCGGCAAGCTCAAGGAGCTCATCCCGCGTCAGCAGTTCGAGGTGCCGATCCAGGCGGCCGTCGGGTCGCGGATCATCGCGCGCGAGACCATCCGTGCCCTGCGCAAGGACATGCTCGCCAAGTGCTACGGCGGTGACATCTCGCGCAAGCGCAAGCTGCTGGAGAAGCAGAAGGAGGGCAAGAAGCGCATGAAGTCGATCGGACGGGTCGAGGTGCCGCAGGAGGCCTTCGTCGCCGCGCTGCAGACCGACGCGCCCACGGGCAAGAAGTAGGTCGTGGTCGACGATCCTCGGCCGCGGGGCGTGGCCACCGCCTCCCCGCGCGCGCAGGTGCCGCGGCCGGCGGGTGAGCTCGGTCCAGAGCTCGGTCCCGTGGTCCTCACGGACGGTACCGCGACCGTGGCCGCCGTCTGCTCGGTGGCGCAGCTGTTCCACGTGGGCTCGCGCGGTCTGATGAGCGGCATCGACAAGCGCCCCGTCGACCGTCCGCTCACCGTGCTGCGGCACGGCGTGTGGGGAGACGTGCAGGGCGACCGGGAGAACCACGGCGGCCTGTTCAAGGCCGTGTACGCGTACGCGAGCGAGACCCGTCAGGCGTGGGCCGACGCCGTGGGCACGGAGTACCCGCCGGGGGCGTTCGGGGAGAACCTGGTGACGTCGGGGATCGACGTCGACGAGGCCGTCATCGGGACCCGCTGGCGGGTCGGGACCACGGTGCTGCGGGTGACGTCGCCGCGCACCCCCTGCCGCACGTTCGCCGCCTGGACGGGCGAGCCGGACTGGTCGCGGCGCTTCACCGCGGGTGGGCGCTGCGGGGCGTACCTGGGCGTCGAGGAGACCGGGGAGATCGCTGCCGGCGACGACATTCTCGTGGAGGACGTGCCGGAGCACGGCGTGAGCGTCGGCGACGCCTTCCGCGGGCTGGACGCCGACCGGGCCGGGGCGCTGCTCGACTGGGCCGAGGCGAGCGGGACCGTGCTCTACGAGACGTTGGTGCGGCGGGCGCTCGACGCGCTGAGCCGCGGAGGCCACGAGCGTGAGTTTCCCGGTGAGCTGCGCTCGACCGGCCGCGGCCTCGGCGGGGGCGTGCGGTGACGGGGGACGGCGGGCGCTCGGCGGACAACGGGCGCGCGGTGGCGGGAGTTGCCGGGCGTCACGACGACGGCGGGCGTGCCTCGGTGGCACACTCCGGGCGTCACGACGACGGCGTGCGTACCGAGCCGCCGGTCGCCTCCTCCCGCGGGCCGGGACCGGACCGGACGATGCGCGACGGCGAGCACGGACCCGCGTTCGTCGACGCACGGGTGCGGTCCTTCACCCGACGCGGGACCCGCCTCAAGCCCAGGTTGGCGAAGGTCTGGGAGGAGCGCGGCGACGTCGTGCTGGACGTCCCGATGATGACGGAGACGGGCGTGGCCGACCATGCCCGCCTCGACCTGGACGGGGCCTTCGGGAACGGCCTCACGACGGGAGGCCGCCTCGTGGTCGAGATCGGTTGCGGTGCGGGGGAGCAGATCGTGCACGCCGCGCTCGCCGAGCCCGGCACGCGGTTCCTCGGCCTCGAGGTGTGGCAGCCGGGGCTGGCGCGCACGCTCGCCCGCGTCCTCGACGAGGGGGCGACGAACGTGCGGCTCCTCGGCGTCGACGCCGAGCAGGCCCTGCCGATCCTGCTGCCCGCCGGCTCCGTCGACGAGCTGTGGACCTTCTTCCCCGACCCGTGGCGCAAGTCCAAGCATCACAAGCGACGGATCGTCTCGCCGGAGTTCGCCGCGGTCGTCGCGGGCCTGCTCGCGCCGGGCGGGACCTGGCGCCTGGCGACGGACTGGGCCAACTATGCCCAGCAGATGATCACCGTCCTCGACGCGGCCCCTGCGTTCGAGCTGACGGTCGAGGCAGGGCGGTGGCCCGGGCGCACGCTCACCCGCTTCGAGCGACGCGGCGTCGAGGACGGGCGGGAGGTCACGGACCTCACGGCCGTGCGCCGTCGCGTCGAGGACATGCCCGATGGCTGACCTGCCCCTGGGTGACCCCGCACCCGACGACGGACGACTGCCCGCGAGCGCGGGAACGGGCGCCCAGGAGCGGACGTTGTCCGTCTACCTGCACGTACCGTTCTGCGCCGTGCGTTGCGGGTACTGCGACTTCACGACCTACACGAACGCCGAGCTCGGCGGGGGTGGCTCGGCGGCGGAGTACGCCGGGAACGCCGTGGCGGAGGTCGAGCTCGCGGGCCGCGTGCTCGCCGACCCCGAGCTTGCGGCGTCCGGGATGGTGTCGCGTCCGGCGTCGACCGTCTTCCTTGGTGGTGGCACGCCGACGCGACTGCCGGTCGAGGACCTGGCGCGGATGATCGGTGCCGTGCGGGACACGGTCGGGTTGGCGGACGGTGCCGAGGTGACCACCGAGGCGAACCCCGACTCGGTCGACGCGAGGGCGCTCGAGGACCTGGCGGCCGCCGGCGTCACGCGCGTCTCCTTCGGCATGCAGTCGGCCGTGCCCGAGGTACTGGCGACGCTCGACCGGACCCACGATCCTGCCCGCGTCCCCCGTGCCGTGGCGTGGGCGCGGGAGGCCGGCCTCGACGTGTCGGTCGACCTCATCTACGGCACCCCCGGGGAGAGTGTCGCCGACTGGCGGACCTCCATGGAGGCGGCGCTCGAGATGGAGCCGGACCACGTGTCGGCCTACGCGCTGGTCGTGGAGCGCGGGACGAGGATGGGCGCACAGGTGCGGCGCGGCGAGCTCGTCCTGCCCGACGACGACGACCAGGCCGAGAAGTACGAGCTCGCCGACGCGATGCTCGACGGCGCCGGCTACGGCTGGTACGAGGTGTCGAACTGGGCGCGGGTCGAGCCGGGGGACTCCCCGGAGACCGGGGGGCTCGTCCACGCCAGCCGGCACAACCTCGCCTACTGGCGCGGTGGCGACTGGTGGGGCGTCGGCCCCGGCGCGCACAGCCACGTCGGCGGCGTGCGGTGGTGGAACGGGAAGCACCCCACGCCCTACGCGGCCCGGCTGCGCGAGGGGCTCTCGCCGGCCGTCGGCCGGGAGGTCCTGTCCGACGGGTCGCGCGAGCTCGAGCGGCTGCTCCTGGGGGTCCGGCTCGCCGAGGGTGTCGAGGTCGCCTCGCAGGGGGGCCTCAGCCCCGACGACGCCGGCGCGCGCCTCGCCGGGCTCGTCGCCGAGGGACTGTGCGAACCGGGGCCCGCCGCCGAGGGGCGCGCGCGACTCACGCTGCGCGGGCGTCTCCTGGCGGACGCGGTCGTGCGTGAGCTGACCGACTGACAGCGAGCTCCGGGCAGGCGGGCGCGATGCGGCGCGCCCGCGGGTGAGGGCGTTGTCGGTTCACGTCGGGTGATCGGGTACCTGAACGAGGCGGCTCGATGGGCATGCGCGAGCCTGCTCACGGGTCCGGGTCGGTGGGTGGGTCGCTGCCGCCGTCGTCGTGGGGGTCGCGCTCGGAACGCCGGTTGCGGGTGACCCGCTCGGCGACGCGTCGTCGGAGCGCCTGGTAGCGGTCCGTGGTCATCTCCGGGCCGGGGCGGTGCTGGTAGGGGAAGGGGGAGCGGGGGACGCTGTAGGTGTGCCCGGTCGGGGTGCGGACGTCGATCCGGCCGTCGTCGCTCGTGGCGTAGCGCCACCCGGGGTGCTGCTTGGCGTAGTTGCACGACGCGCACAGCCCGGTGGCGTTCGCGGCGCTGGTGGCGCCGCCGAGCGCGTGGTCGGTGGTGTGGTCGATGTGCTCGACGGGGTTGGTGCAGTACGGCGTGCGGCAGATGTCGTCGCGGATGAGCACCAGCTTGCGCAGCTCGCCGGTGAACACCCTCGAGCGGGACTCCATCGAGACCACGCCGCCGGTGTCGGGGTCGGTCCACAGTCTCTTGAACCACACCGTCCGTGCGTGGCGGACATGCTCGCGGGCGCTCTCCGCGGCCAGGGGGCCGTGGCCGGTGAGCCAGGCGGGCACGTCGGCCCCGGCCAGTGTGTCGGCGGGCATGACGATGGTCAGGGCCACGTCGCGTGGTTCGGTGGTGGCGGTGCCCGTGACGTGCTCGACGAGCAGGTCCGCGGCGAGCTGGTGACGGGTCCGGCCGCCGGCCTTGCCGTCGGTAGTCAGGGTGGCGGCCTGTGCGGTGAGGCTGGCGTGGACGCGCACGGCGTCGGTCATCGGTAGGTGCGCGGTCAGGTAGGCCATCGATCCCTGGCCGCCGCGCAGGGAGACACGGCGTTGGGAGTTCTCGTGAGCACGGCGGGCGGCCGCGTTGTCCGCGTCGAGCTCCATGGCGTGCCGGCGTGCGTGCTGGTGGATCTGGCCGTCGCCCATGGTCGGCAGGTCGACGGCCATGCGCGCGTCGACCTCGCGCCGGTCGTCCGCGGACAGGGTCACGGTCTCGCGCAGGAGGATCGTGGCCCGCCATTCCGAGACCAGGCCCTTCTCCATGAGGTCCAGCGTGTGCGGCAGGTCGGCCTGGAGGGCCTTGGCCAGTCCCAGGTAGCGGGCGCCGCGGCCCGGGGACTCCCGGCGGGCCAGCGCGATCTCACCGGCGACCCCCTGGCCCTGCTTCGCGGCCGGGACCTCCAGGGCCTTCTCGTGGTCGGTGCGCATCTGCCACAGATCCGCCGTGGCCCGCGCCTGGGCGGCACGCGCGGCCGAGACCAGCTCCTCCAGCGCGGTGATCTGATCGATCGCGTCAGCCTCGTCCTCCCGACGCAGCCCCGCCAGCACGGTCCGCATCCCGCGGATCTCACCGGCGCCCGGTGACGACGACGCCCCCGGCGGCACGCCGTCCTCAGACGTGGAGGTGCCCGTCGCGGAGGTGTCGTGGGCCGTGAGGTGCTCGACCGCTGCGGCGTCGTCCGCGGCGGAGGCGTCGGTCGGGGAGCGGCGGGCAGGCGGGTCGTCGATGTCAGGCTCGTCCACGTCTGTCGTCGACATCGCCATCACCTCCTCACCCTCGAGCTGCAAGACGCCGAATCTCTGTTCGAACTGCTACCAACCTATCGACCACCACTGACATCGGAGCCCCGGAATTCCGCGCCTGTGGACGGATCTGCAGCAGTCGTGCCTGTGGATCCGCCGCGATCATTCGAGCGGAAGAGGAGCCGTGTGCGACGCGCCTCACGAGGCCGGCTCGAGCCTGTGCGTGGTGCTCCGGGAGCGCGGTCGACCCGTGCGCTGACTATCCCGCGACGCGCGGTCGCCCCGTGCGGTAGCACTCCGGCAGGCAGGGTCGTCCCGCTCGACGTCGCCACCCCTTGAATGCATGCCGATACGGGTATATATTCGACCTCATGGCCCGAGCAGCGACGACGTCGGACGTGTTCAACGCGATCGCCGAGCCGCAGCGCCGCGCCATCCTCGGGCTCCTCCGCACGCGCGAACGACCGGTGACAGAGCTGGCCTCGGAGCTGAACATCACGCAGCCCGGGGCGTCCAAGCACCTGCGGGTGCTCCGCGAGGTCGGCCTCGTGCGGGACCGACGCTCGGGGCAGCAGCGCATCTACTCCCTCGATGCGCGCGGGCTGCGACCGGTGCACGAGTGGACGGGCGGGTTCGAGCAGTTCTGGCAGGAGTCCTTCGATCGGCTGGACTCGTACGTCCAGCAGCTCGAACGCACGGAGCACGAGGAGCGTGTCCGACCGGAGATGCCGTACAACGACGAGGAGCAGACGTGAGCAGCACCGATGACGCAGGGACCGCACGATCCGACACTGCCGACCGCGAGGTCGCCATCTCCCGCCTGATCCACGCACGGCGCGAGCTGGTGTTCCGAGCGTTTTCCGACGTACGGCACCTCGCGCAGTGGTGGGGCCCGGACGGGTTCACCACGACCACCCGGTCGTTCGACTTCCGCGTCGGCGGCGTCTGGGACTTCGTCATGCACGGCCCGGACGGGACCGACTACCCCGAGTGGATCACCTGGACCGAGATCGACCCGCCGGCGCGGATCGTGCTGCTCCACGGCGAGTACCGCGACGATCCGAGCTCCTTCACGTCCGTCCTCACCTTCACGCCGCAGCTCGGCCGTGGGGGCGGGGATGTCGATGACGCCGCCGGTCGCACCGGCGCCGATGCCGAAGGTGCAGACACCGAGCACGGCGACGTCGAGCACACGCTGATCGAGATGCGCACGGTGTTCCCCACCACGGCCCTGCGCGACGAGGCGGTCGAGAGCCACGGCGCGATCGAGGGCGGTCGGCAGACGTTGGGCAACCTGGCCGTCTACGTCGAGCAGCGTCTGAGGTAGACCCTGCGCCCCACGCTCGCGGCCGCTACCGTTCCCGCATGGACATGCTCATGGGCGAGCAGATCGCCGCGGCCGACCTCGCGCAGTGGCGCAAGCTCGCCCAGGGGCTGCACGCCCGCTACCTGGTCGACGACTTCGGTACCGCCGTGCGGTTCGTGGCCGCGATCGGTGAGGCGGGCGACGCGGTCGGCCACCACCCGCGCGTCTCGATCGGCAGGGGCTACGTCGATCTGGAGCTGGTGAGCGACGACGCCGTCTTTCGTGACGACGACGGCGAGGAGCACGTCGTCGAGTGGGTGACGAACAAGGACCTCGACCTGGCCCGGCGCATCACCGACATCGCCGGCGGCCACGCCGTCACGGCCGACCCCACCGCCGTCGGGGAGCTCGAGCTCGGTCTCGACACCACCCGGTCCGCCACAGTCGCGCCCGTGTGGACCGCCCTGCTGACCGGGAACGCCGAGGACCGGGGCCGCGGGACGCCGTCGGGCGACG
The DNA here is from genome assembly GCF_055326445.1 of Georgenia sp. Z2081. Classification (NCBI taxonomy): domain Bacteria; kingdom Bacillati; phylum Actinomycetota; class Actinomycetes; order Allobogoriellales; family Allobogoriellaceae; genus Georgenia; species Georgenia sp. Z2081. The sequence continues at coordinate 199,730 of NZ_JBUZNK010000002.1, forward strand.
AGATCCGGGACGCCACCGGGCGGGTGCCGAACCTGTGGTTCGGCGACGGCGAGGCGCAGCAGCGGTTCCACCTCGAGGTCTACGTCGCGCCCGACGTGGTCGAGCAACGGATCGCCGCGGCCCTCGCCGCCGGCGGGACCGTCGTCGACGACGCATCCTCTCCCGCCCTGACTGTCATCGCCGACCAGGACGGCAACCGGGGCGTCCTCTGCGCCGACACGTCATCCGTCGGCCCCGTGGGCCCGGACTGAGGCCCGGGCGCTGCGCGGTGTACGAGGAGCGCCGCGCGATGAGGGCCGCGCGGCCGGCCGAGGACCGTCCTGCGTCACCTACTCCGGCACCCCGGTGACGAAGTCGATGAGCTCCTCCACGCGCCCCAGCAGCTGGGGAGAGAGGTCGGCGTAGGTCCGCACCGAGCCGAGGATGCGCTGCCAGCCGCGCGCGACGTCGCCCTGGTCGGCGTGCGGCCACCCCAGGGCCCTGAGCGTGCCCACCTTGATGTCAGTCCCGCGCGGCACGTGCGGCCACTCCGTGAGCCCCACCCGCTCGGGCCGCACCGCCTGCCAGACGTCGACATAGGGGTGACCGAGCACGAGCACGTGCTGGGCGGCGCCGCCCAGCCGGCGGCGCGCGTCGTCGACGATCCGCGTCTCCTTCGAGCCCGCCACGAGGTGGTCGAGCAGCACGCCCGCCCGTCGGGCCGGTCCTGGCCGGAACGCCGCGAGCACGTCCGCGAGGTGATCGGCGCCCTCGAGCTGCTCGACGACCACCCCCTCGACCCGGAGGTCGTCGCCCCACACGCGCTCGACGAGCTCGGCGTCGTGCCGGCCCTCCACCCAGATCCGCGACGCCCGCGCCACCCGGGCGCGACCGCCCTCGACCTTGAGGGAGCCCGACGCGGTGAGGTTGCGACCGCCCGCCGTGCGCGCGACGTCGGGCCGTGCCTGAGCGGCCGACACCTGCGGCGGTACGAGACGGACCGGTGCGCCGTCGATCCAGAACCCCGGACCGAGCGTGAACGAGCGGCGCCTGCCGAGACGGTCCTCGAGGGTCACGAGGTGCATCCCGCCGGACTTCTCGATCCGGGTGATCGCCCCGACGAACCCGGTCTCCACGTCCTCCACCACGAGGCCCCGCTCGGCGGGGACGTCTCGCGTGACGGGTCGCCGGCGCGGGTCGGGACGGGGGGAGGCGAGGACGTCGGGTCCGTATCGGTCGGTCACCGGCCGAGGGTACGTATCAACCACCGCCCGACGGCGGAGCCCGCCCACGGGGCGGGTCGCCACGCGCTGGGGGAGTGCCGGACGAGCCGCGCCGCGGACCTGTGGCGGAGCCCGCCCCGCGGCGCCAGCCCGGTGGTGCGGTTCACGGCGGCATCCGCCGCTCACCGCGTACGATTGGCACTCAGAGGTGTCGAGTGCTACCTCGACGGTGCCGGGCGCGCCCCCGGCAGCCGCGTCGAGCCGGGCCCGCGACCCTCAGCGACCCGAGCGGGCGCCGGTCGGCGGCCCGACCGGGAGGACGTCGATCGAGGAGGTGCCATGTCGACCGAGGACCGCCGCCTGCGCGTGCTCCAGGCCATCGTCAGCGACTTCGTGCGCACCTCGGAGCCCGTGGCCTCGCGCGCGCTCGTCGAGCGCCACCACCTCGACGTCTCGCCGGCCACGATCCGCAACGACATGGCCGCCCTCGAGGAGTCCGGCCACATCGCACAGCCCCACACGTCCGCGGGCCGAGTGCCCACGGAGAAGGGGTACCGCGCCTTCGTCGACGAGATCGCCACCCTCAAGCCGCTGTCCGGGGCCGAGCGTACGGCCATCGAGACACTCCTCGGCCGCTCTGTCGATCTCGACGACGTGGTCGAGCGCACGGTGCGCCTGCTCGCGCAGCTGACCAACAACGTCGCCGTCGTCCAGTACCCGTCGCTCAGCCGCACCTCGCTGCGCCACCTCGAGCTCGTCCCGCTCGACGAGCGCCGGCTGCTCATCGTCATCATCACCGCGGCGGGCCGGGTCGAGCAGCGCACCGTCGAGATCCCGTCCGAGTCGGACCTCGTGGACATCGCCGAGCTCGGTGCCCGGCTCAACCTCGTGTGCGCCGGCCTGCCCGCCCGGGACATCGGCCCCGCGCTCGTCGACCTCGCCGAGCTGCTCGAGCCGAGCCGGCGCCCGCTGCTCGACGTCGTCGCCTCCGAGCTCAGCCGCGTGCTGGCCGAGGACTCCGAGGAGCGCATCGTGCTGGGCGGTACCGCGAACCTCGCGCGCGCCGGCACAGACTTCAGCCGCACCATCGGCCCCGTCCTCGAGGCGCTCGAGGAGCAGGTCGTGCTGCTGCGCCTGTTCGCCGAGATGGAGGCGGACCGGCTCACCGTGCGCATCGGCTCGGAGAACCACCACGACTCGCTGACGGAGGCATCGATCGTCGCGGGGGCGTACGGTGCCTCCGGCGAGGTCGTCGCGCGGGTCGGCGTGCTCGGCCCCACGCGCATGGACTATCCGGGCACGATGGCGGCGGTCCGCGCCGTCGCCCGCTACCTCTCCCGCTTCCTCGGCGGGTAGACCCGGGCCACCGACCGGCGCCGGGCCGCACGCCGCGGCACCCGGCCCGCCGCACCCAGCACCGAACCGAACCACTGCGACAGATTGCGACCTGTGAGCGACTACTACTCGATCCTCGGCGTGAGCCGTGACGCGAGCCCCGACGAGATCAAGCGTGCCTACCGCAAGCGCGCCCGCCAGCTGCACCCGGACGTCGCCGGGCCGGAGGCGGGTGACCAGTTCAAGGACGTGCAGCGCGCCTACGACGTGCTGCGTGACCAGGACAAGCGGCGCATGTACGACGCCGGGGGCGAGGACGCGCTGCGGGGCGGTGGTGCCGGGGCCGGTGCGGCCGGGTTCGGCGACTTCGCCGACATCTTCTCCCAGTTCTTCGGCGGCGCCGCCGGGGGAGGGATGCGTGGTCCCGTCCCGCGCGCCCGCCGCGGACGCGACTCCCAGATCGTGCTCGACATCGACCTCGTCGACGCCGTGTTCGGCTCGACCGAGGAGATCCCCGTCCAGACCGCCATCGTCTGCGGGACCTGCAACGGCACCTGCTGCCGGCCCGGCACCTCCCCGACCACGTGCACCACGTGCGGCGGGCAGGGTTCCGTCCAGCGCGTCACCCGCTCGTTCCTCGGCCAGATGATGGCGACGTCGGTGTGCCCGGCCTGCTCCGGGCACGGCACCGTCATCCCCGAGCCGTGCCAGGAGTGCGCCGGCGAGGGCCGCGTCCGTTCGCACCGCACGATCTCGGTCGAGGTGCCGGCGGGCGTGAGCACCGGCACGCAGCTGCGCCTGCAGGGCGAGGGCGAGGTCGGTCCCGCGGGCGGTCCTCCCGGCGACCTGTTCGTCGAGATGCGCGAGCGTCCGCACCCCGTGTTCCAGCGGCACGGGGACGACCTGCTGTGCACCCTGACCATCCCGATGACCGCCGCCGCGCTGGGCACCCTCGCCTCGATCGAGACGCTCGACGGGCCGCGGGACATCGACGTAGTGCCGGGCACCCAGCCCGGTGAGCGCATCACGCTCGAGGGACTGGGCGTCGGCCGGCTGCGCGCCCGCGGACGCCGCGGCGACCTCCACGTCGACGTCGAGGTCACGGTCCCGACCAAGCTCGACGACGAGCAGCGCGAGCTGCTCAGCAACCTCGCCAGCGCGCGGGGCGAGGAGCGTCCGGAGGCCCGCCTCACCAGCGCCGACAGCTCGATGTTCTCGCGCCTGCGCGAGCGCTTCGTCGGCCGCTGACCCGCCCGCGACGCCCATGACGCGGCCCGTGTTCCTCGCCGAGCCCGCCGAGCTCGCCGACGTGCGTGCCGGCGGCGTGGCGCACGTCCGCGGCCCGGAGGCGCACCACGCGGCGAGCGTGCGGCGCATCCGCAGCGGCGAGGAGGTCGACCTCGTCGACGGGCGGGGCCGCCGCGTGACCGGCGCCGTCACCGACGCCGCGAAGGACCGCCTCACCGTCTCGGTCACCACCGTGGTCGACGAGCCGGCCCCGACGCCGCGGCTCGTCCTCGTCCAGGCCCTCGGCAAGGGCGGGCGGGACGAGCAGGCCGTCGAGTCCGCCACCGAGCTCGGCGTCGACCGGGTCGTGCCCTGGCAGGCCGAGCGATGCGTGTCCCGGTGGGACGCGAAGGCCGACAAGGGCCGTGCGCGGTGGACCTCGGTCGCCGAGGGCGCGGCGAAGCAGTCGCGGCGGGCCCGCGTCCCCGCCGTCGACGCCGTCGTCACCACCGCGAGCCTCGCCGACGCCGTCGCGCGGGCCACCGGGGCGGGGGCCGCGGAGGCCTCGGGGCCCGGGGGGACCGCAGGGCACGGGGCGGGCGCGCCCGGCGCCGCCGGATCCGGAGCCACCGTCCTCGTCCTGCACGAGTCCGCCACCGAGCGGCTCGCCGCGCTCCTCGCAGCCGGCGCGGTCGCGCCCGGTCCCGCCGCCCCGGAGGTCCCCGTCCGGCCCGCGGCGGTCGCGCCCGGTCCCGCCGCCCCGGAGGTCCCCGTCCGGCCCGCGGCGGTCGCGCCCGGTCCCGCCGCCCCGGAGGTCCCCGTCCAGCACGCGGCGGCCGCGCCCGGCGAGGTGTGGTGCGTCGTCGGGCCGGAGGGCGGGATCTCCGACGCCGAGCTCGACGCCCTCGTGGCCGCCGGCGCGGTCCCGGTCAGGCTCGGTCCGCACGTCCTGCGCACCTCCAGCGCCGGGCCCGCGGCCCTCGCGGCGCTCGGCGCCGCCCTCGGCCGCTGGTGAGCGCCGGTCTCGCTACGATGGCCGAGTCCGCACCCGCCGACCCCCAGGAGTCTCGAGGGCACCGTCCCCGACCCATGAACCGCACCACCGACCACGGAAGCCCCGCGCCGGGCGACGACACCCGGCACCTGACGATCCCCGACCACCTGCCCCCCATGCTCCTGCTGGGCGCGAACGACGAGGTGCTGCGCGCCGTCGAGCGAGGCTTTCCCCAGGTGGCCATCCACGTGCGCGGCAACGTGGTGACGATGACCGGACCGGACGGCGACGTCTCCCTGACCGAGCGGCTGCTCGCGGAGCTCGTCGACATCGCGTCGGCCGGGCAGCCGTTGACGGCCGACGCCGTCGACCGGGCCACCGCGATCCTCACCGCCGGGGACACCCGGCCCGCCGACGTGCTCACCGCCGACATCCTCTCCTCGCGCGGCCGCACCATCCGGCCCAAGACGCTGGGGCAGAAGGCTTACGTCGACGCGATCGACGCCCACACGGTCACCTTCGGCATCGGGCCGGCCGGTACCGGCAAGACCTACCTCGCCATGGCCAAGGCCGTGCTCGCGCTGCAGCGCAAGGAGGTCACCCGGATCATCCTCACGCGCCCCGCGGTCGAGGCGGGCGAGCGGCTGGGCTACCTCCCGGGCACGCTCACCGACAAGATCGATCCCTACCTGCGGCCGCTGTACGACGCGTTGCACGACATGCTCGAGCCCGACTCCATGCCGGGTCTCATGGCCGCGGGCACCATCGAGGTCGCCCCGCTGGCCTACATGCGCGGTCGCACCCTCAACGACGCCTTCATCGTCCTGGACGAGGCGCAGAACACGACGCCCGAGCAGATCAAGATGTTCCTCACCCGGCTCGGCTTCGGCTCGCGGATCGTCGTCACCGGGGACGTCTCCCAGATCGACCTGCCCTCGGGCACCCGTTCCGGTCTGAAGGTCGTCCAGGAGATCCTGACCGGGGTCGACGACATCGCGATGTGCCACCTCACCTCCCGCGACGTCGTGCGGCACCGCCTGGTCAGCGACATCATCGACGCCTACGAGCGCTGGGACGCCCAGGCCGAGGCCGACGGCGAGCGCGAGCGGCGTGCGGCCGCCCGGTCCACCCGCGGTGCCGGCGGGCGAGCCGGCACCACTCGTCCCGTCCGACGCCGAGGAGTCGAGCAGTGAGCATCGAGGTCAACGACGAGTCCGGCAGCGGTGCCGACGCCGAGGAGCTCGCCGCGCTCGCCCGCTACGTGCTCGAGGAGATGCGCGTGCACCCGCAGGCCGAGCTGTCGATCATGCTCGTCGACGAGGACGTCATGACCGACCTCCACGTGCGCTGGATGGACGAGCCCGGACCGACCGACGTCCTGTCCTTCCCCATGGACGAGCTGCGTCCCGGCGCCGACGGCGAACCTCCCGTCGAGGGCACGCTCGGCGACGTCGTGCTCTGCCCGAGCGTCGCGGCCGCCCAGGCCCGCACGGCCGGACACTCGACGGCCGAGGAGCTCGGCCTCCTCACAATCCACGGCATCCTTCACCTGCTCGGCTACGACCACGCCGAGCCGGAGGAGGAGAAGGAGATGTTCGACCTCCAGCGTCGGCTCCTGCTGACGTTCCTGGCCGGGCGGTGACCCGGCCATGACCCCTCCGCATACCGGCGGCTCCCTGCTCGCCACCGCCCCGTCCGGGGCCGCGACCGCGTCCGACGCACCGCTGGTCGTCGTGCTCGGAGCCGCGGCCCTCCTGCTCGTCGTCGCCGCGCTGTTCTCTGCCGCGGAGGCGGCACTGACGCGCATCAGCCGGTCGAGCGTCTCGGAGCTCGAGCACGACGACCACCCCGCGGCGGCACGCGTCGCCGGCCTCGTCGAGCGCCGCGAGACCGGGCTCGCGGGCCTGATGTTCGTCCGCGTGCTCGTCGAGATGACCACCGCGGTCCTGCTGACGGTCGCCGCCACGACGGTGATCGAACCCTGGGGTCTCGTCGTGCTCGCCGCGGTCGGCGCGTGCGCGGTGGTGGTCGTCGTCGTGGCCGGGATCGGCCCGCGGCGCCTCGGCCGCCGTCACCCGGGGCGCACCCTGGCGCGGCTCTCCGTCCTGGTGGCGGCCGTGACCGCCGTCGCCGGTGCGTTCGGTCGCCTCGGCCGCGCGTTCGCCCCGGAGCGCGAGCGCTCCGAGGAGGATCTCGCGCAGGAGTCCGCCGACGAGCTCCAGCAGCTCGTCGACCGGGTCAACGACGCCGAGCGGCTCGAGGAGAAGGACCGCGAGCTGCTGGAGTCCGTGTTCCAGCTCGGCCGCACCTACGTCCGCGAGGTCATGGTCCCGCGCACCGACATGGTCTCCATCGAGGGCGACCAGCCGCTGACCAAGGCCCTCAACCTCTTCACCCGGTCCGGGTTCTCGCGGGTGCCCGTGCACGGCGACTCCCTCGACGACCTGCGCGGCATCCTCTACCTCAAGGACGTCATGCGGCGGGTGCACCGCCGCACCGACACCGAGCACGTCCTGTGCGCCGACGTCATGCGCGAGCCGTTCTTCGTGCCCGAGACCAAGCTCGTGGACGACATGCTGCGCGAGATGCAGACCCAGGCCGTGCACATCGCGATGGTCGTCGACGAGTACGGCGGCATCGCCGGCCTCGTCACCATCGAGGACCTGCTCGAGGAGCTCGTCGGCGAGATGGTCGACGAGCACGACCGCGCCGAGACCGTGGTCGAGGACCTGGGCGACGGTCGCTGGCGCGTCCCGGCCCGCACCCCGGTCAGCGACCTCGGCGAGCTGTTCGACCTCGAGCTCGACGACGACGACATCGACACCGCGGGCGGACTGCTCGCCAAGGTGCTGGGCAAGGTACCGCTGGCCGGTGCGTCGGTGGACGTCGACGGCGTGCACCTGGAGGCCGAGCGCGTGGAGGGCCGGCGGCGCCGCGTCTCGACGATCCTCGCGCGCCGGTCCGACCCCGACGAGGAGGAGGAGCGATGACGGACGTCCCGTTCCCGGGCGAGCCGGGGTCGGGCACCGAGCTCGGCGAGGACACCAACGCCCTGGCGGACCTCGACCTCGGCCACCTCGTCGACGAGGACTGGCCCGACGACCACCGCGCGGGCTTCGTCGCCCTGGTGGGGCGGCCCAACACCGGCAAGTCGACCCTGACGAACGCGCTCGTCGGCGAGAAGGTGGCCATCACCTCGGACCGCCCGCAGACCACCCGGCGTGCCGTGCGGGGCATCGTCCATCGCGGCGACGGCCAGATCGTCCTCGTCGACACCCCGGGCATGCACCGTCCCCGCACGCTGCTGGGGGAGCGGCTCAACGACGTCGTGCGCGAGACCCTCACCGGCGTCGACGTCGTCGCGCTGTGCCTGCCGGCCGACGAGCGGATCGGCCCCGGCGACCGGCACCTGCTCACCGAGGTCGAGGGCATGCGTGGCGCCCTCGTCGCCGTCGTGACGAAGACGGACCGGGTCGGGCGCGGGGCGCTGGCGGAGAAGCTGCTCGAGGTGAGCGGGCTCGCCGACTTCGCGGAGATCGTGCCGGTCAGCTCGGTGGCCGGCGACCAGGTCGACCTCCTGGCGGACCTGCTGCTCGCCCGCATGCCACTGTCCCCGCCGCTGTACCCCAAGGGCGCCACCGGGGACGAGGCGATCGAGCTGACGATCGCCGAGCTCGTCCGGGAGGCCGCGCTCGAGGGGGTGCGCGACGAGCTGCCGCACTCGATCGCCGTCGTCGTCGACGAGATGGTCGAGCGCGAGCGGGCCGAGGGCGACGACCGTCCGCCCGTGCTGGCCGTCCACGCGTCGGTCGTGGTCGAGCGCGACTCGCAGAAGGCCATCGTCATCGGCCGCGGCGGGTCCCGCCTGAGGGAGGTCGGCACGCGGGCACGCGCCGGGATCGAGGCCCGGCTCGGTCGGAGGGTGTTCCTCGACCTGCACGTGCGAGTGGCCAAGGACTGGCAGCGCGACCCCCGTCAGCTCGGCCGCCTGGGCTTCTGACAGCGCGCCGCACCGGTCGTCGAGCGTGCGGTTCCCGGTCGTCGAGCGTGCGGTTCCCGGTCGTCGAGTGTGCGGTTCCCGGTCGTCGAGTGTGCGGGTCCCGTGGACGCGGGACATCCGATCCAGGTGTGCGAAGCTAACAACCTAT
>NZ_JBUZNK010000002.1:208645-305930 GCF_055326445.1 Georgenia sp. Z2081
GGCCGGAACGTCGACCCCCCGCGGACCAAAGACCCAACCGCGCGACACCCCCCCCCCCCCCCCCCCCCGACCGGGGGTGAACGGTCAGCTGATGTGGTCGACCATCTTGTGGATCGGCTCCTGCATGCGCGGGTAGGTGTCGATGTAGCTGTCGAGGTAGAACTGGTACTCCTCGTGGGCGTCCATGTCCGGCTCGATCGTGTCGGCCGTGTGGACCATGGCGTCGGCCGCGGCCGTGACGTCGTCGAAGAGCCCCGCGCCGGTCGCCGCGAGGATGCACGAGCCGAGCGCGACGGCGTCGGGCACCTTCGTCAGCGTGATCGGCGTGCCGGTGACGTCGGCGTGCATCTGCATCCAGAACGGGCTGTTCGTCGCACCGCCGCACGAGACGATCTCGTCGACCTTGTGCCCCGCGGCCCGCATCGTGCGGGCGATGTGCTCCGTGCCGTAGCAGACGCCCTCGAGGATCGCCCGGTAGAAGTGCGCCGGCCCGTGGTGCAGCGACAGGCCCCACAGGATGCCGCGCGCGCGGCCGTCGGTGTACGGCGTGCGGTTGCCCTGGAAGTACTCGTTGACGATGAGCCCCTCCGACCCCAGCGGGATCGCCGCCGCACGCTCGTCCATGAGGGAGTAGGCCGTGCGGCCCGCCTCCTCCGCCTCGGCCACGAGGTGTTTGGCGAAGTTGTCCCGGTACCACTTGACGACCGAGCCGGTCGAGACCTGCCCGCCCTCGACCGTGTACTGCCCGGGCATGACCGAGTCGGTGTAGCCGCCGAAGAATCCCTCGCCGGAGATCGCCTGGTCGGTCTGCCCGATGAACACGTGCGAGGACCCGGTGATGAGCGCCATCTTCCCCGGCGCGACGACGCCGAGCCCGATCTGCCCCGCGAAGGCGTCCGCGCAGCCCTGCGCCACCGGCGTGCCCTCGGCGAGCCCCAGGTGCTCGGCCGCGGCGCCGGTCAGCCCGCCGACGGCCACGCCGAGGTCGTTGACCGTCCCGGGAATCTTGTCGAGCACGTCGGCGACGCCGATGTCCTCGTAGAAGTCGACGGGCCAGCCGCCGTTGTCCCGGTCGTAGTACATCCGCGCCGACGCCGAGTTGATGTTGATCGTCCACTCGCCCGTGAGCTTGTAGGTGATCCAGTCCGGGGCGTCGACGAGGTACTTCGCGCCGTTGAACGTCTCCGGCTCGTGCTCCTTGAGCCACGCCGTCTTGAAGGGGAACCACTCCGCCGTCGCCGGCATCGTGCCGCCGCCGTTGTACCGGCGCGCCTTCGAGCTGGAGCTGCTCGCGCGCTCGGCCTGCTCGACCGCCCGGACGTCCATCCACATGATCGCCGGACGCATCGCGCGGCCGCTGTCGTCCATCGCGAGGACCGTCATCGTCGTGGCGTCGTAGCTGATGCCGGAGATGTCCGCGCCCGTGAGGCCGGCCTTCTCCAGGGCCTGCCGGCTGGAGGTCGCGATGGCGCCCCACCAGTCGTCCTCGGTCTGCTCGGCCCAGCCGGGTCGGGGGTGTGTGGTCTTGTACGGCGTGGCCGCGAAGGCGACCGGGTCGCCGACGAGGTTGAAGATCGCGACCCGGCAGCTCTCGGTGCCGAAGTCGATGCCCATGACGAACGGACCGTCGGGGCGGGTGGATGCAGTCATCGTCTCTCTCCCTTGAGCGTGCTGGACCTGCCGGGCGGCGTCGTCGCGAACCCGACCGCGGGCCCCGAGCGTACGCCGTGCGAGGCGTCGTGGCGGCGCAGCACCGCCGACGACGCAACATTATGGGGTGTTAAATCAACACAACACCATGTTAGTGTCTGAGACGTTCAGGTGTCAGCACCGGATCGTCCCGCGCGGCGGGAGGCCCGGAGCGCACGGTCGCTCGAGACGAAGAGGTGAGGCACGTGCCGACGAGTCGATTCGTCACACGGTCCGGCATCGAGATCCCGCCCGTGGGGCTGGGGACCTGGCAGATGGACGGTGACGTCGGCCGCACCGCCGTCGCCGGCGCGATTCGCGCGGGCTACCGGCTCATCGACACGGCGCAGCGCTACCACAACGAGCGGGCCGTCGGTGCGGGCGTGCGCGAGTCCGGCGTCCCGCGCGACGAGCTGCTGCTCGTGTCCAAGCTGCGCGGCGGCGACCAGGGCGCCGTCCAGACGCGGCGCTCGTTCATGGCCTCGCTGGAGAGCCTCGCGACCGACCGCCTCGACCTGTACTACATCCACTGGCCGCTGCCGATGCTCGGGAAGTACCTCGAGTCCTACGAGATCCTCATGGAGCTGCGCGCCGAGGGCCTCATCCGCGCGATCGCCGTGTCGAACTTCCTGCCCGAGCACCTCGCCGCGGTCCACGACCGGTTCGGCGAGTACCCCGAGGTCAACCAGGTCGAGCTCCACCCGGGCTGGCCGCAGGACGAGATCAGGGCCTTCGACGCCGAGCACGGCATCGTCACCCAGGGCTGGGGGGTCGCCGGACGCGGCAAGGGGATGATGGACGACGGCACGCTGGAGGAGATCGGGCGCGACCACGGCGTCAGCCCGATCGAGGTCTCGCTCGCCTGGACCGTCGGCAAGGGCGTCGCCGCCCTGGCCAAGTCCGCCGACGCCGGCCGGCAGCGCGCCAACCTCGCCGCCCCCGGCATCGAGCTGACCGAGCAGCAGATCGCGCGCATCGACGCCATGCCCCGCGTAGCACTCGGCAAGGACCCCGCCGTCAACGAGGAGTACTGAGGCAGGACCTCGTCCCGCGACGGCGCACGGCCGACGACGGCGCACCGCACCGCCGACGTCCCGACCGCCCCGCCACGCGCCCGCACGGCGCACCACCCATGAACCGTATGAACCGCACGAACCGCACGAACCGCACCACCACCTCGAACCAAGGAGCTCCCACCATGAGTGGAATCGACATCCGTCTCGGCCGCATGTTCGACAAGGACACCCGCCGCTCGTTCACGGTGGCCTTCGACCACGGCCAGTCGCTGCGCATCCCGGGCGGCCTCGGCAACCCGGTCGCGCTCCTCGAGCGCGTGGCCGCCGGCGGCGCGGACGGCATCCTGCTCAACAAGGGCATGCTCGCGCAGGCCTCCCACGTCTTCGCCCACCGCGGCGCACCGGCCGCGATCCTGCGCGCCGACTGGACCACGCTCGACCCCGCGATGAAGGAGGAGCAGGGCGAGGGCTACCGGCCGCTCGTCGACCCCGCCGACGCGATCGCGCTCGGCGCCGACGCCCTGTGCATGTACCTCATCGCCCGTCCGAAGTCCGACGGCATGTTCTACGACAACATCGCGAACGTCGCGGAGACGATCGACCGCGCCCACGCCGTCGGCCTGCCCGTCATCGTCGAGGGCACCCTGTGGGGGCTGCGCAACGAGGACCAAAAGGACCCCGAGGGGCTGCGCCAGGTCTGCCGCATCGCCGCCGAGCTGGGCGCCGACGCTATCAAGACCGAGTACGTCGGCGACGTCGAGGCCCAGCGCACCATCATCGAGGAGGTCGGCAACGTCCCCGTCCTCACCCTGGGTGGGGCTCCCGGTGACGACGCCGACGTCGCGGCCGCCGCGGCCGGCGCCATCGAGTCCGGCGCGCGCGGCCTGATCTTCGGCCGCAACGTGTGGCAGGCCGGCGACCTCGAGGAGCGCCTGTCCACCCTCGGCCGGATCACGCACCAGGCCGGCGACGCCCGATGAGGGCGGCGGTCTTCGGCGGTCCCGGCATCGTCGAGCTGCGGGAGGTCTCGACCCCGACCGCGCCGGAGGGCGGACTGCTCCTGCGCACCGGCGCCAACACCGTGTGCGGTACCGACGTGCGGATCATCCGCGGCGAGAAGTCGGCGGGCATCGACGTCGGTGTCGTCCTCGGTCACGAGATCGCCGGCGAGGTCGTCGAGCTCGGCGCCGGCGTGGACGGGTTCGCCGTGGGCGACCGCATCGGGATCAATCCGACCGTGCCGTGCGGGCGCTGCGCCTACTGCCGGCTCGGCCGGGAGAACCTGTGCAGCGACTCGAAGATCTTCGGGTACGCGCTCGACGGCGGTCTGGCCGAGTACGTCGCCGTCCCGGCCGAGGCGATCTCCCGCGGTGGCGTGTTCGTCGCGCCGGCGGACGTCCCGTACTCCTCGATCGCGCTCGCCGAGCCGCTGGGCTGCGTGCTCGGCGGGGCCGAGTCCTACGGGGTCGCGCCGGGGGAGACCGTGGTGGTGCTCGGCGCCGGGCCGATCGGCCTGCTCCACGCGCAGGTCGCCCGGCTCGCCGGGGCCGGCCGGGTGGTCGTGTCCGACCCGTCGGCGGGCCGCCGCGAGGTGGCGTCCGCGCTCGGCGCGACCGACGTCGTCGACCCGACGGTCACCGACCTGCGCGAGCACGTCCACTCACTCACGGACGGCCTCGGCGCGGACGTCGCCGTCGTCGCCATCGGGATCCCCGCCCTGTTCGCGCAGGCGCTGACGGTCGTGCGCAAGCGCGGTCGGGTCAACGCCTTCGCCGGCTTCCCCAAGGGGGTCTCCGCCGAGGTCGACCCGAACCTCGTGCACTACAACGAGCTCGTGGTCACGGGCGCGTCGAACTCGCGCCGGGTCGACCACCAGCGCGCGCTCGCGCTCATCGCCTCCGGTGCGATCGACGTCGCCTCCCTCGTCACGCACGAGTTCGCCCTCGAGGACGCCGTCGAGGCGATCGAGTTCTCCGCCGGGGGAGAGGGCATCAAGGTCGCCGTCCACCCCTGAGGCGCTGTCCGCGCCTGGGCCGTCCACGCCCGGCCCGACGCCCCGGGTGCCGCCAGTGGTCCGGTGCAGGCGGGCGGAGACCGGCCTGCGCGCTCAGCCGTCGCCGCCGACCTGGGCGATCTCGACGCCGGCCTCGGCCATGATCGCCAGCTCGTCGGCGGGCGCGTCGGTGTCCACGACCACGAGGTCGAACTCGGCGACCGAGGCGACCCGGTGGGTGGCGGCGTGCCGGAACTTCGAGCCGTCCGCCACGAGGATGGCGCGGGTCGAGGAGGCGAGCATCGCCTGCTTGACGTCGGCGTTCTCCTCGAGCGGGTGGAACAGCTCGCCGCCGACGAGCGCCGTGGTCGACATGAAGCACACGTCGGCGCGCACCGAGCGCAGGGTGGTCAGCGTGGTCGAGCCGTAGAGCGAGTCGAGCTCGGGCCGGTAGCGGCCCCCGGTGACGAACAGGCGGACGGACCGCAGCGCCGCGGCCTCGCGGGCCACGGCCTGGGAGTGCGTCACGATCGTCACCGGCCCGCGGTCGTCGAGCAGCGGCACCATGCCGAGCAGCGTCGTCGAGTCGTCGATCATGATCGTGGACCCGGCGTGCACCTCCTCCACGGCGCGGGCGGCGAGCTGCCGCTTCGTCGCCTGGTTGAGGGTGCTGCGGAACGCGGCCGAGGCCTCCGACATCGACGTGGCGCGCGCGGTGACGGTGCCGCGCGTGCGCGTGACGATGCCGCTGCGCTCGAGCTCGGCGAGGTCGCGGTAGACGGTCATCGTCGAGACGCCGAACTGCTGGGCCATATCGTCCACGGAGAGCGTGCCCGCCTCGAGCACCAGCTCCGCCATCGTCGCCAGGCGCTGCCGGCGGTCCTTCATCGGGACGGGTGCGGCGTTCATGCCCCGATACTGTCACAGCCATCATCAGCGACTGTTGAGCAAACATCGCTAAGCGTTGATTTTATCAGTTCTGGTGTTAGATTTGCGGCATCGCCGGGTGCGGGACGCGCCGTACCTGCACGACACGAAGGGGTGGTCATGTCAGAGATCTCGTCCGCGCGGGCGGACCGGCTCCGCGCGACGTCCGCCGGGTACGACGTGGTGGTCGTGGGCGCGGGCGTCAACGGCGCCGGCATCGCCTGGGACGCCTCGCTCAGGGGCCTGCGGGTCCTCCTGCTCGACAAGGGCGACATCGGCTCCGGCACGTCGTCGTGGTCCTCGAAGATGATCCACGGCGGGCTGAAGTACCTCGAGAAGTACGACGTGCCGCTGGTGCGCGAGTCCCTGCGCGAGCGCGAGTGGCTGCTGCAGGCCGCACCGCACCTCGTCCGCGAGCTGCGCTTCCTGCTGCCGTTCTACGAGCGCAACGTCCACTCGCGCGCCGTGCTGTCCCTGGGCATGGTCGCCTACGACGTCCTCTCGTTCGACAAGAGCGTGCGGCGCTTCCAGCTGTTCTCCAAGGACCGTCTTCTCGCCAAGGAGCCCGGCATCGCCACGGACGGCCTGCAGGGCGGCGCCGCCTACTCCGACGCCCAGGTCAAGCATGCCGAGCGCATGTCCGTGGAGATCGCGCTCGCCGCCGAGGCCGCCGGTGCCACCGTCCTCACCCACGCCCGCGCCGTCCGCCTGGGGCGCGCCGGCGGGCGATTGACCTCCGTGACGGTGCGCGACGAGATCGACGGCACCGAGGTCGAGGTCCCCACCCGCACCGTCGTCAACGCCGCAGGTCCCTGGATCGACGAGGTCTGGGCCGAGGACGACCTCGGGCTGCCGCGCATGAACGGCGGGACGAAGGGCACCCACCTGGTCCTCGACCCGTTCCCCGGTGCCCCGAAGGAAGCCTTCTACTACGAGGCCGTCAGCGACGGCCGCCCGATGATGGTCATCCCGTGGGACGGGCGGTACCTCATCGGCTCGACCGACCTGCGCTTCACCGGCGACCTCGACTCGGCCTCCGCCACCCAGGACGAGTACGACTACATCCTCACCGAGACGAACCGAATCCTGCCAGGCGCGAACCTCACGCTCGACGACGTGCAGTACTCCTACACGGGCGTACGCCCGCTGCCGTACGCCGACGAGTCCTCGGACGTCTCCGACATCACCCGGCGGCACGACCTGCGCACCCACCCCGAGGTGGCCGACGGGCTCTACACGCTCGTCGGCGGCAAGCTGACGACGTTCCGTCAGGTGGGCGAGGACGTCGGCGACCTGCTCGCGAAGAAGCTGGGCGCCCGTCGGAGGTCGGTCACCCGTCGCCTCACCCTGCCCGGCGGAGCCGAGAAGAACCTCCGGCGGCTCCGGGCCCGGGTGGCAGGGACGGGTCTGTCCGCGGAGCTGGCCGAGCGCCTCGTCGACCAGTACGGCACGCGCGCCGTCGACCTGGCGACCTTCATCGGGTCCAGCACCGAGCGCTCCCGCGTCCTCGACGCGGAGTACGGCCTCACGGCAGGCGAGGTCGAGTGGGGAGCGCGGTTCGAGCACGGCTACCGACTGGCCGACGTCCTCGCCCGCCGCACGATGATCGGCCTGCGCAACGACCTCGGCCGGGACTCCGTCGAGCCCGTCGCCGACGTCCTCGCAGGTCTCCTCGGCTGGAGCGCCGACCGGCGCGCGGACGAGATCGCACGGTACGAGCACTACCTCACGAGATTCATCCCCCACAGCAACGAGGAGGTTCGCTGATGAGCTCCACCGGAAGTCAGGTCGTCGTCGGTGTCGACATCGGACTGACAGGCATGAAGGCCGTCGCCTTCACCCTCGACGGCACCGCCGTCGCCTCGGCAGCCGACGCGTCGCCGCGCTCGATGCCCCACCCCCACTGGGTCGAGCGCGACGAGCGGGAGTTCTGGGCCCTGTTCGGACGCATGCTGCGCGGCCTGACGACCGATCTGGACGCGCAGGGCGCGGAGATCCTCGGCGTCGCCGTCAGCGCGCACGGCGACGGCGCCTGGCTCGTCGACGACACGATGACCCCGGTGCGCCCGGGCATCCTCTCCCTCGACTCGCGCGCCCGCGACACGGCCGCCGCGCTCATGCGCGACCACCGCGACGAGCTGCTGTCCGTCACGGGGCAGGGCGTAGCCGCTGCGTCGCCCGGCGCGGTCCTCAGGTGGCTCGCCGAGAACGAGCCCGAGACCGTGGAGCGCGCCCGCTGGTTCATGTCCGCGAAGGACTTCCTGCGGATGCGACTGACCGAGACCATCGGCACCGACCTTACGGAGGCGTCGACGGCGTTCACCCACGTCGAGACCCAGGACTACAACGACGCCGCCTTCGCGGCCTACGGGCTCGAGCAGCTGCGCGGAAAGGCACCGGACATCTCCTTGCCGACCGACGTCGTCGGAGAGGTCACCTACCTCGCTCATCTCCATACCGGCCTTCCCGCAGGCCTGCCCGTCCTCGCCGGCCTCCACGACGTCGATGCGGCCGCCATCGGGGCCGGCGCCGTCAGCCCGGGCCAGCTCGCCGTCATGGCCGGCACCTGGTCCATCAACGAGGTGATCTCGGAGCGACCGGCGATCGACGAGCGATGGATGAGCCGAGCCTTCGTCGAGCGGGGCCGCTGGATGAACATGGCGATCTCGCCCACGAGCTCGTCGAACCTCGAGTGGTTCGTCAGCACGCTGTGCTCGGCCGACGTCGACGCCGCCAAGCGGCTGGGGGAGAGCCCGTACGCGTTCGTCGACCGCGAGGTCGCGGCCGTCGGCGACGACGACGAGCCCGTGACGTTCCTGCCGTTCCTCTACGGCAGCCCGTTCCCGCACGACGCGTCGGCCTCGTTCGGTGGCCTGCGGGCCTGGCACACGCGGGGGCACGTCCTGCGCGGTCTCTACGAGGGGCTGGCCTTCAACCACCGCATCCACGTCGACGGTCTCCTCGACGGCTTCGACGTCAGCGACGTCCGGGTCACCGGCGGCGTGACGAACTCCGGCATCTGGCCGCAGATCTTCGCCGACACGATCGGCCGGGAGATCGTCATCCCGACGGCCGCGGAGGGCGGCGCGCTCGGCACCGCGATGGTGGCGGCCGCCGGGGTCGGCGCGTTCGACTCCCTCGCCGAGGCCGCGCGCGCGATGGAGTCCGAGACCCGCACCGTCGAGCCGGGACCGGGCCGGGAGCGGGCCGAGGAGCGCTTCGCCCAGTACCTCGACCTCGTCGAGGCACACCGTCCCTGGTGGGCAGCGCGCGGCTGACGCAGACCCGAGAAGTATCCCGTCGCGGCCCCGCGCGAGCAGCGTGGGGCCGCGGCACGGGCGATGCACCGCGGCGGAACGGACACCCACCAGCGAGGAACACATGAATCAGACCCGAGGATGGCCCCCGCTGCACCCCGCCCGGGGCGCCGGGGTCCCGCGGCACGGGCGCTGCACCGCGGCGGCACGGACACCCATCAGCGCGGACGCGCGCTCTCTCTCGCGCAGGCATGGGGACCCCGCCCCGCCCCCGCGCGGGCGGGGCGGGCTCGGGCCGGTAGGTTGGACTCCGCACGAGGCCCGAGAGAGGTGAGCATGCAGGTGCAATGGGGTTCCGCCTCCGACGCGGGCGGCCGGCGCAAGATGAACGAGGACGCTGCGTTCGCGCGTCATCCGGTGTTCGTCGTCGCCGACGGCATGGGCGGGCACGCCCGGGGCGAGATGGCGTCGCGCACCGTCGTCGCCGCCTTCGGGGCGCTCGCGGACCACGAAGGATCCATCACGCCGGACGACGTGACGGCCGCGGTCCGCGCCGGCGCCGAGCAGATCCGGCAGACGATGGAGGAGGAGGCCCGGCAGGGCGGCCTCGGCCCGGACCTGCAGGACGTGATGGCGGGCACCACCGTGGCCGGGGTCGTGCTCACCCACTCCGGGGGCGAGCCGTACTGGCTCGTGCTCAATGTGGGCGACTCGCGCGTCTACCGCTTCTCCCGCGACCGCCTCGAGCAGGTCTCGGTCGACCACAGCCTCGTCCAGGAGCTCGTCGATGCGGGCGAGCTCGACCCGGACGCCGCGCGCACGCACCCGCGCCGCAACGTCATCACCCGCGCCGTGGGCACCGGTCTCGACGTCGAGGTCGACTACTGGATGCTGCACGTGGGCGCCGACGACCGCCTCCTCGTGTGCACCGACGGCCTGTTCGGCGAGCTCGGCGAGGAGGAGATCGCCGACGTCCTGCGGACCCGTATGCACCCCACCGCCGCCGCCGAGGAGCTCATCGAGCGGGCGGTCGCCGACGGCGGCGCGCGGGACAACATCACCGCCGTGGTCGTCGACGTCGACAACGAGGACGCGGTCGGGACGACCGCCACCGGCAGCGGGTACGGGCGCGCGGAGGTGGTGCCGCCGACGCAGGCCGACGAGATCGCCCGCAGCGAGCGCAGCCACGCCCTCACGGCGCCGAGCCCCGACGCGCCGCCCACGGAACAGACACCATTCCCGGCCCCGACGCCGGCACCCACTACCGCGGAGAGCTGACATGCACGAGTACACCTCAGGACGCTGGATCGCCGTCGTCGGGGAGAGCGCGGTGGCGCTCCTGGACCCGTCCCTCGGCGTCGACGACGCGCGGCGGCTGTGGGAGAACGACCGGGACGGATCCCGGCTGAGCCGATGGATCGAGGTCCTCGCGGCCCGCGGCATCACGGCTCTGCCGCCCTTCGCGCTCGTCGAGGCCCGCGACGACGGGCTGTTCGTCCTCGTGCGCGGCGACCTGGCCGTGCGCGCGGGCGCCCGCACCGTCACCGGCCGCGGCTACTCGACCTGGTACGAGGAGGTCGTCCACGGCGCCACCGACTTCGAGATCACGGCGCCGGAGGCCTCCGACGACGACGAGACCCTGCCCGTCACGACCGGCATCGTCCTCGCCGCCCGCGTCGCGTCGCACGCGCCGGCGGGGGAGACCAACGCCGGTCTGACCGTCGCCGAGGACGAGCACGGGAACGAGGCCGGGTCCGGTGGGTCCGGTGCCGCGGCGGTCGCTGCCGGCACCGCCGATGACGACACCACCGGCGGCGCGCCCGCCGAGCCCGCGCAGTCGGACGTCGCTGACGCCGGCGGTGCCGCGGGTGCTCCGGCCGCCGGCCTCGCCGGAGCGGGGCTCGCCGGTGCCGGGGCGGCCGTCGCCGCCGATCTCGCCTCCGGCGACGATGACGACGCCGGTGCCGACGTCGACGCAGAAGCGCAGGGCGTCACCGCCGTCGAGGCGCAGGACGAGGCGCGGTCGGACGCGGAGGCAGAGGCGGCGGCCGAGGGCGCCGGGCTCGTGGACGCGGATGCGATCGCGGGCGAGCCGATCGAGTCGGTGCCGACTGACGTCGACGTCCCGGACGACGTGCTCGCCGAAGGTGGTAGCCCCGAGGGCGAGCCCGTCGCGGACGCGGGTGCCGCGGACGGTGGCCCCGAGGGTGAGCCCGTCGCGGAGGGAAGCCCCGAGGCCGGGGCTCCCGAGGCGCCGGTGGAGGCGTCGACGGAGACGGAGCCGGACGCCGTCGAGGAAGGGGCCGCCACGTCCGGCGGCCAGGACGCCTTCCAGGCCGACGAGCAGGGCGCCCCGGGAGCCGGTGCGCCCGACGCCCCCGAGGCCGCTGAGGTCGAGGGTGAGGGCTTCGCCGACCCGTTCCACGAGGGCGCGGCCCTCGAGCAGAGCGAGGACGTCGACGCGCACACCGACGAGCCCGGACGCCCGGACGACGCCGAGCTGGCCGAGGCTCTCGCCGCGGAGGACGACGTGGCGCTGACGGCGGAGCCGACCGCCGTCGACGGCTACGTGGGAGAGGGGCCGGAGGACACGAGTACTGACGGCGACGCCGACGGCCTCATCGACAACGTCCCCACCTGGTCCGACGAAGCGTCGGCGACCGGGGCGGGAGCAGAGCCGGGAGCCGAGGGCGCGGGTGACGACCTCGGACCGACGGACGCCCCTGACGCCGAGCACACCCAGATCTACGACGACGCCGCGGACGAGGGCCTCGGCCGCGACGTCCCCGCGGTCGAGGAGCAGCCCGTCGACGCGCACGCCGTCGATGCCGGATCCGGAGCTGCGCTCGAGGGCGCCGCTGAGCAGGCCCCGGCCGCCGGCGGGTACGAGCTCGACCATCAGGACCAGGGCGGCGCCCACGCCGACCAGGACGGCTACGACCAGCAGGGTTACGACCAGCAGGGCTACGACCAGCAGGGCTACGACCAGCAGGGCTACGACCAGCACGGCTACGGCGAGCACCAGGGCGACGACCAGGGCGCCGGTGACGGCGTCGCCGGCCCGGACCACGACGGTGCGACGAGCATGGTCGCCGTCGGCGACTACGCCGAGGGCCTGATCCTCGTCCTGCCGGACGGGACCAGTGTCCTCGTCGACCGCCCGGTCCTGCTCGGTCGTGCGCCCGACGCCGCGCGGTTCAGCGGCGACGACGCCCCGCGGATCGTCCAGGTGCGCAGCCCCGAGCGCGACGTCTCGGCCACGCACGTGGAGGTCCGGCCGGCCGGCGACACGGTCGTGGTCACGGACATGGACTCCACGAACGGCACGGTCATCGTCCTGCCCGACCAGCCGGCATTCCGCCTGCACCCGCGCACGGGCGTCCCCGTGCCTCCGGGCGCGTACGTCGAGCTGGGCACGGATGCAGGGTTCCACGTCGACGTTGCCGGGCAGGTGCCCGAGCAGTGAGCCAGAAGCGTCCGGCGGGAGAGCCTCCCGAGCTGCACGGGTACGAGCACGTCCGTCTCCTCGGCTCGGGCGGCTTCGCCGACGTCTTCCTGTACAGCCAGCACCTGCCCCGGCGCAACGTCGCCGTCAAGGTGATGACCGAGGAGGCCGCCGAGGGGCAGTCGCGGGAGCAGTTCACGGCCGAGGCCAACCTCATGGCCCAGCTGTCCTCGCACTCCTCGATCGTGTCGATCTACCACGCGGGCACCTCGCCGGACGGGCGCCCGTTCCTCGTCATGCAGTACTGCCCGCTGCCCAACCTCGCCGAGCGCACCCGCCGCCGCCCGCTCGGGGTCGCCGAGTCGGTCGGCATCGGCGTGCGCCTGTCGGGCGCGCTGGAGACCGCGCACCGCGCCGGCATCGTCCACCGCGACATCAAGCCGGCCAACGTGCTGACCACCGAGTACGGCCGACCGGCGCTGACGGACTTCGGCATCGCCGGCCTGCTCTCGAACACCCTCACCGAGACCGCGGGCCTGTCGATCCCCTGGGCGCCCCCGGAGGCGATCGACGGACAGGTCACCGGGGTCGAGGGAGACGTCTACTCGCTCGGCGCCACGATCTTCACCCTGCTCGTCGGCCGTTCGCCGTTCACCCGCCCGGGGGGACCGAACACGCGCCTGGACTACACGACCCGGATCCGGCGCGACCCGGTGCCGCGCATCGAGCGAGAGGACCTGCCCGACTCGCTGCAGCGCGTCCTCGACAAGGCGATGGCCAAGCAGCCCGCGCAGCGCTACCGCAGCGCCGCCGACCTCGGTCGAGCGCTGCAGATCGTCGAGCAGGAGATGCGCCTGCCGATGACCGAGATCGAGATCCCGGACACCTCGTGGCTGGCACCCGACCCGCAGGACCGCCGCAAGGCACCGCGGGCGGCGCTGGAGAACCGGGAGGGCTCGCGTCGCGCCGACGACGCCTCCGGGGCCTCCGCCGACTCGTCGGCAGGCACGTCCTCCGGGTCCTCGCGTCCCTCGACCGGCTCGCGCCGCGCCGCGGGCGCAGCCTCGGCGCCCGAGAGCACCTCGGGCGATCGAGGTGCCTCTGCGCCACCAGGGCCCGGGACCGGTGCCGGCGGGACCGTTTCCGGAGGATCCGAGGGGCGCCCGGAAGCCGGCACCCCCCAGCAGGGTGCGGCGCGTCCGCCCGCGGAACCCACCCGGGTGAACTCCATCCGGGCCGTGCCGCCGCAGGCGCCGCCCGCGCGGTCGACCGATGCCCGGCCCCCGGCGGCGGCGTCGGCGGACAACGCAGGCGCCGCCGCCTGGGCGGGCCACCGGACCGGTCTCCAGGCCGGCATGCAGGGCGCGGACCAGGGCGGCCACCCGGGCGGCGCCTTCCCCGGTGCCGGGAGCCCCGCGAGCGCGGGCGTCGGCGCGCCGATGAGCCCCGGCGCCGGGAGCCCGGCGAGCGCGGGGGTCGGCGGGCCGATGCACCCGCCCGGCCACGGTCAGGGCACGCAGCCGGGTCCGGCGGGCTCCCGACGGGCCGGTTCCGGCGTCGTCATCACTGCGGTCGCGTGCGTGATGGCCGTCGTCGTCGCCCTGATCTGGGCGTTCGGCACGCTCACCGGGGACGACACGAGCAGCGGCGACGGCGAGGTCACGGCGGACGCCTCGGGCCCCACGACGATCGACGTCCCCGACCTCGTGCCTACCCCGGTCGACCTGGTCGGCACCCGTGCGGGCTCCACGGTCGAGTTCACGTGGGCGGCCCCGGACGAGCTGGACGGGCAGGACGTGACCTACGTGTGGCAACGTACGGACGGATCGTTCCCGCTCGCCTCGGCCGAGGAGCCCGTAGCATCGGTGGAGGAGCCGGGCGAGGTCTGCATCGAGGTGAAGATCCGGCTCACGAACGGCCGGACGTCGAACGAGCCGGCGACGACGTGCGTCGACGAGGAGGCATGACCCATGGGTATCCAGGTGGAGTTCTGCGGCGACTGGTTCCCGGTCGACGACGAGGAGCCGTTCGTCGTCGGGCGGGAGGGGCCGCTCGAGCTCGACGACAACCCCTACCTGCACCGCCGGTTCCTCACGATCGCCCGGTCGGGCGGTCTGTGGTGGGTCTCCAACGTCGGCACGCGGCTGACCGCGACGGTCGCCGACCCCGACGGCAACACGCAGGCCTGGCTCTCGCCGGGTGCCCGGCTGCCGCTCGTGTACGCGCGCACGACCCTGATGTTCACCGCGGGCCCGACCACCTACGAGGTGCTCGTCGCCAACGACGACCCCGCGTACTTCCCGACCCGGCCCGAGGACGAGATGGAGGTGGGGGAGACGACCATCGGTCCGGTCTCCCTCACGCCCTCGCAGCGGCTGCTCGTCCTCGCCCTGTCCGAGCCCGTCCTGTCGGGCCGGGGCACGACGACGTCGATCCCCACCTCCGCCGAGGCCGCCAACCGGCTCGGCTGGACCCTGACCCGGTTCAACCGCAAGCTCGACAACGTCTGCGACAAGCTCGCCCGCTACGGAGTGCGCGGGCTGCGCGGCGGACAGGGCAAGCTGGCCGTCAACCGTCGCGCCCGGCTCGTCGAGCACGCGGTCGCCTCCCGGCTCGTGACGGTCGACGAGCTCGAGCTCCTCGACGCACCGCAGGACGCGGACGCCGCCGCCGCGGAGTGACGGCCGGGGCCGGTCGTCGTCCCTGCCCCTCCTGACATCGGCGCCTGCCACGTCGACCGTCGTGACGCCGGCTCTCGCGACCACGGCACCGGCCATCCCGGGCGTTCACC
The DNA here is from genome assembly GCF_055326445.1 of Georgenia sp. Z2081. Classification (NCBI taxonomy): domain Bacteria; kingdom Bacillati; phylum Actinomycetota; class Actinomycetes; order Allobogoriellales; family Allobogoriellaceae; genus Georgenia; species Georgenia sp. Z2081. The sequence goes on from NZ_JBUZNK010000002.1 coordinate 223,764, forward strand.
CGGTGTTGTCCGTCCGGACCCATGCGGTCGGATCGAGGTGGGCAGGTTCACCGGAGCAGGTCGTCCACCCCGCGCCGCGGCCGGCGGTCCGGCGATAGTCTGCGCCAGGACGGTCCGGCGCGCCCTCGCGCCCGGTCGACGAGGCGGACACGGGGAGGCTCCGGCATGGCGTGGTGGCGTCGTCGTGCCCGGGACACCCGAGGTCCCGAGGCCGCAGACCGCACCGCCCCTGCGAGCGGGTCGGCCGCGGCCGAGCCGGAGGCCACGATGGCCGCCGAGACCGACGGCGGCCCCGCCCACCGACCCGCCACCCGGTCCGCCAGGCGGGCGGCCGGCACCACCCGAGCGGGTACCAGCCGAGCGGGCGCCCGCGCAGCGGGTGCCACCGGCGGCGTCGCCTCGCAGGCCGCGGACGCGGACGCGCGGCGCACCGAACGGGTGCGGCGTCGTCGGCGCTCCGTCGCTGCCGGTGCCGCCCTCGCGGTCGCCTCCACGGGCATCGTCGCCGCCGCCCTCGCCTACGACGGCGAGCCCGTCGCCGACATCGAGCTGCACGACGGCGGCGTGTGGGTGACGAACTCCGACGAGCTGCTCGTGGGACGCGTCAACTACCCGGTCCAGGAGCTCGACGGCTCGGTGACGGCCGCCTCCGCCGACGTCGACGTGCTCCAGGAGGGCAGCACCGTCCTCGTCGTCGACCACGGCGCCGCGCTCCTCCAGACCCTCGACCCCGCGACCGTGTCCACCGGGACGGGCGCCGTCACCCTGCCGCGCGGCGCCGAGCTCGGCCTCGGCGGGGACACGGTGGGCATGCTCGAGCCCGGCTCGGGCGCCCTGCGCTCGGTCCCCGTGGACCAGGTGGGCCTCCTCGGCGACGCGGAGGCCGCCCCCAACGCCCACGTCGGTGCCGACGGGCAGCTCGCCGTCGGGCGCGACGGCGCCGTCCACGGCATGTCGGTCACCGACGGCACGGTCGTGACGATCCCGGCGGGCACCGAGCCCGCCGGCGGCGGCCCCGCCCCGGCCGAGTCCGGCAGCGATGCACCCAGCGACGAGCCCGGGCCCCCCGAGGCCGAGGAGGGCGAGGAGGAGACGACCGAGGCACTGCCCACCGTGGACCTCGGCGTGGGCCCCGACCGGCTCGCCGAGGCCGAGCACGTGGCGCTGACCGCCGTCGGCGAGGAGCCCATGGGCGCCGTCGTCACCGAGGACCACGCCCAGCTGCTCGTCCTGCGCCCCGACCGCGAGCCCCTCGACCTCACCTCCTACGACCTCGACCTGACCGAGGTGGCCCTCCAGCAGCCGTCCGCCGCCACCGGACAGGTCGCCCTGGCCACCCGCGACGCCCTCGTGCTCCTCCCGGTCGACGGCGACGAGCCCACGATCATCCGCTCGGAGATGGCCGGCGTCCCCGCGGAGCCGATCGCCGTGGGCGACTGCGTCCACGGCGCGTGGGCCGGTGCCGAGGGCTCCTACCTCGTCCGGTGCGGGGACGCCGAGGCCGTCGACGCCCAGGTCCCGCTGCAGGGCTCGGACAACGAGCTGCGCCTGCGCACCAACCACGACCTCGTCGTCCTCAACGACACCCTCACCGGCACCGTGTACCTCCCGCAGGAGGACATGATGATGGTCGACAACTGGGACGACACCACCCCGCCCGAGGGCGAGTCCGAGGAGGAGACGGAGTCCACCGACGACCGCCTCGAGGACCAGCCGCTCGACCGCGAGGAGGAGAACCGGCCACCGCGCGCGGTCGACGACGCGCTCGGCGTGCGACCCGGGTCGGTCACCGTCCTCGAGGTCCTGGCCAACGACACCGACCCCGACGGCGACCTGCTCACCGTCACCGACTTCGGCGACGTCCCCGAGGAGACCGGGGTGCTGTCCTCGATCATGGGCGGCCGCGCGCTCCAGATCGCCGTCCCCGAGACGGCGACCGGCCAGGTCTCGGTGCCGTACACGATCACCGACGGCCGCGAGAACGGCGAGGCCGAGGGCACGATCACCCTGCGGGTCGTCCCGGACACCGAGAACAGCGCGCCGCAGGTGCGCGAGGACCGCGACCCGCGCATGGACCTCGCGCTCGGCGGCACCGGCGAGATCGACGTCCTGGCGTCGATGATCGACCCCGAGGGCGACGAGATGCTGCTCGCCCGCGCCGAGACCGACTCCGACGACGTCGTCCACTTCACGCCCGACGGGCGGCTGACGTTCGTCGACACCGGGACGAGCTCCGGCGTCAAGGAGGTCACCGTCGCCGTCTCGGACGGCACCGACGTCACCGAGGTGATCGTCCCGGTCGAGGTGCACGACGCCGAGAACCTCCCGCCCCGCGCGGTCAACGACTACGTATCCCTCAGCGTGGGCGAGGAGACGGTCGTCGAGGTGCTGGCCAACGACGTCGACCCCGAGGGGGAGCCGCTGCGGCTCGGCTCCGTCACCCCCGCCGAGGTCGCCGACGTCCGCCCCGACTACGACACGGGGCAGGTCCACCTCACGGGACTCTCGGAGGGGACGAACTACCTCGAGTACGTGGTGGCCGACTCGGGAGGCCAGGACACCACCGGCCTCGTGCGCGTCGACGTCGTCGCCCCGGACACCGAGGCGCCCCCGGTGGCCGTGCGGGACACGGCGCTGCTGCCGGCCGGCGGCTCGGTCCTGGTCGACGTCCTCGCCAACGACGAGGACCCCGCGGGCGGCCTGCTCGCGGTCCAGCAGATCGAGGTCCCGCAGGACTCCCCGCTGGTCGTCGCCGTGCTCGAGCACCGGATGCTGCGGATCTCCGTCGCGCAGACCCTCACCGGACCGCAGCGACTGACCTACACCGTCTCCAACGGCACGGCGACGGCCACCGGCGAGGTCGTCGTCCTGCCGATCATGTCCGACGTGGCCCCGCAGCCGCCGGTGGCCGAGCCCGACGTCGTCGACGTGCGCGCCGGCGACTACGTGACGATCCCGGTCCTGCAGAACGACTCGCACCCGCAGGGCCTGGAGTACACCCTCGACGCCGAGCTGTCCGAGGAGCCCGAGTCCTCCCGCGGCCACTTCTTCACCTCCGACCAGGTGGTCCGCTTCCGGGCACCGGAGACCCCCCAGACCGTCAACGCCGTGTACTCGGTGACCGACGAGAACGGGAACTCGGCGTCGGCGCTCATCACGGTCCGCGTCCAGGCGGCCTCGGACGCGAACTCGGCGCCCCTGCCCGAGCCAGTCGAGACCAGGGCCTTCGGCGGCGAGCGCGTGCGCATCCAGGTGCCGATGTACGGCATCGACCCGGACGGCGACTCGGTCCAGCTCCTCGGCGCCGGCACCGCCCCGCAGCTCGGCCGCATCGTCGAGGTCGGCTCCGGCTACCTCGACTACGAGGCCTACGGCCAGTCCTCGGGCACCGACACCTTCACCTACACCGTGCGCGACCGGCTCGGCGCCGTGGGCTCCGCGCAGGTGCGCGTCGCCGTCGTCCCGCCGCCCATGAGCAACTCGCGCCCCCAGGCGCAGGACGACTCCGTCCAGGTGCGACCCGGCCGCACCGTCGACGTCGACGTCCTGTCCAACGACACGGACCCCGACGGCGACCCGCTCTACCTCGCCGACGACCCCGACGGCGGGCCCTTCGACGACGTCCCCGAGCTCTCGCCGCAGGCCACCGAGCAGCAGCGCGTGCGCGTGTCCACGCCGGCCGATCCGGCCACGTTCTCGCTGATCTACCGGGTCTCCGACCGCCGCGGCGGGCTGGACTCCGGGGTGGCGACGATCGACGTCACGCCCGACGCGCCGCTGCTGCCGCCGCTCGCGCGGGACGACCTCGTCGCGCCGGCCGACATCATCGGCCACGACATCGTCACCGTCCCCGTCCTCGCCAACGACGAGGACCCCGACGGCACGGCCGACGCGCTGACCGTCTCCCTCGTCGACCCGCCCGAGGGCGCGCGTGTGGCGGGAAACGACGTGCAGGTCCCGGTCCTGCCCACCCGGCAGGTCGTCACCTACCGGGTGACGGACCCGGACGGCCTCGAGGGCTACGCGTTCATCGACGTGCCCGGCTCCGAGGACACCGGTCCGGTCCTGCGGACGAACGTGGACCCGATCGAGGTGCACTCCGGGGAGCGCATCGAGATCGACCTCGAGCACTACGTCGTGGCCCCGTCCGGCCGGGACATCCGGCTGACCGACGAGACCCAGGTGACGGCGACGAGCTCGGACGGCTCGAGCCCGGTCGTCGACGCGACGACCCTGCAGTTCACCTCCGCGCCCGACTACTACGGGCCCGCGTCCATCACGTTCGAGGTCACCGACGGCGAGACCGCCCAGGACGGCCTCAGCTCGCGGCTCACGCTGCCGATCACGGTGGTGCCCGACGGCGTCAACATCCCGCCGACCTTCCGCGGCGGCGAGATCGAGGTCGTCCCCGGCGAGGACCCGGAGTCGGTCAACCTGCGCTCGGCGATCGACGACCCGGAGGACTTCTCCGCGCTGCGCCTGGAGGTCGTCGAGGACGGCGTGCCCGACGGCCTGACGGCGACCGTGGAGGGGCACACGCTCACGGTGGAGGCCGACGTCGACGTCGTGCCCGGCCAGACGCTCGACCTGCCGATGACCGTCTCCGACCCCGTCAACGATCCCGTCCCCGGGGTCGTGCGCGTCGAGGTCACCGCGTCGAACCGCGACATGCCGTCGGTGCCCGACGTCGACCTCGGCGAGGTCGAGCAGGGCGAGACCGAGGTGGTGGACATCCTCCAGGGCGCGTTCAACCCGTACGCCGAGGACGGCGAGCCGCTGACCGTGGTCTCCGCCGCCGCCGAGCAGGGCGTGGCGCGCGTCGAGCACTCGCTCACCGACGTCTCGGTGACGCCGGGCGAGGACTTCGTCGGGCCGCTCACCGTGCGGGTCACGGTCGAGGACGCCACGGGCCTGCCGACCAGGCAGGCCGAGGCGCGCATCTCGATGAACGTCGTCGGCGTCCCGGGCACGCCCGCGCCGCCGCGCGTCCAGGAGTCCCAGGACGGGGCCGTCGTGCTCACCTGGGCCGCCCCGGTCGCGAACGGCTCGCCGATCACCGGGTACACCGTCGACACGGCGGGCCAGCGGCAGGAGTGCGCGACGACGACGTGCACCGTCTCCGGGCTGACCAACGGCCAGGAGTACACGTTCACGGTCATCGCGACCAACGCCGTCGGCGACTCCGAGCCGTCGGCGCCGTCGGGCCCCGCGATCCCCGATGTACGGCCCGAGCGGCCGGCGGCACCGTCCGCCGAGCGCGGCGACGGCCAGGTCCAGCTGTCCTGGGAGACCCCGGTCTCGCGCGGCACACCGGTGGAGCGGTACGACGTGCAGGTGACGCCGTCGACCGGCGGCGGCCAGGTGTCCGCCACCTCGACGAGCCACACGTGGAGCGGGCTGAGCAACGGGACGAGCTACACCTTCCGGGTCCGAGCGCACAACGGCGCCGACGAGCCGTCGGAATGGTCGCCGTGGTCGCAGGCCGTCGTGCCGGCCGGCCCGCCGAGCGCGCCGGGGACGCCGCAGGTGCAGCGCGTCGACTCGCCCGTCGCCGCCCAGATCACGGGCTCGTTCGGCGCGGCCGACGCCAACGGCTCGCCGATCACCGGCTACGAGGTCGTCATCTACCAGGACGGCGCGGAGTTCTCCCGGTTCACGACCCAGGACACCTCCTTCACGCAGGACGCGCCCGAGGGCCACGACTACTCGGTGGCGGTCGCCGCGACCAACGACGTCGACCAGGGGCCCGCGAGCCCCCGGTCCGGCACCGTCCGCTCGTTCATCCAGCCCACGGCCCCGGGGACCCCGACCGTCACCGCGACGGGCAGCGACGGCCAGGTCACGCTCGACTACGGCGCCGCCGACCCGCGCGGCGACGAGATCTCGCGCTACGAGTACTCGATGAACGGCGGTGGCTGGGAGACCCTGTCCGGTGACTCGGTGTCCGGCCTGACCAACGGCAGCAGCTACACCTTCCGCGTGCGCGCCTGCAACACGTACTGCGGCGACCCGTCCGGCGCCTCGTCCTCGGCGGTCCCGTTCGGGCCGATGGCTGACCCGACGATCCGGGCGAGCGCGAACACCCCCTCCCAGTACGGCACGCCCGCCACCGTCGACGTCAGCTGGAGCGTCCCCGACGGCAACGGCCGGCCGATCGTCGAGGCCTACGTGGAGATCACCGGGCAGAGCCGGATCGACGCGCGCCAGCGCACGAGCATCACGATCAACCCCGCCGACTGGAGCACCGACTACCGGGCGACGATCACGGTCGTGCGCGACGACGGCTCCCGCACCACGCGCGAGGCGACCGCGAACGCCCGCACCGGTGCCGAGCCGGACCGGCCCACCCGCACCGTGACGATCGTCCGCGACCGGGACGCCCGCGGCGAACCGGGCACGCCGCCGTGCCTCCCGGACAACAACGACTGCGCGTTCCTCGACTTCACGTTCGACGGGTTCGAGCACTGGGGCGACGAGGCGCCGTACACGGTGACCTGGTACGACGACGACGGCAGCTACGGCCCGATCAGGCCCACGGACGGCTGGCCGAACCCGTCGCAGTGGACCCCGAGCGGGGACAGCGGGCGCGAGAACTCCCAGCGCTACCAGGGCAACCCGGTCACCCTCACGCTCGAGATCGAGAACGCGAGCGGCGCCGTGGTGGCGCGAGATACCCACCGGGTCGTCCCCTAGCGGGCGGCCGCGGGTCGTCCCGCATCGCCACCCGCTGACCCGCCCGCCGCCCCGTCCGTCCCTTCCCCGCACCACCGAGAGGACCCCATGACCGCCGTCACCCTCGAGCAGCTCTCCGAGGAGCAGGCCGCCTGGTACGCGAGCACGTTCGACCGCGTCGTCGACAACGTCGGCCGGGCCGTGGTCGGCAAGACCGGCGTCGTCCGGCTCGTCGTCACCGCGTTGCTGGCCGGCGGCCACGTCCTGCTCGAGGACTACCCGGGCACGGGCAAGACCCAGCTCGCCCGCTCGCTGGCCCAGACGCTGCGGGCCACGAGCTCGCGCATCCAGTTCACGCCCGACCTCCTCCCGTCCGACGTCACGGGCGTGTCGATCTACGACCAGGAGAAGAAGACCTTCGAGTTCCACCCGGGACCGATCTTCGCCAACGTCGTCCTCGCGGACGAGATCAACCGCGCCTCCCCGAAGACCCAGTCGGCACTCCTGGAGGTCATGGAGGAGGGCCGCGTGACCGCCGAGGGCCGCACCCACGAGGTCGGCGACCCGTTCATCGTGCTCGCCACCCAGAACCCCATCGAGCAGGCCGGCACGTACGCCCTGCCCGAGGCCCAGCTCGACCGTTTCCTCATCAAGACGTCCGTGGGCTACCCGGACCACGACTCGACCGTCGCCATCCTCACGGGCGCCTCGGTGCGCGACCGGGCCGCCGAGCTGCGCGCCGTCGTCACCGCCGAGGTCGTCACCGAGATGGTGCGGATGTCCGGCCGGGTCCACGTCGACCCCGCGATCGCGGACTACATCTCCCGACTCGTCACCGCGACCCGGACGGCCCCCGGCGTCGAGGTCGGCGTCTCCGTGCGCGGCGCGCTCGCGCTCGTGCGCTGCGCCAAGACCTGGGCCGCCTCCCAGGGCCGGGGCTACGTCCTGCCCGACGACGTCCGCGAGCTCGCGGAGCCCGTGCTCGGTCACCGCATGGTGATGGAGGCCGAGGCCCAGTTCGACGGGGCGACGGCCGCCGGCGCGCTCGGCACGGTCCTCGAGCAGGTCGAGCCGCCCGCCCACCGACAGGTCGCCGGGGACCACGACCGCTCGTGAACGACTCCCGCCCCGACGTCCCGGAGGCGGTCGAGCGGCACGCGGTCGTCCACGACCCCGCCGAACGTCCCGGCTCCGCGGCCTCCCCGCACACCGGATCGCCGCCCACCGGTCCCTCGCCCGGTTCGGCCCACTCGCCGTACTCGATCGGGTCGATGACCTCCGGCGGGTCGACCACCGGCCGCTGGCGCACGTCCGCCCGCGCCCGGGTGGGTGCGATCCCCGGGCTGACGACGGCGCTCGAGCGCACCATCGGCCCGCGCCGGGAGGTCGCTCGCGTCCTCGGCGGCGTCTCCGCGCTCGGCTGGACGGCGCTCGGCATGGGCCTGGCCGGTCTCGTCGTCGCCCTCGTGCTCGGCTGGGGCGAGGCGATGGCCGGCGGGGTGGCGCTGCTGGCGCTGTTCGCCGTCGCGGTCGCCTTCACCGTGGGACGGCAGAGCTACTCGGTGGACCTGCGGCTCTCGGACCGCCGCGTCACGGTGGGGGACCGGGCGCTGGCCGGCGTCATCGTCACCAACACCGGCGCGCGCTCCACCTCGGCGGCGCGCCTGGAGATCCCCGTCGGCCCCGGCCAGGTCGCCATCCCGCTGCCCGGGCTCGCCGCGCGGGACTCCGTCGAGGAGCTCCTCGCCGTGCCCACGCAGCGGCGCTCGGTGGTCGACATCGGCCCGGCCCGCACCGTCCGCGGCGACCCGCTGGGCCTCGTGCGCTCCGCGCGCACGTGGACCGAGGTCCTCGAGATGTACGTCCACCCGCGCACCGTCCGCCTCGCGCCGGCGTCGGCGGGACTCCTGCACGACCTCGAGGGGCGCCCCACCGCCGAGCTCACCGAGTCCGACCTGTCGTTCCACGCGCTGCGGGAGTACGCCCCGGGCGACGACCGGCGCTACATCCACTGGCGCACCTCCGCCCGCACCGGCACGCTCATGGTCCGCCAGTTCGAGGAGTCCCGGCGCAGCCACGTGGTGGTGGCCCTGAGCACCTCGGCCGCCGACTACGACGAGCCCGACGAGTTCGAGACCGTCGTGTCCACCGTCGGCTCGCTCGGGCTCCAGGCGATCACCGAGGACAAGGAGCTCACCGTCCTCACCACGGGCACCCCGCTGCCGACGGTGTCGCCGCGCGCGCTCCTCGACGCCCTGACCCGGCTGACGATGACGCCGACCCGCACCGAGGTCGTCGACATGGCCCGCGAGATCGCCCTGTCCCACGCGCGTGCCACGCTCGCCGTCCTCGTGTGCGGCTCGCCCGTGCCGCTGCGGGACATCCGGGCCGCCGGCTCCGTGCTGCCCGTCGGCATGCGGGCCCTCGCCGTGCGCGCCGACCCCTACGTCGAGCCGAGCGTGGCCGCCGTCGGGCCGGTCACGGTCGTCACCGTGCCCCACCTCGACGAGCTCACCCGCGGGCTGCACATGGCGGCGCTGTGAACGCCCGCTCCGCCCTCGAGGAGGGCCGTCGGACCCGGGAGGCCAGCGAGGCGCTCGCCTACCGGGGCGACGCACCGACCCGTGCGGCACTTCGGCGTCGGGCCCGGATGCGCGTATGGGACGCCGTCGCGGTCCCGCTGCTCATGCTGCTCGCGCTCGCGCCGCTCTGGCCCGCCTACGGGGTCGGCCGGTTCGTCGTGCTCGCGCTCCTGGCCGTCGCCGCCGGGTCCGGGATCGCCCTGCTGTCCGCGTGGCGGCGCTGGGGCGCGCTCGTCACGCTCCTCGCCGTGCTGCTGGCCCTCGTGCTCCTCACCGGGGTGGCCGCGCCGGTGGAGGCACTCGTCGGCTGGCTGCCCACCCCGGCGAGCATCGGGGCCGTCGGCCAGGGCGTCGTCACCTCCTGGAAGGACCTGGTGACGATCCTCGCGCCCGTCGGCGCGACCGGGGCCGTCCTCACGGTCCCGCTCGTGGTCGGCGTGGTCGGCTCGGCGCTCGCGATGACGATCGCGCAACGCACCCGGCGGCCCACGCTCGCCGCGCTCGTGCCGATGGGCGTGCTCCCCGGCAGCGTCCTGCTCGGCACCCGGGACACCGGGCTCGCGGTCCCGGTCGGGCTCGCGTTCGCCGCCGTCGCGCTCGTGTGGGCGTCCCGCCGGTCGAACCGGCTGCACACCGAGCGGCCGGTCGCCACCTCCGTGCTGCTCGTCGTCGCCCTCGTCGCCGGCGGGGCCACCGGCCTGCTCTGGCAGGACGAGGACCGGCGCACCGTCGTCCGCGACCACGTGGCGCCGCCGCCCGACCTGCGCGACTACCCGAGCCCGCTCGCCGGGTTCCGCGCCTACCTCAAGGACCACCTCACCGACACCGTCCTCACCGTCGACGGGCTCGAGACCGGGGAGCTCGTGCGGCTCGCCGCGATGGACTCCTACGACGGCACCGCCTTCACGGTCGCCCCCGGAGGCGAGGCCGGCACGGGCGAGTTCCAGCGCATCGGCGCCGCCGTCGAGCAGGACCTGCCGGGCGCCGAGGAGATCGACGTGACGATCGGGGAGTACCGCGACGTGTGGGTGCCGGTCACGGGCCGGATCTCCGACGTCACGTTCACCTCCGAGCGCTCGACCGATCTCGCGCGGTCGCTGTACGTCAACCCGGTCGCCGGCGTCGGGCTCGTCGAGGCCGGGCTGCGCCCGGGGGACCGGTACACGCTCCTGGCGGCCCCGGTCGAGCGGCCGGACCTGGGCGCGCTCTCGGCCGCGCCCGTCGACGACCGGGCGCTGCCGCCCGTGACGGTGCCCGACTCGATCGCCACCGAGGCCTCGATCCTCGCCGCCGACGCGACGACGACGCTCGCCCGCATCCAGGCCGTCGAGTCCGGCCTCAGGCAGGGCTACTTCAGCCACGGGCTCGAGGGGGACACTCCGTCGCTGGCGGGCCACGGCGCCGCGCGGCTCGACGCCATGCTCACCGGGCCGGCGATGGTCGGCGACCAGGAGCAGTACGCCGCACTCATGGCGCTCATGCTGCGCTCGATGCAGATCCCCGCGCGCGTGGTCATCGGCTTCGAGGTGCCGAACGGGACGGGCGCGATCCAGGTCGCCGGCGAGGACGTCACGGCCTGGGTCGAGGTGCCGTTCGAGCAGTACGGCTGGGTGCCCTTCTTCCCCACGCCGGACGAGGACCGCATCTGGCAGGAGCAGAACCTCGAGCCGCAGGAGCAGCCCCAGCCGCAGGTCCTCCAGCCGCCGCCGCCCGTGCTCGAGCCGCCCGACGCCCCGCCCGCCGCCCGTCAGGACGTCGACGTGCGCGAGGAGCCCGACGAGCGGGAGAGCCGGCTGTCGATCGTCTGGGTGATCGTGGCCGCCGCGGGTGGTGGCCTGCTGCTCCTGCTGCTCGCGCCCGTCGTCGTCATCCTCGCGTGGAAGGCCACGCGGCGCAGGCGCCGTCGCACCCGCGGCACGACCACGCACCGCGCGGTCGGGGGGTGGTCCGAGATCGTCGACGTCACCCGCGACCTCGGTGCCCTCGTGCCCGGTGGCGCCACTCGCTCCGTCGCGGCCGGAGCCGTCGAGCGCTCGCTCGGGGGGTCGGGTGGAGTCGGTCCCGCCGGCTCGACCGGCCCGGGCGCTGCCGCGGCGGGAGCAGGCGGCGCCGGTGCGGGAGGCGCAGGTGCGACGTCGAGCGTCGGGCGGACCGCCACCGGTCCCGGGGGAGCGGCCTGGGGCACGGGGCGGCCCGTCGCGGACGCCGGACGCAGCGCGCGACGTCGCGGCGGGGAGGACCCCGACCGGGTGCGCCCCCCGGGGTCGACCGCCCCGGGCGGCGGCGAGACCGCACCGGACGGCGACGCAGCACCCGGGAGCGCGGCCGGCGACGGGTCCGCGGTTGCCAACCCGATCGACCTCAGCGGCGTCGACCTTCGCGGGCTGGCCAGGCGGACGGACGCACAGGCCTTCGGGTACCGCGAGCCGGACGACCGCGACGTCGAGAAGCTGTGGGCGGAGGTCGACGAGACCCTCGAGCGCATGCGCGCGGCGGCGGGGCGTCGGCGCTGGTGGCGCTCGCGGCTGTCCACGCGCTCGCTGCGCCGGCGTCGCGGCCGGCGGCAGCCGGGGTCCAGGCCCTGACCGTGCACGCGGGCAGGTCGGTGCACACTGATCCCATGCCTGGTTCCACGTCGGCGGTCCGCCGTGCCGCCCACCCGTCCGCCGTCCGGCGCGACTGGGCCACCTTCAGCTCGGTCCTCATGCAGCGCCAGACGGCGCTGCGAGACCTGTACCCGGCCGCCACGTCGGTCCCGCGCGCGCTCGGTGGGCTTCTCGCGCTGGCGCTCGCCGTCGTCGGGAGCCTCATGCTGCGCCCGGGAATCGCCGGAGAGCCGTGGGGCCCGCTCCAGGCACCGGTCCTCGTGATCGTCGGGATCGTCCTCGTCCTGGCCGCCGCGGTCCTGGCGATCCTGCTCATGCGGGCCGGGAACCCGGCGATCGCCGGCACGCTCGCCTGGGCGGTCCTCCCGACCGTGGTGACCGAGGACGGCCGGCGCCAACGGCGCGCCGGGCCGCTCACCGCGCGGCAGCACCAGGCGGTCGAGGAGGTCGGCCGGCTGCTGCCTCCCGGCCCGGTGCGGCTGCGCCAGGTCGGGGCGGGGCTGGCGATCCTCGCGACCGTGGCAGCCACGGCGATGGCGATCGGTCCGGTCGTCGAGCAGACGCGCCCCTACGCCAACGAGGCCATCCTCGGTGTCATGGTGGCCGCGCTGGTGCGCGCGGTGGCCTGCTGGTGGCTCGCCGTCGCGGCAGGACTGGGCGCATGGCGGCTCACCGTGGCTCGCAACGGCGGCCTCGGTCCGGGCGGTCAGGGCGCCCGTGTGTGGACCCTGCGCCGCGCGGGCATCGACGTGACCGGGGCCGGGGATTCCGGCCGCGAGGACCGTGCCGGGGACCGGTGGTCGGACGACGCGCCCGTGCTGGCGCCGCCGGTCTCGGGCGTCGAGGGCCACGGGGAGCGCCATCACGGCGGGCCCGGTGACCACGGGCACGGCTACGCGCCCGGGTACGGCGGGCCTGGTGACCACGGGCACGGCTATGCACCTGGGTACGGCGGGCCCGGTGACCACGGGCACGGCTACGCACCTGGCTACGGCGCGGACGGCTACGGCGCACCGGGCCGCGGCCCGGCGGAGCACGGCGGCCCGGGCTCCGGCACCGGGTGGCCGCCCGCGGGAGGCTACGTCCCGCAGCCGCACGTCACCCCGCCGGGCAGCGACTCGCACGCCCCCGCCCGCCACGGCGCGCAGGACCCTTCGCCGTCCGGCGCGCACGCCGCCGCGTCCTACGACGGGCACGGTCATGGCCACCCGTACCCGGGCCCTCCGGTCGGTGGCCCGATGGGCGAGCCGCGCGCGGCGACCCCGCCCGGCGCGGTCAGCCCCGACGCAGCGCCGGTCACCGCCGAGCCCGGCCCGCGCACCACGGGCACCCACGCCGCGCTCGGCGCGCACTCCGCGCCGGCGTGGCGGGAGACGGGGGAGTGGGAGGAGGTGCCGGACGTGCGCGTCGGCGGCTACCTCCTCGACGGCGGGATCACGCTCGTCGGCCGCGACCCGGAGCCGCGGGCGGGGGAGCTCGTCGACAACCTCATGGTGGTCCCGGACCCGTCGATGTCCAAGACGCACCTGTCGGTCCGTCTCACGGGCGCGGGCCTCCACGCGATCGACCGGGCCTCCACGAACGGCACCTTCTACGTGGCCGAGGACGGGTCGGTGAGCAGGCTCGAGCCGTGGCGCGAGGTCGTGGTGCCCGAGGGTGCCGCGCTGCGCGTCGGCGAGTCGCTCCTGGAGTGGGACGACCCGTGGTCGGAGGACGAGGACGAGGCCGGGCAGACGATCCTGCGCTGACCGCCGGTCCGTCGTCTCACCAGGCCTCGAGCAGCCGGAGCCAGACCTCGCTCATCGTCGGGTAGGCGGGCACGGCGTGCCACAGCCGGTCCAGCGGCACCTCGGCGACCACCGCGATCGTGGCGGCGTGCAACAGCTCGGCGACGTCGGGACCGACGAACGTCATGCCGACGATCACCTCTCGCTCCTCGTCGACGACCATCCGCACCCGGCCGGCGTAGTCGTCGGCGTGCAGCGCGGCGCCCGCGACCGCGCCGAGGTCCTGGTCCACCACGCGCACGGGGACCCCGTCCCGCTCGGCCTGCGCCGCCGTCCGGCCCACGCTCGCCACCTGGGGGTCGGTGAACACCACCTGCGGTGTGGCGGCGTCGTCCGCCGTCGCGGCGTGCAGGCCCCAGGGCTCGTCCTCCACCGCGACGCCCGCCGCGCGAGCGACGATCGCCGCGCCCGCCGCACGGGCCTGATACTTGCCCTGGTGGGTGAGCGGGCTGCGGTGGTTGGCGTCCCCCACGGCGTACAGCCACGCCAGCGGGTCGCCGTCCGGACCCAGGGCGCGGAGGGTGCTGTCGACCTCCACCCAGCCCTCGGGCAGGCCGGCGACGTCGAGACCCAGGTCCGGCTGCGGCTCGCGCCCGGTCGCCACGAGGATCTGCTCCGCGGTCACGGTCCGCCCGTCGTCGCACCGGACCGTGACGCCGTCGGACCCGCGGCTCACCTCGGTCGCCGAGACCCCGGTGCGGACGTCTGCCCCGAGCTCCGCGAGGGACTCGGCCACGGCCTCACCGGCGAACGGCTCGTAGCCGCCGAGCAGGCCGGAGCGCGCGAGGACCGTCACCTCGGCCCCCAGGTCCGTGAATGCCACCGCCAGCTCGCAACCGACGACGCCCCCGCCGACGACGACGAGACTGCCCGGGACCTCCTGCGCCGACACCGCCTCGCGGTTGGTCCACGGCCGCGCCGCCGCCAGGCCCGGCACGTCCGGGACGTGCGGGCGTGAGCCCGTGGCGAGCGCGACGGCGTGCCGGGCGCGCAGGACGCGCTCCTCGCCGCCCGGCGCCGCGACCGTCACCTCCCGCACGCCGCTGAGCCGCCCGCGGCCGCGCACGAGGTCGATGCCGGCGGAGCGCAGCCAGTCGACCTGCCCGGCGTCGTCCCAGTCGGACGTGAAGGAGGTCCGCCGCCGCAGGACGGCCTCGACGTCCAGCCCTCCGGTGACGGCCTGCCGCGCACCGTCGACGGCCAGGGCGGCCCGGCGCGCCTCCCCGCTGCGCAGCAGCGCCTTCGAGGGCATGCACGCCCAGTACGAGCACTCGCCGCCGACGAGCTCGGCCTCGACGACCACCGCGGACAACCCGCCCCGCACGGCCTGGTCGGCGACGTTCTCACCGACCGGGCCGGCGCCGAGCACGACGACGTCCCACGTGTCGGCGTGGTCGTCCAGGCCCGGGTGCTCCCCGGCTCCGTGCGGCCCGGCCGCGGGAGGGTCGGGGGCCGTCGACGGTGACGGGTGCTGCTCTGACCGGTGCGGATCGGACACGGGGCCCTCGCTTCGTCGGGACGGGGAGGTGGTCACGAGCCTACGCTCGGGAGATGACACACGCACGAAGCCGCCGCGATGATTGAGTTCCGGTCGGTCGGCAAGGCCTTCCCGGGCGGTACCCGGGCCGTCGACGACCTCGACCTCGTGATCCGCCCCCGCGAGATCACCGTCCTGGTCGGCTCGTCGGGGTGCGGCAAGACGACGATCCTGCGGATGATCAACCGGATGGTCGAGCCGACGTCGGGCACCGTCTCGATCGACGGCACCGACGTCGCGACCCGGTCGCCCGTGCCCCTGCGCCGCAGCATCGGCTACGTCATGCAGAGCGCCGGCCTGCTCCCGCACCGACGCGTGCTCGACAACGTCACCACGGTCCTGCGGCTCACCGGCACCCCGAGGGCGGCCGCGTCCGCGAGAGGGCTCGAGCTCATGGACACCGTCGGGCTCGACCGGACCCTCGCGGGCCGCTACCCGGCGCAGCTCTCCGGCGGCCAGCAGCAGCGCGTCGGCGTGGCCCGGGCGCTCGCGACGGACCCGAACATCCTGCTCATGGACGAGCCGTTCGCGGCGGTCGACCCGATCGTCCGCACCGAGCTGCAGGACGAGCTCCTGCGGCTGCAGAGCACGCTCGCCAAGACGATCGTCCTCGTCACCCACGACATCGACGAGGCCTTCCGCCTCGGCGACCACGTGGTGATCCTCGCCGACGGCGGGCGCATCGTGCAGCAGGGCAGCCCGGCCGACCTGCTGGCCGAGCCCGCCGACGACTTCGTCGCCTCGTTCATCGGGGCGGACCGGGGCAGGCGCGCGCTGCGGATCGAACACCGCGGGGGGCGGCGCCTCGTCGTCGACGCCGAGGGCCGCCCCGCCGGGGTGCTGGACGACGGTGCGGTGCAGGACGGCAGCGCCGGATGACCTGGGTCGCCGCGAACATCGACCTCATCGTCGATCTGTCCCTGCAGCACGCGCTCCTGTGCGTGATCCCCGTGGTGGCGGGACTCCTCCTCTCGCTCCCGCCGGGCGTCCTCGCGTGGCGCTACCCGGCCGCACGCGGTGCGGTGCTCGCCGCCGTCGGGCTGCTCTACACGATCCCGTCGCTGGCCCTGTTCGTCCTGCTGCCGCCGGTCCTCGGCATCGGGTTCCTCAGCGAGCTCAACGTCGTCATCGCCATGACGATCTACGCCGTCGCCCTCATGACCCGCTCCGTGACGGACGCGCTCGACGCCGTCGATCCCGCCGTGCGCTCCGCAGCGACCGCCCAGGGGTTCTCGACCGCGGGGCGCTTCTGGTCGGTCGAGCTGCCGCTGGCCGGTCCCGTGCTGCTGGCCGGGCTGCGCGTGGTGTCCGTGAGCACCGTGAGCATGGTGACCGTCGGCGTCCTGGTGGGCATCCGCAGCCTCGGCGACCTGTTCATGGACGGACTTCAGCGCGGGATCGTCGCCTCGATCGTCGCGGGCATCGTGGCGACCGTCGTCGTCGCCCTGCTCTTCGACCTCGTGCTCGTCGTGCTCGGTCGCCTGCTCATGCCGTGGCACCGGTCGGGAGGTGCCCGGGGCGGCTCGGTGCGACGCGCGCTCCGGCTGCCGAAGGGGGCGGGCCGCGAGGACGAGCGGGGCGCCGGCGGGGGCATCGGCCCGGACGCCCACCGGCCGGCCGAGGTGGGCGCATGAACCTGTTCGCCGACGCCTTCGCCTGGCTGGCCGCGCCCGAGCAGTGGTCCGGCTCCGGGTCGCTGCCCGAGCGGTTCGGCGAGCACCTGGTCCTCACGCTGCTCGCGCTCGCGATCGCGACGGTCGTCGCCGTCCCGCTCGGCTACCTGGTCGGGCACACCGGCCGGGGCAGGCAGCTCGTCGTCGCCCTGTCCGGGGCCGGCCGCGCGCTTCCCTCGCTCGGCCTGCTCACCGTCCTCACGCTGCTCGTCGGCGTCGGCGACGCCGCCCTCGCCGCGACGGCGGTCCTCGTCGTCCTCGGCGTCCCCTCCGTGCTCGCGGGCGCCTACGCGGGGGTGGAGAACGTCGACCACGCCGTCGTCGACTCCGCCCGCGCCCAGGGCATGACCCGCTGGCAGGTCCTCACCCGGGTCGAGGCGCCGCTCGGCCTCCCGCTGCTGGTCGGCGGGATGCGCAGCGCCGCCCTGCAGATCGTGGCCACCGCGGTCCTGGCGGCCTACGTCGGGCTCGGCGGGCTGGGCATCTACATCCAGCGGGGCATCTCGCTGCAGCGCTACGACGAGATGCTGGGCGCGGCGATCGCGATCGTCGCCCTCGCCCTCGCCGTCGACGGTGTGTTCTCGCTCCTCGCCCGGCTCGCGCTGCGGGTGAGCGGAGGCCGAGGCACACTGGGGGCCACATCCCCGACGGAAGGACGTACCTGATGCGTTCCTCGACCCGCCGCGCCGCGGCACTGTCCCTCGTCGCCGCGGTCGCGCTCACCGCGTGCGGGTCGGACGACCCGTTCGACGAGGGGGAGGACGAGACCTCCGGCTCGGGCGGTGACGGGGCGGAGTCGGGCTCCGACGACTCCGGCGGGAGCGTCGTCGTCGGCTCGCAGGCCTACTACTCCAACGAGATCGTCGCCGAGATCTACGCCCAGGTCCTCGAGGAGGCGGGCTACGAGGTCGAGCGGCAGTTCC
This sequence comes from Georgenia sp. Z2081, assembly GCF_055326445.1. Taxonomy (NCBI): domain Bacteria; kingdom Bacillati; phylum Actinomycetota; class Actinomycetes; order Allobogoriellales; family Allobogoriellaceae; genus Georgenia; species Georgenia sp. Z2081. The sequence continues at coordinate 241,544 of NZ_JBUZNK010000002.1, forward strand.
AGATCGGGCAGCGCGACGTCTACCTCCAGGCCATGGAGAACGACGAGGTCGACGTCCTGCCCGAGTACACGGGCAACCTGCTGCAGTTCTACGCGCCGGACACCGAGGCGCGGTCCAGCGGGGACGTCGCCGCCGAGCTCGCCGACGCGCTCCCGGACGGCATGGCCGTGCTCGAGTACGCCGACGCCGAGGATGCGGACTCCTACAACGTCACCACCGAGTTCTCCGAGGAGCACGGCATCACGAGCCTCGCCGACCTCGCGGACCACGACGGCGAGATCACGATCGGCGGCAACGCCGAGCTCGAGAGCCGCCCCTACGGGCCCGACGGGCTCGCCGAGCTCTACGGCGTCGACGTCGAGTTCGTCGCGATCGGCGACAGCGGCGGCCCGCTCACCAAGGGGGCGATCCTCGACGGAACGATCACGATGGGCGACATCTACACCGCGGACCCCGACCTCGCGTCCGGCGACTTCGTCACGCTCGAGGACCCCGAGGACATGATCCTCGCGCAGAACGTCGTCCCGCTCGTGACCGACGACCTCGCCGGCGAGCTCGGCGAGGTGCTCGACCCGGTGAGCGAGGTGCTCACCACCGAGGAGCTCATCGAGCTCAACGCCCGCAGCGTCGACGAGCAGCTCGACTCCGCGACCATCGCGACCGAGTGGCTCGCCGACAACGACCTGGGAGGAAGCTGATGGCCGCCGTCCACGATCTCCTGCTCGACGCGTTCTCACGGGTGTCGGGCTCCGTCCACCGGGCGGGGGAGGGGCTGACCCGCGAGCAGCTCGAGGCCCGCCTCGACCCCGGCGCCAACTCGATCGGCTGGCTCCTGTGGCACCTCACGCGCGTGCAGGACGACCACGTCGCCGGCGCGTTCGGCGTCGACGAGCTGTGGACGAGCGGCGGTTGGGCGGACCGCTTCGGCCTGGACGTGTCCGGGATCGGCTACGGGCACTCCGCTGACGACGTCGCGAAGGTCGTCGGCTTCGACGCCGACCTCGTGCTCGCCTACCACGACGCCGTGCACGAGCAGACGCTCCGGTGCGTCCGCGGGCTCACCGAGGCGGACCTGGGCACGGTCGTCGACGAGAGCTGGGACCCGCCGACCACCATGGGCGTGCGGCTCGTCAGCGTCATCGACGACTGCCTCGAGCACGCCGGCCAGGCGGCGTTCGTCCGCGGGGTGCTCGAGCGGCGCTGAGTCGGGGCCGTGGGAGACGACCCGGCACCGGTGGTGGCGGTCGGTGGCGGTCGGCTGTGCGCGGTCAGGCCGACAGCGCCCGCGCACGCTCCTCGGCGTCGTGCCGGAGCCGGTCCGCGCCGACCAGCCCACGGTCGTGCAGCGCTTCCGCGACGCCCTCCCACAGGGCGTCCGCCCACACCTCGTAGCCGGCGGCGTTCGGGTGGAACAGGTCCTGCGCCATGTGCGTGAAGACGATCCTCGGCCACAGCGGGCGCGTGGCCGCGTGCAGCGGCGCGACGTGGAGGTCGTGGGCCTCGGCCGTCTCCCGGATCGCGGTGTTGGCGCGGCGCACCCACATCTCGTGTGGGCCGTACCCGTAGCTGGGCACCTCGGCGATGACGCTGCCGCGCGGGAGAGCGTCGGCGATCGTCTCCATCCGCTCGCCGAGGCCGGGCATCGAGATCTGGCGACGCGCGACGTCGTTGGCACCGATCTCGCAGATCACGAGGTCCGGCTCACGCTCGAGACCCTCGAGCAGGGGGAGCTGGTCGTCGATGAGGTTCGTCGTCGTCGCGCCGGAGACCGACAGGTTGGTCGTCACCACGGCCCGGTCGAGCACCTCGGCGAGGCGTCGTTCGACCCGGGCGACCCAGCCGTGCTCCGGGTCCGGGACGCCGACGCCCTGGGCCGCGGAGTCGCCGACGACCACGAGGTGGAAGGCGTGCGGCACGGCGGAGGCGCGCACCTCGTGCGTGCGCCGCGCCCAGTACTCGCGGTGCACCGGGACCTGGCGGCTGACGATCCCGCGCTGCTGCAGGTAGGCGGCCGCGGCCCCGCAGGCGGCCACCGCACCGGCGGCGACGGCGCCGACCGTCACGGTGAGCGGGCCCCAGGGGCCACGCGCGGACGGGGAGAACTCCGAAGGCATGCCCGCCAGGCTATGGGCGGACGGGCCGACAGGCCAGGGGAGCGGGACCCGCCGAGCGACCCCTCGCGGCCGGGTGCGCGGTGCCGGTGCACATCCGTGTGGCGCCGGCACGCATCCGCGCGGCACCGGTACGCGCCGACCACCGGCCGTCCGAAGGAGTAGGGTGACGACCGTGCGCACCGGGCTCCTGCTCCTTATCTGCCGCGGCGAGGCCTCCTGAGGCCGGCTCCTCGTCGCGGGAGACGTCGTGCTGGCCGCACGTGACCCAGACGAGGAGACCCAGACGATGAAGACCCGCGGCACCACGAACCTCCAGCGCCCCTCCGGCATGCCGGTGACCAAGTACCGGCCGTTCGCCGAGACGAATCCGGTCCACCTCCCGGACCGCACCTGGCCCGACAAGCAGGTCACGGTCGCTCCCCGGTGGCTCTCGACCGACCTGCGCGACGGCAACCAGGCCCTCATCGAGCCGATGAGCCCCGAGAAGAAGCGCGAGATGTTCGACCTGCTCGTCCGTCTCGGCTACAAGGAGATCGAGATCGGCTTCCCCGCCGCCTCGCGGGCCGACTTCGACTTCGTCCGCTCACTCGTCGACGACGACGCCGTGCCGGAGGACGTCACCGTCTCCGTGCTCACCCAGGCGCGGCCCGAGCTCATCCACCGCACGGTCGAGTCGCTCGTCGGGTTCCCGCGGGCCACCGTGCACCTGTACAACGCGACCGCCCCGGTGTTCCGCGACGTCGTCTTCCGCTCCGGCCGCGAGGGGACGCGCGAGCTCGCCGTCGACGGGACCCGCGAGGTCCTCGCCCACGCGGAGAAGGTGCTCGGGGAGGAGACCGTGTTCGGCTACCAGTACAGCCCGGAGATCTTCGTCGACACCGAGCTCGACTTCGCGCTCGAGGTGAGCGAGGCCGTCATGGGTGTCTGGCAGCCCGAGGACGGCCGGGAGATCATCCTCAACCTGCCGGCGACCGTCGAGCGGGCCACGCCCAACGTCTACGCCGACCAGATCGAGTGGATGAGCCGGCACCTGTCCCACCGTCAGCACGTGGCACTGTCCGTGCACCCGCACAACGACCGCGGCTCGGGCGTGGCCGCCGCCGAGCTCGCCATGCTCGCCGGCGCCGACCGGGTCGAGGGCTGTCTGTTCGGCCAGGGCGAGCGCACCGGCAACGTCGACCTCGTCACGCTCGCGATGAACCTGTACTCCCAGGGCGTGGACCCGATGATCGACCTGTCCGACATCGACGAGGTCCGACGCACGGTCGAGCGCTGCACCCAGATGGACGTGCACGCCCGCCACCCCTACGGCGGCGACCTCGTCTACACCTCGTTCTCCGGCTCGCACCAGGACGCCATCAAGAAGGGATTCCAGGTCCGGGAGAGCAAGGTCGCCGAGGCCGGCGGCGCGGACGCCGACGTCGTATGGGACCTGCCCTACCTGCCGATCGACCCCAAGGACGTCGGCCGCACCTACGAGGCCGTCGTACGAGTGAACAGCCAGTCCGGCAAGGGCGGCGTCGCCTACCTGCTGCACTCCACGCGGAGCCTCGACCTGCCTCGGCGCCTGCAGATCGAGCTCGCCGGCATCGTCCAGAAGCACACGGACGCCTACGGCGGCGAGATCGACGCCGAGCGGCTGTGGTCGATCTTCGTCGACGAGTACCTGCCCTACACCACCACCGACGGCCTGGCGCCGTGGGGCCGCTACACGCTCCGCAGCACCTCGCTGACCTCCCACGGGGAGGGCGGGGACGCCGACCTCACGGTCGTCCTCGACGACGGTGGGGAGGAGCGGCTGCTCTCCGGCCGCGGCAACGGCCCCATCGACGCGTTCGTCCACGCACTGGCGACCATCGACGTCGGGGTCGAGGTCCTCGACTACGCCGAGCACGCCCTGTCCGCGGGCGGCGATGCGATGGCGGCGGCCTACCTCGAGGTCGAGACGAGCGACCAGGTGGTGTGGGGCGTCGGCGTGGACCCGTCGACGATGACCGCCTCCTTCCAGGCGATCATCTCCGCGGTCAACCGCGCGGCACGCGGGGTGACGGGCGGAGTCCCGGTCGACGGCGAGCCGCGCTGACGGGGCGGGGACGGGGCGCACGCGAGTGTCCGGGCGGAGCCGGGCGGGGGGATCGCGACGGTGTGAGCGGAACGGAACGGGTGCGTGGAACGGCGCAGGTGCGCCTGAGCGGTCTGCTGGTGTGCGCGTCCGCCGGTGAGGCGGAGCTCGTGCAGCGGTACCTGCCCGGGCACACGGCGCTCACCCGGTCCGAGCCCGCCTGCCTCTCGTTCGAGGTACGCCCGACCAGCGATCCACTCGTCTGGCAGGTCGTCGAGCTGTTCGCCGACGAGGCCGGGTTCGCCGGCCATCAGGAGCGTGCGGCGGCGAGCGAGTGGGGCCGAGCCACGGCCCACATCGAACGCCGCTACACGGTCGAACTGGCGGAGCGTCGGTGAGCGCGCTCCTCGACCGGCGGCTGCTCGATCGTCAGGGCCGGATCGCGGTCACTCGGGCCAGGCGGAGCCGCGGATGGTCTCCACGAAGTCGATCCGCTCGAAACCGGGCAGGCAGTGGGCGAGCACGTCGGCCTTGACGTTCCCGAACGTGGTCTCCGGCCGGTCCTGGAGCCCCTCGGTGAACGCGGCCAGGATCTGGTTCTTGAAGTCCGGGCGCGGGTGGGCCGCCACGACGGCCGCGCGTTGCTCGTCGGTGATCGCGTCGTAGCCGACACCCAGGACGTCGAGCTCGACACCGCGGGTGACCAGCGCGATCTCGGGAGCCATGTGCAGGGGGATCTCCGGGGTGGTGTGCAGCGCGATGGCTGTCCATACCCGGTCCGCGGCCTCGCCGTCGACGCCGTACCCGCGAAGGAAGCGGCGGGCCTCGTCGGCGGCGTCGATCTCGAAGCGCTGATCCGTCCGGCGGTAGGTCTCGGTGAGGCCGAGGTCGTGAAACATGGCCCCGACGTACAGCAGCTCGGGGTCGTGGTTCAGTCCCTGGTCCTGGGCGCGCAGGGAGCCGAAGAGGAACACGCGTCGGCAGTGGTGGTAGACGACGGGAGTGGCGACGTCGCGGACGAGCTGGGTGGCGTCCTTCGTCATCGTGCTGTCGGGGATCTCGATACCGGCGATGGTCTCGGTCATGAGGTGCCGCCTCTCGTGGCCGTCGTTCGGTGGTCCTCCTCCATCCTGCGTCCGGGCGTCGGGAGGTGCGACCCGGGTGGGCGGTCGGTCGTGCGGAGCGTTCGCTGCTCGTCGAGTCCGAGATCCGCGCCGCGGGCCTCGACCTGACGGCGAACGACGCGGACATCTCGAGCCTCGACCCCGATGTCCTCTTGGAGACGTTCCGCGCGAACCTGGTCGGCATGTTCCTCGTGACCAAGCACGGGCTCCCGACGATGCTCGACCAGGGCGCGGGCAGCATCGTCAACATGGCGTCCGTGTCCAGTATGGCGGGCGAGTCGTCGCTGAGCGCGTACGGCATGTCGAAGGCGTCGGTCATCCACTTCACGAAGCAGGTGGCCGTGCAGTACGGGAAGCAGGGGATCCGCTGCAACGCGATCGCGCCTGCCTTCGTCAACACGCGTAACAACAAGCAGTACGCCTCGCAGGAGTTCGCCGACGTCTATCTCCGTCACATGGTCTCTACGAGCGGCGCGGAACCCCAGAACATCGCCGACGTCGTCGTGTTCCTCTCCTCCGACGAGGCCGCGCTCGTCAACGGCCACGTGATCCCGGTCGACGGCGGCATCACGGAGGTGTCGCCGATCGTGGCGGACGTGCGGGAGCTGGGTGGGCACACCGCCTGACTCGCGGTGCCGCGTGCAGGGGCGCCGATCGTGGCGACCCTGCACGCAGCACCAGAATCACTGACGAGCCACGCGGTCGGTCCGCATCGGCCGGAGGTCACGTTCCCGGCCGGTTCCTTCGAGCGACAGCATCTCCGTGCGGCTCATCACCGGTCCGACGAGCCGGCGAAGTGCCAGATCGACCGCCTCACTCTTGGTCCGCACGTCGTACCTGCGCATGACCTCAGCGATCAGGTCGTCGTCCAGGTCGAACGTTGTACGCGCCATACCCCCAGCCATGCACCTCGCGTGATCGATACGCGCGGTGCGTGCCGTGGTGGTCCTCCGGTATGTCGGGCCGAGGGGGGAGAATGGACCGGTGAGGCTCTACCGGGACGAGGCGGTGGTCCTGCGCTCCCACGACCTGTCGGAGGCGGACCGCATCGTCACCATGCTCTCGCGCGAGCACGGCCTGGTGCGCGCCGTCGCGAAGGGCGTGCGGCGCACGAGCTCGCGGTTCGGCGCGCGGCTCGAGCCGTTCACGGTCGTCGACGTCCAGCTGCACCGCGGCCGCAACCTCGACACGGTCACGCAGGTCGAGACGATCGCTCCCTACGGGCGCTCGCTCGCCGCCGACTACTCGTTGTTCACGTCCGCGACCGTGATGGTCGAGACCGCGACCCAGCTCACGCAGGCGGAGGAGGTCCCGGCGCCGCAGCAGTACATCCTGCTCGTCGGCGCCCTGCACGCGATGAGCATGCGCCGGCACGCGGCAACCCTCGTCCTCGACTCCTACCTGCTGCGCTCGTTGGCGGTCGCCGGGTGGGCCCCCAGCTGCTACGACTGCGCCCGCTGCGGGACCGAGGGGCCGCACCGCGCCTGGTCCACGCAGATGGGCGGTGCGATGTGCTCCTCGTGCCGGCCCCCTGGGTCGGCCTCGCCCGCGGAGGAGACGATGACCCTGCTCGGTGCCCTGCTCTCCGGCGACTGGCCCGTCGCCGACGCCTCCGTGTCACGCCACCGCACCGAGGCGTCCGGCCTGGTCGCCGCCCACCTGCAGTACCACCTCGAGCGCCGGCTGCGCTCCCTGCCGTTCGTGGAGCGCGCATGACCTCGCCCGTCCCGCCGCCGTCGCACCCGTCCGGTGCCCGTCCGCCCGCGATTCCGCGCGAGCTCGTGCCCGCGCACGTCGCGGTCATCATGGACGGCAACGGCCGGTGGGCGAACGCCCGCGGGCTGCCCAGGACCGAGGGGCACGCGGCGGGGGAGGCGTCGCTCCTCGACGTCGTGGCGGGTGCGATCGAGATCGGCGTGACCCACATCAGTGCCTACGCGTTCTCCACAGAGAACTGGAAGCGCTCGCCCGCCGAGGTCCGCTATCTCATGGGCTTCAACCGGGACGTCATCCGCAGGCGACGCGACGAGATGCACTCCTGGGGCGTGCGGGTGCGGTGGGCCGGACGCCGGCCGCGACTGTGGGGCTCGGTGATCCGCGAGCTCGAGACCGCCGAGGAGATGACCCGACGCAACACCACCGCGACGCTGACGATGTGCGTCAACTACGGTGGCCGCGCCGAGCTCGCGGACGCCGCCGCGGGCCTCGCCCGGGACGTCGCGGCGGGGCGGGTCAACCCCGATCGGGTGACCGAGCGGACCCTGGCCCGCTATCTCGACGAGCCCGACGTCCCGGACGTCGACCTCCTGTGGCGCACCGGCGGGGAGCAGCGGACGAGCAACTTCCTGCTGTGGCAGTCCGCCTACGCCGAGCTCGTCTTCACCGACGAGGCCTGGCCCGACGTCGACCGACGCTCGCTGTGGCGCGTCGTGGAGGAGTATGCGCGCCGCGACCGGCGGTGGGGCGGGGCGGTCGACGCGGCGGCCCGGCCCGGCGGCTGACAATCGTTCGGGGAGCATGGGCGCCCGGGCTGTGGGATTCCGAGCGCAGGACCGGGCCGAGTGAATCGCCGGCTCGGCCCCCCGCCTATGGGGTGGATCACGCAGGTAAGGCTTGCCTGATCTACTGTGCGTCGGTAACTTTTCGACACGCAAACCTAGCGTAATGCGCGGGCGTGGCGTCGTCAGGCACCGCGCCCGCCCCGAACGAGAGCTGGTCCACTTGCGTCACCACCGATTCCGCGTCCTTGCTGCTGCCACGGTCGCGGTACTGACCCTCGCCGCCTGCGGCGGCTCCGACGAGTCCTCCGACGACGCGACGGGCGAGCCGACGACAGAAGAGAGTGATGACCGGCCGGCGGTGGGCGACGAAGAGTCCGGCTCGGAGTCCGCCTCCGACGACGCCGAGTCCGGCTCCGAGAGCGCGTCCGGCGACGGCGGCGACGACGCCGCGGACGACTCCGGCGATGCGGGCGCCACTGGTATCTCCGGCGCCGAGCTGCCGATCGAGATCGAGCACGCCTTCGGCACCACCGTGATCGAGGAGGTCCCCGAGCGCGTGGCCACCGTCAACTGGGCGAACCACGAGGTGCCGCTCGCCCTCGGCGTCGTGCCCGTCGGGATGGCCTCCGCGGACTTCGGCGACGACGACGGCAACGGCATGCTGCCCTGGGTCGAGGAGGAGCTCGAGACCCTCGGCGCCGAGCCGCCCGTCCTGTTCGACGAGACCGACGGCATCGACTTCGAGGCCGTCGCCGACACCCAGCCGGACGTCATCCTCGCCGCCTACTCCGGGCTCACGCAGGAGGACTACGACACGCTCACCGAGATCGCGCCCGTCGTGGCCTACCCCGAGACCGCGTGGGGCACCTCCTGGCAGGACGTCATCACCTACAACGCCGCGGGCCTCGGCATGGTCGAGGAGGGCGAGGAGCTCATCACCGAGCTCCAGGGCGAGATCGACGAGACCGTCGCCGCGCACCCCGAGCTCGAGGGCGTCTCGACCATGTTCATGACGCACGTCGACGTCTCCGACCTCAGCACCGTGAACTTCTACACGGCCAACGACACCCGCGCCGCCTTCTTCGAGGACCTGGGCCTGAGCACGCCGGCCGCGGTCGAGGAGGCCTCCGCCTCCGGTGAGTTCTCCGGCTCGATCAGCGCCGAGCAGGTCGACATGTTCGAGGACGTCGAGCTCATCGTCACCTACGGCGACCAGGAGCTCGTCGACACGCTCGAGGCCGACCCCCTGCTGTCGCAGATGCCGGCCGTCGAGTCCGGTGCCATCGTCTTCCTCGACGGATCCGGCCCGATGGGCACCGCGGCGAACCCCACGCCGCTGTCCATCTCCTGGGTCCTCGAGGACTATGTCGCGCTTCTCGCAGAGGCCGCAGCCGGGTCCCAGTGACCCAGGCCCCCGCCCGCGAGGAGGCCGGGGGGACTCCATCCTCCTCACCCGGTGCCGGGCCGGACGTCGGCGTCCTCCGCCGTCCGGCCCGGACGCGCCTGCTCTGGCTCATGGTCGTGCTCGGCGCGGTCGTCGTCCTGACGATGGCGTCGGTCGCGATCGGCTCGCGCAGCGTGACGGTGCCCGAGATCGTCGCGGGGATCATGGGCTCGACCGACTCGATCGGCGAGGCCGCCGTCTACACGCGCGTGCCGCGCACCTTCCTCGCCCTGCTCGTCGGGGCCGCGCTCGGCGTCGCGGGCGCCGCCATGCAGGGCGTCACCCGCAACCCGCTCGCCGACCCCGGGATCCTCGGCGTGACGATGGGTGCCTCGCTCGCCGTCGTCGTCGGCATGGCCTGGTTCGGCCTGTGGACCCGGACGGGCATGATCTGGACCGCCATCCTGGGGGCCGGCCTCGCGGCCGTGTTCGTCTACGTCGTCGCCTCGGTCGGCCGGGGCGGCGCCACGCCGCTCACCCTGGCCCTGGCCGGCGCGGCCACCTCCGCGGCCCTCGCCTCCTTCATCACCGCCGTCGCCCTGCCGCGCGGCGACATCGCCGGCAGCATCCGCTCCTGGCAGGTCGGCGGCGTCGGCGGGGCCAGCCACGAGGCCACGGCGCAGGTGCTGCCGTTCCTCGTCGTCGGCCTGCTCGTGTGCCTCGCCTCGGCACGCAGCCTCAACTCGCTCGCCCTGGGCGACGACGTGGCGGCGGGCCTCGGCGTCCGGGTCGGCGTCACGCGACTGGTGGCCGCCGTGGGCGCGGTCGTGCTCACCGGGGCGGCGACGGCCGTCGCCGGACCGATCGGGTTCGTCGGCCTCGTGGTCCCGCACCTGTGCCGGCTGCTCGTGGGCGTCGACCACCGCTGGCTCATGCCGTTCTCCGCCCTGACGGGGGCCGGGCTGCTCGTGGCCGCGGACGTCCTCGGCCGCATCGTCGCCCGCCCCGGCGAGATCGACGTCGGCATCATCACCGCGATCGTCGGCGCCCCCGTCTTCATCGCCATCGTCCGCCGCACGAGGATCCGCGAGCTATGAGCGCCCTCGCCGAGAACGCAGAGGTCCGGACCGCACGCCGGACCGGCTCTGCGGACCACCCGACCCGTCCGCCGTCCGACGACGCCGTGGCAGCGCTCGCCGCCGCACGCCGACGTCGCGCGCGCCGTGGGCTCGTCGTGGCGCTCGTCCTGCTCGCCGTCGTCGTCGGGCTGTGGTGCGCGTCCCTCGTGGTCGGCCGTACGTTCTACCCGCCCGCCGACGTGTGGCGCGTGCTGACGGGGGAGGAGGTCCAGGGCGCGAGCTTCACCGTCGGACGGCTCCGCCTGCCGCGGGCGACCCTCGCCGTCGTCGCCGGCCTGTGCCTGGGACTGGGCGGCGTCACCTTCCAGACCATGCTCCGCAACCCGCTCGCGAGCCCGGACATCATCGGCATCAGCGCCGGCGCGAGCGCGGCCGCAGCCTTCGCGATCATCGTGCTCGACCTCGACGGCGGGCAGGTGTCGGTCGTGGCCGTCGCTGCGGGTCTCGGCATCGCGGTGCTCATCTACCTGCTGTCCTACCGCGGCGGGGTGGCCGGCACCCGGCTCGTCCTCATCGGCATCGGCGTGGCGGCGATGCTCGACTCCGTGACGAGCTACCTGCTGGACAACGCGGCCCAGTGGGACCTCCAGGAGGCCATGCGCTGGCTCGTCGGCAGCCTCAACGGCACCACGTGGTCCGCCGTCGTCCCCGTGGCGATCGCCCTGGCCGTCCTCGGCCCGGTGCTGCTGTCCCGGGGCCGCAACCTCTCCGCCCTGCAGCTCGGTGACGACGCGGCCCGCGCCCTGGGCGTGCGGGTCGAGCGCACGCGCCTGACCCTGGTCGTCGCGGCCGTCGGCCTCATCGCGTTCGCGACCGCCGCGGCCGGCCCGATCGCGTTCGTCGCCTTCCTGTCCGGCCCGATCGCGGCGCGCGTGGTGGGGCCGGGGCGCTCCCTGCTCGTCCCTGCCGCACTCGTCGGCGCGGTCCTCGTGCTCGTCGCCGACCTCGCCGGGCAGTACGCGTTCGGCACGAGGTTCCCCGCCGGCGTCATCACCGGCGTCCTCGGGGCGCCGTATTTGGTATATCTCATCGCACGCACCGACCGGGCCGGAGGCTCCCTGTGACCGACCGACAGCTCACCGCCGACCACGTGTGGGTCGGGTACCGCGACCGCGGGGTCATCGAGGACCTCAGCCTCGCGGTCCCGCCGGGGCGGATCACCGCGATCGTCGGCGCCAACGCCTGCGGCAAGTCGACCCTCCTGCGCGCGATGTCCCGGCTGCTCGCCCCCAGCCGCGGCCAGGTGGTGCTCGACGGGAAGGACGTCCACCGCATCCCCGCCCGCCGCCTCGCCCAGGTCCTCGGCCTGCTCCCGCAGACCCCCGTGGCGCCCGAGGGCATCACGGTGGCCGATCTCGTCGGTCGTGGCCGGCACCCGCACCAGGGCATGCTCGCGCGCTGGAGCGAGGCCGACGACCGGGCCGTCGCCCGTGCGCTCACCGCCACGCAGACCGTCGAGCTCGCCGACCGCCCCGTCGACGAGCTCTCTGGCGGCCAGCGTCAGCGCGCGTGGATCGCCATGGTGCTCGCCCAGGAGACCGACGTGCTCCTCCTCGACGAGCCGACGACGTTCCTCGACGTCTCCCACCAGGTCGAGGTCCTCGACCTGCTCACGGACCTCAACCTCGAGCGCGGCACGACGATCGTCATGGTGCTGCACGACCTCAACCTCGCCGCCCGCTACGCGGACCACCTCGTGGCGGTGGCCGGCGGGCGCGTGCACGCCGCCGGAAGCCCGGAGCAGGTGCTCACGTCGGAGTGCGTCGAGTCGGTGTTCGGGATCGGCTCGACGATCGTTCCCGACCCGGTGACCGGGCGGCCCCTCATGGTGCCGATCGGCCGGCACCACAACGGTCCGGAGCAGCTGTCGGCCTGAGCGTCACGCACCGTGCGGCGTCGAGCACGACCGTGCGACGTCGAGCATGACCGTGCGACGTCGAGCTCGACCCGGCACGGTCCAGGTGGGCGAACGGGAGCGTCGGCGGCAATCCGTTACCGGTCGGCGGGCGGCTCCCACGCCGGGTCACGTCCGATGAACCCGACGAGCCGGTCCTGGGCGGAGGCGTCGCCCGGCACCGGCACCGGGGGGCCGTACTGGCCCGACGAGCGCAGGACGTCCTCCATCTGCGCCATGCCGGCGAGCAGCGACTCCGACAGCTCCGCGTCGAGCCCGGGCTCCTGGCCGGTGGCCCGAGCGAGGTCCCACGTGTGCATGAAGACGTCGCCGACGTAGAACCGGCTGATCGCCCCTGGGAGCGGGACCTCGCCGAAGTTGGGGTTGATCAGGACCTGGTCGGCCGAGGCCGGGTCGTCGAGGATCGCCTGGACGGCCCGGCGCTGGTGGTGCCACGCGCCGGCCGGGTCGATGTCCGCGTCCGGGCCCTCCGGCAGCGCCGGACCGCCGGACGCGGCGAGCATGGTCGGCAACCAGGTCGTCAGGTGCCCGACGACGTCGCGCGCGGCCCAGCCCTCCACCGGGGACGGCGCATCCCACGCGCCCGGCGCGACGCCGTCGACCACGGCGGAGAAGCCTGCCGCCACCTGTCGGTGAAGGTCCGCGGGAGCATCGTCGTCCCTCACGTGGCGCCCTCGGCGAGCAGCTCGTCGAGCTTCTCGAAGCCCTCGACGACCCCGACCTCCATGCCGGAGGCGAGCATGGCGTCCCGGATCTCCATCGAGTCGACGACCGAGAGCAGCGTGAGACGCGTGCGCCCGTCGCCGATGTCCTCGAACGTGCCGGTCTCGAGCGAGACCCCGTCCGGGAAGCCTTCGAAGGTGAACGTCTGGACGATGCGCTCGTCCTTGCGCACCTCGTGGAACGAGCCGTAGAAGCGGTACCTCTCGTCACCGTCCGCGTTCGAGTACCGGTAGGCGCCGCCGGTGGTGCAGTCCCAGTGCTCGATCTCGGTGGTGAGCGAGCGGGGGCCGATCCAGCGCGCGAACAGCTCGCGGTCGGTGTAGGCGCGGAAGACCTTCTCGACCGGGAAGTCGAGCTCGCGGACGATCCGGATCGTCGGCAGGTCGGGGTTCGCCTCGATGGTGGTCTCGGGGTGGTGGATCTGCGTGGTCATGATGCCTGCTCCTTCGTGGTTGCTGCGTGTCGGGTGGTGTCGTCGTCCATGGCAGCCAGCACCTCCTCGAGACGCTGGAATCGTTCCTCCGCCGCTCGGCGGTAGCGCTCGATCCACTTCGTCATGAGGGAGAGGACCTCCGCCTCGAGGTGGGCCGGTCGGCGCTGCGCCTCACGGGTGCGCGAGACCAGTCCGGACTCCTCGAGCACCTTGAGGTGCTTGGAGATCGCCTGGACCGAGACCGCGTGGGGCTCGGCGAGCTCGGTGAGCGTGGCGTCGCCGTCCGCGAGCCGGGCGACCATCTCGCGCCGGGTCGGGTCCGCCAGCGCCGCGAACACCTTGTCGAGCCTGTCGTCCTGCACGCGCACTCCTTTGTCAACCGTATGGTTGAAGAAGACGCTAGGGGTGTGCAGGGGCCGCTGTCAACCACAAGGTTGAGTAAGGCGCGCGGGCGGCTGCGTCAGGAGGCCGCGGCGTTCTCGTCGACGTCGACCACGGCTTCGGCACCGTCCAGGTCCGTGGTCTGGTTCCGAGTGGCCGGCGTGCTCGCCACGGCGCCGTCCAGGGCCGTGGTCTCGGTCCGAGCGGCCGGTGCGCTCACCACGGTGCCGGCCTCGGTCTCGAGCGTCGCCCCGGTCGTCGGAGTCGCTGTCCGCCGCCGCAGCCTGTGGGCGACGAACGTCGCGACCAGGAGGACGACAACGGCGACGATCACCGCGATCCCGAGCGGCGATCCGGCCGCGGCGGCGATGACGGCGCCCCAGACGGCGAATCCGATCGTCGAGTAGATCGCCGCCCACGCGAGCGAGCCGGGGATCTGTGCGAGCGAGAACTTCCACCAGGCGATGCGCAGGATTCCGGCGCCGGCCATGATCATCGACTGGAAACCGACGGTGAGATAGCCGAGGGGGACCATCACGAGGCCCCAGCGGCGCAGGGCATCGATCCCTCGCTGCGGCCCCTCGCCGGAGAGCCAGCCGTGCGCCCGCAGCTGCCAGCCCTTCGTCGGGCGGGTGTGGTTCACCGTCAGGTGGGTGGCCCACCGGCCGAGCCAGTAGATCGACTGTCCGCGCAGCGTCGCCCCCGCGTAGAGGAAGGCGAAGACGACCCAGAAGGGCCATCCGCTGAGGAAGTCGGGCACCCGGTCATTGTCACCCGTCGAGCCGCCCACCGGACGCCGACGTGAGGAGATCCACCGCCGCAACGCCGACCCGGTCAGCCGGCAGCCGGTGCCGCGTCGCCGACCCGGTCAGCCGGCAGCCGGTGCCGCGTCGCCGACCGTGACGTCGTCGTCGTGCTCGGGGTGCGGGTCCCGCGGAGCCTCGCGGCGGCGCCTGCGCGCCTCCACCACGGGGTGCGCGACCGCCGCCAGGGCGTAGGCCCCGATCGCGAGGACGACGATCGTGGCGCCCGGCGACCACGGCCGCACGTAGGTGACGACGAGCCCGGCGACGGTGACGACCAGGCCGATCCCCATCGCGAGGCGCATGGTGCCGGCGAACGACCGCGTGAGCTGCTGCGAGGCCGCCACCGGCACGATCATCAGCGCGGAGACGAGCAGGACGCCGACCACGCGCATCGACACGGATACCGTGAGGGCTGCCATCACCGACACGAGTGCGGACAGCAGCCACGTGGGCAGGCCCGACGACCTGGCGAGCTCCTCGTCGTGGCACAGGGCGAACAGGGCGGGTCGCAGCCCGACCCCGACCCCGATGACGACGACCGCGAGCACGAGCGCGAGCCACATGTCGAGCGAGGACACCGTCGCGATCGAGCCGAACAGGTAGCCGGTGAGGGTCGAGCTCGACCCGCCCGAGATCGTGATGATGAGGACGCCACCCGCGATGCCGCCGTAGAAGAGCATGGCCAGCGCGACGTCGCCGGACGTCCGGCCGCGGGCCCGGACCAGCTCGACGAGCAGCGCCCCGGCGACCGAGGCGACGATCGCCCCCGGTACCGCGAACCGGTCGATCGGGGAGACGCCGGTGAGCGACCCGACGAGCCAGCCGAGCGCGACGCCCGTGAGCGCTACGTGACCGATGCCGTCGCCGAGCAGCGCGAGCCGGCGCTGGACGAGGTAGGTGCCCATGACCGGGGCCGCGACCCCGACGAGCACCGCCACGACCAGCGACCGGCGCATGAGCGGGCTGCCGAGCATCTCGCTCAGCGTCTCGACGATCCCCATCAGATCGCCCCTCTCGGTGCGGGCAGCGGTGCACCCGGCTCGAGGACGGCCCTTGCAGGTGCGTCCTCGGTGGTGTCCTCGTGGTGGTGGTGACGGTGGTCGGGCTCGTCGTGCCCGGGGGCCGGCGGTGGTGGAGCGCCGTCGTGCACGACGGCCCCGTGGCGAAGGACGACGGCCCGGTCGAGGAGGGGGGCCAGCGGGCCGGGCTCGTGCAGCACGACGACGACGGCGCCACCCCGGGCGGTGAAGTCGGCGAGGAGGTCGGTGGTGGCCCGCTGGGACGCGGAGTCCATCGCGGACAGCGGCTCGTCGAGGACGAGCAGGTCCGGGTCGCGCACGAGCGCCCGTGCAACCAGGACCCGCTGCTGCTGGCCGCCGGAGAGCACGTGGACCGGGTCGTTCCCGCGGTCGTCGAGGCCGACGCGTGCGAGGGCCGCCCGCGCACGCGCGTCCGCACCGCTGCGCGGTCGCCAGCGCCAGCCGGCGAGTTCGCCGGCGGCGACGACCTCGCGCGCCGTGGCCGGCACGCCGGAGCCCGCGGAGGCGCGCTGCGGCACGTACCCGAGGCGCGCCCACGGGACGGAGCGCCGGCGTCCGGCCATGTCCCGGCCGTAGAGACGGACCGCGCCGGACGTCGGTCGGCGCACGCCGACGATCGATCGGACGAGCGTCGACTTGCCCGACCCGTTGGGCCCCATGAGGGCGACGCACTCACCGGCTGTCACGGTCAGGGACACGCCACGCAGGATGCGCTGGCCGTCGATCGTCACGCGAACGTCGTCGACCTCGAGGGGTCGGACGGAGGTGGGGGGCGCCTCAGCCACACTGCTGTCCGGTCGCGAGGGCGTCGATGTTCGCCTGCATGGCGTCACGGTAGTCACCGTCGGCGGGCGCGATCTCGAGCGGATCGATGACCTGGACGTCCGCGCCCGTCTGCTCGGCGACGGCGCGCACGGCGTCGTCGGGCGCGTTGGCGTCGCGGTAGATCGCCGTGGCACCCGACTCCTCGACGAGCGCCGAGAGCTCGGCGATGCGGGCCGGGCTGACCTCGGTGCCGCCGTCGATCCCGGCGAGGCCGGTCTCGACGAACCCGTGCGGGGCGAGCAGGTACCCGTAGGCCTGGTGCCCGACGACGACGGTCTCCACCGAGCAGCTCCCGAGCCGGTCGGCGATCTGCTCGCGCAGGTCCTCGAGGTCGGCGACCACGGCGTCGAGGCCGTCCGCATAGGCGTCGGCGCCGTCGGGGTCGATCTCCGTCAGCCGGTCCGCGACGGTCTCGGCCAGCGCGATCATCCGTTCCGGGTCGAGCCACACGTGCGGGTCGAGCGCGCCGTGGTCGTGGCCCGCGTGGTCGTCGGCCGCGCCGTGGTCCGAGTGGTCGTGACCTTCGGCGTCGTGGGAGTGGTCGTCGGCCGCGTGGTCGTCGGCCGCGTCGGCGTGGGAGTGGTCGTGGCCCTCGTCCTCGTCGTCGTGGTCATGGGCGTCGTCGCCGCCCTGCTCCGCGAGCTCCTCGGGCGCGAGCGGCTCGGTGGGGCCTGCGGCGTCGAGCACGGCGCCTTCTCCGAGCTGGCCGACGGCGTCGTCCATGGCCGCCTGGTACTGCGGCAGGTGCACGACGAGGTCGGCCTGCTCGAGATCGACGACCTGCGCGGGTGCGAGCTCGAGGGAGTGCGCGTCCGCGCCCGGCGGGGTCACGTTCGTCACCGCGACGCGCTCGCCGCCGACCTGCTCCACGAGCCACTCGAAGGCGTACGCGGCGGTGCCGACCTCGACCGCCGCGTCGTCGTCGGGGTCCGCGCCGGAGCAGCCGGCGAGCACGAGCGCAGCCGCGGCGGACGCGAGAACCACGCGGGAGGGACGGAGCATGAGACTCATTCTCATGAGGCTCGAGAACGGGTGTCAATCTGACGGACCGTCGTGTGTCCGACCTCTCCGCCTCCGGCCGCCGCACCGATCGGGCCCCGTCGCCCCCACATGCCACCCGCCCACGGGCCCTGCTGCCCGACCTCCCCGCCTGCGACCTGCGGACCTGGTCGCTACCCTGTCCACGATTCAATCGCCCGCGCACGCGGGCGCCCTCGGAGCACGGAGAAGAGGCTGCATGTCCGGTCGGCCGCTCGGCAGCCGATACACGCTCGATCGGGAGATCGGCCGCGGGGCCGTCGGATCGGTCTGGCGCGGTCACCGCACCGACGACGGGACTGTGGTCGCGATCAAGCGGCTGCGGGCGGAGGTGGCCGAGGACCTGGAGATCGTCCGCCGCTTCATCCAGGAGCGGACCCTGCTGACGAACGTCGTGCACCCGAACGTGGTGCGGGTGCTCGACCTCGTGGCCGAGGGCAGCACGCTCGCCATCGTCATGGAGCTGGTCGACGGGGGAGACCTGCGTCAGGAGATCGACCGGCGCGGGACGCTGACGCCGGCTGACACCGCCGCGTACGGGGCGGGCGTGGCGCGCGGGCTGGCGGCGATCCACGACGGCGGGGTCGTCCACCGTGACGTCAAGCCGGCCAACATCCTCCTTGAGCGCACCGAGCACGAGGTGGTGCCGAAGGTGACGGACTTCGGCGTCGCCCGCGTGACCCACGGCGAGATCACCGAGGCCACGAGCGCGACGATGGTGGTCGGGACGCCCCTGTACATGGCGCCCGAGGTCATCCACGAGCGCACGCCCACCCCGGCGAGCGACGTCTACTCGTTCGGGATCCTGCTCTACCGGATGCTCACCGGCATCACCCCGTTCACGGGCGACGGCGGGACCTACGGGGTCATGCGGCGCCAGACCGAGATGATGCCGGGGCGCCCGGACGGACTCCCTGACGAGCTGTGGCACGTCATCGAACGGACCCTCGCCAAGGAGCCCGAGGCGCGGCCCGACGCCGCCCGGCTCGCCGACGAGCTCGACGGCCTGGTCGCCCCCCTCGCCGACCTTCCCGCCCGCACGCGGCTCGTGCACCCGCCGACGGGGACGCCGTCGTCCGGCTCACGTCCGTCCGGTGCGCCGTCGCCCGGCACGGACCTGGCCCGGACCTCGTCGGCGAGCGGCATGCGCGAGCCCGTCCCCGAGGACGCGGACGAGGCGACGGTCCTGCGGGAGCCGTCCGGGTCCGTCCCCGCGGCAGCCACGCGCCTTCCGGTGCGCGGCACGGTGGTGCAGGCGCCCGACGACGCGCCCGTGCGCAGCCGCCGACGCCTCGTGACGCCGGCGGTGCTCGCTCTGGTGGTCGTCGCGATCGTCGCGCTGGGCGCCGTCTGGCTCACCCGGTACCTCGACGAGGCCGAGCCGGGCCCGACGCCGAACCTGTGGGGCATGACGCTCGAGGAGGCGGAGGAGGAGCTGGGCGACGTCGACGTCGTCGTGGAGGACGGTCTCGCCGACTCTCACGAGGTCGGCACCGTGATGAGTCAGTCGCCCCGTCGCGACGAGCAGCACGACGGCGAGGTCGAGGTGACGATCGCCCGGGAGAGCGCCCGCCGGGGCGTCGAGGACCTCGACCCGCTCACGGGCGAGGAGTACTCCGGGTTCGAGGAGGAGGCCGTCGACATCGGCGACGACTCGTTCCTGCACGGCGTGACCTCCGAGCCCGGCGAGCCGTCGGGGAGCTGGGGCTGGGACCTCGACTCCGGCTTCCACGTCTTCCGTGCGACCCTCGGGCGGTGGCCCGCGAGCTTCTCCGACCCGGAGGAGCAGGAGAGGTTCGAGTCGCGGGTCGTCGCCGTCGAGGTCACGGGTGACGGCGAGATCCTGTGGAGCGGCTCCGTGACCGTCGACGAGCCGAGGAACGTGACCCTCGACGTCGAGGGGGTCGACGAGCTCGTCATCAGCTGGTCGCTGACGAGCGGGGGCGACTCGACGTCGGCGGCGTTCGCCGTGGGTGACGGCCGCGTGCTCACCCCGCCCGGCGAGCTGCCGGCGCGGTACGGCGACGGCTGAGCCTCGCCGTGGCGGCGCGCCGCGACCGCAGCGGCGCATCGGTACCCTTTCGCCTGAACCCGACCCACACCAGCGAGACTCGAGGATCCATGACGTCACGGCCGCTCGGCAGCCGCTACACGCTCGACCGACAGGTCGGGAAGGGCGCGATGGGCGCCGTGTGGGCGGGGCACCGCAACGAGGACGGCAAGCAGGTCGCCGTGAAGATCCTGCGCTCCGAGTACGCCGACGACGCCGAGATCGTCCACCGGTTCATCCAGGAGCGCTCCTTCCTCGTCCGGGTCGTGCACGGCAACGTCGTCCAGGTCCACGACCTCGTCGTCGAGGGCAGCACGCTGGCGATCGTCATGGAGTTCGTCGCCGGCGGGGACCTGCGCGCCCTCCTCGACGAGCGCGGCACACTCCCGCCCGGCGAGGCCGCCTGGTACGGCCAGCAGATCGCCCGCGGGCTGGCGGCCATCCACGAGCGCGGCGTCATCCACCGCGACGTCAAGCCCGGCAACGTCCTGCTCGCCGAGGGGACCGACCACGGGACGATGGTGCCCAAGGTGTCGGACTTCGGCGTCGCCCGCGTGACCCAGGCCCTGCACTCCACCACCTCGACGGCGATGCTCGGCACCCCGCTCTACATGGCTCCCGAGGTGATCGAGGAGGAACCACCCGGGCCGGCCACGGACATCTACGCGCTCGGCGTCATGCTGTACGAGATGGTGGTCGGCGTGACCCCGTTCGCGGGTCCCGGCGGGACGTACGGCGTGCTGCGCCGTCACTCCGAGAATCTGCCCGGCCGGCCGGAGAACGTCCCGGACGGACTGTGGAGCGCCATCTCGACGATGACGGCCAAGAACACCGGTGACCGGCCGAGCGCCGACGACGTCGCGGAGGAGCTCGGGCATCTCGCGGAGGAGCTGCGCGGTCTTCCCGCCCTCGGCAGGATCACCACGCCCCCGCCCGGCCCGGCCGCGCCGCGGACGATCGACGACGACGGTACCGTCGCCCTCGGACGCCAGGCGGCGACCGCCGCGACGGGCGGGGACGCGACGCGACAGGTCGATCCCGCCGTCCTCGAGCCGGGCGGCACGGACGCGACCCGGGTGGCGCCGCCGGCCGGTCCGGGAGTGAACGGTGGCTGGCCCGGGACGAACGGTGGCGCCCCGGGGACGAACGCCGACGGGCCGGGCGTCAACGCCGGTGGGCCCGGGGCGAACGGCTTCGGGTTGTCGGGTGGTCCCGGCGGAGCGGGCGGCGCACCGTTCGCGGGACCGACGACGCCGGGTGGCGCGTACGGGACCGGGTACCCGGGAGCAGGGGCGCCCGCCCAGGCACCGCACGGCGTCGGACCGGGTGGCTCGGACCCGTACGCCGGGTCGATGAACCCGTACGCGCAGAGCCCCGACGGCGCAGCATCGGCCGCCACGGGGGCGTACCCCGTGCGGGGACCCGGCGGTCCCGCGGGAGCCGGTGGCACCGGTGCGCAGGCAGCTTCGGGACGTCCCGGAGGTGCCGGCGCGGCAGCGGGGAGCGGCCGCAGCCGGCTGCCACTCGTCGTCGGGGGAGTGGTCCTGCTGCTGCTCCTCGCCGGGGCTGTCTGGTTCTTCTTCCTGCGCGCCAGCGAGACGCCCGACCTCTCGGGCCAGACGGTCGAGCAGGCGCAGACCGAGCTCGGCGACGGCACCGAGATCGTCACCACCGACGCCCTGTCCGACGGCGAGACCGTCGGCACGATCGTCGGCCAGGTGCCGGCCGCGGGAGAGGACCACGACGGGTCCGTCGAGGTCGAGGTGGCGCGCCCGAGCACGCGGCTGTACCTCGACGACCTCGACCGGCCCGACGAGGGCGACTACGGGTTCCCGTCGACGGAGGCCACGCGGATCGCGGGCGCCGACTACCCGTACAGCATCCTGTCCAGCTCCACCTGGGAGGACGGCGCCTTCGGCTGGGCGCTCGACGGTGGCTTCCAGACCTTCCGGGCGACGATCGGGCGCTGGGAGGACCCCGAGGTCATGCCCGAGGACCTGGCGGCATACGAAGCACGAGTGGTTCGTGTCCAGGTGATCGGGGACGGCTCGACGCTGTGGAGCGGCGAGGTCACGCTCGAGGAGGACGTCGAGCTGGACCTCGACGTCACCGGCGTCGAGACCCTGGCGGTCAGCTACACCGCGACCGACGGCGGCCCGGCGACCCTCGCCATCGGTGACGGGCGGGTGCTCGCGGTGCCGGACGAGGTGCCGACCCGCTACCAGGACCAGTAGCCGCGGGGCGGGTCGTCGCAGGCTGGGGCCACCGACCGGACCTCGCCACCGACCGGACCCCGGCACCCGGGGGTCGGCCGTGCGTCTACCGTGGGCACGTCCGCACCACCCGGGTGCGGCTCGAAGGCCGGGCACCGCCCGGCAGAACCTGGAGACCACATGGCCGCCACCGCACTCGACAACGTCATCTCGCTCGCCAAGCGACGGGGCTTCGTGTTCCAGTCCGGCGAGATCTACGGCGGTACCCGCTCCGCCTGGGACTACGGACCCCTCGGCGTCGAGCTGAAGGAGAACATTAAGCGCCAGTGGTGGCGGCAGATGGTGACCTCGCGCGACGACGTCGTCGGCATCGACTCCGCGATCATCTTGCCGAGCCAGGTGTGGCACGCCTCCGGTCACGTCGGCGTGTTCACCGACCCGCTCACCGAGTGCCTCGAGTGCCACAAGCGCTTCCGCGTGGACCAGATGCAGGAGGAGTACGCCGAGCGCAAGGGGCTCGACGACCCCGACGCCGTCGCGATCACCGACCTGCCCTGCCCGAACTGCGGCAACCGCGGGAAGTGGACCGAGCCGCGCGACTTCAACATGATGCTCAAGACCTACCTCGGCCCGATCGAGGACGAGTCCGGCCTGCACTACCTGCGGCCCGAGACCGCGCAGGGCATCTTCGTCAACTTCTCCAACGTCATGACCTCCGCGCGCCGCAAGCCGCCGTTCGGCATCGGCCAGATCGGCAAGTCGTTCCGTAACGAGATCACGCCCGGCAACTTCATCTTCCGCACGCGGGAGTTCGAGCAGATGGAGATGGAGTTCTTCGTCGAGCCCGGCACCGACGAGGACTGGCACGAGTACTGGATCGAGCAGCGCACGGCCTGGTACATGGGGCTCGGCATCGCGCCCGAGAACCTGCGGCACTTCGAGCACCCGCAGGAGAAGCTCTCCCACTACTCCAAGCGGACCGTCGACATCGAGTACAGGTTCGGGTTCACGGGCAGCGAGTGGGGCGAGCTCGAGGGCATCGCCAACCGCACCGACTTCGACCTCTCGACGCACTCCGAGCACTCGGGCAAGGACCTGTCCTACTTCGACCAGACGAAGGACGCCCGCTGGATGCCGTACGTCATCGAGCCCGCAGCCGGACTCACGCGATCGCTCATGGCGTTCCTCGTCGAGGCCTACACCGAGGACGAGGCGCCGAACGCGAAGGGCGGGGTCGACAAGCGCACCGTGCTCCGGCTCGACCACCGGCTCGCCCCGGTCAAGGCCGCCGTGCTCCCGCTCTCGCGCAACGCCGACCTCTCGCCGATGGCCCGCGACCTCGCGACCGAGCTGCGGCAGAGCTGGAACGTCGACTTCGACGACGCCGGTGCCGTCGGGCGTCGCTACCGCCGCCAGGACGAGATCGGCACGCCGTTCTGCCTCACCGTCGACTTCGACTCCCTCGAGGACCGGGCCGTCACGGTGCGCGACCGGGACACGATGACGCAGGAGCGCGTCTCGCTCGACCAGGTCTCGGGCTACCTCGCGCAGCGCCTCGTCGGCGCCTAACGCCACTCCTGGCGAGTGAGGGGACTTCTTCTCACGAGTGAGGGGATTCTTCCGCGAGTGAGCGGAATTCCGCCTGGCGAGTGAGCGCGACGCTCATCCCGCGGCGTCGCCGGACCCCACGTGGTCCGGCGGCGCCGCCAGCCTCAGCTCGTGGTGGATCAGGGGGACGGAGGCGCCGGACGGGGTCCGGTCGACGTCCGTGCGCACGGGGACGAACCCCGCACGTGCGAGCGCTCGGCCGGAGGCGGCGTTGTCCGGCGAGGTCCGCGCGGTCAGCACCGAGAGGCCCGAGTGCTCGGCCAGGGTGCGAGCCAGCGCGAGGGCGCCCGCCGCGTGTCCCTGCCCGCGGGCGTCCGCACGGAGCCAGAAACCGACCTCGCCGGTCGTCGTCGTGACGCCGAACAGAACGAGGCTGCCGACGAGGAGATCGTCCGGGTCGACGACGGCGAGAACCGCGAGGTCACCGCGGGCGAGTCCTGCGGGGACGACGTCTCGCGCGATCCGGGCCACCGACGCCGTCGTGTAGGTGGGCTCGGGCAGGTACGCCCACCTGGTCACCGCCTCGTCGCGCGTGCCCTCCGCGTAGCGTGCGGCGTCCCGTTCGGCGAGCGGTCGCAGGGCGCGCTGCCCGTCGCTCACGGGGAGTGCACCTGCGTCGATCATCCAAGTAAACTAACACGCAATGTTTAAGGAGCGGGATGGGGTACTGGGACCGGGACCGCACGGTGCGGCGGAGAAGGGCGGTCGACCCGGGGAGGATCGCGTCCGAGTCCGTACGGTTGCTCGACGAGGCGGGCCTGGGCGGCTTCACGCTGCGGGGACTGGCCGGCGCGCTCGGTGTGGCGCCCGCGAGCCTGTACTCCCGGCTGGACAGCCCGGCCGACGCCCATGATCTCGCGCTCGACGACGCGCTCGCCAGTGACGCCGACGTGCAGCAGGCCGTCGAGCACACGGTCGGGGTCCGCGAGCTCGCGCTCGCTCTGTATCGTCACTTGCTGCGCCACCCGTGGGCGATCCACGTGCTCGCCGCGCGTCCGCCGCGGGGCCCGGCGTACCTCGCGCTCTCCGAGGCGCTCGTCGACCGGCTGGAGCGTACCGGGCAGGGCGATCCGCTCGCGCTTTCCTACGCGGTGTCCAACCTCGTGCTGGGCAGCGCGCTCACCGCGGCCGCCGCCCGGGCGGAGCCCGCGACGCACGTCGACGACGACGCGGCCCCGGCATACGCACGCCACCGACGCCGGGCGGTGGTCGATCCGGAGGTCGTGCTCGACACCGTGCTCCGGGCTCTCCTGGTACCGCCGGACGCCGGCGGGTCCGCGCGCCCGAGTCGGTGAGCACCGTCCCAGCCGTGAGCACCGTCCCACCCCGGCCCCCACCGTGGTGCCGCACAATGGAGGGTCCGTCGCACCTGACGGACGCCGAGGACGGACGAGCAGGAGCGGGCGGATGACCGGGACGGTGAGCGAGAGGAACGGGGGCGACCCGACAGGCGAGCCGTGGCACGCGTCGTCGGGGTCCTCGTCGTCGGCGGTTTCCCGCCCGACGACGAGCAGCGGTGCGACGACCAGCACCTCGGCGAGCACTGACCGCACGCTCGACGGCGGATCGGGGCTGCAGGTAGGAGCGGTGCGCGTCGGCGTGCCCGTCGTCCTGGCCCCGATGGCCGGCGTCACCCTGCCCCCGTTCCGGCAGCTGTGCCGCGAGGCGGGCGAGGCGGCGCTGACGCCCGAGCGGCGGGTGAGCGACGCCGTCGGCACGCATGCGCCGGCGGGCCTGTACGTCTGCGAGATGATCACGTCCCGGGCGCTCGTCGAGCGCACGCCGGACACGATGCGCATGATCACGCCGGACCCCACCGACCCCGTCCGCTCGGTCCAGCTCTACGGCGTCGACCCGGTGACGGTCGCGGCCGCCGTGCGGATCCTCGTGGAGGAGGACCGGGCCGACCACGTCGACCTCAACTTCGGCTGCCCCGTCCCCAAGGTCACGCGGAAGGGCGGGGGAGCGGCGCTGCCCTGGAAGGCCGATCTGTTCCGCGACATCGTGCGCGGCGCCGTCGACGCCGCACGCACGGCGAGCAGGGGGCGCGGCCACGAGGTGCCCGTGACCGTGAAGATGCGCATGGGTATCGACGACGACCACCTCACCTACCTCGACGCCGGACGGGCGGCCGAGGCGGCCGGTGCCGCCGCCGTGGCCCTCCACGCGCGCACGCTCGAGCAGCACTACTCGGGCACCGCCCGGTGGGAGGCGATCGCCCGGCTCAAGGAGGCGGTGCGGACGGTGCCCGTGCTCGGCAACGGCGACCTGTGGTCGGCCGAGGATGCCGCCGAGATGATGGCGACGACGGGAGCGGACGGCGTCGTCGTCGGACGTGGGTGCCAGGGTCGCCCGTGGCTGTTCACCGACCTCGTCGCGGCGGCGACCGGCTCGCCCGCCCGGGTGCGACCGGGCCTGCGCGAGGTGACGGGCGTGCTGCGCCGCCACGCGGAGCTGATGGTCGAGCACATCGGCGACGAGGACCGTGCCCTGCGCGAGATGCGCAAGCACGTGGCCTGGTACTTCAAGGGCTACCCGGTGGGTGGCGACGCTCGGCGAGCCTTCGCCCTCGTCTCCACCATGGACGAGCTCGACGCCCTCATCGCTGAGCTGGACCTCGACTCGCCCTACCCGGGCGAGGGCGCCGAGGGGCAGCGCGGCCGGGCCGGCGGACCGAAGCGCGCACACCTGCCCGACGCCTGGCTCGCCTCGCGCGACGTCGACGACGCCTGGGCCGCCGTGCTCGCGCAGGCGGAGCTGTCGGTCTCGGGCGGCTGAAGCCGGCACCGCGGAGTCGGCTCGTACGCGCATGGTGGCGCCGAGCCGACGCGAACCCGACGTGGTGGTGCGGTGACACCCAACCGACCCGTCGCCGCCGAGGTGGTCACGCCCGACCCACGCATCGCCGCCGACCCCACAGTGTCCGTGCCGACCCCGCAGTGTCCGTGCCGACCCCACCGACGGCGGGGCCGGGCTCGGCGTCGGAGGTGTGGGGTCGATGGTGAGGTGTGGGGTCGGCGCCCGACCGGTGGCCTCGACGTCGGTACGCAGCCTCGGCGTCGAAGCCACACGCTCGAGGACGGCTCGGCTGCTCGCCGCCCACACACGCACACGACGCGCGAGGGGCACGCGGTCGTGATGACCGCGCGCCCCTCGCCATCGGAGATTTCCCCTCAATCGTGGGAGAGAGTCCCCTCACTCGCGGGAAAGAATCCCCTCACTCGTGGTGATCAGTTGACGTCCTCGTCGACCCACTCGAAGGTCTTCGTCACGGCCTTCTTCCACAGGCGGTAGGTGCGCTCCCGCTCGGCCTCGTCGAGCTGCGGCTTCCAGCGCCGGTCCTCGGCCCAGTTGTCGATGACGTCCTGCTCGCCCTTCCAGAATCCGACGGCGATGCCGGCCGCGTAGGCCGCGCCGAGGGCGGTGGTCTCGGCGACGACAGGCTTGACCACGTCCACGCCGAGGATGTCGGCCTGGAACTGCATGAGCGTCTCGTTGGCGACCATGCCGCCGTCGACCTTGAGCTCCGCGAGGGCGGCGCCGGAGTCGGCGTTCATGGCGTCGAGGACCTCGCGAGTCTGGAAGGCCGTGGCCTCCAGGGTCGCGCGGGCGATGTGCCCCTTGTTGACGAACCGGGTCATGCCGACCAGCGCACCGCGGGCGTCCGACTTCCAGTACGGCGCGAACAGGCCGGAGAAAGCGGGGACGAAGTAGGCGCCGCCGTTGTCGTCCACCGTCTTGGCGAGCTCCTCGACCTCGGGGGCCGAGGAGATGATCCCCAGGTTGTCGCGCAGCCACTGGACGAGCGAGCCGGTGACGGCGATCGAGCCCTCGAGGCAGTACACGGCCGGCTGGTCGCCGATCTTGTAGCCCAGGGTCGTCAGCAGGCCGTTCTCCGAGAAGACCGGCTCCGTGCCCGTGTTGATGAGCATGAAGTTTCCGGTGCCGTAGGTGTTCTTGGCCATGCCGACCTGGAAGCAGGCCTGGCCGAACGTGGCGGCCTGCTGGTCGCCGAGGATGCCGGAGATCGGCACGTCGGCGAGCAGCCCCTGCTGGCGGCCCTTGCCGTAGACCTCGGAGGAGGAGCGGATCTCGGGGAGCATCGAGACGGGGATCCCCATGTCGGCCGCGATGTCCTCGGCCCACGTGAGCGTCGTGACGTCCATGAGCATGGTGCGCGACGCGTTGGTCACGTCGGTCACGTGCAGGCCGCCGTCGACGCCGCCCGTCATGTTCCACAGCACCCAGGCGTCGGTGTTGCCGAAGACGAGGTCACCGGCCTCGGCCTTCTCGCGGGCGCCGTCGACGTTGTCGAGGATCCACTTGATCTTCGGGCCCGAGAAGTAGGTCGCGAGCGGCAGGCCGACGCGCGACTTGTACTTCTCCTCGCCCTCGTCGCCGCCGAGCTCCTTGATGATCTTGTCGGTGCGCGTGTCCTGCCAGACGATCGCGTTGTAGACCGGCTCCCCGGTGTTCTTGTCCCACACGACGGTGGTCTCGCGCTGGTTGGTGATGCCGGCGGCGGCGATGTTGCCGGCGTTGAGGGAGGCCTTGGACAGGGCGAGTCCCACGGCCTCACGGACGTTGTTCCAGATCTCCTTGGGGTCGTGCTCGACCCAGCCCGCGCGGGGGAAGATCTGCTCGTGCTCGAGCTGGCCGACCGAGACGATCTGGCCCGAGTGGTCGAAGATGATGGCTCGGGACGACGTCGTGCCCTGGTCGATGGCAAGGACGTACTTCTGGTCGCTCATGGTGGGGGCGTTTCCTTTCGACGGCGATGTCGATGTGCTTCCGGTCGTCGGCGGTTTCCGGCGACCGGTCCTTCGGGGGTTCGACGGCGGTCGGGGGCCGGTGGGCCCCCGACCGCCCGCTCTGGGGTCAGTGTGCCGGATCGATCTCGACGACGGGGACGAGCTGGGGCACCGCCGTGCGCGTGGCCGAGGCCGCCGCGTCGTTGTCGGTCTGCTGGGCGGCGAGGATCGCGTCCGCCTGGTCGACCCAGCTCTGCACCTCGCGCTCGCGCCGGGCGTCGTCCCAGCCGAGCAGGGCGCCCATGACCTCGGCGACCTCGGGGGCCGCCGCCCTGCCGCGGTCCGGAAGCTCGAAGTCGAGCCGGACCCGGTGCAGGAGCATGTCCTCGAGGTGGAGCGCGCCCTCGTGCGTGACGCCGTAGGCGACCTCGGCGCGCAGGTAGTCCGGCGCGTGCTCCAGGGGCGTGGCCAGGGTGGGGTCCGCGTCGATCGTCGCGAGGACGTCCGGGAGCTCGGAGCCGTAGCGCGAGACGAGGTGCTCGGCGCGCTCGCGGCTGAGGTCGTACTGGGCGCTGAGGCGCGGCAGCTGGCGGCGGGTGGCCTCCAGGCCGGGTGCGCCGACCAGCGGGGTGGTCGCGGTGATCGACGGCTTCGCCTTCGCGCGGGCCTTGCCGAGCGCGTGGTCGACCGCGTCCTCGGCCATGATCCGGTAGGAGGTGAGCTTGCCGCCCGCGATGACCGTGAGCCCCGGCTGCGGGTTCGTCACGGTGTGCTCGCGGGAGACCTTGGTCGACTCGCCGTCGCCCTTGTCCACCGGCTGCAGCAGCGGCCGCAGGCCGGCGTAGGTGCCGATGATGTCCTCGCGCGTCAGCTTGTCGGAGAGCACGGCGTTGGCCTGCTCGAGGACGTAGTCGATGTCCTCCGACGTCGCGACGGGGGAGTCGACCTGCTCCGTCCACTTGGTGTCGGTCGTGCCGATCACCCAGTAGCGCTGCCAGGGGATGATGAACAGGACGGACTTCTCCGTGCGCAGGAAGACACCGGTCCGGCCCTTGATGCGCTCCTTGGGCACGACGATGTGGATGCCCTTCGAGGCGAGGACCTGCAGCCCGCCCTCGGCGCCCCCGAGGCTCTCGGTCTCCTCGGTCCACACGCCGGTCGCACCGATGACGTGCTTGGCGCGGACGGTGATCTCCCGGCCGGTCTCGAGGTCACGGACGATCGCGCCGGTGGCCCGCCCGGAGGCGTCGGTGACGATCGACGTGACCTGCGAGCGGCTCGCGGCGTGGGCGCCGAAGCCCTGCGCCGTGCGCACGAGGGTCATGACCAGGCGGGCGTCGTCGACGCGGGCGTCGTAGAAGCGGATGCCGCCGATGAGGGTCTCGGGGTCCAGGCTCGGGACGAGGTCGAGGGCACCCTTGTGCGAGTAGTGCTTCTGCATGGGCACGGTCGCGCCGCGGTTGCCGATGATCGACAACGCGTCGTACATGCCGACGCCGACCGCCGAGTAGCCGCGCTCGATGACGCGCTGCTTGAGCGGCCAGAGGAACGGCTGGGCCGAGACGAGGTGGGGGGCCGTGGTGGTGAGGAGGATGCCGCGCTCGCGCAGCGCCTCCGACACGAGGGCGAAGTTGAGCTGGTACAGGTAGCGCAGGCCGCCGTGGATGAGCTTGGACGACCACTGCGAGGTGCCCGAGGCCCAGTCCCGCATCTCCACGATGCCCGTCGTCAGGCCGCGGGTCGCGGCGTCGAGGGCGACACCCGCCCCGGTGACTCCACCCCCGATGACCAGGACGTCGAGCTCCTTGGTGGCCATCTGCTCCAGAGCGTCCTGGCGCGACTCGGGTGTGAGTGCTGTCGTGTTCACGTGCTCGCTCCTCCATCGGCTCGTGCGTCGACGCCTGAGGATCGCATCCACCGCGTCGTGTTGATCCTTAGGATGGTCGCCATCGCACATCCGCACAACTCAGGTGGGCGGACGTGCACGACGACGGAGGACCGGTGGACGAGCGTGACCGCGAGCGGGAGGTCTTCGAGGCTGCCTCGATGTACTACCTGCAGGACGAGACCATGGAGACGATCGCTCGGCGCACGGGCGTGTCGCGCTCGACCGTCTCGCGACTGATCAAGCAGGCGCGCGCCTCGGGCATGGTGCGCATCGAGCTGCACCCGCCCGCCGAGATGGGGACGCGGGAGTCGATGGTGCTGCGCGACCTGTTCGGCGTGCAGACGCACGTGGTGACGGTGCGGCCGGCGTCCACCGAGGTGCAGCGGCTCGAGCAGGTGGCCCGCGTGGCCGGCCGGCTGGTGTCGGGCTGGATGCAGCCCGGCTCGGTGCTCGGCATCGCGTGGGGGAACACCATCGCCGCCGTGGTCGCGCAGTTCGTCGCCCGCGCCGCGCCGCGGTCGGCGGTCGTCCAGCTCAACGGCGCGGCCAACCCGACGACGACGGGCATCCCGTACGCCGGCGCCATCATGGAGGCAGCTGCGCGGGCCTTCGAGTCCTCGGTGCACCACTTCCCGGTGCCGGCCTTCTTCGACTACCCGGAGACCAAGCTCGCGATGTGGCGCGAACGGTCGCTCGCCGCGGTCCGCGCGCTCCAGGCACGGACCGACGTCGCGCTGTTCGGCGTCGGCGCCTTCACCGGGTCGCTCAGCTCCCAGGTCTACGCGGGCGGCTACCTCGACCAGACGGAGATCGCGAGCCTGCAGGCGGCAGGCGTCGTCGGCGACATCTGCACCGTGCTGCTGCGGGAGGACGGTACGTACGCGGACATCGCGACGAACGCCCGCGCGTCGGGGCCGTCGCCCGCGGCGCTGCGGCGCATCGGCCGCCGCGTGTGCGTGGTCTCCGGCAGTGCGAAGGTCCGCCCCACGCTCGGCGCGCTGCGTGCGGGTGCCGTGACCGACCTCGTCATCGACGAGCCGACCCTGCGGGCGCTCGCCGAGCGCATCTCGAGGTCCGGGCTGGCGCGCGGCAGGCCGCTGCCCCCGGTGTGAGGGAGGGGTCCGACGGGCACGAACCGCACCCCCGAAGGGACGGTGCGCGCGCAGATTCGCACGCATCGACGACACCCGTGCACTTCCGTTCACCATGGGTGAGCATCTGTCGAGCCCTTTGGTAGGGTCCCGAAGCAGATCGCGCCGCACGGGTGCGACGGGTGACGGAGCCCGAGAACCGTCACCCGAGAGGCGCGCAGGCGCCGGAACGGGAGGCGACATGGGCTGGCGGATAGTTGTCGGTTCGGACAACGCCGGGTACGAGTACAAGGAGGCCCTCAAGGCCGACCTCGAGGCGGACCCCAGGGTCGATTCGGTGATCGACGTCGGCGTCGGGGACAACTCCGACGCGAACCCCTACCCCAACATCGGTACGGCGGCCGGCGAGAAGGTCGCCGGCGGTGAGGCCGACCGCGCGCTGCTGGTGTGCGGCACCGGGATGGGCGTGGCGATGGCCGCGGGCAAGGTCCCGGGCATCCGGGCCTCGGTCGCGCACGACTCGTTCAGCGTCGAGCGTCTCATCAAGTCCAACAACGCGCAGGTCCTCACCTTCGGTCAGCGCGTCATCGGTCTCGAGCTGGCGCGCAAGCTCGCCGGCGAGTGGCTCGGCCACGAGTTCGACGAGAGCTCGGCGTCCGCCGACAAGGTCGCCGTGCTCAGCGACTACGAGAGCAAGAACCAGCAGGCGGGCTCCTCCGCCTCCTGACCCCTGCGCCCCGACCGGTATACCGGTCGGGGCGCGGACCTCGGGTCGCAGGGTCCCCCCGCGCGGCCCGGATCCGCCCTCGTCATCGTCCGACGTCGGCGGTCTGACACCGCAGTCACGACACTCCCCACGACGCCGTGGGGGAAGAGAGAGGTACCACCGACGTGGAAATCGACATCGTCTGGTTGATCGTCGCCTTTGCCGGAGGTGCGTTCGGCGCCGCCATCGGCGGGCAGACCGCATTCATCTTCACCGGCTTCGCGTTCCTGTTCGGGTTCTCCGCCCTGCTCGGCGGCGTGCCGGTGGCGCAGGACTTCATCGCCGTCTTCGCGTTCGGCCCGGTCTTCGGCCCGCACATCGCCTTCGCCGGTGGTGCGGCAGCGGCCGCGTACGCCGCGAAGCGGGGGTACTTCCCCGAGGGCGTGAACGGTCGTGACATCGTCACGCCGCTGGCCGGCTACCCGAAGGCCGACATCTTCATCGTCGGTGGTGTCTTCGGCATCCTCGGCTACGTCATGAACCAGTTCTTCACCTGGCTCTTCGGCCTGTGGGCACCCGAGGGCGAGGGCCTGCTGTTCACCACGGACACGGTCGCCCTGTCGGTCGTGGGTGTCGCCGTCGTCGCCCGTCTCGTGTTCGGCGTGAAGTCGCGCTCGCTGGTCGGTCCGTTCAAGGGTCACAGCCCGCTCTCGCTCAAGGACGGCACGCACTGGGTCGAGCACCAGGAGAAGTGGAGCATGTCGGCCCTGCACGGCCTGACCTCCGGTCTGCTCTTCGCGTTCGTCGCCGTGTGGCTCATCGGCAACGTCCCCACGGACAACCCGGCGTACACCAACATCGTCAGCCAGGTGTTCCTCATCGGCTGGGCGATCTCCGCCATCTCGCTGATCTTCCTCAGCCTGGGGCTGAAGACCCCGGTCACGCACCACATGACGATCCTCGCCGGCCTCGCGGCCGTCCAGCTGCTCACCGTCGTCGGCACCGACCCGTGGGTCGCCGTCGTCGTCGGTGGTCTCGCCGGCCTCTTCGGCGGTGTCCTCGGTGAGGCGTTCTCGCGGATCTTCAACGCCCGCGGCGACACGCACATCGACCCGCCGGCAGGTGCGATCTTCATCGGGACCACGCTCATCTACCTGGTCACCACGATCTGATCACCGCTCCGGGGCGGGGGCCGAGGCCCTCGCCCCGGAGTCGTCCCGGCACCGCAGGGACGCGCGCCGCCGGGCCACGTCCGCCGTACCGCACACGCAGAAGGGCAGCACCACATGATCGACCAGGCCGGTCCCACCGGTTTCTACGAGGCCTACGTCTTCGACATGGACGGGACGATCTACCTGGGCGACCACCTCCTCCCGGGTGCGAAGCGACTCATCGAGGAGCTCCACCGGCGCGAGCTCCCGGTCCGGTTCCTGTCGAACAACCCCACCAAGGACCCCGCCGAGTACGCGACCAAGCTCGAGGGCCTCGGGCTGCCGACCCCGGTCGACGAGATCGCCAACACGGTCGTGACGACCGTGCGGTGGCTCCAGGCCCACCACCCCGACGCGACCGTCTTCCCCATCGCGGAGCCCCCGCTCCTGCGGGCGCTCGACGCCGCCGGGATCCGGCGATCCGAGGATCCCGCGGAGATCGACATCGTCATCGCGTCCTACGACCGGACCTTCGACTACCGCAAGCTGCAGATCGCGTTCGACGCGATCTGGTTCCACGAGCGGGCGTTCCTCATCACGACGAACCCCGACCGCTACTGCCCGTTCCCGGGCGGCCGTGGCGAGCCCGACGCCGCCGGCATCGTCGCCGCCATCGAGGCGACGACCGGGGCCACGCTGCAGGCCAACATGGGCAAGCCCGAGGGAGCGATGCTCGAGGCGGCCCTCGTGGGCCTCGACGTCGACCCGTCGCGCTGCATGATGGTCGGCGACCGCCTCGCGACCGACATCGGCATGGCCGTGCGCACGTCGATGGCGTCCACGCTCGTCCTCACCGGTGACAACACCCTCGACGACGCCGAGGCGCTGCCGGCCGAGGAGCAGCCCACCTTCGCGCTGAGCCGCATCGACCACCTGATCCCCGCCGCCGAACGGGAGGCGCTCGGCTGGACCGACGACGACACCGACTGACCAGGCACCGACCGACCAGATCCGGCGCGGCCGCGCCGACCCCCACCGACCGCCCGCGCGAGGTCGCGCGGGAGGACGTCCAGCGAAGAGAGGCGACGATGTCTGCTCGTACCCCCACCGGCCCGTTCGTCATGGGCATCGACTTCGGCACCGAGAGCTGCCGGGTCGGGATATTCGACCTCGTCGGTCGGCCCGTCGTCTTCGCGGCGACGACCTACCGCACGACCCACCCCCGCCCGGGCTGGGCGGAGCAGTCCCCGACCGACTGGTGGGAGGCGCTCAAGGCGTCGACCGCCAAGGCGATGCGCGAGTCCGGCCTGGCCGGTCGCGACATCAAGGGCATCTCCTACGACGCGACGACGATGACGGTCGTCGCCATGGACCGGACCGGCACGGCCCTGCGCCCCGCGATCATGTGGATGGACGTGCGGGCCACCGAGCAGGCCCAGCGCGTCGTCGGGCACCCCTCGCCGGCCACGCGGTACACCGGTGACGGCACGCTCCCGCCGACCGCCGAGTGGTACCCGTTCAAGGCGGCCTGGCTCAAGGAGAACGAGCCCGACACGTACGACGCCGCGTACCGTCTCATCGACGCGCCCGACTGGTTGACCTACCAGCTCACGGGCCAGTGGACCCTCAACATCAACACGGCCGCGCACCGGTCCTACTACGACCGCGACAACGGCGGCTGGCCGGTGGACCTCTACGAGGCGGCCGGCGCCGGCGACGTGTTCGACAAGCTCCCCGAGACCGTCAACGACCTGGGCGTGGCAGTCGGCGGCCTCACCTCCCACGCCGCCGAGGAGCTCGGGCTGACGCCGGGGACGCCCGTCGCGCAGGGCGGCGGCGACGCCTGGCACGGCCAGATCGGCCTGGGCGTCCTCAGCCCCGGCAAGATGACCCTCGTGACGGGCTCCAGCCACGTGATGTCCGGCCAGAGCGCCGAGCCGATCTCGGGACCGGGGTTCTTCGGCGGGTACGTCGACGGCGTGGTCCCCGGCCAGTACACGGTCGAGACCTCGCTGACGTCCTCCGGCTCCGTCCTCAAGTGGTTCCGGGACGAGTTCTGCCAGGACATCGTCGACGCCGCCGAGCGCACCGGCCTCAACCCCTACGACGTGCTCAACGCCC
The DNA here is from genome assembly GCF_055326445.1 of Georgenia sp. Z2081. Taxonomy (NCBI): domain Bacteria; kingdom Bacillati; phylum Actinomycetota; class Actinomycetes; order Allobogoriellales; family Allobogoriellaceae; genus Georgenia; species Georgenia sp. Z2081. The sequence goes on from NZ_JBUZNK010000002.1 coordinate 276,608, forward strand.
AGGCGCGCGACATCCCGCCCGGGTCCGACGGCGTGATCTTCACCGAGTACTTCCAGGGCAACCGCACGCCGTACTCCGACTCCAAGGCGCGCGGCACCGTCTCCGGCCTGTCGCTCTCCCACACCCGGGCACACCTGTACAAGGCCGTCCAGGAGTCGGTCGCCTACGGCGTCGAGCTCAACATGCGGGGGCTGCGCGAGGGCGGCCTCGAGGTCGAGGAGTTCGTCGCCGCCGGCGGCGCGCTCAAGTCCGGGGACTGGATCCAGATGCACGCCGACGTCACCGGCGTGCCGATCACGCTCACCGAGGTCGGCGACGCCGTCACCCTCGGTTCCTGCATCCTCGCCGCGACCGGCGCAGGCCTGCACCCCTCGGTCCAGGAGGCCGCCGAGGCGATGGTGCACACGCGCGCGCGGCTCGAGCCGAACAAGGCCCGCCACGAGGAGTACTCCTTCTACGTCGACCAGTACGCGAAGCAGTACCCGGCGCTGCAGGGGCTCATCCACGACACCGTCGACCACGTCGCCGGCTGAACCGCCGCGCACCACCAAGCCCACGCCGAGAAGGAGAAGCTGTCATGACCGAGGACCTGATCGCCACCGCACTGAGCACCGCCACCGACACCAAGGCGATCGTCCACGGACGAGGGGTGGTGGACCGGACCGGGGACGTGTTCGCCGAGCAGTTCCCGGGCCGGCGCGGCATCGTGGTGGCCGACGGCAACACGTGGGACCTCGCCGGGGAGGCGGTGACGGCGTCGCTGCGCGCCGCCGGTATCGACCTCGACGAGCCCTACGTGTTCCCGGGCGTCCCGACCCTGTACGCGGGCTACGAGAACGTCGAGCTGATCCGTGAGCACCTGCGGGGCACCGACGCGGTCGCCTGCTCGATCGGCGCGGGCACGCTCAACGACATCGTCAAGCTCGCCTCGGGCGAGCTCGAGCGCCCCTACATGAACGTCTGCACGGCCGCCTCGATGGACGGCTACGCGGCGTTCGGCTCGTCCATCACCAAGGACGGCTTCAAGATCACCCGCAACTGCCCGGCACCGACGGCCCTGGTCGCCGACCTCGACCTCATGGCGACGGCCCCGCAGCGCCTCACCGCCACCGGGTTCGGCGACCTCGTCGAGAAGGTCCCCGCCGGCGCCGACTGGATCATCTCCGACATCCTCGGGGTCGAGCCCGTCGACGAGTACGTGTGGGGCCTGGTCCAGGGCCCGCTGCGCGAGTCCCTCTCGCGTCCCGCCGACCTGGCCACCTCCGACCCCGACGCGCTCGCCGGCCTCGCCGAGGGCCTGCTGATGTCCGGCCTGGCGATGCAGGCCCACCAGAGCTCGCGGCCGGCCTCCGGCGCGGGCCACCAGTTCTCCCACACCTGGGAGATGGAGGGGCACGGCCTGGACTGGGAGCCGCCCCTCTCGCACGGGTTCAAGGTCGGCCTCGGCACGGTGGCCATCTGCGCCCTGTTCGAGGTGGCGCTCACCAAGGACGTTCCCGGCATCAACATCGACGCCCTGGTCACCGCCTGGCCCTCGCGCGAGGAGATGGAGGCCCGGGTGCGCGCCATGCACACGGCGGAGCGCGCCGCGCCGCTCGTCGAGCCGGCCGTGGAGCAGACGCTGAAGAAGTACCTCGAGCCCGAGGAGCTGCGCGCGCGGCTCGAGCTCGTCGTCGAGCAGTGGCCGACCATCGTCAGCCGCTGCCGCGAGCAGCTCGTCCCGGCCGCCGATGCCCGCGAGATGCTCCGGGCCGTCGGGGCGGTCTACCACCCGGAGCAGATCGACATCGACATGGAGCGGTTCCGGCTCACCTACTACCGCGCGCAGACGATCCGCTCGCGCTACACGATCCTCGACCTCCTGCTCGAGGTCGGCCTGCTCGAGGAGTGCGTCGAGGAGCTCTTCGGGCCGGACGGCTACTGGGCCCGGGACGACGCACGCTGAACGGTCGGGGGCCCGGACCGGCGGGAGCCGGGCCCCGCCGACCGCGCTCGTCCGCTCCCGCCACCCACGTCGGCGTCATCCTGAGCGCCGGGAGGAAGGCATCATCGTGACCAAGGACAGCAAGTTCGTCATCGGTATCGACTTCGGCACGCTCTCCGGACGCGCGAGCATCATCCGGGTCAGCGACGGCCTCGAGAAGGGCTCCTCGATCATCGTCGACTACCCGCACGCGGTCATGGACCGCACGCTCGACGCCGCGGACGGTTCGAAGCTCCCGCCCGAGTTCGCGCTGCAGGACCCGGACGACTACATCCACGTGCTCAGGAAGGCCGTGCCCGCGGCCATGAACGACGCCGACATCACGCCCGACCAGGTCGTCGGGGTGGGCATCGACTTCACCTCCGCGACCGTCGTCGCCGCCAAGGAGGACGGCACCCCGCTGTGCACGCTCGAGGAGTTCCGCAACCGGCCCCACGCCTGGGTCAAGCTGTGGAAGCACCACGGCGGCCAGGAGCAGGCCACGCGCATCGTCGAGGTGGCCAAGGAGCGCGGCGAGACCTGGCTCGGACGCTACGGGAACACCATCTCCTCCGAGCTGCTCCTGCCCAAGGTCCTGGAGACCCTCGAGGAGGACCCGGAGGTCTACGCGGCCACCGACGTCTTCGTCAACGCCCTGGACTGGATCGTCTGGAGGATGACCGGCACGCTCGTCCAGTCCGCCGGCGACTCCGGCTACAAGCGCATGTACCAGGACGGGCAGTACCCCTCGCGCGAGTACCTCGAGGCGCTCAACCCCGACTTCGGCGGTGTCTTCGAGGAGAAGATGTCCGCGCCCGTCGCGCCGCTGGCGTCGAAGGCCGGCGAGCTGAACGAGGAGTTCGCGAAGCTCATGGGCCTCGACGCCGGGACCGCGGTCGCGGTCGGCAACATCGACGCCCACGTCACCGCCGCCGCGGTCAAGGCCGTCGAGGCCGGCCAGCTCACCGCGATCCTCGGCACCTCCGCCGTATACGTCGTCTCTGGACCGGAGCTCGTCGAGGTGCCCGGCATGTTCGGCGTCGTCGACGGCGGCATCGTCGACGGCCTGTGGGGCTTCGAGGGCGGCCAGTCCGCCGTCGGCGACATCTTCGGCTGGTTCGTCGACCACAGCGTCCCGCCCGAGTACCACGAGGCCGCGAAGAAGGCGAAGAAGTCGGTCCACGACTACCTCACCGACCTCGGGGCGAAGCAGGAGATCGGCGAGCACGGTCTGGTCGCCCTTGACTGGCACGGCGGCAACAGGTCGGTGCTCGTGGACACGGACCTGTCCGGCCTGATGATCGGCACCACGCTGACCACGCGCCCGGAGGACCAGTACCGCGCGCTGCTCGAGTCGACGGCGTTCGGCGCCCGCATGATCGTCGACACCTTCAAGGAGCACGGCGTCGAGCTCACCGAATTCGTCGCCGCCGGCGGCCTGCTGAAGAACAAGTTCCTCATGCAGCTGTTCTCCGACGTCACCCGCCTGCCGATCTCGGTCGCGACGGCGGCGCACGCCGGGGCACTCGGCTCGGCGGTCCACGCGGCCGTCGCGGCCGGTGAGTACGGCACCATCCAGGAGGCCTCGGAGGCCATGGGCGGCAAGGTCCGCAACGCCTACCTGCCCAGCGAGGCGCGCGCGAAGCTCTACGACGAGCTCTACGCCGAGTACGTCACCCTGCACGACTACTTCGGCCGGGGCGGCAACGAGCTCATGCACCGGCTCAAGGCGATCCGCGCCCGGGCGGCCGCCCGGGGCGCCACGAGGTGACCGTGGCGGACGTCGACACCCCGCGCGGGGAGGTCCCCGCCCTGGCGGACCTCCCGGCCGAGGTGCGCGACGACGTCGCCCGGGCGCGCGCGGAGGTCGCTGCCCTGCACGCCGAGCTGCCCCGTTGGGGGCTCGTCGTGTGGACCGCGGGCAACGTCTCGGCACGTGTGGCCGTCGAGGGGGGCGAGGACCTCATGGTCATCAAACCCTCCGGCGTCAGCTACGACGAGCTCGCTCCGGAGCTCATGGTCGTCACCGACCTGTGGGGCCGGGCGCTGAGCGAGCCGGACGCGTCCCGAGTGCTCAGCCCGTCGTCGGACACGGCCGCGCACGCCTACGTCTACCGGCACATGCCCGACGTCGGGGGAGTGGTGCACACGCACTCGACCTACGCCGTCGCGTGGGCCGCCCGGGGAGAGGCCGTGCCCTGCGCGCTCACGATGATGGCGGACGAGTTCGGCGGGGAGATCCCCGTCGGGCCGTTCGCGATCATCGGCGACGACTCGATCGGTCGCGGCATCGTCGAGACCCTGCGCGACCACCGCTCGCCGGCCGTGCTCATGCAGAACCACGGTCCGTTCACCATCGGGAAGGACGCACGGGCGGCCGTCAAGGCGGCCGTCATGTGCGAGGAGGTGGCGCGCACCGTCCACGTGTCGCGCCAGCTCGGTGAGCCCGTGCCCGTGCCCGACGACGCCGTCACGCGCCTCTACGAGCGCTACCAGGGCGTCTACGGTCAGAACTGAGAACCCCACCACCCGCGCGAAGGAGCACCCACATGACCACCGTCGTCGTCCTCGGGTCCGGCATCATGGCCACGGCGCTGACCTACCCGCTGCGCCAGAACGGCCACGAGGTCCGTCTCGTCGGCACGCACCTGGACCGGGACATCATCGAGTCGATCCGGACCACGGGCCGGCACCCCGACCTCGACCTCGTCGTCGAGGAGGGGATCGCCGCCTACCAGCTGGAGGAGGCCGAGCAGGCCTTCGACGGCGCGGACGTGGTGATGTCGGGGGTGAACTCCTTCGGCGTCGACTGGGTGGGTGAGCAGCTGGCCCGGCTCCTGCGGCCCGGCCAGACCGTCCTGTCGGTCACCAAGGGCATGCTCGCCGACGACGACGGCAACCTGGAGATGATCCCCGACGCCCTCAAGCGGATCGTCGGCGAGGAGCTCGCCGGCCAGGTGGACTGGGCCGCGATCGTCGGCCCGTCGATCGCCGGCGAGCTGGCGGTCGGCCACGACACCGCCGTCGTGTTCTGCGGCGACAAGGAGGACGTCGTCGAGCGCCTGGCGGACATGTTCCGCACGGACTACTACCACGTGTGGACGTCGACCGACTTCCTCGGTGCCGAGATCGGCGCCGCCACGAAGAACATCTACGCGTTCGCCGCCGGGTTCGGCGAGGGCCTCCAGCGGGCCGAGGGCGACGACGCGAACGACCGCTACCGCCGCCTCAACCTCACGGCGGCGATCTTCGCCCAGGGCGCCCAGGAGATGCACCGGTTCTACGAGATCCTCGGCGGCGACCCGAAGATGGTGTGGGGGCTGCCCGGCGTGGGCGACATGCACGTGACCTCGGCCGGGGGGCGCAACGTCAAGGCCGGCACCTATGTCGGCTCCGGCGTCCCGTTCTCCGAGGTGCGCGACTCCCTGATGAAGGGCGTCACCCTCGAGGGCGTCAACGCCATCCGCGTGGTCGGCGCGGCGATCGAGAAGCAGATCGATCGGGGCGTCCTCGAGGCGCACGAGTTCCCGCTGCTGCGCCACCTCCACGGGATCATCGCCCGCGACGAGCCGATCTCGCTGCCCTGGGACGAGTTCTTCGGGGGCCGGTCATGACCGACGACCCGCTGGTCATCGCCATCGACTCCTCGACGTCGGCCACCAAGGCCGTGGTGGTGGACCCCAGCGGCACCACCGTCAGCGAGGGCCGGGCCGACATCGACCTGCTCCAGCCCAGGATGAACCACTACGAGCACGACGCGCGGCAGTGGTGGTTCTCCACCGACGCGGCGGTCGGCAAGGCCGTCGGCGGGCTGAGCGCCGATCAGAAGGCACGCGTCGCGGCCGTCGCGATCACTCACCAGCGCGAGAGCTTCGTGCCGGTGGACGCGTCCGGCCGTCCGATCCGCAACGCCGTGCTGTGGCTCGACTCGCGCGCCGCCAAGCAGATCCGCGAGCACGGCTCGGACGAGATCCACCGGCTCTCCGGCAAACCCGGCGACACGACGCCCGCGCTGTACAAGATGATCTGGCTCAAGGAGAACGAGCCGGAGATCTTTCAGCGCGCGGCGAAGGTCGTCGACGTACACGCCTACCTCGTCCATGCGATGACCGGACGGTGGGTCTCCTCCCACGCGTCGGCCGACACGCTCGCGCTGTTCGACATCGAGGCGCTCGACTACTCCGAGCAGCTGCTCGAGCTCGCCGGCGTCACGCGCGAGCAGATGGCCGAGCTGGCCGCGCCGGGCGAGGTGGTCGGCGAGCTGGACCTCGAGGTCGCCCAGCACTGGGGGCTCAAGCACACCGTGCCGGTGATCTCCGGTCTCGGCGACGGGCAGGGCTCCGGCCTGGGCACCGCCGCGATCGAGCCCGAGGTCGCGTACATCAACATCGGCACGTCGATCGTCGCGGGGGTGCACTCCGCGGACTACCGCTACGGGCGCGAGTACCGCACCCTTGCCGCCGGGCTCGCCGGGCAGTACGTCCTGGAGATCGTGCAGAACTCCGGCTCGGTGCTCGCGAACTGGTTCCGCTCCGAGCTCGGTCGGCCCGAGCTCGACGGCCGGCCGGACCCCGAGCTGGAGGCGGCGGCCGCCAAGGTCCCGATCGGCGCCGAGGGCCTGCTCACGCTCCCGTACTGGAACGCCGTGCAGTCGCCGTGGTGGAACCCCGTGGCGAGCGGGGCGATGGTCGGGTTCGGCGGCAGCCACACGCGCGCCCACATGTATCGCTCGATCCTCGAGGGGACGGCCTACGAGCTGCGGCAGAACCTCGCCGGCATGCAGCGGGGGACCGGGACGCGGCTCACCGAGCTGCGGGCCACGGGCGGCGGGTCGCGCTCGGACCTGTGGACGCAGATCCTCGCGGACACCGTCGGGCTGCCGATCGTCGCCTCCGGCGTCGACGAGGTCTCCGCCCAGGGCGCCGCCGTGCTCGCGATGGCCCACACGGGGGTCCACGGCGACGTCGCGGCCACCGCCCGAGCCATGGCCAGGACCGGCCACGTCACCGAGCCCGACGAGCGTCGCGGCGAGGAGTACGCGCGCTGGGGCGACGCCCAGGCCACGCTCTACGAGCACCTCGAGCCGGTCTACGAGCGGCTCTGGGAGCTGGGGGGCGAGTGAACGGACGCGGGCCGGGGCAGGAGTGTCCCGGCCCGCGGCTTCGGCCTCCACGGGCCCACCCGATTCACGGGATGCCTGTTGTTTGTCACATCCGAAGTGTGGGATGATGCGGGCGGCTCGCGGTTGGGCCGACGAGGTTCACCGACGAATCGAGGCAGCGACATGACGACGATCACCATCCTCGGCGCAGGGGCCATGGGTTCCGCGCTCGCCACGCCCTATCGCGCCCAGGGCCACGAGGTCCGCCTGTGGGGGACCTGGCTCGACGACCACCTGCTCGACGCCGTCGAGGCGGGCGAGCCCCACCCGCGCACGCAGGTCCCCGTGGCCGAGGGCACCCGGCTCTTCCGGTCCGGCGAGATCGAGGCCGCCCTCGACGGGGCCGAGTACGTCGTCCTCGCCGTCGCGTCCGTCGGGGTCGAGAAGGTCGCCGAGCTGGCCCTGTCCGGCATCGCACGGGCACGGGTGCTCCTGCTCACCTCCAAGGGCTTCGCCCCGGACGCCGAGGGGCGCATCGAGCTCCTGCCCGACGCCGTGCGGCGCGTCGCCGCGGCGAGTGGCACGCCCCTGCCGCCGATCGTCGCCGTCGGCGGCCCGTGCAAGGCCAACGAGGTCGCCGCCGACCGCTGGACCGCGACCCTCTACGCGGGGAAGGACGAGGCGGTCGTCCGTGAGGTGGCGGCGGCGCTCAGCTCGACCACCTACCGGATCGAGCCGTCCGCGGACGAGGTGGGGCTCGAGGTCAGCGCGCCGATGAAGAACGTCTACGCGATCGCCCTCGGGCTCGCCGACGGTCTCCAGGAGGCCCACGGCGAGCCGTTCCACAACCTCAAGGCCGCCACCTTCGCCCAGGCGGTGCGCGAGATCGCGCTCCTCGGTCAGGCTCTCGGCGGCCGCGCCGAGACCGTCTACGGGCTCGCCGGCGTCGGCGACCTCGAGGTCACCGGTCTGTCCGGACGCAACAAGGTCTACGGCTCCCGGATCGGCGCCGGCGAGGAGGCCACGGAGGCCCTCGCCGCGATGGAGGCCGCCGAGCAGACCGTGGAGGGCGTGCCCGCCGCCGGTCTCGCGGTCCGGCTCGCCCGGCAGGTCGGCGGCGGGCTGCCCGAGCGCATGCCCCTGCTGTTCGCCGTCGCGGACGTCATCGGCGGCGCCGAGGACCCGGCCGGACGCGTCGCGGCCGCGGTGCTGTCGTGAGCCGGGTGCTCCCGGGTCGTCCCGCGGCGACCGGTGCGCGCGGCCGATGACGCAGGAGGACGCGCGGGGCGCCGGCGAGCTCAACCGCCGCCGCCACCGCCTGGCGGACATCGTGGTCGAGCGCGGCTCCGTCCAGGTCGAGGAGCTTGTCGCCGAGCTGGGCGTCTCGGCGATGACCGTCTACCGGGACCTGGCGGCGCTCGAGCAGCTGGGCCTGCTCGCGCGCTCGCGCGGCACGGTGACGTCCGTGGTCACCTCGCTCGTCGAGGCGTCGGCAGCCTACCGGCTCGCGCGTGACACGGAGGTCAAGGACGAGCTCGGCGCCGTCGCGGCCCGGCTCGTCGCCCCGGACAGCGTGCTTATGCTCGACGACTCGACGACCGGCCTGCACGTCCTGCGCGCGCTCGGCGCCACGAGCGGTCTCACGGTCATCACCCACTGCCAGTTCGTCGCCACCGCAGCCCAGGCGATGGAGGGGGTGCGGCTGCACATGGTCGGCGGACGCTGGACGCCGTGGGCGCAGGCCTACCACGGCCCGTCGACCGTGGCGGCGCTGCGCGAGCTCAGCGCCGACTGCTGCGTCATGTCGGCCACCGCGATCTGGGACGACGCGATGCACCACCCCGACGGCGACGTCACGGAGGTCAAGCGCGCCATGCTCGCGCGGTCGGTGCGCAAGATCCTCGTGGTCGACTCGAGCAAGTTCAGCCGGCGCGCGATGCACCGGGTCGCCGACCTCGCCCAGGTCGACGACGTGGTCGTCCCCTCCGCCCTGTCCGCCGAGCGGGTCGAGCACCTGCGCGACCTCGGCCTGCGGGTCCACGTGTCATGACCGCCGCACGAAGGGCCGTCCCGGCGCCGTCTGGCCACGGTACGACCGCGGGACCGCCGACCACCGGCGCACCGCCGGCCCTGACCATCCTGTCCGCCCCGTCCCCGTCACCCAAGGAGATCCCGATGCCGACGACGCACCAGATCCTCACCGACCCGAGGGCCGCCCGATGAGGGCCGTCGTCCTGCGCGGGAAGGGGGACGTCGTCCTCACGGAAGTGCCGACCCCGAGCCCGGGCCCCGGCGAGGTGCTGCTGAGGGTCGCCGCGAACACCGTGTGCGGCACCGACGTGCGGCTGCTGCGGGGGGAGAAGGACGCCCGGCCCGGGGTCGTGCTCGGCCACGAGGCGGCCGGCGTCGTCGCCGAGGTCGGCGACGGAGTGACCGCGGTGGAGGCCGGCGACCTGGTCGCGGTCCTGCCGACGATCTCGTGCGGCTCGTGCTTCTACTGCCGCCGCGACCTCGAGCACCACTGCGAGCAGGCCCGGCTGTTCGGCTACCAGGTCGACGGCGGCCTGGCCGAGTACCAGCTCGTGCCCGCCGACGCCGTCGCGCGCGGGAACCTCGTGCCGGCCCCGTCGGGCATGGACCCCGCACACCTCGCGCTGGCCGAGCCGCTCGCCTGCGTGCTCAACGGGCTGCGCGAGTACACCGTCGAGCTCGGCGACACGGTGCTCGTCATGGGGGCCGGCCCGATCGGGCTGCTCCACCTCCAGGTGGCGCTCCTGCGTGGCGCGCGCCACGTCGTCGTCACCAACCGCTCCGCCGAGCGGCGCCAGGTCGCGCTCGACATGGGCGCGACCCTCGCCCTCGACCCGGCCACCGACGACCTCGACGCCGAGCTGCGGGCGCTGACCGACGGCCGCGGCGCCGACGTCGCCGTCATCTCCATCGGTGCGCCCGAGCTGTTCAACGAGGCCTCCCGCCTCGTGCGCGTGGGCGGGCGCGTGAGCGCGTTCGCCGGGTTCCCCAAGGGCGGGACCGCCGTCATCGACCCGAACGACATCCACTACGGCCAGCTCACCGTCACCGGCGGCTCGAACTGCCGCCGGTCCGACTACCACGAGGCCGTCGGCCTGCTGGCGTCCGGCGCCGTCGACGGCTCGCGCTACGTCACCCACCGGTTCGACCTCGACCACGCGCTCGACGCCGTCGAGCTCACCGCTCAGCGGGGCGGGCTCAAGGTCGCCGTCGTCCCCGGCGGGACGACCGCCGCTGCGACCTGATCCGGCGCCGCGCCCTGACCGACCCGAGCACACCCGACCTGACCAGACCCGCCCCGACCAGCCACGTCCCGCCCCCGCACGTCCGTCCACCCATCCACCCATCTACCCATCACCCCCACCAGATCGACACCGAAGGAGCTGTCATGACCAAGCTCGTCAACGACCCGTCGGACTTCCCGGCCGAGCTCGTCGCCGGATTCGCTGCCGCGTTCCCCCACCACGTCCGTGAGGTGTACGGCGGCGTCGTCCGAGCCACCCGCACCCCGAAGGGCAAGGTCGCCGTCCTCACCGGCGGCGGGACGGGCCACTACCCGGCGTTCATGGGCTGGGTCGGCCCGGGCTTCGCCGACGGCGGCGTCACCGGGAACATCTTCGCGTCGCCGTCGGCCGCCCAGGCCGTGTCGGTCGCGAAGGCGGCCGAGCGCGGCGGCGGCGTCATCATCGGCTTCGGCAACTACGCCGGCGACGTCCTCCACTTCGGCGACGCCGTCGAGCGCCTGCGTGCCGACGGCATCGACGCCCGCGCGCTGGTCGTCACGGACGACATCGCCTCCGCGACCGAGGACGAGATCGACAAGCGCCGCGGCATCTCCGGCGACCTCCCGGTATTCAAGATCGCCTCCGCCGCGGCCGAGGAGGGCATGGACATCGACGAGGTCGAGCGCGTGTTCCGCCACGCCAACGACCGCACTCGGACCCTCGGCGTCGCGTTCTCGGGCTGCACCCTGCCCGGCTCGTCCGAGCCGCTGTTCACCGTGCCAGAGGGCCGGCTCGGCATCGGCCTCGGCGTCCACGGCGAGCCCGGCATCGACGAGACGGACCTCGGGACCGCCGACGAGGTGGCCACCACCCTCGTCGACACCGTGCTCAAGGAGCGTCCCGAGGGCGCCGACGGACGCGTCGTCGTCCTGTTCAACGGGCTCGGCACCGCGAAGTACGAGGAGATGTTCGTCGCCTACCGCACCATCGAGAGCCAGCTCGAGGCCGCCGGCCTCACCGTGGTCGACCGGCTCGTGGGCGAGCTCGTCACCTCGCTGGACATGGGCGGGGTCTCCTTGACGCTGGTGTGGGTCGACGACGAGCTCGAGCGGCTGTGGAAGGCCCCCTGCGACACGCCGACCGTGAAGATGGGGCAGATCGCCGGCGAGGAGCTCAGCGCCGAGGAGATCCAGCAGGTCGAGTCCGCCGAGCAGGCGATCCCCGACGCCGACGACGCCGGGAAGGCCGCCGCGGCACGCCTCGTCGAGGTGCTCTCGTCGGTGTCCGAGGCGCTCGCCGCGAAGAAGGAGGAGCTCGGTGAGCTCGACACGTTCGCGGGCGACGGCGACCACGGCACGGGGATGGCGCGCGGCTCGAGCGAGGCGCTCGCCTCGGCACGGGAGGCCGTCGACGCCGGAGCGGGCCTGCGCACCGCGCTCGGCCGGGCCGGCGAGACCTGGTCCGACCGAGCCGGCGGCACCTCGGGCGCGCTGTGGGGCGCACTGCTCAACGCGGCCGCAGGCGAGCTGTCCGACACCGGGTCGCCGAGCAACGCCGACCTCGTTCGGGCCGCCAAGGCCGCGGTGGACGCCGTCGCCCGCGTGGGCGGGGCGGTCGCGGGTGACAAGACGATGCTCGACGCACTGCTGCCCGCGATCGACGCCCTCGGCGAGGGCGACTGGGCGGCCGCCGCGGTGGCTGCCCAGCAGGGCTCGGAGTCGACCGAGCAGATGCGGCCCAAGCTCGGGCGCGCGCGTCCGCTCGCGGAGAAGTCCGTGGGGCACGCGGACCCCGGCGCGGTCTCCGCGGCGCTGGTCGTCCGCACGATCGCTCGGCACGCGGGCACGGCGCACTGAGGCGAGGCGCGGGACTCGGCGTCGAGATCGTGGTTGGAGCGAGCTGAGGAGACGGACCTCGCGCCGAGAGCGCGGTTGACGCGCCGAGAGTCAGGTCGGGGCGCCGAGTGGACACCCGCCGGGGGTCCATTCGGCGTCCCGACCGCGTCGTCGACGACGAACCGCGCCCTCGGCGCCTTGACCGCGCCCTCGGCGTTCCGACCGCGTCGTCGACGTGCCGGAGCCGGCAGTACTCAGTCCGCGCTGTTCTCCCGCACCGCCCGGACGGCGGTGTCGACCGGGACGGTGCCGTCGTCCTCGGTCCCCGGCCCACGGCGGCTGTGCACCGCGCTCACTTGAGCAAGTACCTGCGCCGGCTTCTCGGTGTCGCCGGCACCGTCCTAGCATCGATCAGATTCTCCGGCCGGCCCGTCGACCTCACCCGTGGACGACGATCGCGTCGGGGCGGTGCCGGCACTGCCGGCTGACGACCACGAGCCGGCACTGCCGGTCCAGGACGACAGTGAGGACGCGATGATCGGCATCGATCTCTCGGGCAAGGTCGCGCTCGTCACCGGTGCGTCGCGCGGGCTCGGGCGGAGCATCAGCCTGCTGCTCGCGGAGGCCGGGTGCAGCGGGGTGTCCGTCAACTACCACCAGAGCCGCGAGCGGGCGGAGTCGGTCGGCCGCGAGCTCGAGGAGCGCGGGGCCGAGGCGCTCCTCGTTCAGGCCGACGTCGGCGACGAGGACGACGTCCGGGAGCTCGTCGACCGCACCCGCGAACGGTTCGGGCGCATCGACATCCTCGTCAACAACGCGGGCAGCTGCCCGATCGGCACGTTCGACGACACCCCGGTGTCAGACGTCGACCTGGCGTACCGGACGATCGTGCGCTCGACCTTCCTCTGCACCCAGTCCGTCGTCCCCGTCATGCGGGAGCAGGGCGGTGGCCACATCGTCAACGTCTCCTCGACCTCCGGGCTCACCGGCGGCACGATGGGACCGGCGTACGGTCCCGCCAAGGCTGCGGTCGTCGCGCTGACCAAGTACTCCGCACGGACGCTGACCCAGGACGGCATCAAGGTCAACTGCATCGCGCCGGGCTACATGGACACCGACATGTACTACGAGGCCAACCCCGACCTCGACGTCCGGGCCCGGCGGGTGACGGACATCCCCCTCGGACGGGTCGCCCAGCCCGAGGAGGTGGCGAACGTCGTCCTCTACCTGGTGTCCGACCTCGCGAGCTATGTCGTCGGCGAGACCGTGCTCGTCTCGGGCGGACGAACGACGTGACCGGGCCGGCCCGGCGCGGTCCGAGGCTCCGGGACGGCTGAGAGCGTCCCGGTACGGGCCGGAGCTCCGGGACCAGATGGCGTCCCGGCCCGGCCCGCAGGATCCGGGGCCACGTGGTCGTGGCCCCGGAGAGCAGCATCACCATGGGTTCATTACAAGGAGGTATGAGCAATGGCTAGATACGTGTGCGGCATCGACGCGGGGACCACGGGGTGCACGGTCATGATCGTGGACCTCGAGGGCCACGTCGCCGGGACCGGCTACCGCGAGTACCCGTGCAGCTATCCGCAGGCCGGCCGGGTGGAGCAGGACATGGACGTGGTCTGGCAGGGGATCTGCGATGCCAGCACCGAGGTGCTCGCGGCGACGCAGATCGATCCGCGCGACATCGAGTCGGTGGGATTCTCCAGCCAGCGCGGGACGTTCGTGTGCATCGATGAGGACTGGCGCCCGCTCCACGACTCCATCGTGTGGAACGACAACCGCGGGTCGCACGACGAGATCGAGCACCTGCGGGCACGGATCTCCCCGGAGGAGTACCACGCGATCACGGGCACGGCCCTGTACGCCAACTGGTCGCTCCCGAAGATCATGTGGGTGAAGAACAACTGGCCGCACGTGTGGGAGAAGACCTGGAAGGTCGTCAACGGCCAGGAGTGGTTCCTCCACAGGCTCGGCTCCCGGGAGCTGTTCTCGGACCCGTCCTCACTCACGCTGAGCGGCATGATGGAGGTCGACACGCTCCAGTGGTCTCAGCGGATCTGCGACCTCGCGGGGATCCCGACGGAGCTGCTGCCTCCGATCGAGCCACCGATGAGGCAGGTCGGCCAGGTCTCCGCCGAGGCGTCGGCGGCGTCGGGCCTCGCCCAGGGGACCCCGATCTGCGTGGGCGGCGGCGACCAGCAGTGCGCCGCCGTCGGCTCGGGCGTCGTCCGTGAGGGGCTGGCCGAGATCACCGTGGGCACGGCGTCGGTCATGGTGGCGCACGTCGACTCGCGCAGGGCGGACCCGGGCTGTCAGGTCCTGCACGGCGGGCACGCCGTGCCGGGCCGGTGGGAGCTCGAGGGGGAGGCCGACTGCTCCGGCGCGGTCCTGCGCTGGTACCGGGACAACTTCGCCCAGGCCGAGCAGGACGCCGCCGCCGCGCGCGGCGTGAGCGCCTACGACCTCATCACCGAGCAGGCGGCCCAGGCGCCCGCCGGGTGCAAGGGCGCCCTGTTCTTCCCGTTCTTCGTCGGGCAGGTGACGCCGCGGTACGTCCACAACGCCCGCGGCGGCGCCCTGGGGCTGTCATTCATGCACGACCGCGCGATGGTGGCCCGCTCCGTGCTCGAGGGCAGCGCCTTCGAGATGCGGATGATCGTCGAGGCGATGGAGGACGTGATCGGCCAGCCGTTCGAGTCGATCAGGCTCTCCGGCGGCGGCGCCACGAGCGACCTGTGGAACCAGATCCAGGCGGACGTCTACGGCCGGCCGATCGAGCTGCTCCGCGTGCCGGAGTGCACCACGCTGGGCGCGGCCATCCTCGGCGCGGCAGCCACCGGGGTCTTCGGATCGATCGAGGAGGCGGTCGAGCACATGGTCCATCCCGTGGGCCACCTCGAGCCCGACCCCGCGAACCGGGAGCTCTACGACGAGCTATACGACGTCTTCCTCACGACCTTCGACGCGCTCACCGAGTCGGGCGCGTACGACAAGATCGCCGCCGTCCAGCACAAGTACTGGGGCAGCTGACTCGCGGTTCCCCGCGCCGGCGGCCGTCGCCGGCGTCCCGACCGCGGACCCGGCGAGCCGGAGCCGCCAGGACTCAGTCCGCGCGGTTCTCCCGCATCGCCCATACGGCGGTGTCGACCGGGACCGTCCCGTCCACGCCGGCCTGGGGCTGCGAGGCCAGGACCACCCGCCAGCCCTCGGGCAGGTGGACCGGCTCGCCGTCGGTGACGAGCACGACGAGGACCTCGCGACCGTCGGCACATCGGGACAGCAGAGCGAGGACGCCGTCGGCGCCGAGCCCGTCCTGGTCGCCGGCCGTGCCCGCCGCGCGGCCCGACGCGGGCAGGTCGACCTCTCCCGGCCCACCGGCGTCGACGAGCTCGAGCGACGCGCGGCCGAGACCGAGCTTGCGGCGCAACCGCAGCGCCTCGCGGTAGAGCTCGAGCGTCGAGCCGGCCACGCCCGCCTGCCGGTCCGCCGCCAGCGCGCGGAACTCCTCGGGCTGGGGCAACCACGAGGCGCCCGACGGCGAGAAGCCGAATGCCGGTGCGTCGGCCTCCCAGGGCAGCGGCACACGGCAGCCGTCGCGCCCGGCCTCGGCGCCGGCGGTGCGCGCGTACGCCGGGTCCTGACGGGCCTGCGCCGGCAGGTGGGTGTGCTCGGGCAGGCCGAGCTCCTCGCCCTGGTAGAGGTACGCCGAGCCGGGCAGAGCGAGCATGACCAGCGTGACCGCGCGGGCGCGGCGCAGCCCCAGGGCGGCGTCGGGCTGCGGGTCGTCCGCCGTGATCCCGTTCGGACCCTTGCCCGTGTCCTCGCGGGCGAGGCCGAGCCGGCTCGCGTGCCGCACGACGTCGTGGTTGGACATCACCCAGGTCGACGGCGCGCCCACGCGGTCCGCCGCGGCGAGCGACCCCCGGATCGCGGCGGCGTACGACCCTGAGTCGTAGCGGGTGGACAGGAAGCGGAAGTTGAACGCCTGGTGCATCTCGTCGGGCCGCACGTACCGCGCGAGACGTTCGTCGTCGTCGACCCAGGCCTCGGCCACGAGGATGCGCGCGGGGGAGTACTCGTCGAGGACGCGCCGCCAGGTCCGGTAGATCTCGTGGACGCCGTCGCGGTCCCACATCGGCGCGGGCGGGACGTCGGCCGGGTCGACGTCGGAGCCCGAGACCATGCGCAGGTGCCAGGGCCAGTCGGGCAGCCCCGCCTCCTTGACCAGGCCGTGTGCGACGTCGACCCGGAACCCGTCCACGCCCCGGTCGAGCCAGAAGCGCAGGATCGAGAGGAACTCCGCGCGGACCTCCGGGTGGTCCCAGTCGAGGTCGGGCTGCGAGCCGTCGAACAGGTGGAGGTACCACTGCGGGTCGTTGGCCCACGCGGAGCCCGGGGCGTCGGTCCGGTCGCGCACGCGGGTCCAGGCGATGCCGCCGAACACCGAGGTCCAGTCGTTCGGGGGCAGGTCGCCGTCGTCGCCCCTGCCGTCCCGGAAGAGGTACCGGTCGCGCTCCGGCGAACCGGGACCCGCGGCGAGGGCCGCGCGGAACCACGAGTGCTGGTCGGAGGTGTGGTTGGGGACGAGGTCGACGATCACCCGCAGCCCGAGCTCGTGCGCCCGGACCAGCAGGATCTCGGCGTCGTCGAGCGAACCGAGCACGGGGTCGACGTCGCGGTAGTCGGCGACGTCGTAGCCCGCGTCCTTCTGCGGCGACCGGTAGAAGGGCGAGAGCCAGATCGCGTCGACGCCCAGGTCCGCCAGGTGCTGGAGCCTGGCGGTGATCCCCGGCAGGTCGCCCATGCCGTCGCCGTCCGAGTCCGCGAACGAGCGCGGGTAGACCTGGTAGACGACGGCGTCGCGCCACCAGTGGTCACCGCCGCCGGAGCCGGCGGCGTGCAGGAGGGTGCCCGCCGGGCGGTCGTGGGGTGCGGCTGCGTCGGTCATCCGTCCTCGTCCTGTGCCGGGTTCGTCGGTGGTGCGGGTGGGGCCTCGGCGCCCGGTGCGGGCGACGGGTACGCGGGCGACGGGGAGGCGGTCGCCGCGGCCGGCGACTCCGGCGGAGCCGCGCCGGTCGAACGACGCACCACCAGCTCAGGGACGAACGTCAGCTCGGCGGCGCTCGGCGAACCGCCCCGGATCATCGCGACGAGCGTCGACACCGCCGCCTGGCACATCGCCGGCACCGGTTGACGGATGGTCGTCAGCGGCGGGTCGCTGAACCCCATGAGCGGCGAGTCGTCGTAGCCCACCACCGACACGTCCTCGGGCACCCGCAGGCCCGCCGCGCGGACCGCGCGCACGACCCCGAGCGCCATGAGGTCCGACGCCGCGACGACGGCGGTGCAGCCGGCCTGGAGAAGCTCGAGGCCGGCGGCGCGGCCGCCCTCGACCGTGAACAGGGTCGAGACCGTCGCCGGGTCCGGGTCGTCGACGTACCGGGCCGCCGCCGCACGGAAGCCGTCGATCTTGCGGGCGACCGGTACGAAGCGCGTCGGACCGACCGCCAGGCCGATCCGACGGTGCCCCTGCGCGGCGAGGTGCCGCACGGCCAGATCCATGGCGTCGGCGTCGTCGGCGGCGAACGCCGGCGCCGAGATGTCCGGGTTCGTCCCGTTGACCAGGACGAACGGGACGCGCCGGTCGACGAGCCGGTGGTAGCGAGCGGGATCGGCAGAGGTGTCGGCGTGGAGGCCGGAGACGAAGACGATCCCGTCGACGCCGTGCTCGAGCAGCATCTCGACGTAGTCGTCCTCGGTGGTCCCACCGGGGGACTGGGTGCACAGCAGCGGCGTGAGGTCGGAGCTGCTCAGCAGCGTCTCGATCTGCTGGGCGAACGCCGGGAAGATCGGGTTCGAGAGCTCGGGGACGATCAGGCCCACGAGCCCGGCCGAGCGCTGCCGGAGCGACGAGGGCCGCTCGTAGCCGAGGACGTCGAGGGCGGCGAGCACCTCGCGCCGGGTGGCCTCCGCCACCCCCGGACGACCGTTGAGCACCCGGGAGACCGTCGCGGTGGAGACGGCAGCCTGGTCGGCGACGTCGGTCAGCCGCGTCCGGGGCGTCATGCGACGCTCTCCGTCGTCGACGTGGTCGGTAGGCCCCGTGGAGGGCGGTGGAGGGTCATCGTGCGCTCCTCGTCGAGCGTCCCGCTCGCGCGGTCGTGGGGAAGAGGTGCAACGGCACCGTCTGGATTCCTGAAAGTTACTGCAAGTGGTTGCAGATCGCCAGTCGGCTGCGTACTGTGTGCCTCGATCCGCGAGGTGCGCAGCGATGAGCACGTCCGCGGAGACATCCCCGTCACCTTCACACACCTGGAGACCGAGATGCGACGGAGCATCACCACCCTCGCGGCAGCAGCTGCCGTGGCCCTCACCCTCGCCGCCTGCGGAGGCGGTGACGACGAGTCGACCGGTACCGAGGAGGAGCCCGCCCAGGACGCCGGCGGAACCGACGACGAGGCGTCCTCCGACGACGCCGGTGGCGAGTCCTCCTCCGACGAGGCGTCCTCCGACGACGCAGGTGGGGACGAGGTCGCCGAGGCCGGCGAGGTCACGCCCAACGAGGACGGCACCCTGGTCGTCTGGGTCGACGAGACGCGCCAGGCAGCCGTCGAGGAGGCCGCCGTGGCGTTCGAGGAGGAGACGGGCATCGAGGTCCAGACCGTGCTGCGCAACTTCGAGGACATCCGCGCCGACTTCGTCACGCAGGTGCCCACGGGCGAGGGCCCGGACATCACCGTCGGTGCGCACGACTGGCTCGGCGAGCTCACCGTCAACGGCGTCGTCGCGCCGCTGGAGCTGACCAACGCCGACGTGTTCGAGCAGGTGGCCATCGATGCCGTCACGTACGACGAGCAGGTCTACGGGCTGCCGTTCGCCATCGAGAACATCGCGCTCATCCGGAACACGGAGCTCGCCCCGGAGGCCCCGGCCACGTGGGACGACGCGCTCGCAGCGGGCGAGCAGGCGGGCACCGAGTTCCCGATCCTCATCCAGACGAGCACCGAGGGCGACCCCTACACGTACTACCCGCTCCAGATGTCCTTCGGCGCCCCGGTCTTCGAGACCGACGACGCGGGCGCGTACACCGAGGAGCTCGGCCTGGGCGGGGAGGGCGGCGCGGCGTTCGCGCAGTGGCTCGCCGAGCAGGGCGAGAACGGCACGGGCGCCCTCGACACGAACGTCACCTACGACGTCGCCGTCGAGGCCTTCGCCAACGGCGAGTCACCCTTCATCGTCGGTGGCCCGTGGATGCTCGAGTCCTTCGCGGACATCGACGTCGCGATCGACCCGATCCCGGCGCCCGGTCCCGAGGCCGCCACGCCGTTCGCCGGCGTCCAGGCGTTCTTCGTCAACGCGCAGTCCGCGGACGCGCTCAACGCCAACGACTTCCTCGTCAACTACATGTCGACCGAGGAGGCGCAGACCACGATCTTCGAGACCGGTGGTCGCCTGCCCGCGCTGACCGCGTCGGCCGACGCCGCGGCGGAGGACGAGATCCAGGCCGGCTTCCGCGAGGTCGGCGCCGACGCGGCCCCGATGCCCGCACTGCCCGCGATGGGTCAGGTCTGGCAGTTCTGGGGCGTGACCGAGGCCGGCATCGTCTCCGGCGCCGAGGCCGACCCGGCCGCCGCCTGGGAGACCATGGTGGCCGACATCCAGGGCGCGATCGACGCCGGCTAGACCCTGCCCGTGCGGGGCGGCGGCCGACCTGCCGCCGCCCCGCAGCATGGCCCCGCCCGCCACGCGTCGCTACGGTGCGCCGTTCCCACCTCGCACCTCTCCACCTCGCACCCCGCGCCCCGCGGTGCGCCGCTCCCACCTCCGCTCCATGCGGTGCGCCGCTTCCACCCCGCGCGCCACGGCGCCGCTCCCACCTCGCGCCCCACGGCGCATCGCACTCCTCTCCGCACCGTAGGTCGGCACGACGTCGTGCCCACGTCCCCGAAAGGGCCCCATGACCGCGACAGAGCTCCCGGTGGCCGCCCCGTCGCCCGGCACCGGCGGCACCCGCACCCGTCCCGCCGCCGGCGGTGACGTCAACGTCTGGTTCTTCGTCAAGCTCGCGCTCGTCGCGCTGGTCGACGCGCTCGGTATCACGATCGTCATCCAGGCGGTCGGTGCCGAGTCCTGGTGGCTGTTGGGCGGCACCGTCGTCGTGCTCGTCGTCGTCAACTGGGTGTACTTCTCGCGCCGGGTCGTCCCGCTGAAGTACCTCCTGCCCGGACTGATCTTCCTCGCGATCTACCAGGTGTTCACCATCGTCTACACGGGGTACGTCTCGCTGACGAACTACGGCGACGGCCACATCCTCGACAAGCCGACGGCGATCGAGCGGATGCTCGAGCAGAACGAGCGACGGCTCCCGGACGCGACGACGTTCCCCGCCGTCGTCGTCGAGACCGATGACGGTCTCGGGCTGGCGATCTACGACGAGGCGTCGGGCACCGTACGGATGGGCGTCCACGAGGGCGAGCTCGAGGACGTGCCGGACGCCGTCGTCGACCTGGACGCCACGCGTCCCCTGATCACGGAGGTGCCCGGCGCACAGATCCTCCCGCGCGACCAGATCTCTGACCATCAGGCCGAGATCCTCGAGATCCGCATCCCGTTCTCGGACGACCCGAACGACGGGTCGCTGCGCACCACCGACGCCTCGAACGCGTTCCAGGCCACCTCGCGCCTGGTCTACGACGAGGACGCCGACGTCGTGACGAACGTCGAGTCCGGGGTCGAGTACCGGCCGGACGACCGGGGCAGCTTCGTCTCCGCGGAGGGCGAGGCGCTGACCCCCGGCTGGCGGGTGCTCGTCGGCCCCGAGAACTACATCGACGCGTTCGCCGACTCGAGGTACTCCGGCCCGCTGCTCAAGGTCCTGGCGTGGACGGTCGCGTTCGCCGCCCTGTCCGTGGTCACGACCTTCCTCCTCGGTCTCTTCCTGGCGGTCGTCCTCAACGAGCCGCGCCTCAAGGGGCAGAAGATCTACCGGACGCTGCTCATCCTCCCGTACGCGTTCCCGGGCTTCCTCGCGGCCCTGCTGTGGTCGGGTCTGCTCAACGAGCGCTTCGGCTTCGTCAACAACGTCCTCCTGCTCGGCGCCGAGATCCCGTGGCTCACCGATCCGTGGCTGGCCAAGCTCTCGGTCCTCGGCGTCAACCTCTGGCTCGGCTTCCCGTACATGTTCCTCATCGCGACCTCCGCGCTGCAGTCCATCCCCGGCGACCTCAAGGAGGCCGCGCGGATCGACGGCGCGGGCGTGTGGCAACACTTCCGGTCCATCACGATGCCGCTCGTGCTCGTGGCGACGGCCCCGCTGCTCATCGCCTCGTTCGCCTTCAACTTCAACAACTTCAACCTCATCTACATGCTCACCGGCGGCGGTCCGCGCATGGACGACGCGAGCGTGCCGGTCGGGCACACCGACATCCTCATCTCGATGGTCTACAACATCGCCGGCATCGACGGCGGGGCGCAGAAGGACTACGGGCTCGCGTCCGCGCTCTCGATCCTCATCTTCGTCATCGTCGCGGTGATCTCGGTCATCGGCTTCCGACAGGCCCGCAAGCTCGAGGAGTACAACTGATGACCACCACGACCCCCGACGCCGACCCGGTCGTCGACCGGAAGGGCCAGGAGATCGCCCCGCAGCGCCGCATGGGCTTCGGTCGCTGGTTCGCCGAGCTCGGTGTGCGGCACGTCGTCGGCATCGTCTTCGTCGTCTACGCCGCGTTCCCCATCGTCTACGTGCTCTCGGCCTCCCTCGCCGGGCAGGGCGCGACGCTGACCGGTTCGAACTCGCTGTTCACGTCCCTCGACGTCGGCAGCTATGCGCAGCTGTCCGACACCACGCTGTTCTGGACCTGGTTCCGCAACACGATGTTCGTCGGCCTCTCGACGGCGATCGGTACCGTGATCATGGCCGCCGCCGCGGCGTACGCGTTCTCCCGGTTCCGGTTCCGGGGGCACGGGTTCGGCCTCAACACCCTGCTCGTGCTGCAGATGTTCCCCCAGCTCCTCGCGTTCGTGGCGGTCTTCCTCCTCCTGCTCTCGCTCGGCGAGGTGGTGCCGGCGCTCGGGCTCAACTCGCGGGTCGGGCTCATCTGCGTGTACCTCGGCGGGGCGCTGGGCACGAACACCTTCCTCATGTACGGCTTCTTCAACACGATCCCCAAGGAGCTCGACGAGGCGGCCAAGATCGACGGCGCCAGCCACGCCCGCATCTACTGGACGATCATCCTGCGGATGGTCTCTCCGGTGCTGGCCGTCGTCGGCCTGCTGTCCTTCGTCGCCACGTTCTCCGACTTCGTCATCGCCCGCGTGGTGCTGCAGTCCGAGCAGAACTGGACCCTCGCGCTCGGGCTGTACGGCCTGGTCTCCTCGCTGACGAACCAGAACTGGGGCGTGTTCGCCGCGGGCGCCGTCATCTCGGCGGTCCCGGTGCTCCTGCTGTTCCTCTTCCTTCAGCGCTACATCGTCGGCGGGCTCACGGCCGGCTCGGTCAAGGGGTAGCGCGCCGGGACACGAGCCGGCGCAGGCCCAGCACTCCCCGCACTCCTGGTGCTCAGATGAGCGAACAGCGCGCCGCATTTGCGCGCATGCGCGAGCCGCTGGCAGGCTGAACGCACCCGAGCACCGGTCGTCGATAAGTCGATGACGCGGTGCGCCCCCGAGAACATGGGAGTTCCCGATGACTGACGGCCCCTACCTGCTGGGCATCGACATGGGTACCGGCGGTGCGCGCGCCGGGATCTTCGACGCCGCCGGCGCGCTCAAGGGCGTCGCCTCGACCGAGTGGAAGACGTCCTTCCCGCGGCCCGGCCGCGCCGAGCAGGACCCCGACACGTGGTGGTCGTCCATCGTCACCTCCGTCCGCGGCGCGCTGGCCGAGGCCAAGGTCCCCGCCGACGCCATCGCGGGCATCTCCGTCGACGCCACCAGCTCCACGCTCGTGGCCGCCACCAAGGACGGCCGCCACCTGCGACCCGCCCTGCTGTGGATGGACGTCCGGGCCGCCGCCGAGGCCGAGGAGCTCTCCCGGGCCGGCGACCCGGCCCTGAAGTACTCCGGGCACGGCGCCGTGTCCGCCGAGTGGGGCACCCCGAAGTCGATGTGGCTGAAGAACAACGAGCCCGAGATCTTCGCCGAGGCCGACCTCCTCGTGGACTGCACGGACTGGCTCGTCCACCGCCTGACCGGCGAGTGGACCATGTCCCTCAACCACGCGGCGGGCAAGTACTTCTACGACACCTCCGTCGGGGGCTGGCCCACGTCCCTCTACGACGCGGTCGGCGCGGCCGACCTGCTCGAAAAGTTCCCGGAGCGGGTCCTGCCCGTCGGCACCGCGGTGGGCGGCCTGCGCCCGCAGATCGCCGACGAGCTCGGCCTCGCCGCCGGCACGCCCGTGGCGGAGGGCGCGATCGACGCCTACGCCGGAGCGATCGGGCTCGGCGTCGTCGAGCCCGGCAAGATGGCCCTCATCACCGGCTCCAGCCACGTGATGATCGGCCAGTCCCCGGTGCCGTTGCACGCCAAGGGCCTGTGGGGCTCCTACACCGACGCCGTCATTCCCGGCGAGTGGACCGTCGAGGCCGGACAGGTCTCGACCGGGTCCGTCGTCGCCTGGTTCCGCGACCACCTCGCCCGCAAGGCGAACGACCGCGCGGCGGCGGAGAACCGCTCCGCCTACGAGGTCCTCGACGAGCTCGCCGCGGAGGTCCCCATCGGTTCGGAGGGCCTCGTCCTGCTCGACCACTTCCAGGGCAACCGCTCGCCCTACTCCGACCCGCGCTCCCGCGGCGTGTTCTGGGGCCTCACGCTCGGCCACACCGAGGGCCACATGTTCCGCGCGATCCTCGAGGGCATCTGCTTCGGCACGGAGAACATCTTCCGCACCATGCGCGCGGGCGGCTTCCCGCCGCAGGAGGTCGTCGTCTCCGGCGGTCCCACGAAGAGCCGCTTCTGGATGCAGATGCACGCCGACGTCTCGAACGTGCCGATCACGTTCACCGACGTGAGCGAGGGGCCCCTGCTCGGCTCCGCGATGATGGCCGCCGTCGGCGCCGGCGTCCACGCCGACCTCCCGACCGCGGCCCGGGAGATGGTCCGCACCGTGGATGTCATCGAGCCGGACACCGAGGCGCACGAGGCCTACCAGTACAACCTCGAGGCGTACATCGACACGTACGAGGCCATGAAGGAGCTGACCAACTCGATGTCGCGTCACGTCGACGAGGCCTGACGCCCACCGCAGAACCACCGGCAGCGCCGCGCCCGCGGCAGCGCCCGACCACCAGAAGGGAACCCGAGCCACACATGACCGAGACGATGAAGGCCGTCCAGCTCCACGCCGTCGGCGACGCACGCCTGGAGGAGGTCGAGAAGCCCACCCCGGGACCCGGCGAGGCCCTCCTCAAGGTCGCCGCGTGCGGCGTGTGCGGGTCCGACCTGGACCGCATGTTCAAGAAGGGGGCGCACAAGCTCCCCCTGATCTGCGGCCACGAGTTCTCCGCGTGGGTCGAGGAGCTCGGCGAGGGTGTCACCGAGGTGGCCGTCGGCGACCTCGTCACGGTCCCGCCGATGCTGCCCTGCTTCGAGTGCGCTCCCTGCGTGGCCGGCCACTACAGCCTGTGCGAGGACTACGACTACTACGGCTCGCGCCGCCACGGCGCCTACGCCGAGTACGTCGCGGGCCCGGCGCGGCTCCTGCTCAAGGTGCCCTCGGACCTCGACCCGCGGGCCGCGGCGATGGTGGACCCGTCGGCGATCGCCCTGCACGCTCTGCTGCGGACGAAGCTCGCGCCGGGCAAGCGGGTCGCCGTCGTCGGCGCGGGGGGCCCGATCGGCCTGTTCGCCATCCAGTGGGCACGTCTCGGCGGCGCGCTCGACGTCCTCGCCGTCGACGTCTCCCCGGAGAAGGCGGAGCTCGCCCGCGAGGCCGGGGCCACCGCCACGGCCACCACCCCGGAGCAGGCCGCCGAGGCTGCCGGGCTCGGCTACGACATCGTCGTCGAGTGCTCCGGCAACCCGATCGCCGAGAACCAGGCCGTCGGCCTGGCCGGACGCCACGGCGAGGTCGTGCTCATCGGCATCCCCAACGCCGACGTGACGATCAGCGACACGAACTGGGCGCGCATGATGCGCCTCGAGATCAACATCCTGGGCTCGTGGAACTCGTTCTCGGCGCCGTTCCCGGGCACCGAGTGGACGACCACGGTCGAGGCCATGCACCAGGGCCTGCTCAAGTGGGAGTTCATGATCACCCACGAGCTCCCGCTGGAGAAGGTCGGCGAGACGATCGAGGCGATGTACAACCGCACGATCCACAGCTCGAAGGTGCTGTTCCTGCCGCACGGGCTGTGAGCCCGGCAGGACCACGGACGCGGACGAGGACGACGACGACGGGGAGGCACGGTGCCGGTGCGCAGCGGTGACGAGGAGCGCGACCTGCTCCTGCTGCGGGTGGCCACGCTCTACCACGAGCAGGAGCTGACCCAGCAGGAGGTGGCCGAACGGCTTCACCTCACCCGCTGGCAGGTCGGCCGCCTCCTGCAGGAGGCGCGCCGCACCGGCATCGTCCGGATCGAGATCGTGCATCCACGGGCGCGCTCGCACGCCCTGGAGTCCGAGCTCGTCTCGCGCACCGGCCTCACCGCCGCCGTCGTCGTCCCGCCCGAGCGCGACCCGGTCGCCACGCGCGCCCGGGTCGCCGGTGCCGCCGGCGAGCTGCTCGCCGACCTCAAGGAGTCCCCGGGCACGCTCGCGGTGTCCTGGGGGCGCACGATGATCGACCTCGCCGAGCAGATCCCGCCGTCGTGGTCCGACGGCACGGTGGTGGTGCAGGCGAACGCCGGCCTGCCCCTGCCCGGGGCGAGCAACCCCGGGCAGGTCGTCGCCGAGCTTGCCCGCCAGGCACGGGGCACGGCCGTGTTCCTCCAGGCCCCGGCGATCGTCGAGTCGCCGGACCTGGCCGCCACGCTCATGGGCGACGCCTCGCTCAGGCGGGTCCTCGACCAGGCGCGGGAGGCCGACGCGCTCCTGTTCTCCCTCGGTGAGCCGGTCGGCACGTCCGTCCTCGTGGAGGCCGGCTACCTCAGCGCGGCCGAGGTCGAGCGTCTCGTCGCCCAGGGCGCCGTCGGCGACGTGCTCGGCCGGTTCATCGACTCCCGGGGCCGCCCGGCGGACCCGGCGATCGACGCGCGTACGGTCGGGCTCACGCTCGACGAGGTGCGCGCGTCCCGGCTGCCGATCGCCGTCGCGGCCGGCGTCGCCAAGACCCCGGCCGCGCTCGCAGCCGTCACCAACGGCCTGTGCAAGATCCTCGTCACCGACGAGGACCTCGCCGCCGGCCTGCTCGCCTCCCTGCCACCCGAACCCCCACGACCATCCCGAACGACAAGGAGCACGTCATGACCACCCGTACCCGCGCCGAGGTCGCCCAGCTCGTCGACCACACGCTGCTCAAGCCCGAGTCCACGCCCGACGACGTCGCCGCCCTCGTGCGTGACGCCGCAGAGCTCGGCGCCTACTCCGTGTGCGTGTCGCCGAACCTCGTCCCGCTCGAGGTGCCCGCCGGCCTCAAGGTCGCCGTCGTGTGCGGCTTCCCCTCCGGCGCCCACGCCGCCGAGGTCAAGGCCGCGGAGGCCGCCCGTTCCGCCGCCGACGGTGTCGACGAGATCGACATGGTCATCAACCTCGCGCTCGCGCTCACCGGACGCTACGACGAGACGGAGGCGGAGATCCGGGCCGTCCGTGACGCCGCTCCGGGCGTGGTGCTCAAGGTCATCATCGAGTCCGGCGCCCTGGACGACGAGCAGATCGTCGCCGTCTGCGAGGCCGCCGAGCGCGCCGGCGCCGACTTCGTCAAGACGTCCACCGGCTTCCACTCCAGCGGCGGGGCCACGACCCACGCCGTCGAGCTCATGGCGCGCACGGTGGGCGGACGCCTCGGCGTCAAGGCCTCCGGCGGGATCCGCGACACGGAGAAGGCCCTGGCGATGATCGAGGCCGGCGCCACGCGCCTCGGCCTGTCCGGCACCGCGGCCGTCCTCGACGGACTGGACGCCTGACCCGGACCCCACGACGGGCTCTTTGGCCGCTGCGAGGAACGCGGCGGCCGGACGGCCGACCAACCGGCGTACCACGGCGTCGCCGGCTCGACGACTGGCGGCGTCACGGCGTCGGGGGCCCGACGACAGGCGGCGTCCCGGCGTCGCCGGTCACCACGGCCGTAGGGCCGCGAGAGGATGAGCGCATGCTGGCCTACGAGTTCCAGTCTGACGGCGAGCTGCGGCTCGTCGAGCGGCCCGTCCCGGTCGCCGACGACGGCGAGGTGACGATCGACGTCGCCGCCACCGGTGTGTGTGGGACGGACCTGAAGATCGCCCGCGGGCAGCACCGGCTCTTCCCGCCCGGCACGGTGCGCGTCCCGGGGCACGAGGTCGTCGGCCACGTCCGGGAGAACCGCTCCGGCGACGACCGGTTCGCCCCCGGGACGCTCGTCGCCCTCGCCCCGAACGTCGGGTGCGGGACCTGCCACGCCTGCGCGGGCGGCCGCAGCAACCTGTGCACGGACTACGCCGGCGTCGGCCTCACCTTCGACGGCGGGTTCGCCGAGGTCGTCCGCGTGCCGGCGCGCGGCGTGGCGGCCGGCAACGTCCTCGTGGTCGACGCGGGCCTCGAGCCGGTCGAGGTCGTCATGACCGAGCCCGTCGCCGCCGTCGTGCGGGGCCTGCGCCCCCTCGACCCCGGACCGGGCGACACGGTGCTCGTCTGCGGCGCCGGCCCGATCGGGCTCACCACCGTGCTGCTGGCGCGGATGCGCGGGGCCGAGCGCATCATCGTCAGCCAGACGTCCGCGCCGCGCCGGGAGCTGGCCGCCGCCCTCGGCGCCGACGACACCGTCGACCCGCGCGCCGAGGACCTCACCGAGCGCGTGCTCGAGCTGACGGGCGGTCGTGGCGCGGACTGCGTGGTCGTCGCCACCCCGGTGGCCGAGGTCTTCGGCGACGCCCTGCGCGCCGCCGCCGTCGGCGGGCGGGTGAACTTCTTCGCCGGCCTGCCCTCGGGGAAGGGTGAGATCGCCCTCGACGCCAACCTCGTCCACTACCGCGAGCTGATCGTCACCGGGTCCACCGCGAACACGCCCGAGGACAACGCGGAGGCCCTGAAGATCGTGTCCTCCGACCCGCGGCGCTTCCGCCGCCTCATCACCGACCGCGTGCCGCTGGCCGACGCGCCCGCCGGGTTCGCCCGTGCGGCGGCGGGGGAGAGCCTCAAGCTCGTGCTTGAGCCGTAGGATCGCGAGCACATGATCGAGATCCTCACACCCCCAGAGATCGCCCGCGGCCGGGTGACCGGCGCGATCGTCGCCGGGATCCTCGGCGCCGTCCGGGAACGGACCGTGCCGGGCACGAACCTCCTCGAGATCGACGAGTGGGCGCGCGACCTCATCGCGATGGCCGGCGCGACGTCCTGCTACGTCGACTACGCGCCGTCCTTCGGGCGTGGCCCGTTCGGCCACCACATCTGCACCGCCGTCAACGACGCTGTGCTCCACGGCCTGCCCCACGACCAGGTCCTCGCCGACGGCGACCTGCTCACCCTCGACCTCGCGGTCCTCAAGGACGGCGTGGCGGCGGACGCGGCGATCAGCTTCGTCGTCGGGGAGTCGACCGACCCCGAGAGCGAACGCCTCATCGACGCCACGCGGCGCGCGCTCGACGCCGGCATCGCCGCGGCGGGCCCCGGGCAGCGGATCGGTGACCTCTCGCACGCGATCGGTACCGTCCTGTCCGACGCCGGGTACCCCGTCAACACCCAGTTCGGCGGCCACGGGATCGGCAGCACCATGCACCAGGACCCGCACGTGCCGAACACCGGCCGGCCCGGCCGCGGCTTCCCGCTGCGGCCCGGCCTCATGCTCGCGCTCGAGCCGTGGGTGATGACCGACACCGACGAGCTCGCGATGGACGACGACGGCTGGACGCTGCGCAGCGCCACCGGCTGCCGCACCGCGCACACCGAGCACACGATCGCCATCACCGACCACGGCGCCGAGATCCTCACGCTGCCCTGATCCGTCCGGCCGGAAGAACGGGCCCGGGAGAAAAAAGGGGGGGGGGGGGGGGGGGGGGGGGGGGCGGGGGGGGGGGGGGGGGGGGGGGTTGGGTGG
>NZ_JBUZNK010000002.1:305940-324388 GCF_055326445.1 Georgenia sp. Z2081
CGGTCGCGGTCACTGACCCGGGCGCCGGGGCCCCCACTTTGCCTGGGTCTGTCCGGCCGGAAGAACGGGCCCGCACGACGCCGGGGGGCGAGGTCCGTACGGACCTCGCCCCCCGGCGTCGTGCTCCTCAGGGTCAGCTCGCGTCGATCGCGTCCGCCATCGCTGCCAGCAGCACGGACACCGAGATCGCGCCCGGGTCCGGATGGCCGACGCTGCGCTCGCCCAGCGACTTCGACTTGCCGAACCCGGAGACGAGCTCGGCGGAGCGCTCCACGCCCTCCGCGGCGGCGTCGGCCGCGGCGCGCGCGGTCGCCGTGAGCCCGTCCGGGACCGCCGAGCGGGCGGCCTCGGCGGCGGGCACGAGCGCGTCGAGCATCGTCTTCTGCCCGACCTGCGCCTTGCCGCGGCGCATCACCTGCTCGGCACCGGCCTCGAGCGCCGAGGCGAACCCCTCGGCGTCGAGGGTGTCGCCGTCGAGGACCTTGGCCGGTGCCCGGAACAGGGTGCCGAAGATCGCGCCCGAGGCCCCGCCGCTCGTGGCGAGCACCGCGGAGCCCACGGCCTTGAACGCCTCGCCCGCGGTGCCGGGCGAGGCCTCGGCCAGGGCCTGCTTCCCGGCCGTGAACCCGCGCGCCATGCCGACGCCGTGGTCGCCGTCGCCGATGGCCTGGTCCGCCTGGGTGAGCCGGTCCTTCGCCGCGACGATCGCGTCGCACGCGGCGGTGAGCACGGCCGTCACCTCGGCAGTCGTCAGCTGGTCCGCCATCGCTCAGGCCTGCGAGTAGGGCAGCGAGCGGCAGGGCGCGGCCAGGAGACGCTCGAGGTCGTCGTCGAGCCGCAGGAGGGTCAGCGAGAAGCCGGCCATCTCCTGGGAGGTGAAGTACGAGCCGACGTCGGTGCGCACGACCTCGATGCCCTTGTCCTCGAGGAGCTGACGGGCCCTGCGGTTGACCACGAGGAGCTCCATGAGCGTGGTCGCCCCGAGGTTGTTGACGAGCAGGGCGACGCGGTCGCCGGAGGAGAAGGGCAGGTCCGCGACCAGCTTGTCGACCATCTTCTCGGTGAGCTCGTCGGCGGTCATCATCGCCGAGCGCTCGACGCCCATCTCGCCGTGCATGCCCAGGCCGATCTCGATCTCGTCGTCGCCGAGCTCGAACGTCGGCTCGCCGGTCTCCGGCAGGGAGCCGGCACGGACGGCCACCCCGAGCGTGCGCGTGGCCTGCTGGGCCCTGACGACGAGCGCCTCGGCCTCCTCCAGTGAGTCCGCCTGTGCGCACGCCGCGCCTGCGATCTTGACGACGTAGAAGGCGCCGCCGATGCCGCGGCGGGTGTCCGGGTCGTCGGTGGCGACGTCGTCGTTGACGAGGACCGTGCGGGTGTCGATCTCGTCGTCGTCCTCGGCGAGCTCGGCACCCATGTCGAAGTTGAGGACGTCGCCGGCGTAGTTCCCGTACAGCAGGAGGACGCCCTTGCCGCGGTCGGCGGCCGCGATGGCCTCCTGGACGTGCTGCGGCGCGGGGGCGGCGAACACGTTGCCGGCCACGCTCGCGTCGGCGAGTCCCTCGCCGACGTAGGCCGTGTACATCGGCTCGTGCCCCGAGCCGCCGCCGATGACGAGCCCGACCTTGCCGTCCTCGATCGAGTCGCGCACGAGCACCCGGGAGCCGGGAGCGCGCGTGAGGGACCCGTGCGAGGCGAGCACGAGCCCGTCGAGCACCTCGTCGACCAGGTTCTCCGGGTCGTTGATGATCTTCTTCGCCTTGGTCATTCCACACCTCGTCGTCGTCGTGCGGAGGCGGCGTCGACGGGGGCGAGGGGACCGACCCCGACGAGCGCGTGCTCACCGCGATGTGAGAAGTTCTCAGCGCCGTGCGCTGCGAGTCTGAGCCTACGCGGGGTGCTGTCCGGGGGAGAGGGGCGGTGCAGTGGGCCGGGAAGAGATGCTCATCTGAGCGGAGTGGGGCGGGTGGTATTCGCGGTGGACGGGCACAGGCGTGCTCATCCTCACGGAAACTCGCTCGACCGGACCGCACGAGTGCCTCGGGGAGCGGGCGGGGGCGCAGCAGGCAGGGGGCGGCCGGACCGGCATATGCCGCGCCACCGCGCCGTTTCGAGGGCCGACGGCGCTGCGCCCCGCGGACCGGCAGCGGGCGGACCTGCTGTCGCGGCACGTGTCCGAGGCCCCGGACCGGGTGCGCGTGGAGCTGCCGGCCGACTGTTGCCATTTCGTGATGTGCGGGTAGCGTCGGGACCTTGAACTGCGAAGGACGGCCGTCGCATCCGCCCCGCGAGTCCTTCGTGACATGGAATCGATCTGATCCGGTCGGGCGGTCGGGCGCGTCGACGGCGCATCCCGGGACGGGGCCGTGGAGTTCAGTGTGATGCAGCAGCAGACCACCACCAGCGGCGCACGGCGATCGAAGCGATTCCTGCGCGGCGGACTGATGACCACCGCGGGTGCCGCGGCCTTCGCCGGGGCGATGCTCATGCCGACGGCCGCGAACGCGGCTGACGACGCCACCTGGGACGCTCTCGCCGAGTGCGAGTCGGGCGGCGACTGGTCGATCAACACCGGCAACGGCTACTACGGCGGCCTCCAGTTCCTCCAGTCGACCTGGGAGGCGAACGGCGGGACCGGGAACCCGGCCGACGCGTCGCGCGCCGAGCAGATCCGCGTCGCGGAGAACGTGCTGGCCACACAGGGCTGGGGCGCATGGCCGGCGTGCTCCGCACAGATCGGGGCCACCGGCGAGGCGGAGCCTCGC
Organism: Georgenia sp. Z2081; assembly: GCF_055326445.1. NCBI lineage: Bacteria > Bacillati > Actinomycetota > Actinomycetes > Allobogoriellales > Allobogoriellaceae > Georgenia > Georgenia sp. Z2081. The sequence continues at coordinate 308,706 of NZ_JBUZNK010000002.1, forward strand.
GACACGCCCGCGCCCGAGCCGGCGCCCCAGGAGCAGGCACCGGCCGAGCAGGCACCGCAGGCCGAGGCCGCTCCGCAGCAGCAGGCACCGGCCCAGCCCGCCCCGCAGGAGCAGGCACCGCAGGCCGAGCCGGCTCCGCAGCAGCAGGCACCGGCCCAGCCCGCCCCGCAGGAGCAGGCCGAGCCCGCTCCGGCGCTGCCCGACGTGGCGCCGTCCGACGAGACCTACACGGTCGTCGCGGGCGACACCCTGTTCGACATCGCCGAGGCGCACGGCATCGAGAGCGGCTGGCAGGGCATCTACGCCGTCAACCAGGACACGGTCGCCCACCCCGACCTGCTCCACGTCGGCCAGGAGCTCGTCCTTCCCGCCGAGTAACGCGGGCGGAGCCGAGGGCGGGCGGAGGACCTGACGGGTCCTTCGCCCGCCCTTCGCGTGTCTCCGGCTGCCCTCGCCGGCAGCTCTCCCCGGCTGTTCCCTCCGTGTGGGCGGCCTGGGCGGGCCGGGCGGCGTGGGCGGTCCGAGCCGTCTCGGCCTCCGGGCGAGGAGCCGCGTCAGCCGAGGCGGAGAAGTGCGGCCGTGCCGGGTTCGAGGACATGCCCCCCGTCGACGTCGCGCACGTCGGCCGACGCGTGGGTGACGTGCGCGTTGGGCGGGAGCTCGACCGGATCCGGACCGAGCGCGAGCACGAGGTGACGGGAGTCGAGCACGAGCACCAACGCGTCGGTGTCGACGTCGCGCAGCCCGAGGTAGCCCGACGCCGTGCCCAGCTCGCGGCGCAGCCGTAGCCACGCGCGCAGGCGCTCGTAGGTCGAGTCGTCCTGGTGCCGCACGGGCGCGAGGGCCGCCACCAGGTCCCCGAGCGATCCGGTCGAGCTACCCGCTTCGGCGGAGCCGCCGGCGGGGGAGTCGTCCGGGTCGAGCTCGACGCCCTGACGCAGGTACACCGCACCGGGCAGCATGAGCGTCAGCGCCGTCATGGAGCGGACCCGCCGGGCGCTCTCGGCTGCGTCGCGCGCGTGGGCCCAGGTCGGGGGTGGGGCCGCGGCGCGACCGGTGGCCAGGGCCCAGGCCGGGCGTGCGCCGAGCGGCTCGTGGACGCCGAAGACCCCGGTGAGCGCCTCACCCATCGCGGCCGTGTCCCAGCCGGTGCGCGCGAGCCGGTCGTCCCGCGTGGCGTGGAGCCAGTCCTCGTGCAGGACCTCGGCGTAGGCCTCGAGGGAGAGGGCCCGGACGCCGCCGGTGAGCGCGCCGTCGTGCTCGGCGACGACCGCGTGCAAGGCACCGGGGGTCGCTCCGCGGGGGTGGCGCAGCAAGGTCCGGGGCGCGGGTGCGCCGGCTGAGGCGGTCTCCCGCTCGTCCAGGCCGAGCGCGCGGGCGTCGGTGGTGCCGCGTGCGATGCCCAGGTCGATCCCGTCCACCCCGAGGGCGAGCCAGCGCTCCACCCGCGCGAGGTGGGAGGCGCTCGTGTCCGAGATCTCGATCGGCAGCACCGAGGCCACGACCTTCAGCGCGCGACGGTGCGCGCGGCGGACCACGGCGGCCACCGCCTCGGCGACCAGCGGGTGCCGGGGATCGAGCTCGGGGGCCGTGAGCAGGAGCGCGTCGCACCCGAGCGAGGCGACGTGCGGCACGTGAGCGGCGACGTCGTCGAGGGCGTCGACCGTGCGGACCTCGGCGGTCTCGTAGACCGCGGCCGTCGACCACCACGGCAGCGGGTCCGTCGGCCTGCGGTGGAGCATCCGCGTGGCGCGCGAACCGGTCGTGGCGGCGTCGGTGGTGATCGTCGCGAGAGCCATAGACGGACATTGTGGCCCCGCCCGGGCGGCCCACCAAGCCCACACGGCGCGAGAGGGCGGTTCTGCCCGGCGAGCGAGCGTGGTTCTGCCCGGCGAGCGAGCAGCCGCCGGCATGCCCGTCGTGCTCGGACATCACGGCGTACCCGCAGATGAGCGATCCCGGCACCGGCGGCTGCGATTCACCTGGCGGCCGCCGGAGATCCAGCCACCGTTCACCGGGCGCTGGTCTGCTCCGCAGGGATGCGCCCTCGGCGCACCCACCATCCCCCTGAACGCGAGGAAGAGGAGAGTCGTGCGCGCACGAGCTCGAAGAATGTCCACCGCGGCGGCCGGAATGCTCGCCGCCGCTCTCGCCGCGACGCTCGCCGCACCTGCGCTCGCGCAGCCGGCGCCCCCGGACCCGGCGGCACAGGACGATCAGACCGACGAGAACGACCAGGCGGCGGAGGGGTCCCGCTGGACGCTCGCCAACCTGCCGGACACCCAGTTCTACTCCCGCTACGCGGCCGACCAGTTCGAGCCGCGCTACGGCAGCAACCCGTACCAGGCGCAGACCGAGTGGCTCGCCGAGGTGCGCGACGAGCTCAACATCCCGTTCGTCACGCACGTGGGCGACGTCGTCGACCGTGCGGGCGTCGAGCGCGAGTGGGAGACGCCGGACGCTGCCCACCAGGTGCTCGAAGACGCCGGCCTTCCGTACTCGGTGCTGCCCGGCAACCACGACCTCACCGACTCGAGGTCGAACGACACCGAGCTGAGTCCCGACGAGCCTTACCTGCAGTGGTTCTCCCCGGAGCGCTCGGCCGCGCAGTCCCCGGACTCGGGCCGCGACGCCACCGGCTTCAGCGAGTACCACGTCTTCGAGGCCGAGGGGCAGGAGTACCTCGTGCTCTCGCTCGCCTGGCGCACCTCGGACGAGACGCTCGAGTGGGCCGACCAGGTCATGGCGGAGCACCCCACGCTCCCGACGATCCTCGTCTCGCACGAGATCCTCGGCGTCGACTCGGACGGCGTGACCGCTGTGACGGGCGGGAACGGGGAGCGGCTGTGGGACGGGCTGATCCGTGACAACGACCAGATCTTCCTCACGCTCTCGGGCCACAACCACGGGTCGACGCACCGGGTGGTGGAGAACGACAACGGCAACGGGGTCATCCAGATCCTCCAGGACTGGCAGATGCACTACGAGGGCGGCAACGGCTACCTGGGCCTGCTCGAGTTCGACCTGGAGAGCGACGCGATCCACGTGTCGGCGCCCTCGCCGTGGGTCGTCGGCAAGGACCCCGAGGACCTGACCGTCCACGACCGCCCGATGCTCGACGCTCCCAACGAGGAGTACACGGTCGACATCGACTTCGCCGAGCGGTTCTCCGGCTTCAACCCGGACTGGGAGCCGGGCGACGGCGAGGACACCTCGCTCACGGAGCGCGCCCGCAGCCTCATCCTCGACGGCTTCGAGGGCGTGCCGCCGGTCGACCGTGCGGTTCCGGGCTCCACCGAGGACTTCGTGCGCACCGAGGGGACGGTCGCGCACTGGCGGCCGAACCTCGTCGACGCGGAGATCGGGGAGGTGCTTCCCGAGGGCGCGATCCTGCCCGACGTCATCCGTGAGGACCAGGCGATGACCCGCGGTCCGATCGACACCTCCCCGACGGCGCAGGAGGCGGACGTCTCCCTGTGCGAGGGACACGCCTTCTCCTCCTCCGCGAGCGGCATCTGCTTCGACAACTCGTCCAACAGCGACGACCGGTTCAGCTACTTCAGCACCGAGCACGGCGTGCCCGTGACCAACGTCGAGTTCGACGACGGCTACACGATCGAGGCGTTCATCAACATCTCGGAGGAGTGGACCGCCGAGGAGAACGCGTGGACCCGCGCGCTGGCCCGCTCCGGCAACCGCTCCCGCATCCCGGACATGGCGCAGATCTGGGACTACACCGACTCGCCGGCGTCGATCGGCTTCTCCAACCTGCGCGAGTTCCAGTGGACGGTCGTCCCCGAGGACCCCACCACCGGCGACCGCACCGCATGGTCCGGCGAGATCACCTCCGACGACTGGTACCACCTCGCGATGGTCAACGACCCCGAGGACGGTTCGGTGACGATGTACGTGGACGGCATGCCGATCCTGCGCAACATCAGCGACGGCAACGGCATGTCCTTCGAGGAGGGCTACCCGTGGATGATCGGCGCCGCCCTGAGCGACGACGAGGTCGGGGCCGGCTGGCACGGCGGCGTCGGTGAGGTCCGCGTCATCGACCGCGCCACCGAGCCCGGCGAGTGGCTCATCGACCGCCCGGAGGTCGAGGCCTTCACGGCCCCGACGGCGGAGCTCGAGTCCGGCGCCGACGGCGTCCTCCCGGCGCTCACTGGCACCGGGCAGCCGGGCGCGACCGTCGTCGCCACCGGCGCGGTCACCGGTGAGGCCGTCGTGGCGGAGGACGGTTCCTGGACCCTCGAGGGTGCCCTCGCGGACCCGACGGCGACCGGCACCCACGAGTTCGGCCTCACCCACGGGTTCGGCGAGCGTCGCTCGGAGGCCGTGGCCGGCCAGGTGACGGTGCCGGGCGACGACGAGGAGCCGGGTGAGCCTCGTCCGGACCCCGAGCCGGAGCCTGAGCCGGTGCCGCCGTCACCGGGGCGTGGGTTCTACCTGAACGACGGGTGGGGGATCTGGGCCGATCACGAGTTCAGCTTCGGTCGTCCGGGTGATGAGGTGCTGGTCGGTGACTGGGACGGCGACGGGTCCGACACGCTGGCCGTGCGTCGGGGTAACGCCTACTTCCTGTCCAACTCGCTGTATGGCGGTGCGGCGGAGGTCGAGCTGACCTACGGGCGTGCGGACGATGCGGTGCTGGTGGGTGACTGGGACGGGGACGGCGCGGATTCGTTCGCGGTGCGTCGTGGGAACAGCTACTTCCTGTCGAACTCCCTGACCGGTGGGAACGCGGATGCGGTGCTGGACTACGGCCGCGCCGACGACACCGTGCTGGTCGGGGACTATGACGGCGACGCCGTCGACACCTTCACCGTCCGCCGCGGCAACACCTACTTCGTCTCGAACTCGCTCAGCACGGGCTGGGCGGACGTCGAGCTGGACTACGGCCGGGCCGGTGATGACGTGCTGGTTGGTGACTGGGACGGCGACGCGGTCGACACCTTCGCCGTGCGCCGCGGGAACCTCTACCTGGTGTCGAACTCGCTGACCTCCACGGTGGCCGACACCGAGGTCCGGTACGGCCGGGCCGGCGACGAGGTGTACGTCGGTGACTGGGACGGCGACGGCTCCGACACCCTCGGAGTCCGCCGCTGACCAGAACCTGATGCCGATCATCGGCGAGTGAGCGGACCTCTGCTCTGCTCCACGAGTGAGCGGAGTTCTGCTCCACGGATAGGCGCCGCCCGGATCTCGGTCCGGGCGGCGCTCAACTGTCGGGCGGGCCCCGCACCCTGATGGGGTGCGGTGCCCGCCCCTCGTCGTCATTCCCTGCACCAGCTCGACATGGTCCCGCCCGGCATCGGCTCGGTCAGTTCGGTGAGGCAGTGGGGTAATCGCCGAGTCAGTCGACCGGGGGGCATGTCTCGATGGATACCTGATTGACTCGGTGACGACGCAACGACGCGACACCGCAACTCGCTCTCCAACGGACCGAACCCCGCTCACTCGCGACACGGAGCCGGCAGAAGTCCGCTCACTCGCCACACGGAACGGACCGAACCGCGCTCACTCGTCGAGAGAGTGGCCGGCCGGGCGGTTCGTCCGGACCGGCATCGCAACGGACGGACCCACGCCACGTCCCATCCGTGGAATCATTCACACGACGCCGTCACCTGCGGCGCCTTTGTCGACGTCAGGATCATTGTCATGGCTACCCCTCACATCGCCGCCGAGCCCGGCGACATCGCCCCGGCCGTCCTCCTGCCCGGTGACCCCCGGCGCGCAGCACGCATCGCCGAGCTCCTCATGCCCGACGCCCGCGTGGTCTCCGACGTCCGCGCGAACAAGGTCTTCACGGGCGAGGTCGACGGCAAGCCGCTGTCCGTCATGGCCTCGGGCATGGGCATGGCCTCGACGGTCCTGTACGCCAACGAGCTGTTCGAGCACTTCGGCGTGCAGCGCATCGTCCGGGTCGGCACCGCCGGCGGCCTGGCGCGGCACGTGCGGGTCGGCGACGTCGTCGTCGCGCTGGGCGCACACACCGACTCCGCGATCAACGTGCCCCGGCTCCCCGGCCTGCACTTCTCGGCGATCGCCAGCTATGGGCTCGTGGCGGCGGCGGTCGCGGCGGCGAAGGAGCACGCGGGAGACACGCCTGTGCACGTCGCACCGATCGTGTCGCGGGACCACTTCTACGGCAACGCGGCCGATCTCAACGAGGCTCTGGCCTCCTACGGCACGCTCGCCGTCGAGATGGAGGCCGCCGGCCTGTACGGCGTCGCGGCGGAGTACGGCCGGGAGGCCCTCGCCGTCCTCACGATCTCCGACCACCTCCTCGACCACTCGGGCGACATGTCGCCCGAGGACCGCGAGACACGTTTCACCCTCGCACTCACGCTCGCCCTGGCGGCGGCACACTCCTGACCGACCCCACGACCGGGCCGACGAGGGCCCGACCTCCCAGAACGAGGAACCCGATGGACGACGAGAGCTCGCAGCCCGGGCGCCGACCGCTGCCCTGGGTCCGCACGACCACACCGGTCGACCCGCCACGGGCACCGATCGACTCGGAGCCCACGGGGTCGGGCAGCGACCGGATCCGCACGCCGGGCAGCGAGCAGGGGCGCACGCCCGGCAGCGCCCCGGGTGCTGCCGCCGCCGCGAGCGCCCTCCCTGATCCCGCACCGGACCTCGACCCGCACCCGGAGGACAACCGGCCCTCACGACGCCGCCCCACGGTCTCCGGCCGACCGTTCGAGCCCTGGCTCGCGGCCGGCGACCGCCTCCCCCCGCCGGGCGGGTACCGCTTCGACCCGAGCGAGGTCCGCGCGGGCCGCACCCGCATGTCACGTCGGGCCCCCGTCATGGCCACCAGGCGTGGTCCCGGGCGCCCGAGGAACGCGGACGCGGAGCGCAAGGCGTTCGCCGCGGTTCTCGAGCTGTTCGGCCAGCGCGGCTGGGCGGGCCTCTCCCTCGACGCCGTCGCCGCGGAGGCCGGCCTGGGCAAGTCGTCCATCTATCTGCGCTGGACGGACAAGCAGGCGCTGCTCATCGACGCGCTCAAGCACGTGGACGTGACGGTCGTGGCGCCGGACGCCGGCCAGGACGACGGCCCCGGGGTGCGCGAGTTGCTGATCTTCGCCGCCAACCGCCGCATCACGCAGTACGGCGGGACCTACGGGCCTGCGCTGTACCGCCTCAACATCGAGGCGCGCATCTACCCCGAGGTCTTCGACACGATCTGGCAGGAGACGATCGGGGCGAGCATCCGCGAGCTCACGGCGACGCTCCTGGAGAAGGCAGAAGGTGTGCACACGCCGACCGAGGAGGACGCCACCGACCTCATCGCGTCGGTCGAGGGCACCGCGATGTACCTGGCGTTCGTCGCCCATCCCGCGGCGATGCCCGGCATGTCCGACCTCCACGACCGCATCGAGCGCATGGTCGACCGCCATCTGCGCGGGATCCGGGAGTACATGGACCGCCGGGCCCGGGGGCTCGAGTAGCCGGGCCCGGTCAGTCGGGCTCGAGTAGCCGCGCCCGGTCAGTCGGGCGCCACCAGCACGCGCCGGATCAGTCGGGGGCGATCAGCCCGCGCCGCTCCAGCAGCTCCCGCGCGGCGTCCGCGCCCTGCCAGAGGTGTGCGTCCAGGCCGGCCGCCACGGCGGCGTCGACGTTGACCTGCCGGTCGTCGAGGAAGATCACCCGACCGGCGGGCACGTCCATGTGCTCGACGGCGTCCTCGTACGCCCGGCGGTCCGGCTTGCTCAGCTGCGTGAAGCAGGAGAAGCGCTGGACCGCGATGAGCTCCGACCACGGCTGGTTGTCGAAGGTCCGCGCGAGCGCCGTCGGGGCGTTCGACAGCACCCCCAGGCGGACGCCGGCCCGGTCGAGGTCGCGCAGCAGCGCGAGCACCGCGGGCGTGAGGCGTGCCCAGCGCTGCACGTCCGCCGCCACGAGCTGCTCGACGACCTCGGCGGAGAGCTCCGGCCCGTCGGCGTCGTCGGAGACCTGCTGCCAGTAGGCGGTGTCGTCGCCGGTGCGGTCGTACTCCTCGCGGCGGGCCATGACGGCCTCGGCGAGGGCGTCGACCTGGGGACCCGTGGTTGGCAGGCCGAGGAGGCGGGCCGCGATCGAGACGACGGGACCGTTGGAGGCAAGGGTGCCGCCGACGTCGAAGAGCACGGCACGCTCGGCGGGGGGACGCTCGTCGGGCTCGTTCACGTCGATCATCGAACCACGCCCGGGTGTCCGGGCGCTGTCCGGAGCGGGGCATCACGGTGGTCCGTGCCTGCGATGCCACGGCCACGCTCGGCCAGGACACCGAGCATCCTCGCCCGCTTCTCGCCCCGCGCCCGAGCATCCTCGGCCCCTCCTCGCCCGTGCACCCGTGAGCCGGTAGAACGGGACCATGGATCTCGACCGCGTGCGCGACGACCTGCGGACCTTCGCCGCCGAGCGCGACTGGGGCCAGTTCCACGAGCCGCGCAACCTCCTGCTCGCCCTCGTCGGCGAGGTCGGCGAGCTGGCCGAGCTCACCCAGTGGCGCACGGACGACGAGCTGCGCGACCTGGCACGGACGCCCGACGGCGCTCGGGACCTGGGTGACGAGCTCGCCGACGTCCTGTCCTACCTCGTGCAGACCGCGGACAGCCTGGGCCTCGACCTCGGTGCCGCGTGGGAGGCGAAGATGGTGACGAACGCGGCCAGGTACCCGGCGCACCTCGCCCGTGGCTCGAACGCGAAGTACACGGCCTACGGCACGGGCACAGACACCGACGACGACGGATCCACACTCGACGACGACACACAGCCCGACGCCGGCACTTGAACCGCCCTGGGTCTCCTGGAGGGTGCTGATCTAGCAAGGGGAGACTGGTTCTTGTGTCAGCACCACGGAAGTACGACGAGGAGTTCCGAGAGCGCGCGGTTCGGATGTACCGCGAGAAGATCGCCGAGGGGGCCGAGTCCAAGCTCGGTGCCCGCAAGCATGTGGGAGCGTTGCTGGATCTGAAGCCGGCAACGCTCCGGAACTGGGTCGAGGACGCCGAACGCCACGAGGGCACCCGCCCGGCGGCCACACGTTCAACAGAGTCCGAGGAGGTCCGAGCGCGTCAGGAAGCGCGTGGCCGAGCTCGAGCGGGCCAACGAGATCCTCAAGACGGCGTCCGCGTTTTTCGCTCAGGCGGAGCCAGGCCGCCGACTCAAGTGATCGTGGCCTACATCGACTCCTACCGGGACAGGTTCGGCGCCCGTGCCGATCTGCGTCGTGCTCAGCGAGCACGGGGTGAAGATCGCGCCGTCCACCTACTACGCACGCAAGGCGTGTCCCGTCAGCGAGGCGGTCCTGGCGGAGGCCTACCTCGCGAACGCGCTGGTCACTCTGCACCGGGAGAACTGGGGCGTCTACGGGGTGCGCAAGCTCTGGCACGCCGCTCGGCGCGCCGGTCTCGAGGTCGGTCGGGACCAGGTCGGACGGCTCATGAGAATCGCCTTCGATCACGGGCGCGATCCGGGGTCGGCACCGGACGGTGACCACCCGCTCGCGCGGTGATGCGCCACGTCATCCCGACCTGGTCAAGCGCGGCTGGAACGTGCCCACCGCGACGGATCAGCTGTGGGTCGCGGACTTCTCCTATGTCTGGACGCTGACCGGGTTCGTCTACGTCGCGTTCGTCGTGGACGTCTACTCCCGCCGGATCCTGGGCTGGCGGGTGGCCTCCTCGATGCGAGCGGTCCTGGTCACCGACGCTCTGCGTCAGGCGATCGGTGTCCGTCACCGGGCCGGCGCCACCTGGGAACACGGCCGACTCATCCATCACAGCGATGCCGGAGCTCAGTACGTTTCGCTGGCGCTGACCGCCGAGCTCGCCGAGGCAGGAATCGCCGGATCGATCGGCACGGTCGGCGACGCACTGGACAACGCGCTGTGCGAGTCGACGATCGGCCTGTTCAAGACCGAGGCGATCAATGACGGCGGACCGACGTGGAAGAACCACGCCGAGGTCGAGTGGCAGGTCGCCCGATGGGTCCATTGGTACAACCACGGACGCCTGCACTCGTCGGTCGGACACGTGCCCCCCCATTGAGTTCGAGAACGCTCACCGGCAGGCTACGACCGCAGCCCCGAACTCGGAGGCCGCGTAAACAACCACCCTCCGGGAGACCCAGGGCGGTTCAGGCCGAGTCACCCACGACTTCACCGGGGCCGCGACCCGGCCGAACCAGGTGTGGCTGACCGACATCAGCGAGCACACCACGCGGGAGGGCAAGCTGTACCTGTGCGCGGTCAAGGACCGCCACTCCAACAAGCTCGTGGGGTACTCCATCGACTCACCGATGAAGTCCGGCCTCGCCGCAGCAGCCCTGCGCAACGCGATCGCCCTGCGCAGTCCGGACAAGACGATCGTGCATAGCGACCGAGGCAGGGAGTTAAGGTCGAAGAAGGTGGTACGGCTGCCGAAGAACAACGACTTGCGGGGCTCGATGGGCCGGGTCGGATCCAGCGGTGACAACGCCGCGATGGAGTCCTTCTTCGCGCTGTTGCAGAAGAACGTCCTGAACACTCGCCGCTGGCAGACGCGCGAGGAACTGCGCCTGGCGATCGTGACTTGGATCGAGACCAAGTACAACCGCCGTCGTCGTCAGCGAGCCCTTGGTCGACTCACCCCGCTCGAGTTCGTGGTCTACCGGGCCGCAGACGCGGCTTGAGAACCATCAACCCCGAGTGCCAACCACACCAGGGGCAGACCCGACCGGCATCGGCGGCGGTTGGTGGCACGATGGGTGCCACCCCGACCCTGGCCGTGCGAGGTGCGTGATGGTAGTGCGACTCTCGACCTCCGACGTCGACGGCCACGACGGCTTCGAGTACTGGCGCGACGCCGTCTGCCGACACATCGTCGAGCTGCGCGCGCGCGCCGCCGGGCCGTCGTCCGACCGGTTCGTCGGGGAGATCGTGCGCAGCGCCGTCGACCGGCTGCACGTGGACACGGTGACCGCGGACGCGCACGAGGTCGTCCGCACGGCCCGGCTGATCAGCCGCGCCGACACCGATGACCTGTTCCTCACCCTGCTCGTGCAGGGCGCGGGGGTGTTCGAGCAGGACGATCGGCGTGCGGTCCTCGACCGGCCTGGTGACTTCGTGCTGATCGACAGCACCCGCCCGTACCGCGGCCGCCTTGGCGACCGGTCGCGGCAGATCGTGGTGCGCGTGCCCCGCGACCGGTTGGCGTCGTGGCTGCCGGGGTTCGCCGGGGCCACCGGCGTCACCGTCACCGGGACCAGCGGTGCCGGTGCGCTCGCCTCCGGGCTCCTGCGGTCTCTTCCGCTCTACGGTGAGGAGGCCGAATCGGTGGCACCGGTCAGCGGATCCGTCCTCGACCTGGTCGCCGCAGCCCTGCACGACCGGGTCGGCGGCGAGGTCCACGTCCGGTCCGTCCGCGCTGCGCACCTCGCCCGGGCGCGGAGCTTCATCCGCGACCACCTGTCCGATCCGGAGCTGACACCCGCCGTCATCGCCGACGGCATCAACGTCTCGGAGCGCTACCTCTACGCGCTCCTCGAGTCCGACGGCACGTCCCCGGGGCGGTGGCTGCGCGAGGAGCGGCTCACCCGGGCGCACGCGTTGCTCGTCGACCCCCGCTGGGCCGGTCGCGGGATCTCCGAGGTCGCCCGTGGCGTCGGCTTCACCCACCCGTCGCACTTCGCCCGCACCTACAAGGCGCGCTACGGGACCACACCGGGCGAGCGACGCGCGGGCACCTGACTCCTCCGTCGGCTGTGCGGCCCCGTGCAAGAACGTGTGCGGGCACCGTCAAGATCCACCCGCCTGGCGCGCCTATGCTCGGCTGCACAGGACAGCTCAAGGAGGAGCCGACATGGCCGGACGGTTGGAAGGCAGGGTCGCGCTGGTCACCGGCGCAGCGCGGGGGCAGGGCCGGTCGCACGCCCTGCGTCTGGCGGAGGAGGGCGCGGACGTCATCGCGCTCGACGCCTGCCAGGACATGAGCACGGTGCCCTACGCGCTGGGCACGGCCGACGACCTCGCGCAGACGGTGAAGCTGGTCGAGGACCTGGACCGCCGCATCATCGCCCGGCAGGCCGACGTCCGAGACATGGCGGCGGTGCAGGCCGTGGTGGATGAGGGCGTCGCCGAGTTCGGCCGCCTCGACATCGTCTGCGGCAACGCCGGAGTCGTCTCCTACGTCGAGAACGCCTGGGACATGACCGAGGACGTCTGGGACGAGACGATCGACATCGACCTGTCCGGCGTCTGGAAGACCTGCAAGGCGGCGATCCCCGCGATGATCGCGGCCGGCAACGGCGGCTCGATCGTGCTCACCAGCTCGACCGCCGGCATGAAGGGCTTTGTGCAGATCGCGCACTACGCCGCGGCCAAGCACGGTGTGGTCGGGCTGATGCGGTCGCTGGCCCTGGAGCTGGCGAAGTACTCGATCCGGGTCAACACGGTGCACCCGACCGGCGTCAACACCCCGCTGGTCACCAACGACTTCATGCAGAAGTGGTTCGCCGAGCACTCCGAGATGCTCGAGGCCCTGAAGAACCCGCTACCGGTGGAGATGATCGAGCCCGTCGACGTCTCCAACGCCATCGTCTGGCTGTCGTCGGAGGAGGCGCGCTACGTCACCGGCGCGCAGATCCCGGTCGACGCCGGCTTCAACCAGAAGTAGGGGACCGCAGGCCATGGCCGGAGGTGTGGCGGGTAAGGTCGCGTTCATCACCGGCGCGGCGCGGCGCGAGGGAAGGGCCGGCGGGCCTCCGCCGAGGCGCGGTTCGTCAGCGGCGTATCGCTGCCGATCGACCTCGGCATGACGCAGAAGTAGCAGAAGCACCACCACCATCCACGAGAGGAGCCGCGCCATGGGGCGTGTGCAGGGCAAAGTCGCTTTCATCACCGGTGCCGCCCGGGGCCAGGGCCGCAGCCACGCGGTCCGGCTGGCCGAGGAGGGCGCCGACATCATCGCCGTCGACGCCTGCCGGGACTTCGACACGGTCGGCTACGCGATGGCCACCGAGGCGGACCTCGCCGACACGGTCAAGGCCGTCGAGGCGCTGGACCGCCGAATCGTGGCGGTCACGGCCGACGTCCGTGACGCTGAGGGGCTCAAGGCCGCTGTCGACGAGGGTGTGGCCCAGCTGGGCCGGCTCGACATCGTCTCCGCCAACGCCGGCATCTGCACGGTGCAGAAGTGGGACGAGGTGACCCCGCAGATCTGGGCGGACACCCTCGACGTCAACCTGACCGGTGTCTGGAACACATGTGTGGCGAGCATCCCGCACCTGCTGACGGCGGGTGGCGGCTCGATCGCCATCACGAGCTCGACGTCGGGCATCAAGGGGCAGCCGTGGCTCGCCCCCTACGTCGCCGCCAAGCACGGGATCGTGGGCGTGATGCGCTCGCTGGCCAACGAGCTCGCCGAGCACAACATCCGCGTCAACACGATCCACCCCGCCGGCGTGGACACCCCGCTGGTTGCGGGGCTGGGCGGGATGAACCAGTTCATCGAGCAGAGCCCGACGATGGGCCCGATCTTCATGAACACCATGCCGGTCGAGGTCGTCGACCCGGTCGACATCAGCAACGCGCTGCTCTACCTGGCGTCGGACGAGGCCCGCTACGTCACCGGACTGGAGATGAAGGTCGACTTGGGCTGCACGATCCGTTAACGCTGGCCGAGACACCGGTCAACGGGCCCGCCGTCACCGGCAGCCGGGTCACCGGCGCCGACGGCGGGTCCGTGTGCCGGGTCCGGGCCATGGTCGCTCGGCATCTGGTCGGCCGCGAGCGGGACCGCGGTCATCACCGGCCGGTGCGCCGTGTTGTTGCAGCGGATCTCCAGACTCGCCAGCAGGTCGGGCAGCAGCCGCCGGTAGTGATGGGAGTAGGAACCGCGTAGCACGGTGCGGACCTTGCCGTTGAACACCGTGAGCTCGGCCTTGGCCTCGGTGACCAGCTCCCGCAACGTCGTCCCCCCGGCGGCGGGCTGATGTACTGACCGGAGACGTTGATCAATCGTGAGAAGGGCGGCTGGTTGCCGCATGCCGTGTGGGGCCGATGGTGGTTGTAGTAGTGCAGCCAGCCGTCGAGTTCTCCGCGACGCTGGGTCTCGGAGATGTAGCAGCGGGCGTAGGCCCAGCCGTCGGCCAAGGTGCGGTGGAAGCGCTCGATCTTCCCGATGGTCTGCGGCCGGTACGGCCTGGTCCGCTTGTGCTTGATGCCGAGCTCGTGGCAGGTGTCTCGCCACAGGTGTGAACGGTAGGCGCCGCCGTTGTCGGACAGGACCCGCTCGAAGGTGACACCGCGGGCGTTGAACCACTCGACGGCCCGGACCAGGACGGCGGTGGCGGTGAGTGAACCGCCCTGGGTCTCCTGGAGGGTGCTGATCTAGCAAGGGGAGACTGGTTCTTGTGTCAGCACCACGGAAGTACGACGAGGAGTTCCGAGAGCGCGCGGTTCGGATGTGCCGCGAGAAGATCGCCGAGGGGGCCGAGTCCAAGCTCGGTGCCCGCAAGCATGTGGGAGCGTTGCTGGATCTGAAGCCGGCAACGCTCCGGAACTGGGTCGAGGACGCCGAACGCCACGAGGGCACCCGCCCGGCGGCCACACGTTCAACAGAGTCCGAGGAGGTCCGAGCGCGTCAGGAAGCGCGTGGCCGAGCTCGAGCGGGCCAACGAGATCCTCAAGACGGCGTCCGCGTTTTTCGCTCAGGCGGAGCCAGGCCGCCGACTCAAGTGATCGTGGCCTACATCGACTCCTACCGGGACAGGTTCGGCGCCCGTGCCGATCTGCGTCGTGCTCAGCGAGCACGGGGTGAAGATCGCGCCGTCCACCTACTACGCACGCAAGGCGTGTCCCGTCAGCGAGGCGGTCCTGGCGGAGGCCTACCTCGCGAACGCGCTGGTCACTCTGCACCGGGAGAACTGGGGCGTCTACGGGGTGCGCAAGCTCTGGCACGCCGCTCGGCGCGCCGGTCTCGAGGTCGGTCGGGACCAGGTCGGACGGCTCATGAGAATCGCCTTCGATCACGGGCGCGATCCGGGGTCGGCACCGGACGGTGACCACCCGCTCGCGCGGTGATGCGCCACGTCATCCCGACCTGGTCAAGCGCGGCTGGAACGTGCCCACCGCGACGGATCAGCTGTGGGTCGCGGACTTCTCCTATGTCTGGACGCTGACCGGGTTCGTCTACGTCGCGTTCGTCGTGGACGTCTACTCCCGCCGGATCCTGGGCTGGCGGGTGGCCTCCTCGATGCGAGCGGTCCTGGTCACCGACGCTCTGCGTCAGGCGATCGGTGTCCGTCACCGGGCCGGCGCCACCTGGGAACACGGCCGACTCATCCATCACAGCGATGCCGGAGCTCAGTACGTTTCGCTGGCGCTGACCGCCGAGCTCGCCGAGGCAGGAATCGCCGGATCGATCGGCACGGTCGGCGACGCACTGGACAACGCGCTGTGCGAGTCGACGATCGGCCTGTTCAAGACCGAGGCGATCAATGACGGCGGACCGACGTGGAAGAACCACGCCGAGGTCGAGTGGCAGGTCGCCCGATGGGTCCATTGGTACAACCACGGACGCCTGCACTCGTCGGTCGGACACGTGCCCCCCATTGAGTTCGAGAACGCTCACCGGCAGGCTACGACCGCAGCCCCGAACTCGGAGGCCGCGTAAACAACCACCCTCCGGGAGACCCAGGGCGGTTCA
>NZ_JBUZNK010000020.1:0-16879 GCF_055326445.1 Georgenia sp. Z2081
GATGTCGGCCGCCTCCGTGGAGGTGACGGCGGGGGAGAGGAACGGGCGCAGCTCGAGCCACTCGCCGATGGGCCTGCCGTCCTTGCCGGGGGCGGCCGAGAGCTCGGCGGCCAGCTCGAGCGCCCGGTCGTGGGTGTCGACGTCGATGATCACCCATCCGGCCACGAGGTCCTTGGTCTCGGCGAACGGACCGTCGGTGACCGGCGGGCGCCCCTCGCCGTCGAACCGGACCCACGAGCCCTCGGGGGACAGCGCCTGACTGTCGACGAGCTCGCCGGAGTCCCGCAGCCGGCCGACGAAGGCGTCCATGTAGGCGAAGTGTGCGTCCATCTCCGCCTCGGACCACTCGTTCATGGGCGCGTCGTTCGGCGCCGTGGGGGCCCCGCGGTAGTGCTTGAGCATGAGGTACTTGGCCATGACGGACTCCTCCGGTGGGTGCGACCCAGTGTGGTCGCGTGCACCCCTGGGACGGAACCGGTCACGGATTCTCGACATCGGTGCGGTGGGCCTGGTCGCCGGTCCTCGGAGGTCCGCGGTCCGCGCCGGGGGGCGTGTCGAGCTCGTGGACCGGGCATGCGCCCACCGATGAGTTCTGCCTGCGCCAGGTATCTACCCCTGTGAGCCCGCCTGCGCCCGGACGGTCCGGGTGGCCCCGGCGGGCGAGAGAGGGGGCATCGTGGCGATCGAGCGAGCGAGTGCGAGTCCAGGTCCGAGCTCGAGTCCGAGTCCGAGTCCGAGTCCGAGCGCCACCCGGCCGACGACCCCCGTGCGCCGGGGCTGGGTGCTGGCGATCGTGTGCACGGCGATGTTCATGGGCGTGCTCGACTCGACGAGCGTGTACGCGGCGTTGCCCGAGATCGCGGTCGACCTGGGGTTCGAGCCGGCCGAGGCGCAGTGGGTGATCACGGCCTACGGGGTCTCGATCGGCGGGCTCCTGATCCTCGGCGGCCGGCTGGCCGACCATCTCGGCCGGCGCCGGGTCTTCCTGGCAGCGGTCGCGCTCTACGCGGGCGCGTCGCTCCTGTGCGGCCTGGCACCGACGAGCGGGCTGCTCGTCCTCGGTCGGGTGGTGCAGGGCGTCGGCGCGGCGGTGCTGACGCCGGCCGGTCTGTCGATCCTCATGGCGGTGTTCCCCGAGGGGCCGGAGCGCCACCGGGCGCTGGGCATCTGGGGCGGGCTCGGCGGCACGGGGGCGTCCGTCGGCCTGCTGCTCGGGGGCACGCTGACCGACTGGGCGGGGTGGCCCTGGATCTTCTTCACCAACGTCCCGGTGTGCCTGGTGGTGCTGCTCGTGGGCCCGGCGCTGCTGCCGGAGGGGGCCCGGTCACGGCAGCGGCTCGACGTCCCCGGCGCGGTGACGGCCACCGCCGCGCTCGTCGCCGTCCTGCTCGCCCTCTTCCGCGTGGCCGCACACGGCATCGACCCGCTCGTCGCTGCGCTCGGGGCCGCCGGAGTGGTCGTGGCCGGCCTGTTCGTCGTCGTCGAACGGCGGAGCCCGGCACCGCTGGTCCCGATGCGCATCTTCCGCTCACGGACGCTCGTCGGCGGCAACCTCGTCATCCTGCTCGCAGGGATCGCCGTCGACGGGCTGCTCATCCTGGTGACCCTCTACGTCCAGCACGTCCTCGGCCTCTCGGCCCTGCAGTTCGGCCTGACGACGGGGATCATGACCGTCACCTCGGTCGTCGCGGTCCTGGCGGGACAGCAGCTCGTCACCCGGTTCGGGTTCCGGGCCGTGGCCGGCGCCGGGATGACCCTGATGGCCGTGGCCGGCCTCCTGCTGAGCCGGCTGCGCCCCTGCGGCACGATGGCCGAGGACCTGCTGGCAGGGCTTATCGTGTTCGGCGTCGGCATGGGCGCCGCGTTCGTCGCCGGCCAGATCGCGGCGCTCGCCGACGTTCCCGAGCACGACGCCGGACTGGCGGCCGGCGTCGAGGAGACGTCCTTCGCCGTCGGCACGACGATGGGTGCGGCGCTGGCCTCGGCCGTCGCGATCGGGCACGCGACGCGCGGCGCGACGGATGTCCCGTCCGCCGCAGCCCTCACCGACGGGTTCGCCGTGGCGTTCCTCGTGCTCGCCGCCCTGGCGATCCTCGGCGCCGCCGTGTCGGCGGTCCTGCTGCGCCGGCCACGTACGGTGGCGGCGTGAGGACCACGGACGCGGAGTTCGAGCGGCGCACGCGCTCCTACCGTCCGGAGCTGCTCGCGCACGCCTACCGCATGCTCGTGTCGATCCACGAGGCCGAGGACGCCGTGCAGGAGACGTACCTGCGCGCGTGGCGCGGGTTCGAGTCGTTCGAGGGCCGCTCGTCGGTGCGGAGCTGGCTCTACCGGATCGCGACCACCGCCGCCCTGCGCGCGCTGGAGAACCGCGGTCGCCGGGCGCTGCCCACCGGCCTCGGCGGACCCGCCGACGACCCGTCGGCCGACCTGGTCCAGTGGCCCGAGCTGCCGTGGCTCGAGCCCGCGCCGGACGCCATGCTCGCGGGCGCGATCGGCGCGGACGACCCGCTCGCCGCGGTCACGCGCCGGCAGAGCGTGCGGCTCGCGTTCGTCGCGGCGCTCCAGCACCTGCCCTCCCGCCAGCGGGCGGTCCTCGTCCTGCGCGAGGTCCTCGGGTTCGCCGCCGCGGAGGTGGCGCAGATGCTCGGGACCACCCCGGCAGCCGTCAACAGCGCCCTCCAGCGCGCACGCGCCCAGCTCGAGCGCGTCCGGCCCGACGAGGGCGACGTCGTCGAGCCCGGCTCGCCCGAGCAGCGCGCCCTGCTCGAGCGGTATGTCGAGGCGATGCACGCCAACGACATGGCAGCGCTCGTCGGCGTCCTCACCGAGGACGCCGTGTACGAGATGCCGCCCTTCCCGGCCTGGTTCCGCGGCGCGCGCACGATCGGCGAGATGGTGGACGCCCAGAGCCCCGCGCAGAGACCGGGCGACCACGTCCTCGTGCCGACGGCTGCCAACGGTCAGGCGGCCTTCGGGCTCTACCTGCCCGACGAGCACGGCGTGCACCGCGCCTTCAACATCCAGGTCCTCGACGTGACGGGCGCGGGCATCTCGCACATCGTCATCTTCTTCGACCTGCGGCTGTTCGCCCGGTTCGGGCTGCCGGAGGTGCTGCCGCCGGCGAGCTGAGGTCCACGGCGCTGACCAGGCGTTCCATCCGGTGCACGAGTGCCGCCGACGGTGAGACCGTGCCCGAGCGGTACGTCGACAGCCTGCTCCTCGACGTCCCGATCCGCGTGGCGAAGTCGGCCATCGACAGACCGGAACGGGTCACGAGCTCGCTGACCCGGGCGGCGACCGCGGCCCGGTCGATCTCCTCGGCACGACCACGCGCGCGGGCGATCGCCCGTCGGAGCAGCGGTGCGAGCCCTGCCGGAGACTCGTACCCGAGATAGTCCTCGACCTGCCGGGCGACCGGCCCCCACGGGTCCCGCCCTATCTCGCGAGTCACGGCCGACCAGTCACGGATCGAGCCGCGGTCGAGGATCGCGACGAGCGCCTCGTAGGGCCACGTGTCCAACGGTGCGTCCGGATCGACGTCGACGTTGCGTGCCAGGCGTGCGAGGTGCGCGGTCATGTGGCGTCCTCCTCGACGATCTCCAGCAGCGCGTCCGCGAGCTCGGCGCAGGCGCGGACGACCTCCGACCACTCGTGCCAGCGAGGCTCGAGGTTCTTGTACCGGGCGAGCTCGCCGCTTAGCCGACTGTCGCGCGGTGCCGGCTCGGAGAGCCGGAGGACGAGCGTGGTGAGCACGGAGTCGTCCTCGCCGGACCGGTCCGCGTAGTAGTCGTCCATCTCTGCGAGCACCTGCGCCGCGACCTCCGTGCCGGTCCGGGCGGCGAGCGCGACGGTGTCGAGGTAGTCGCGCACGGCATTGCGCTGGACGACGAGGTAAGCCTTGACGCGCAGCATCTCCGGCAGGGTGGGAACCCGGACCGTCCGATCCTCGCCGACGCTCACCTCCTCCACCTCGAGCGGACGGGTGCGGCGTAGCTGGCGGAGTCCTGCCTCGATCCCGTCGAGCGATCCGAGCAGCGTCAGCGGTGGGCTGCTCGCGCGGACGGAGGTGACCCAGCCCTCGCTCGCCTCGACCGCCTCGACGATCTCCGCGTAGCGCGCCGCGAGGTCGGACATCACGTGGTCGTGGTCCAGCGACAGCCGGTGGCCGGCGTGCAGAGCCGAGGCGGTGCCACCGACCAGGACGGCCTCGGGAACGATGTCCTGCAGGCGGGAGGCCGAGCGCAGGACGTCCTCGAGGTTCGGGCCGGACGACTGATCCATGGGTGGATGGTATCGGAACTGATACGAGGCTCCGAGTGGCTCACGCGCAGGATCTTGCTGCGACGCGGACCCGCCCTGAAGTACGGCCCGCCAGCCGGGCCGCCCCGCACCTACGCGCGCGTGGCCAGCAGCCCGCCGTTGAGCTCGACCATGTCGCGGAACGCCGCTACGGGGTCGAGCGCGTGGGTGGCGTCGAGGTCCCGGTAGGCTACGTGCAGGTTGCCCGCGATCCGTTCGGGGTCGATGAGGCCGCCGAACCTGCCCAGATCGGTGTCCCGTGCGCACTCCAGCGGCGTGAGCCCGGCGGCGAGCCCGCGTCCGGCCGCCTCGAGGACGAGCTCGAGGTACTCCGCGACGTCGTCGATCACATCGCGCCCGGCGATCTCCCCGTGCCCCGGCACCACCGTGGTGGCAGCGAGCGTGCGCAGCTCGTCTAGGGCTGTCAGCCAGCCCGTGACCGAGCCCGACAGTGCGAACGGCGTCCCGCCCTCGAACACGAGGTCGGCGGCCAGCAGCAGGCTGCGCTCGGGGAACCACACGTACGCGTCGCCGGTGGTGTGGGCGATGACGCCGGGGTGGCGGACCTCGATCGGCTCGTCGCCCCGGGTCAGCGTGAGCCCGGTCTCGAACGTGCGGCCCGGTACGACGGCGTGGGCGTCGCCCACCGTGATCGGCTCGAACACGCCCGGCGGGGCGTGCACCGGGGCCTCGAGCGCGGCCGCCGTCGCCGCGTGGGAGACGACCTCGGCGCCGGTCACGAGGGAGGAGCCGGTGCAGTGGTCGGGGTGGGCGTGCGTGAGGAGCAGGAGGTCCACGCGGCGTCCCTCGACGCCGTGGCCGGTCGTCGTGGCGACGGCGTCGAGGTAGTCCCGGGTGCGGCGCTCCGTCGACGTCACGTCGACGCTCACCAGCCCCTGGTCCGTCTCGACGACGGCCATGTTGTTGACCATCCACCCGCCGTCGGGCTGGATGTACGCCCAGACGCCGTCGCCGAGGTCGGTCATGCGCGGGCTGCGGCCCTGGCTCACTCCACCACCAGCGCCATCACGTCGACGACCTCGCTCGTGAACCCGAACTCGGCCATGAGCTCGGCCATCCGCTCGAGGGCCGGGATGTTGAGCTCGGAGGTGAACTCGGCGAGTACGAGGTTGTCCGCCGCTTCCTGGGGGATGTCCATGACGTCCGGCAGGACGTCGCGCACGAGCTGGTCGTCCTCGCCGACCAGCGCCATGGTCTCTTCGACGGCCGCCCGGAACGCCTCGACGAGCTCCGGATTCTCCTCGGTGGTCGCCACGCTCGTGTAGCTGAGCATGGCGGGCTGGCCGCCCTCGATCGACTCGACGTAGGGGTAGAGGATCACCTCGTGTCCGGCCGCCTGGGCCTGCCCGAGGAACGGCTCGACCAGCAGTGCGGCGTCGACCTGCCCGTTCTCCAGCTGAGCCTGGGCATCCGGGAAAGGAATCTCGACCAGCTCGACCGCCTCCGGGTCGCCGCCCGCCAGCCGCACGGATTCGCGGAGCGCGAGCTCGGGCTGGGACAGCAGGGTGTTGGCGGCGACCGAGCGGCCGCCCAGGTCGGAGGCGTCCGCGATGTCGGAGTCGGCGGAGACGACGAGGCCGAACGCGTCGGCGCCCTCCGCCGCGCTGTCGACCCAGCCGGACACGATGCGGGTCTCGATGCCCTCGGCCTGCGCGAGGAGGACCGAGACCGGGTTGCCGACGGCGAAGTCCAGCTCGCCGGACAGGACGGCGGGCAGCGTGGCGCCACCGCCCTGGCCCGAGACGACCTCAACGTCGAGGCCGTGCGCCTCGAAGATCCCTTCCTGGATGCCGACCTGGATCGGCTGGGAGTCCGCGATCGGCAGGACGCCGACCCTGATCGAGGTCAGCTCGTCCGAGGCGGCGGCCCCCTCGGAGCCGCCCTCCGCCCCGGAGGCATCGTCGTCGGACTCGTCCCCACCACCGCCGCAGGCGACGAGCGTGAGGGCGGTGGCGGTCAGCAGTCCGGCGAGGGCGGCGCGACGGGGGGTTCGAGCAGTCATCTGGCTCTCCTTCGAGCAGGTGCAGGGGAGGCGATCGTGACAGGCGCGGGCGCGACTGCCCATCGCTCGCTCGCATACCTGGGATCGACGGCGCGGATATGTAGGTCCGCGGTTCGTCCTCGTAGGCCGACCGGAGGAGACGTGGATCTCGCCGCCGGGTGATCGTCGACGACGAAGTATCGATCGGACGAATAAATGGGATGGATGGGACCGCTTGGTGTCGGGGAAGGATCCGCCCACACTCGGGGCATCGCACACCGACGTGCCTCGCGGCGTTGCCGCGGCACCCGTCCCGGAAGGACCCGACGATGGAGAAGCTCCTCGCTCACCTCTCGCACCTGGAGATCGCGAGCCCCGACGTTGCGGCCTCTGCCGCGTTCTACGTCGACAAGTTCGGCATGCGGATCATCGAGGAGGTCGACGGGAAGGCGTACCTGCGCTGCTGGGGCGATCACCAGCGGTACAGCCTCGTCATCTCGCCGGGGGCCGAGCCGGCGCTGGTGACGATGGCCTGGCGGACCACGTCCGCTGAGGCGCTCGAGGAGGCCGGCCGTCGGGTCGCCGCCACGGGCACCGACGTCGCGTGGGCCGACCGCGGCGCGCACATCGGGCGCAACGCCCGGTTCGTGGGCCCCGGTGGGCACGACATGACTCTCTTCTGGGAGACGGAGCGGTTCTGGGCGGAGGGTGAGCTCGCCTCGCAGTACCCGGACCGCCCGGAGCGCCGGTCGGCCCACGCGGGCGCGCCGCGGTTCCTCGACCACGTCACGGTCGCGACGGCGGACGTGCGCGCCTTCACGGCCTGGTACAGCGAGACGCTCGGCTTCCGGACCATGGCCTTCACCGACCTCGACGAGGCGCCGGTCACCGTCTTTGCCGTCCTCACGACCAACGAGAAGTCGCACGACCTCGGGGTCGTGCTGGACACCTCGGACCGGGCGGGCCGGGTCAACCACATCGCGTTCTGGGTCGACACTCGCGAGGAGCTGTTGATCTCCGCCGACGTGCTCATGGAGCGCGGCACGCCGATCGAGTACGGGCCCTCGATCCACGGCATCGGGGAGCAGTCCTTCCTCTACTTCCGTGAGCCGTCCGGTCTGCGGGTCGAGCTGAACTCCGGTGGCTACCGCAACTATGTGCCGGACTGGGAGCCCCACACCTGGCTGCCGGCCGAGGGGTCGAACAACTTCTACCGGAACGGTTCGATGCCGATGTCGATGACGGAGTCGTTCCCGGACGCCGACGGCCTCACCGCCACCGAGGAGGGCGCCTCGCCCGAGATGAAGGCCGCGATCCTCGGCGCCTACTCCGAGCACGGCAAGGGCTGACGCGTGGTTTTCGCACTCGCACGCCTGCGCTCGGACGGCAGCGCGCGCCTCGCCCTCG
This sequence comes from Georgenia sp. Z2081, assembly GCF_055326445.1. Taxonomy (NCBI): domain Bacteria; kingdom Bacillati; phylum Actinomycetota; class Actinomycetes; order Allobogoriellales; family Allobogoriellaceae; genus Georgenia; species Georgenia sp. Z2081. The sequence continues at coordinate 7,712 of NZ_JBUZNK010000020.1, forward strand.
TCGTCGGCGAGCGGATCCGGGAGCTCCCCGACGACGTCGTCGCCGACCTGGGAGGATCGCTCAACGCGATCCTCGCGGACATCGGCGGGGCCACGCCGCGACTGGAGGCACTCGCCGCCGACGACTCGGCCCACTGGCGGACCGTCGACGAGGTGACGCTCCTCGCGCCGGTGGAGCCCCGGCAGGTCATCCAGGCCGGCGCCAACTACCGCAAGCACGTCATCGACCTCGGGGTCGCGCACCGCGACCCCGCCGACGGCAGGAGCGAGGAGGAGGTGCGCGCCGAGACCGCCGCGATGATGGACGAGCGGGCCGCGACCGGCATCCCGTACTTCTTCCTCGGGCTGCCCACCGTCATCGCCGGCCCGCACGAGGACCTCGTCCTGCCCGCCGGCAATCCCACGCACGACTGGGAGCTCGAGCTCGCCGCTGTCATCGGCCGGCCGGCATTCCGCGTGAGCGTGGACGAGGCGCTGAACCACGTCGCCGGTTACACGATCGTCAACGACATCACCACGCGGAACCTCGTGTTCCGCAAGGACATGGACGCGATCGGCACGGACTGGTTCCGGGCCAAGAACCAACCGGGCTTCCTGCCCGCCGGGCCCTACCTGGTCCCGGCCGACCAGGTCGGCGACACGCAGACGCTCCGCGTCACGCTCCGGCTCAACGGGGAGGTGATGCAGGACGAGGGTACGGACGACATGATCTTCACCGTCGCCCAGCTGCTCTCGCACGCCTCGCAGACCACGACCCTTCTGCCGGGCGACCTGCTGCTCACCGGGTCCCCGTCCGGTAACGGCGCCCATTGGGGGCGGATGCTCCGCGCGGGCGACGTGATGGAGGGCGAAATCACCGGCCTCGGCCGGCAGGTCGTCCGCTGCCGAGACGAGGCCCGCGCATGACCACGGTCGTCGAGTGTGCGGTGCGTGCCCCTCGAGCGTGCGGATCGTGAAGGAGGCGTCGTGAGCACCGAGGACGAGAGCCGGGCCGCCGAGGCGATCGTGGCCGCCGCCGCGCGCGTGTCCAACTGGGGCCGATGGGGGGACGACGACCGCCTCGGTACTCTCAACCACGTGGGCGCCGCCGACCGCGTCCGCGCAGCCGGGCTCGTCCGCACGGGCGAGGTGCACTCGCTCGCCCAACCCTTCTCGAGCGAGGGCCCGCAGAAGGGGTGGCGCCGCCGCACGAACCCGGTCCACACGATGACCGACACCGGCGTCGAGGCCGTCCACGGCGACCAGGGCTTCCCGCACGGGTTCGGTGGCGCCGACGACGTCATCGCCATGCCGCTGCAGTGCTCGACCCAGTGGGACGGACTCGGCCACATCTTCGACCACGGGCGGGCATGGAACGGGCGCTCGGCCGCCGTCGTCACCTCCGAGGGCGACTCCGTCACCGGCATCGAGACCACCGCGGAGCAGTTCGTCGCCCGCGGGGTCCTGCTCGACGTCGGCGCGGCCCTCGGGAGCGACGGCGAACTCCCGGACGGGTTCGCCATCACTCCCGACCACCTCGAGGCGACGATCGCCGCGCAGGGTGAGAGCTCCGCCGTCGGGCGCGGCGACGTCCTGATGATCCGGACCGGCCACTACACGCGAGCGCGCCGCGACGGCTGGGGCGACTACGCCGGAGGCCCCGCGCCCGGCATGTCGTTCACCAGTCTCGACTGGGTGCACGCCCGCGAGGTGTCGGCGCTCGCCACCGACACGTGGGGCGCCGAGGTCCGGCCGCCGGAGCTGCCCGGCGCGTTCCAGCCGTTCCACCAGGTCGCCATCCCGCACATGGGACTGTTCCTGGGGGAGATGTGGGCCCCGGACGGCCTCGCCGCCGCCTGCGCGGTCGACGGGCGCTACGACTTCCTGCTCGTCGCCCCCACGCTGCCGATCGTCGGCGCCGTGGGCTCACCGACCAACCCGCTCGCCATCCGATAGCACCGGCCACCGCGCGCACACGCCCACCCAGCCGTCCATACGAAGGAGTACACGACATGGCTGCCATCACCACCGTTGGCATCGTCGGGGCCGGGGCCGCCGGCACCACCCTCGCCGCCTACCTCGCCCGCGGCGGAATCGACGTCGAGGTCCTCGAACGCACCCCCGAGCCCTCCACGCTCGGCTCCGGCCTGACCCTGCAGGGCAACGCCCTGCGTCTGCTCAAGGACCTCGGCGTGTGGGAACAGCTCGAGTCCCACGGCTACGGGTTCTCCGAGCTCGGCATCCGGGCCCCCGACCCGGACGGCACCGTGCTCACGGTCATGGACGACATGCGAACCGGGGGCCCCGACCTGCCCTCGACACTCGGGATCTACCGACCGGACCTCGCCCGCATCGTCCGCGAGCGGGCCGCCGAGCTGGGCGCCCGCTTCGTGTACGGCGCTCAGGTCGAGGGGCTCGACGACGACGGTGAGGACGTCACCGTCCACCTCGCCGACGGCACGACCAGCCGCTACGCCCTCGTCGTCGGTGCCGACGGGCTGCACTCCACGGTGCGCTCCCTCATCGGCATCACCGAGGAACCGCGACGGACCGGGATGGGCATCTGGCGGGCATTCGTCCCGCGCCCGGCCGAGGTCACCCGCACGGACCTCGTCTACGGCGGTCCGGTCTACATCGCCGGCTACTGCCCGACGACGGACGACACCTGCTACGCCTACCTGGTCGAGGACGTCCAGGACCGCACGGGCGCGGACGGGCCGGCGATCATGCGCGAGCTCGCCGCCGGCTACGGCGGCCCCTGGAAGGAGATCCGCGAGTCGATCGACGACGGGGCGAACGTCAACTACACGTCCTTCACGACCCACTTCGTCGAAGGCGACTGGCACCGTGGCCGGGTGGTGATCATCGGCGACGCCGCCCACTCCTGCCCCCCGACGATCGCCCAGGGTGCGGCGCAGTCGTTCGAGGACGCCGCCGTGCTCGCCGAGCTGCTCCTCGGCACCGAGACCCTGGACGACGCGCTGTTCGCCGAGTTCCTCGAGCGGCGACGCGCCCGCGCGAAGCGGGTCGTCGAAGCCTCGACCCAGCTCGGCCAGTGGCTGCTCGACCACGACCGCAGCGGCGACCCGGGCGCCCTCATCGGTGAGATCGGTGCGCTCGTGAGCGAGCCCGCGTGACGGGGAGCCACGGGGCGCAGCTGGCCGGCCCGGTCGTCGACCTCCACGCGCATGTCCTGCTGCCCGAGCTCTCGGCGCTCGCGGCCCGGCTCGACCCGGCCGCGGCGGCACGCCAGGGCGCGCTCGACGTCTGGCGCCAGGGGGAGGAGTCGATCGCCGTGAGCGGGGCGATGCTCGGCGACCGCCTCCCGCGCCTGACCGACGTGGCCCGGCGCCTGGCCGACATGGACACGGCCGGCGTCGACGTCCAGGTCGTCTCCGCCTCGCCGAACCACTATGCCTACTTCCTGGGCGAGGACGCCGCACGGGAGTACTACCCGGAGGCCAACCGCCTGGTCGCGGCGCACGTCGCCGAGGCGCCGGACCGGCTGCTCGGGCTCGGCCTGGTCCCGCTCCAGCATCCGAAGCTGGCTGCCGACGTGCTGCGGTCAGCCGTGCGTGACCACGGCCTGAGGGGCGTGGAGATCGGCTCCTTCGCGCCGCGGCCCTCGGCGGGTGGCGCGGCGGTCGCGCACGAGGATGCGGACGCAGCTGCCCCCGCGGGAGCGAGGGCCGCAGGTGGCGGAGCCGCGGTCGACGGGCCCGAGGGCGAGACCGACGTCGCCGGTACGGTCGAGCTCTCCGACCCGGCGCTCGACCCGTTCTGGGCGGCCGCGCTCGAGACAGGTGCAGTCATCCTCCTGCACCCGTTCGGAAGCCCCCAGGGCAGCAGGCTCGACCGGTACAACCTGTCGAACACCGTCGCCCAGCCGGCCGAGAACGCGACCGCGCTGTCCCACCTCATCTTCTCGGGCGTGCTCGACCGCCATCCCGGCCTCGCGCTCGTCGCCGCGCACGCCGGTGGCTACCTCCCGACCGCCATCGGCCGCTCCGACCGGGCGTGGCGCGTCCGACCCGAGGCGCGGACGTGCGCACGCACCCCGTCCAGCTACCTCTCCGAGCTCTACTACGACTCGCTGACGCACGACCAGGCCCAGCTCGCGGCGCTCGTCGCGCAGGTCGGGGCCGACCGGGTGGCGCTCGGTTCCGACCACCCGTTCGACATGGGTGAGGATGACCCGGTGGCAGCCGTGCGCGCCGCACACCTGAGCGACGATGACACGGAAAGCATTCTGCGCGGCACCGCCGCTGCGCTGGGACTGAACCCACGACCGACCAGGAGATGAGCACGACATGGTGAAGCTCGCCCGCTGGACCGACGGCGACGAGCCGTTCGACGGCTTCGTCGACGGCGAGACCGTCTGGGCCCTGAGCGACGGGAGCACCACCCTCGACCTGGTGCGTCGCGGCCTTGCCGCCACTCTCAAGGTCGCCGCAGCGACTATCGGGCACGGGGAGGGCCGCCCGCTGGTGCACGTCGAGCTCCGCACTCCGCTCGACCCGCCGAGCGTGCGCGACTTCGTGGCCTTCGAGCAGCACGTCGAGGGCGTCGCCGTGGCGATGGGCCACGGTGGCGTCGTGCCCGAGTGGTACGAGGCGCCGACCTTCTACTTCACCAACCCCCACACGCTGCGGGCCACCGGCGAGGAGATTCCCGTGCCCGCGGGGTGCGAGGTCCTCGACCTCGAGGCGGAGGTCGCCGTGGTGGTCGGCGGCGGGACCGACGACGACGGCCGCTCGCTCGATCCGGAGCGGGCGGCAACGAGGATCTTCGGTTTCACCGTGTTCAACGACTGGTCCGCGCGCGACCTGCAGCGCCGGGAGATGAAGGTGTCGCTCGGGCCGGCCAAGGGCAAGGACTTCGCCGGCACCCTGGGTCCGTGGATCGTCACCGCCGACGAGCTCGCCGACCGGGTCGGGCCGGACGGCTTCCACGATCTGCCCGTGCGGGCGGAGATCAATGGCGAGGTCCTGGGGGAGGACACTACCGCCCACATGGGCTGGACGTTCGCCGAACTCGTCACGTACGCGTCCGCGGACTCCCGCGTGGTGTCCGGAGACGTCCTCGGCTCGGGCACGGCCGGCGGCGGCTGCCTGGCCGAGCTCTGGGGCCGCCGCGGCGAGCAGGTGCCCCCGCCCCTGACCGAGGGCGACGAGGTGCGGGTCGTCGTCGACGGGATCGGGGAGGTCGTCAACCGGGTGGGCGCTCGTCGAGCGGGCAGCCAGCTGATCCCCGCACGGAACCGGCGGACCCCGTGAGCGTCCCGGACCCGCGCGCGGGCACCGCCGGCCGTGCGGACGGCGGGCAGCAGGGCCGCGGCGCCTCGCCCGAGCCCCTCGCCGGCCGGGTCGTCGTCGTCACCGGGGCGCTCGGCGGCATCGGCGCCGCCCAGGCGACGCTGCTGCGGAACCAGGGCGCCGTCGTCGTGCCCACGGACCTCGCCGAGACCTCCGAGGTGCCCGGCTACCGGCACCTCGACGTCGCCGACCGCGCGTCCTGGGAGGCGCTCGCCGAGGAGCTGCGGGACGCGCACGGGCGCGTGGACGGCCTGGTGAACAACGCCGGCCTCACGCGTCGGCATCGGCTCCTCGAGGTCGACGCCGGAGACCTGCGCGAGCTGTTCGACGTCAACGTCGTCGCGTCGCTGCACGGCACCCAGACGCTCGTCCCGCTCATGCCGCGGGGTGCGTCGATCGTCGAGATCGGCTCGCTCGCCGCCGTCACGGCTCACTACACGACCGCCTACACGGTCTCGAAGTGGGCGCTGCGCGGCCTGGCCCAGGTTGCGGCGCTCGAGCTCGGCGACCGGGGCATCCGCGTTAACACCGTCCACCCCGGGTTCATCGACACCCCGATGACCTCCGGTGCGCCCGCGGCGTTCCGGGAGGCGTCGACCACGATGACGCCGCTGGGCCGGGCCGGGCTGCCGGCCGAGGTCGCCTCCGTCGTCGCGTTCCTACTCTCCGACGCCGCCGCCTACGTCACGGGCACTGACATCCCCGTCGATGGCGGGCAGCACGGCCACGGGGGCGCGAAGGTCGTTTCCGACGCCCTGCGCTGAGCTCGCCCGGCGTCGTCCGGATTGCTGGCGTGCCCTGCTGTCAGCCCGGCGTGCCCTCTCGTCAGCCTGGCAGCACGGACGACCAGCCGCCGTCGACGACGAGGTTCTGGCCCGTGATGTAGCCGGCCTCTTCGCTTGCCAGGAACAGGGCGACCGGGGCGACGTCGTCGGGCGTGCCGACGCGGCCCAGGGGGATCGCGCGAGCGATGGAGGACATCGGGTGGTCCGGCGCGAGCAGGTTGCCCGCGGACTGGGGCGTGGCGATCATGCCCGGGGACACGCAGTTGACCCGGATGCCGTGCGCGGCGCCCTCGGCGGCGAGCTGCCTGGTCATCGCAACTACGGCGCCCTTGGTCGCGGTGTGCGCCAGGCGCGTGTTCGTCACCGACCCCGTGATGCCGGCCGTCGAGCCGACGAGCACAACGGATGCCCCGCCGCGCGAGGCGAGGTGGTGCCAGAGCGCGCGTACCGGGAGGAACACGACGTCGACCTCGTGGGCGTGGTTCCAGTGCCACTCGTCCAGGGTGATGTCGGCGACCGGCCCGAACCGCGTGACGGCCGCGTTCGCGTAGAGGATGTCCACTCCGCCGTCGGTGACCACATTCGCGGCCCACGCCGCGACCGCCGCCTCGTCGGTGAGGTCGAGCGGCGCCGTCGATGTCATCTCGCCACCGGCCGACCGCACGAGAGCCGTCGTCTCGGCGTCGCCCTCGGCGTCGATGTCGCACCCGATCACGTGCGCACCTTCGGCCGCGAAGAGCAGGGCCGCTGCTCGGCCCTGCCCGCTGGCCGTCCCTGTGATGACGGCGCGTCTGCCTGCCAGGCGTCCGGTCATGACCGGTCCTCCGTGGGTGAGTGATCGTGCGGGTCGGTGACGGCGAAGACGGCGTCCGGCGGTGCGGCGTCGTCGATGATGACCTGGAGGCTGCGGCACGCCCTCTGGACGACACCGCGCAGCCAGCTGTTCGCCGCGTCGTCGGTCGTCGACCGGTGCCAGAACATCGCCTCGACGAGCGCGGTCTCGTGCTCCTCGGGCAGGGCGATGATCGCGATCCGCCCCGTCGGCCGGACGCGCTCGGCCAGCATGCGCGGGACGAGCGCGACGAGGTCGGTTCCCTCGACCAGCAGCGGCAGCGAGAGCAGCCCAGTCACCTGGGCGACGACCTCCGGGCGGAGGCCCACCAGGTCGAAGAGTCGGTCGGCCGGGGTGACGACGTTGGTACCGAAGCGTCCGATGGCATGGGGGTAGCCGGCGGCGTCCCGCAAGGTCGGTGCGGGCAGGTCGAGCAGCGGGTGGTGCGCATCGACGACGGCGACGAACTCGTCGCGGAAGACGAGCTTGCGCTCGCCGTCGATTCCGTAGCCCGTCGGGGAGATGACGAGGTCGACCGAGGTCGGGTCCAGGGCGTCGGTGACGTCGGTCGTGTTGGGGACGAAGTTGATGACGGCACCCGGGGCCTCTTCCGCGAGCACCTGGCGCAGGGGGCGCACGAGCAGGGTGGAGACGAAGTCGGAGCACGCGATCGTGAACGAGCGCGTCGTGGTGGCGGGGTAGAACCCGCCCGCGGGGTGGGCGGCCTGGTCGACGGCCGCGAGGGCGGACTCGACGGCGGAAACGAGCTCGACGGCGAGGGGCGAGAGCTCGTAGGTGCGGCCGACCCGGACGAGAAGCTCGTCGTCGTAGTGGGACCGGAGGCGCGCCAGAGCCGCGGAGACCGCCGGCTGACTGAGCCCGACGCGCTCGGCAGCGCGGGAGACGTTGCGCAGCTCGAGGAGTGCCTGCAGCGTCGGCAGCAGGTTGAGGTCGAGCGGCGCCATGTCTCCACGGTAGTGGCCGGAATGATGTCCGGCGTGGCTCAGCTATCGACGAGCCTGATAGGCGGCCTTGGTGCGGTCGATGGCGCGACGGGGGCGTCGGAGGCCCGGCCGGCGTGGCTCGGACGAGGGTGCAGGTTCAGACGACGCTGCTGGCTCAGACGCGGCTGGTTGCACCGACGTCGGATGGGGTCCCAGGACTGTGCTGCGCGGGCCGGGCGCCCGGCCCGCGTCGGGTCAGGAGGAGCGTGGCGCCGAGCATCGACGCCCACAGGGGGAGCGGCCACAGCGTGAGCCGCTCGGGGATCGACCAGTTCTGGTCTATCGACACCAGGGTGACCGTGACGATCGCGGCGATCAGGCAGAACACCCCGATCCCGACGCCGAGACCGCCCACCGTGCGCAGCGCACCGCTCTCGTGCGCGACCTGGAACGCGAGCAGCGTGGTGGCTGCGGGTGCGAAGAAGAAGATCGGGACCGACACGAGCGAGTGCAGGTCGATGACCGTGTCGATCGGGACGAGCGCGGTGCCGATCGCGCTGACTCCCGCGCACACGAACAGTGCACGCGTGAGGGCGCGCAGCCGGGTCGGCGGCAGCACGGTGCTCACGAGCCACGCACCGGTCGCCAGCAGGATGCCGAACGCCGCGAACGCCCCGTTCATCAGCGGGTGCCACGGCGAGCAGACCTCGACCCAGTCCCAGCGGTAGGGGATCCACGTGCAGGTGGACGCGCCGAGGTCGGAGATCGTGTGGGTGAGGAACGAGAACGGCGCGGTCACGCGCGAGGCGACGACCACCTCGACCAGCCAGTACAGCGGCAGGATCGTCCAGACGGCCGCGCCGACGACGGCGGCCCGGGTCACGGGTCGGGGGGTGGCGCCGGGCACCTGGTCTCCTCGGGTCGTGCCGGGTCGGGGGTTGTCCGGCGTCCGTGCTGACGACGTCCGTCGTCACCCGCACAGGCTCGCCGCCCGGGCGGTCGTGGTCAAACGATGCGGGCGGGAAGTTCAGCCCGGAGCGCCGGGCGGGCGCGGGGCCGCGGCCGGGCCGGCGTCGTCGAGGCCTGTGCTGGTGGGTGGGGGTGTCCCGTCGTCGGGTCGAGTTGAACCGCCCTGGGTCTCCCGGAGGGTGGTTGTTTACGCGGCCTCCGAGTTCGGGGCTGCGGTCGTAGCCTGCCGGTGAGCGTTCTCGAACTCAATGGGGGGCACGTGTCCGACCGACGAGTGCAGGCGTCCGTGGTTGTACCAATGGACCCATCGGGCGACCTGCCACTCGACCTCGGCGTGGTTCTTCC
>NZ_JBUZNK010000021.1:0-8155 GCF_055326445.1 Georgenia sp. Z2081
CACTGCGTGGCCGGCGTCCTTCAGCTCGTCGGCGATGAAGCGGTGTCCGAACTCGGGGTCGTCGGCGTGGATGTCGTAGGCGGCGTTGATCAGGTGCGCCTCCTCCAGATCACGAGCACTGACAGGGCTCGCGCGCCACTGGTAGAAGCCCTGCGTGGAGAAGCCGAGCACCCGGCAGGTCACCGCGACGGGAATCACGCCAGCGGCAAGGTCACGGACCAGCGGGTACATCATTTTGGGCGGGCCTGCCCTGGGCCGAGGTTGGCCCGGGAGAGGTACGCGGTGGCCTTGCGCAGGATCTCGTTCTCCTGCTCGAGCTCGCGGATCCGCTTGAGCATCCGGGCCTGCTCCCCGTCGCTCGCGCCGCTCTCACCGCGAGCGGGCTCGAAGCCGCGTTCTCGCAGCCGAGCCTCGTTGACCCAGGTCTGCAACGCGGACTTCGACATCCCCAGGTCGCCACAGACCTGCCGCTGCGTCATCCCCTGATCCAGCAGCTCCAACGCGCTGGCCTTGAGCTCTTCTGAGTAGATCTTCGGCACGAGAGCCATCCTCTCCGCTCCGCAGAGCAGTCAGGAAGTCAACCGAACCCTCAGCAGACCCCTGAGGGCGGTCTTGGTTCCAAGGGCGTGTTCGTCGGCCAAGACCTCTACTCCGGTGGTTCGTTCGTCTACGACCCGTGGGTGCTGTATCAGTCCGGGGTCATCACCGCTCCCAACGTGGTGCTGGCCGGGATCGTCGGCTCCGGCAAGTCCTCCCTGGCGAAGTCGCTCTATACGCGCTCGCTGCCGTTCGGCCGCCGGGTCTATGTCCCTGGTGATCCCAAGGGTGAGCACACTGAGATCGCTCGCGCGGTCGGGGGCCGGGCGATCCAGCTCGGCCACGGCCTGCCCACCCGGCTGAACCCGCTCGATGAGGGCTACCGGCCCACCGGGCTCTCGGATGCCGAGTGGACCACCACGGTGGCCTCCCGGCGCCGTGACCTCATCGGGGCGCTGACCGAGACCGTTTTGGCCAGGTCGATGACCCCGCTGGAGCACACCGCGATCGACACCGCCCTCACCTCGACAGTCCGGGAGAACGAGGTGCCGATCCTGCCGATGATCGTTGACCACCTCCTGAACCCCTCCCATGATCCTGACGGGCGGCTGGCCGAGGACGGGCGCATGGTCGGACACGCACTCAGGCGTCTGGTCGCCGGTGACCTCTCCGGCCTGTTCGACGGCCCCTCCACCGAGACCTTCGACCCGACCCTGCCGATGGTCTCCTTGGACCTCTCCCGAGTCACCGAGTACTCCACCCTGGTCAGCGTGCTGATGACCTGCTCGTCGGCGTGGATGGAATCAGCACTACTGGACCCCAATGGCGGACAGCGCTGGTGCATCTACGACGAAGCATGGCGCCTGATGTCCGAGCCGGCCTTGTTGAAGCGCATGGACGCGCACTGGCGGCTGGCACGGGCCTATGGGATCAGCAACATGCTGATCTTCCACAAGCTCACCGACCTGGAGAACGTCGGCGATCAGGGCTCCGCGATGCGGTCGCTGGCGAACTCGCTGCTGGCCAATGCTGAGTCGCGGATCATCTACCGGCAAGAATCCGACCAGCTCGGCACCACTGCCAAGACCCTCGGACTCACCGGCACCGAACGCGAACTCCTGCCCACCCTGGCCACCGGACAAGGACTCTGGCGGATCAAGGAACGCTCCTTCGTCGTCCAACACCAGCTCCACCCGGCCGAATACGAGCTGTTCGACACCACCAGCCGCATGGAGATTAAGTGACGAGTTCCCGCGAATCCGTTCGGAAATCTAGGGAACCTGAGTGCTCACCACCGTTTTCAAACTAGCCGAGGGTGCGGGTTCACGGAACCGGTGACTCCACGCGGGACGCCGGCCGCCAGGCGGTCGTGGCGACGATCGAGCCGAGTACGCCGATGCCGACGAGGACGAGGGCCACGGCGGGCAGGCCGATGGCGGCTCCGAGGACTCCGGCGAGGGGGTAGGTGATGAGGAAGCAGGCGTGGGAGAGGGAGAACTGCGCCGCGAACACCGCCGGACGGTTCTCCTCGCTGCTGCCCCGGCGCAGCAGCCTGGCGGACGGAGTAAGGATCGTAGAAGTCGCCGCACCGATCAGTCCCCACAAGACCAGGAGTGCGACCCATTGCCCGGTGCCGTCAGCCCAGGCGATGACCCCGGTCGCGGCGAGCAGCAGGACGGGGATGGCGATGCCGCCGGTGAGCATGACATTCCGGTCGGGCAGGGTGTCGAGGAGCTTGGGCATGCCGAGCGCGACGAGCATGGAGCCGCCCCCGTAGGCGGCGAGCATGAGCGCGACATCGGTCTGCGGGCGGCCGAGGTCGCCTTGGACGAGGACGACGGTGTTTACGATCACCATCGCCGTAGTCGTCGCGACGACGAGGTTCAGCCCCATCAGGCCGCGCAGCTCCCGGCTGGCCCAGAACGCGCGGACGCCTCTGGTGAGGCGATCGAAGAACGGCGCAGGCGGCGGGGTGGCGATGTACGGGAACCGCGTGACGATCACGAGGGTTGCCGAGGCGAGGAATCCGACGACGGTGCCGGCGAAGAGGTCCTGGAAGCTGATGACGGTCAGCAGGGCGGCGGCGAGCATCGGGCTCACCAGCGATTCCAGGTCGTAGGCCAGGCGCGACAGCGACAGGGCGCGGGTGTATTCGCCCTCGTCGGGGAGCACTGAGGGGATGACGGCCTGGAACGCGGGCGTGAACGTCGCCGACGCGGACTGCAGCAGGAAGATCAGGATGTAGATCTGCCACGCCTCGGTCACGAACGGTAGCGAGACCGCGACCCCGGCGCGGATGAGGTCGGCCCCGATCAGGAGGGGCTTACGGGGCAGGCGGGCAGTGAGCGCGGTGGTGACCGGTGAGACGGCGACATAGGCGACCATCTTGATCGTCATCGCCACCCCCATCACGACGCCTGCGTCACCTCCGGCGATGTCGAAGGCGAGCAGCCCGAGCGCGACGGTGAGCAGGCCCGTGCCCAACAGGGCGATGATCTGCGCGCTGAACAGCTTCGCGTAGGACGGGTTGCGGAGAACGGCGAGCATGAGACGAGACCTCACAATCGAGGGCGTAAGTACGGACGGGGTACTACTGCCGGGGTGCGTGGTGGTGGGGCGGGATGTGTCCGTTCGCGACGGCGTGCTCGGCCTGCTTGATCGCCTCGACCACCAGGGCGACCGCGTGCTCGTCGGTGAGGCGGTAGAGCACGCTCGTGCCCTCCTGCCGGGTCGTGACCATTCGCGCCATCCGCAACCGCGCCAGGTGCTGCGAGACCCCGGAGGGCTTCTTCCCGACCAGCTCCGCCAGCGCGTTCACCGGCAGCTCCTCCGCCTCCCGGAGGGCGAGCACGATCCTGATCCGCGTCGGATCGGACAGCAGGCCCAGCACCTCCGCGGCGAGGTCCACGAACTCCGAGGACGGGTTCATCCCACATACCTTCTTATCTGCATCCATACGCAGATACTAACACTTGTGAGTCGAGAGTGGTGTGGCGCTTGTCTGGCTTCCTGTCCGGCTCTAGTCGGCGAGGTGGGAGTGCGGGGCTGGTATCTCTTCGTGGAACGAGAGGTGGCCGAGGGTGGCGGCGTAGCGGGATGCGCCTCCGATGAGGAGGCCGAAGGGCTCCCAGATGCGGCGCTCTTGCAAGGATACGGTCGCTGCCCAGCGACTGCGGATTCAGGCCGGCTTCTTCCAGGGGAACGTGTGGCCGGGAGCAAGCAGCCTCGGCGCGGTGTTCTGAGTGACGAACAGGGGCGGGTAGCGCGCGCCTGAGAGGCAGTAGTTGTGGAACTGGCCTCCCGGGTGGGGATGATCGGAACCGTCCTGGCGTTTCTGCTGTTCCTGAATCGGCCTGGGTTTCGTTCCGTTCTTGAAGCAAGGATGGAACGCGATGAACCAGAAGTACTCTCCCGAGATGCGCGAGCGCGCGCTGCGGATGCTCGATGAGGCCAAGGCCTCCGGTGAGCGCTCGAATCTGATGTCCGCGGTGCGGCATGTGGCCGGTCTCCTCGGCATGAGCGCGGAGACGCTGCGGGTGTGGCATCGTCGTCGGGAGGTCGACGCGGGCGCGAAGCCCGGTGTCCCGAGCGATGTCGCGGAGGAGAACAAGCGCCTGCGCCGCGAGGTGGCCGAGCTGCGGAAAGCGAATGAGATCCTCAAAGCCGCGAGCGTGTTTTTCGCGAAGGAGCTCGACCGGCCCTGACCGAGATGATCCGCTTCATCGACGAATATCGAGAGCGGTTCGGGGTCGAGCTCATCTGCCGGACGCTGCGCCCGGCAGTGCAGGGTTTCATCACGTCCCGCGGGTATCGCGCCGCGAAGACCCGCGTCGTCTCCGCCCGGCAGCTGCGGGACGAGCTGCTGGTGCCCGAGGTCGCCCGGCTGCATGCGGAGAACTACGGCGTCTACGGGCGGCGGAAGATGCATGCCCTCCTGAAACGTCAGGGATGGGACATCGGCCGAGACCAGACCGAACGCCTCATGCGCCTCGCGGGAGTGCGTGGGGTTCGCAAGTCGAAGAAGGCGTTCACGACCAGGCCCGACAAGGCGCAATCCCTGCCGCGGGACCTCGTCCAACGACGGTTCCGCGCAGACGCGCCGCGCAGGCTCTGGGTCGCGGACATCACGTATGTGGCCACCTGGGCGGGGTTCGCGTATGTGGCGTTCGTCACCGACGTGTACTCGCGCAAGATCGTGGGCTGGAACGTCGCCTCGACGCTGCGCGCGGAGGTCCTGCCCCTACAAGCGCTGGACATGGCCGCCTGGGGCGCGGACGGCCCGCTCGACGGGCTGATCCATCACGCCGACCACGGCTCGAACTACATGTCGATGGTTTACACCGACCGCGTCGTCGAACTTGGCGCGACCCCGTCGACAGGCACTGTCGGGGACTCGTATGACTGTCAGTCTGTTTCTACCGGGTTCCGCAAGAATCGGGGAGTCCCGGTCGGAGTGTTCTGACCCTTGCTTATGATTGGCCCCTGATGGTGCCTTGGCGTTGTACTGTCGAGCTTCCGGCCGGGCAGGCAAGAACACGCTGCCGCCGACCAGGAGTGACCTAATAGGAGCCTGGAGCCAAGCAAGTCAACGAAGCGCCCTCGTGACAGTCCTGTCCGCCTGGCCGACGACAGTGTGCAACGTTCACACTATGCCGGCAAGGAGCACCAGCACTATGGGCACAGAGTCTGAAATCAGATCCGGGTACGTCGTCATCGGCGTCGATACCCACAAACACATCCACGTCGCCGCAGTGATGGACTCCATCGCCGGGATTCTCGCGACGTTGACCATCAGCACCGATACCGGCGGGTTCAAGCAGTTACTGACCTGGGCAGAATCCTTCGGGAAGGTCCTGGTCTTCGGCATCGAAGGCACCGGCTCTTACGGGGCCACTCTGACTTCGTTCCTGCGCCGGAACGGGCACACAGTCGTCGAGGCCGGAAGGCCAGATCGGCGGATGCGCCGGATGAACGGCAAATCCGACACCCTCGATGCCGAGAATGCCGCACGAGCGGCACTCTCAGGGTTGGCCACAGCGACCCCGAAGACCGCTGATGGCGTCGTGGAGATGATCCGGCAGCTGAAGGTCGTCCATGACACCGCGGTGCGTGACCGCTCAGCAGCTATGGTGATCCTCAAAGGCATGCTCGTCCACGGCGATGACGAACTGCGGGCCACCACTAACCGGATGACCCAGATCAAGCTGGCCCGACACCTGGCTGCACTGCGTCCCCGGAGCCTATCCACCCCGGAAGATGCTCTGCGGCACTGCCTGCGCACCCTGGCCAAGCGGTGGCTGACTATGAACTCCGAGATTAAAGAAGTCGCAGAGATGATCGCCGGACTGGTCACGGCTCAGTGCCCTGCACTGTTGGAGCGATTCGGTATCGGCATCGACACCGCCGCCGAGATCCTCATCGTCGCTGGAGACAACCCGGAGCGCATCAAGAGCGAGGCCGCGTTCGCGAAACTCGCCGGCATCAGCCCGGTGCCCACCGGATCAGGGATGACCAGCGGTAAGCACAGGATCAACCACGGTGGACACCGACAGCTGAACTCCGCGATCTACAGGACAGTCATCGTACGCATGCAGCACCACGAGCCCACCAAGGCCTATGTGGCCCGCCGCACCGCTGAAGGCAAGTCCAAACGCGACATCATCCGCTGCCTGAAACGCTACGTCATCCGAGAGGTCTACCACCTCATCAAAGCACGCCCCGAGACCGCGGAGGTATCCCGAGTGGCTATTTGACAGATATAGGAGCGTCAATGCCCTCGCCGAGGCGATCAACAACCTCTACAAGACCGAGCTGATCCGCCAGCGCGGGCCCTGGAGGACGGTCGAGCAGGTCGAGCTTGCGACGCTCGAATGGGTGTGGTGGTGGAACCACCAACGCCTCCATGGCGAGCTCGGCATGCGCACCCCGGCCGAGGTCGAGGACGCGTACTACGCTGACCTCGGATCAGCCTCCCCGGCGACCGCCGGACAGGGAAACCGATAGGAACGAAACCCAGGCCGGTTCATCCTGCCCCAAGCACGACACACTTGGACGAACCGGGCCCGCCCCGAACGCTTGCGGGGCATCAGCCTGGCCAGCCAAGGCTGCATTATCGCCAACGCCCTGGTCTGGGGGCTCTACGCGGCATTGACTGACGCGTTCTGGACCGGAGCGCCAGGGATCATCAACGCCCCCTTAGCGGCCTGCACCATCCTTCTGCTGCTGCGCGGGCGCCGGAACACACGACCGAGAACGACATGCGATGCCTGTGCCGCGGGCATCGACCACCGGGTCTTCATCACCAATCCCGCCGGGTGGGGATCGATCATGAGCTGCACACCGGCATCCAGGCCCCACGGCGTCATCATCTTCTCCCGAGACGACGCCCGTGCACTGCGCAGACAGCGACCAGGCTAAGCACGCCAAGGCACCTCCGGTGCGGGTTGTGTGCACCTGGGCGGCATGAGAGCAGATCAGCCTGAGCAGGCCCCGGTGTCGATGCGCACCATCGTCCTAGACATCCACCCTGATGGTTCGATGCACGTCACCATCGACGGCAACCCGCTGCCACCCGAGGACGAATGGCCGTGGTCGCGATCGGCGTTCCCGCAGATCATTGACCAGGCCAGCGAGGATCGCAGCCGACCAGTTCGGGTGGAGGTCCATGAGGCCGATGGCACGAGCTTCACCGATCTGCTGCCGGCCCGGCCACCACGTCGTACACCTGAACCTGACCCGGCACCAGAACCGGCGAAGCCGCGCAAGCACCGCACCGGAGCGAAACTCATTGAGGTCACCGCAGAGGGTTTCATCCCTGGTGAGGACATCATCTGCTGCCTGATCGCCTCCCACACCGAGGCCGCACCCGATGCAGCCGCGCGGGCACTGGTGGACCTCAAACAGGTCACGAAGGCTCTCCAGACCGGGAATGGTGAGGTGGTGCTGATCGGGCGCATCTCCGGTCACATGGTCGTGCGGAGTCTGTCATGAGCACCCCGACCGGTCGCCAGTCCGGCACGGGTCTGCTGAGGGTTCGGTTGACTTCCTGACTGCTCTGCGGAGCGGAGAGGATGGCTCTCGTGCCGAAGATCTACTCAGAAGAGCTCAAGGCCAGCGCGTTGGAGCTGCTGGATCAGGGGATGACGCAGCGGCAGGTCTGTGGCGACCTGGGGATGTCGAAGTCCGCGTTGCAGACCTGGGTCAACGAGGCTCGGCTGCGAGAACGCGGCTTCGAGCCCGCTCGCGGTGAGAGCGGCGCGAGCGACGGGGAGCAGGCCCGGATGCTCAAGCGGATCCGCGAGCTCGAGCAGGAGAACGAGATCCTGCGCAAGGCCACCGCGTACCTCTCCCGGGCCAACCTCGGCCCAGGGCAGGCCCGCCCAAAATGATGTACCCGCTGGTCCGTGACCTTGCCGCTGGCGTGATTCCCGTCGCGGTGACCTGCCGGGTGCTCGGCTTCTCCACGCAGGGCTTCTACCAGTGGCGCGCGAGCCCTGTCAGTGCTCGTGATCTGGAGGAGGCGCACCTGATCAACGCCGCCTACGACATCCACGCCGACGACCCCGAGTTCGGACACCGCTTCATCGCCGACGAGCTGAAGGACGCCGGCCACGCAGTG
>NZ_JBUZNK010000022.1:0-5392 GCF_055326445.1 Georgenia sp. Z2081
GGCTCTTCCGGATTGAGGGTGTAGACGGCCTGGCGCGGTGGTGAGCGAGGTGCCGGCGTGTCAGCGTCCAGATAGGGGTCGAGGTCTTCCGATGATGGGGGTTCTCACGCCACCCACCGGGAAGACCTCGACGTGCCTGACGCTACCTTCGCCCGCCCTGATCTGACCACGTTCGCTCGTCTGGACGAGCTCGGCTTGGAGGTCGTCGGCCAGCGCATCGAGCCTGGTCGGGCGGTCCTGGCCTGCCGGGTCGTCGAACCGGACAGCTGGTGCCGGCGGTGCGGGTGCGAGGGCGTCGCGCGGGACACCGTCACGCGCGAGCTCGCTCACGAGCCGCTGGGGTGGCGTCCCACGACGCTGGAGGTGAGGGTGCGTCGGTACCGGTGCACGGGCTGCGGGCACGTGTGGCGTCAGGACACGACCGCCGCGGCCGAGCCGCGCGCGCGGCTCTCCCGCCGCGGGTTGCGGTGGGCGCTGGAAGGGATCGTGTGCCAGCACTTGAGTGTCGCTCGTGTCGCCGAGGGGCTGGGGGTCTCGTGGAACACCGCCAACGCCGCGGTCCTGACCGAAGGACGCCGCGTCCTCATCGATGATCCGACCCGGTTCGACGGCGTCAGCGCCATCGGTGTCGACGAGCATGTCTGGCGCCACACCCGCCGCGGCGACAGGTTCGTGACCGTGATCATCGACCTCACCGCTGTTCGCGAGGGGACCGGCCCGTCCCGGCTGCTGGACATGGTCCAGGGCCGCTCGAAACACGCCTTCAAGCAGTGGCTCGCGGGCCGGCCGCAGGACTGGCGCGACGGGGTCGAGATCGTCGCGATGGACGGCTTCACCGGGTTCAAGACCGCCGCCGCCGAAGAGCTGCCCGACGCGGTCGCCATCATGGATCCTTTTCACCTGGTCCGCCTCGCTGGCGACGCGCTCGATGACTGCCGGCGCCGTGTCCAGCAGGACACCTGCGGGCACCGGGGCCGCAAGGGCGATCCGCTCTACGCCGCCCGCCGGACCCTGCACACCGGCGCCGACCTGCTCACCGAGAAGCAGTCCCAGCGCCTGGAGGGCCTGTTCGACGGCGACACCCACGTAGCGGTCGAGGCCGCCTGGGCCGTCTACCAGCGCATGATCGCCGCCTACCGCGTCCCCGACCGCGCACATGGTCGCCAGCTCATGGCCCAGCTCATCGACTCCGTCAGCTCCACCGTGCCAGCCGCCCTGACCGAGCTGCGCAAGCTGGGCAGGACCCTGAAGCGCCGCGCCGCCGACGTGCTCGCCTACTTCGACCGGCCCGGCACGTCCAACGGCCCCACCGAGGCCATGAACGGCAGGCTCGAGCACCTGCGCGGCTCGGCCCTCGGCTTCCGCAACCTGACCAACTACATCGCCCGATCACTACTCGAGACGGGCGGATTCCGACCCCAACTACACCCTCGAATGTGAAGAGCCAGGAATCACCCATGAACACCCTCGGCCTGAATCGCCATCGGCTCACTCGTCATCGCCGGGCGGTCCTCCCGGAGTGCCGAACGCTCCGCGAACTCTGCAGAGACACAGACACAGACACAGCTCGCAGCGGATGCTGCCCACGAGGCACGCCTCCCTCGTCTGTGGGTGGATATCCCGGGCAACAAGGACGAGCCGACGGCCTTCAAGCTCTACATCGGCAACACGGGCGACACCACCGCTCACGACACCCGTTTCTCGATCGAACCACCGATCGTCCCTGGTAGGTCGATGAAAGAGGGCCCGGACCGAGCAGCCCGGGCGGGAGCGGCTGGAAATGCCGCCCTCCCCCCTGGACGCACCATTTCCTGGATGCTCGGCTGGCCCCCCAGCCGGCTGGGCTATCTCCAACGCGGCCCATCGCGGCCACACAGCAGCACCGTCAATCACATGCATGCGGTGGGGTCAGGCGAGCTGAAGGTCTGTGAGGCACGTGGCCCCGTCGTCGGTGGTGGAGAAGTCCGCCGTTCCCGTCAAGCCGTCATAGGTGATCTCGATGGTTCCTTCGACGTCGCGCGGTAACCAGAAGCCTGCGAAGCCGTTGTCGAAGGTGGTCATCTCGTCGTTTACGAGCTCTTCACCGCTTGCCTGGTCCAGGATCCGCACCTGGATGTCCTGGCCGGTGAGCTCCCCCTGGCAGGTGGTCAGGCTGTGGTAGTAGCAGTCGTGCGTCTGGTTCACGTACGGGGCCACGGAGAGGTAGAACAGGTCGTCAGGCATGTCCAGGGCGAAGTCCTGCTGCCCGTCGGAGAACAGCAGTTCCTCCGACCGGATGGATGCCATGTAGCTGGTGGGGCGTTCTTGACCGCCCAGGCGGTCAAGATGGTCGATCATCTCCGGGACTTCCATCCCGTCCAGGCCGTGGGCGGCGAGAAACCCTTCTTCAGCGCCCTCCACGGACTGCTCGTCGCTGGTGTCTGCGGTCGAGCAGCCAGCCAGGATCAGTACCAACGCCGGGATCGTTGCGGCAAGTCTCTTCACGCTTCTTCTCCTGTCCGACGGTGCTGGCTGCCAGGACCGGACGGCTTCATGTCCTGGGGGGCCGGCACATGGTAGGCAACCGTTGCCCAGGTGGATCTGGGTATTTCGTCCCGGGCTCGAGCATGTCTCATCCGGGAGTGCCGAAGGATCTGCGTCAGCACAAGCGGTGCCCGGTCATACCAGGGTCTGAAAGTTGGCGACCAGGCCCTGGAGGTACCCCGAGAGCCAGCTCCACACCCCGGTGACCATGGCGAGTCCGAGGAGCACGAGCAAGCCTCCGCCAAGTCGTTGGAAGAGGAGACGGTGGCGGCGCAGGAGATCCAGCGCCCGGCGCGAGCGGGACAGCAGCATCGCCCCAGCGACGAACGGGATACCGAGGCCGAGGCTGTAGGCCAGCACGAGGACGCCGCCGCGGGCGGGGTCGGCTTCGCTGAACGCCAGGCTCAGGACGGCGGCCAAGGTCGGTCCCATGCACGGCGCCCATCCCAGCCCGAAGACGACGCCGAGCAGTGGGGCTCCCCAGATCCCTTGACGCGGGGCCAGGCGCAAGCGTCGGTCGCTCTGCAGCATGGGGATGTACCCCATGAATGCCAGCCCCATGAGCACGACGAGCGCGCCAAGGATTCGCGTGATCGTCTCCACCCACGGGGCCAGCAGGATCCCGAGCCAGGCGAACACCACGCCGAGCAGCACGAACACAGCGGTGAAGCCGGCAACGAACAGCAGCGCACCGGCGAGCAGCCGCCCGTCGCGCACCTTCGTGCGTTGCGTCCCTCCGCCGTGCCCGCCAGGCGCCGTCGCTCCGGCCATTCCGCTGAGATAGCCGACGTAGCCAGGCAGTAGGGGCAGCACGCAGGGAGAGGCGAAGGAGATGAAGCCGGCGATCAGCGCGACCGGGAGTGCGGCGAGCATCGGCCCGGTGAGAACCGTGCTGGCAAAGGTAGACCCGAGCTGGTCCCAGAGCATCGCTGTCAGGCCTCCTCGGCGAGGGTGTCGTCGATGAGGCCGCGCAGAACGGTCGGATCGATCTGTCCCATGACGCGCGCGGCCACCCGCCCCTGCCGGTCCAGGACCACGGTGGTGGGCATGGCCTGGAGCGGCACAAGCCCCTGGAAGGCGGCGACTGCGGCAGCTCCGCTGTCGTGCACAGAGGGGTAGGGGACCTCGAAGGTCCGCTCAAAGGCTTGAGCGGTCGCGACGTCGTCGCGCGGATTGACTCCCAGCATCTCTACACCCTGGGGGGCATAGTCCTGGTGGATCGCCGCCAGATCGTCGGCTTCAGCCCGGCACGGCGGGCAGGCCGCATACCAGAAATTCACCACCACCACCTCACCGCGCATGTCGTTCACGTCGACCTCCGCACCGTCGTACGTCACCCCGACCAGGTCGATGGAGGCCTGACGCTGCTCGGGCTCCCATAGCTCCAGCGACCCGTCACCCGAGACGTAACCCGTATCAATGCGGCTCTTCCGGATTGAGGGTGTAGACGGCCTGGCGCGGTGGTGAGCGAGGTGCCGGCGTGTCAGCGTCCAGATAGGGGTCGAGGTCTTCCGATGATGGGGGTTCTCACGCCACCCACCGGGAAGACCTCGACGTGCCTGACGCTACCTTCGCCCGCCCTGATCTGACCACGTTCGCTCGTCTGGACGAGCTCGGCTTGGAGGTCGTCGGCCAGCGCATCGAGCCTGGTCGGGCGGTCCTGGCCTGCCGGGTCGTCGAACCGGACAGCTGGTGCCGGCGGTGCGGGTGCGAGGGCGTCGCGCGGGACACCGTCACGCGCGAGCTCGCTCACGAGCCGCTGGGGTGGCGTCCCACGACGCTGGAGGTGAGGGTGCGTCGGTACCGGTGCACGGGCTGCGGGCACGTGTGGCGTCAGGACACGACCGCCGCGGCCGAGCCGCGCGCGCGGCTCTCCCGCCGCGGGTTGCGGTGGGCGCTGGAAGGGATCGTGTGCCAGCACTTGAGTGTCGCTCGTGTCGCCGAGGGGCTGGGGGTCTCGTGGAACACCGCCAACGCCGCGGTCCTGACCGAAGGACGCCGCGTCCTCATCGATGATCCGACCCGGTTCGACGGCGTCAGCGCCATCGGTGTCGACGAGCATGTCTGGCGCCACACCCGCCGCGGCGACAGGTTCGTGACCGTGATCATCGACCTCACCGCTGTTCGCGAGGGGACCGGCCCGTCCCGGCTGCTGGACATGGTCCAGGGCCGCTCGAAACACGCCTTCAAGCAGTGGCTCGCGGGCCGGCCGCAGGACTGGCGCGACGGGGTCGAGATCGTCGCGATGGACGGCTTCACCGGGTTCAAGACCGCCGCCGCCGAAGAGCTGCCCGACGCGGTCGCCATCATGGATCCTTTTCACCTGGTCCGCCTCGCTGGCGACGCGCTCGATGACTGCCGGCGCCGTGTCCAGCAGGACACCTGCGGGCACCGGGGCCGCAAGGGCGATCCGCTCTACGCCGCCCGCCGGACCCTGCACACCGGCGCCGACCTGCTCACCGAGAAGCAGTCCCAGCGCCTGGAGGGCCTGTTCGACGGCGACACCCACGTAGCGGTCGAGGCCGCCTGGGCCGTCTACCAGCGCATGATCGCCGCCTACCGCGTCCCCGACCGCGCACATGGTCGCCAGCTCATGGCCCAGCTCATCGACTCCGTCAGCTCCACCGTGCCAGCCGCCCTGACCGAGCTGCGCAAGCTGGGCAGGACCCTGAAGCGCCGCGCCGCCGACGTGCTCGCCTACTTCGACCGGCCCGGCACGTCCAACGGCCCCACCGAGGCCATGAACGGCAGGCTCGAGCACCTGCGCGGCTCGGCCCTCGGCTTCCGCAACCTGACCAACTACATCGCCCGATCACTACTCGAGACGGGCGGATTCCGACCCCAACTACACCCTCGAATGTGAAGAGCC
>NZ_JBUZNK010000023.1:0-4449 GCF_055326445.1 Georgenia sp. Z2081
GGCTCTTCCGGATTGAGGGTGTAGACGGCCTGGCGCGGTGGTGAGCGAGGTGCCGGCGTGTCAGCGTCCAGATAGGGGTCGAGGTCTTCCGATGATGGGGGTTCTCACGCCACCCACCGGGAAGACCTCGACGTGCCTGACGCTACCTTCGCCCGCCCTGATCTGACCACGTTCGCTCGTCTGGACGAGCTCGGCTTGGAGGTCGTCGGCCAGCGCATCGAGCCTGGTCGGGCGGTCCTGGCCTGCCGGGTCGTCGAACCGGACAGCTGGTGCCGGCGGTGCGGGTGCGAGGGCGTCGCGCGGGACACCGTCACGCGCGAGCTCGCTCACGAGCCGCTGGGGTGGCGTCCCACGACGCTGGAGGTGAGGGTGCGTCGGTACCGGTGCACGGGCTGCGGGCACGTGTGGCGTCAGGACACGACCGCCGCGGCCGAGCCGCGCGCGCGGCTCTCCCGCCGCGGGTTGCGGTGGGCGCTGGAAGGGATCGTGTGCCAGCACTTGAGTGTCGCTCGTGTCGCCGAGGGGCTGGGGGTCTCGTGGAACACCGCCAACGCCGCGGTCCTGACCGAAGGACGCCGCGTCCTCATCGATGATCCGACCCGGTTCGACGGCGTCAGCGCCATCGGTGTCGACGAGCATGTCTGGCGCCACACCCGCCGCGGCGACAGGTTCGTGACCGTGATCATCGACCTCACCGCTGTTCGCGAGGGGACCGGCCCGTCCCGGCTGCTGGACATGGTCCAGGGCCGCTCGAAACACGCCTTCAAGCAGTGGCTCGCGGGCCGGCCGCAGGACTGGCGCGACGGGGTCGAGATCGTCGCGATGGACGGCTTCACCGGGTTCAAGACCGCCGCCGCCGAAGAGCTGCCCGACGCGGTCGCCATCATGGATCCTTTTCACCTGGTCCGCCTCGCTGGCGACGCGCTCGATGACTGCCGGCGCCGTGTCCAGCAGGACACCTGCGGGCACCGGGGCCGCAAGGGCGATCCGCTCTACGCCGCCCGCCGGACCCTGCACACCGGCGCCGACCTGCTCACCGAGAAGCAGTCCCAGCGCCTGGAGGGCCTGTTCGACGGCGACACCCACGTAGCGGTCGAGGCCGCCTGGGCCGTCTACCAGCGCATGATCGCCGCCTACCGCGTCCCCGACCGCGCACATGGTCGCCAGCTCATGGCCCAGCTCATCGACTCCGTCAGCTCCACCGTGCCAGCCGCCCTGACCGAGCTGCGCAAGCTGGGCAGGACCCTGAAGCGCCGCGCCGCCGACGTGCTCGCCTACTTCGACCGGCCCGGCACGTCCAACGGCCCCACCGAGGCCATGAACGGCAGGCTCGAGCACCTGCGCGGCTCGGCCCTCGGCTTCCGCAACCTGACCAACTACATCGCCCGATCACTACTCGAGACGGGCGGATTCCGACCCCAACTACACCCTCGAATGTGAAGAGCCGGTTTCGGCCGCCTTGACCTGAGCGCCTTCGCGTCTCATCCCAATCGACCCTGATCGAGTCTGCTGACCCCCTCGACGAGAACGCAGCGACACATCACAGCCACCCGACCCCGACCGTCCGGGAAGCCGGGGCACGTCACATGGCCTGTGCTGCGGGCGTGTCGAGTGGGTCGTCCAGGGGCGACGCAGTAGCGTCGACGCGACGTGCTGAGAGGTGGTTCCAGTCGAGCACTAGGACACCGGCTACAGGCATGGCGATAGGTCAGGAACGGCGTCGCTCCCTGCGCAGGAGGGAGCGCAGAGTCTCGGCGTTCGCGTAGCCGACCCGTAGCGCGATCTCGGCGGAGGTGAGATCCGTGGTTGCTGAGAGGTGCCGAGCTCGTTCGGTGCGAAGCCGTTGGACGAACCCGAGCGGAGTCAGGTTGAGCGCCGCACGGACTCGTCGTTCGAGGGTGCGCCGGCTGGTGCCGAGCGACTGCGCGACGAAGGCGACGTTGAACGGTTCGTCCAGGCGGGCGCGCACGAAGCGTTCGAACTCGACGACGATCGGGTCCTCGTGCCGGAGATGGTCGTAGGCGACGAAGGTCGCCTGCGACGGACGCTCGTCGATGATGAGGAGCTTGGCGACATGTTGGGCCAGGTCGGGGCTGATCGATCGCACGAGTGAGAGCGCGAGGTCGATGTGGGCGAACGCGGCGCCGGCGGTGACGAGGTTCCCGTCGACCACGACCATGGTGTCGAGATCGAGGGCGACGGTCGGATAGCGCTTCAGGAACTCCGGCCCCAGGAACCAGCTGGTCGTCGCCCGCCGATGATGCATCCGTCCGGTCTCGGCGACGGCGAACACGCCGGTGCACGCCGCGGCGATCCGGGTGGTCGCCTCGTCGAGGCGCCCGAGCGAGGCGATGACCGAACGAGCATCTCGGCTCTGGAGGGCGTCGTGGGTAGCGGCGGCCGTGAGGGTTCCAAGCGCAGGGACGACGACCACGTCGAACTCTGCGGACTCCGACAGCGGGTGGTCCACCGACAGGGTCATCGATGTTGTCGTGGTCACTCGCCGTTTCGGTCCGAGGATGGCGAGTTCGATCGGGTCGATCCGCGGGTCGACATCGCTGCGGGCTCCGTCGGCCACCCGCACGATGTCGATGATCGACGCGACAGCCGAACCGAAGCAGCCGTCGATCGCGATCAGTCCAATACGCATGGCGTGAACAATAGCAACACTGTCGTATACGCCACTTCTCACATGCCCTTGCTCGTCATACGCTGAACTCGCTTCACCAAGAAACCTCGACACCTAGGAGAACCCCTCATGTCCACACCCGCATCACTTCCGTATGCCTTCGTCGCCAAGATCGTCGCGGCCGATGGACAGCACGACGCGCTCGCCGATCTGCTCGCCGGCGCTGTCGCCCTCGCCAACGAAGAAGTAGGAACGATTGTCTGGTTCGCGGTCAGGACCCACGCCGACACCTTCTGGATCTTCGATGCATTCCCCGACGAGGCCGCTCGCGACGCCCACGCCAACGGCGCCATCGTCGCAGCCCTGACGGCCAACCAGCACCTCCTCGGCGCAGCACCCGAGATCCTGCCGGCCGACGTCCTCGCGTCCAAGCTCCCGTAGTCCGCCCACGCACGTTCGCAACGCGAAGCACAACACGAGCGCTGTCGGTCACAAACTCAACAGGCAAACCAACGGGCGGCTCTGGAGCGGCTCGAGCCACAAAGCGCACGCCACATTCGAAGGAGCAATTGATGGGGTCTGCTGCACGGATAGGTGACACCTGATCTGTGGTGCCGGAAGGTGCTGCTGGAAGGATGTCGATCGTGCCCAGACCTCATCCCAAGGAGTTCCGCGACGATGTCGTGGCCGTGGCCCGCCGCGGGGACGCTCCGATCAAGGACATCGCCAAAGACTTCGGGATCAGCGAGTCCTGCCTGCGTAACTGGCTACAGGCCGCCGATGTCGAGGACGGCAACCGCCCCGGCGTGACCCGGAGCGAGTCGGCCGAGCTGCGCGAAGCGAAGAAGCGTGTCCGCCTGCTCGAGCAGGAGAACGAGGTCCTGCGCCGCGCAGCGGCCTACCTCTCTCAGGCGAACCTGTCGGGGAAATGATGTACCCGCTCGTAAAGGAGCTCGCCGCTGACAGGATCCCTGTCGCGGTGACGTGTCGGGTCCTCAAGCTCGCCCGCCAGCCCTACTACCGCTGGCTCGCCACCCCGGTCACCGACCGTGATCTCGAGCAGGCCTACCTCGCGAACGCCTTGTTCGATGCTCACCGGGACGATCCGGAGTTCGGGTATCGCCTGCTGGCCGACGAGGCCCGCGAAGCGGGGCACGTCGCGTGTGATCGCACGGTCTGGCGGACCTGCCGGGACAACCGGTGGTGGAGCGTGTTCGGCAAGAAGCGCAACGCGAACGGCAAGCGGCCCGGCCCGCCGGCCCATGACGATCTCGTCGAGCGGGACTTCACGGCCACCGCTCCCAACGAGCTGTGGCTGACCGATATCACCGAGCACCCCACCGGTGAGGGCAAGATCTATCTCTGCGCGGTCAAGGACGTCTACTCGGGACGGATCGTGGGGTACTCGATCAGCGATCGCATGAAGACCCGCCTCGCGGTCGACGCTCTGGTATCGGGGGTCTCCCGCCGCGGCGGTGATGTCGCCGGTTGCGTTGTGCATTCGGACCGCGGCTCCCAATTCAGGTCGCGCCGATTCCTGGCCGCCCTACGCTGCCACGACCTCGTGGGCTCGATGGGCCAGGTCGCCTCCGCGGGGGACAACGCCGCGATGGAGTCCTTCTTCTCGCTCCTGCAGAAGAACGTCCTGAACCGCCGTCGTTGGGCCACTCGGGCCGAGCTGCGGATCGCGATCGTGACCTGGATCGAACGGACTTACCACCGCCGAAGGCGACAGGACCGGCTCGGTCGCCTGACCCCCATCGAGTACGAGACCATCATGACCACTCAGATCGCACTCGCGGCCTGAGAACACCTGTCAC
>NZ_JBUZNK010000024.1:0-3614 GCF_055326445.1 Georgenia sp. Z2081
GTTCTCGTACTCGGCCACGATGTCGATCCGGTCCTGGATCGTGTGCCGACGCGGCCCGCGATACCCGTTCTTCATGAACGTCTCCAGTCCCCACCCCCTGTGTCTCACACCAGGCTGACACAGAGGGGGGAGGCACGATCTCGCCAGGTGAGGCACGAGCTCGGCGGGTGTGCCGGTGACGGGACGGCGCCCGGCCGTCAGGCCCAGAGGTCGGTCACCGCGACGCCGTGCTCGCCGAGCAGCTCGCGCAGCAGCGGCAGCGAGACCCCGACGACGCCGTGGAAGTCCCCCTCGATCCCGCGGACGAACGGCCCGCCGATCCCGTCCACGGTGAACCCACCGGCCACCTTCAGGGGTTCACCGGTCGCGACGTAGGCGTCGATCTCGGCGTCGGACAGGTCGGCGAAGTGGATGACCGCCGAGGACACGCCCCCGACGCCGGAACCCTCCGCGCGGTCGTCTCCCGTCGCCGCGTCCCGCCCGGCCCCGACGTCGACGAGCCAGTGCCCCGTGTGCAGCACGCCCGTGGAGCCGCGCATGGCCCGCCACCGGCGCGTGGCCGTCTCGGCGTCGCCGGGCTTGCCGACGACCTCGACCCCGCCCCCGAGGTCGACCTCGAGCATCGAGTCGCAGCCCAGGACCAGGGTGCGACCGTGCGCGGAGCCGGGCTCCGCCGTCGGGCCCGCGTCGGCGACGTCCTCGGCCTTGGCGCGGGCGAGCGCGAGGACCTGGTCGGCGGGTGACGGCGGGGGATCGCCGGCCTTCTCCGCCGCGCGCGCCTGCGCCTCGAGCACGGCGGGCTCGTCGACGTCGGAGACCTGGACGTCGTGCGCGATCCCGGCTGCGGTCAGGGTGGCGGTGCGGGCGGGCGAGGCGGAGGCGAGCAGGAGACGGAGCACCAGACGAGGGTATGGCCAGGACGGTGCGCGCTCGTCGCGCGCCGTCGACGACGGACCGGACTCCCGACGGGTCCTGACCGCACTCCCGACGACAGAGGGGTGGGGGTCAGGCGAGGGCGCGGCGGAGGGTGTCGAGGCCGACCGAGCCGACGTCGAGGGCCCGTCGGTGGAACCGCTTGAGGTCGAAGTCGGCCCCCTCGCGGGCGGCGGTCTCGTCCCGGATCTGCTCCCAGATCCGCTGGCCCACCTTGTAGCTCGGTGCCTGGCCCGGCCACGTCATGTAGCGGTCGAGCTCGAAGGCGAGGAAGGCGTCGTCGGAGTTGGCGTTCTCCTGCAGGTAGGGCCATGCCACCTCGGCGTCCCACCGGCCGGGGCCGAGGTCGGCGGGCCGCGGCAGCCCGAGGTGCACGCCGATGTCGAGGACCACGCGCGCCGCGCGCATCCGCTGGCCGTCGAGCATGCCCATCCGGTCGCCCGGGTCGTCGAGGTAGCCCAGCTGCTCCATGAGCCGCTCGGCGTACAGGGCCCAGCCCTCGCCGTGGCCGGAGACCCACACACCCACCCGGCGGAAGGCGTTGAGCAGCTCGGAGCGGTACGCGGTCTGCCCGATCTGCAGGTGATGGCCGGGCACGCCCTCGTGGTAGACGGTCGTCAGCTCGCGCCAGGTGCCGAACTCGGTGACGCCCTTCGGCACGGACCACCACATGCGCCCGGGGCGCGAGAAGTCCATGCTCGGACCCGTGTAGTAGATGCCGCCGGTCTGGGTCGGGGCGATGCGGCACTCGAGGCGGCGCACCGGCTCGGGGATGTCGAAGGACGACTCGGCGAGCTCCGCGACCGCCCGGTCGGACGTGGCCTGCATCCACTCCTGCAGCGCATCGGTGCCGTGGAGCGTGCGCGCCGGGTCGGCGTCGAGGTTCGCCATCGCCTCGGCGACCGTGGTGCGCGGCCCGTACAGCTCCGCCGCCACGGCCTCCTGCTCGGCCGTCAGCCGAGCGACCTCCTCCAGCCCCCACGCGTACGTCTCCTCCAGGTCGACGTCCGCGCCGAGGAAGTAGCGCGAGTGCAGGGCGTAGCGCTCGGCCCCGACGGCGTCACCCTCGCCCGCGTGCGGCGCGAGCTCGGTCTCGATCGTCTCCGCGAGCGCGCCGTAGGCGGCCCGCGCCTCCTCGGCGCCGCGCTCGAGGTCCGCCGCGAGCTGCCCAGACGCCACGGCGCCGTCCGGCCGGGCGCCGGCCGCGAACGCGGTGAAGAAGGAGTCCTCGGCGGCGAGCTCACGCGCCTGCTCGACGCCGATCCGCACCTGCCGCCGGGACGGGTACCTGCCCTGCGCGGCCTGGGTCCGCAGCGCCTCCGTGTAGCCGGCCAGGGCGCCGGGGAGGGTGCGTAGCCGTTCGGCGATCCAGGACCAGTGCTCCGCGGTGTCGGTGGCCATGAGGTCGAAGGTGTCGCGCAGGTTCTGCAGCGGGCCGTGGAGGTTGTTGAGCGGCGCGAGGTCCTCGCCCGCCTCGTGCAGGGCGATCCCGGCGCCGAGGCGCTCGCGTAGGACGTCGGCGGTGACGGCGTCGACGTCGTCGGCCGCCTCGAGCCGAAAGAGCTCGGCGAGCGTGGCGCGCCTGAGGTCCGCCCGGGCGGCCACGCCGTCCGGGGTGAGGTCCGGCCACTCGTGCTCGTGGCCGGGCAGGCCCATGTCGGTGGCGTCGATCGGGTCGAGCGCCGCGGCCGCGGCCAGGTGCCGCTCGGCGAGGGCGTCGATCGCGGTGGTGGCGCGCGGGGCAGACTCGGGGCCGGTCGAGGTGGTGGTCACCTCCTCAGCGTAGGGGGCGGGTCCGGGTCGACTAAGGTCCCTCCGTGCGTCCCTACCCCGACCTCTCGTCGCAGCACGGCCTCGTGCCGGTCGCCCCGCACCCGTTCCGCGACAACGCCTGGCGGCTCGCGCTCTACCTGGCGCTCATGGTGCCGCTCAGCGCCGCGGTCGTCATCGGCACCCAGTGGTGGCGAGCGATGGAGGTCACCCCGGTCGACTGGCCCCTCGTCGGGATCGTCCTCGCCCTCTCGTGGGTGGTCGTGCTCGCGATCGTCGTGGCCGTGCTGCGTCATCACGGGCGCCGTCTCGAGGTCGACCTCCTCGGACGCCGGGTGGCCGTGCGCGAGGAGGAGGCCTCCTTCGACGACATCGCCGCCATCACCACCCATTCCGAGGTGGCGCGTCGGGGGGTGGTCCCACCCGGGATGCGGGCGGCCACCGGCGGCGCGCCGACGGTCTGGGTACGCCTGGCGTCCGGCGCCGTCGTCCATCGCCCGCTCGCCCGCCCCCTCGGCGGTCGGATGCGCCAGCGCGACGCCTGGCTGCTCGCCGAGCTGTGCCGGACCAGCGGGGCGCCCGACGCCGAGGCGACCCGCGGGGCGATCCACCGGTTCTACGACTGGCCCGAGTCGCGCTGACCGGCCGGGCTCCGCGCCGACCTGGACTGTTCCGGGTCGAGCTGGACCGCGCTGCCCTCTGTGTCAGCCTGGTGTGAGACACAGGGGGTGGGGACTGGAGACGTTCATGAAGAACGGGTATCGCGGGCCGCGTCGGCACACGATCCAGGACCGGATCGACATCGTGGCCGAGTACGAGAACGCTGACTTCGGGCGGCGCGTCGAGGTACTGCGTCGGCACGACATCGCTCACTCGACGTTGTTGCGATGGCGTGACCAGCGTAATGCTGG
>NZ_JBUZNK010000025.1:0-2077 GCF_055326445.1 Georgenia sp. Z2081
CGCGCTCGCGTCCCCGTGGGCCGCAGGTTGTCGCAGGCCGTGCGAGTCGGCGTCGCCGACCGTGGGTGACGGAGGCGGAGCAGCGACAGCCGGGGTCGGAGCGGTTGCGGCCCGATCACCTACGCTCGGAGACCACGTGCGCGGCCGTGCCCGACCCGACGGCCGCTCCCTGCGGAGAGGTGTCATGGTGCGGACGACGATGTCGACGTTGAACAGGGGTCTGGCTCTGACGACGATCGTCGCCGCGGCGCTCCTCGCGGTCGCAGGGTGCGGGGTCGAGGACGAGCCGGAGATCGACGCGGACGGGCTGGCGCGCCACGCCTGCGGGTTCGCCGCGGCGGCGCACAGCACGCCGGCGGAGCAGTGGGGCGAACCCGTCGGCCCGGGCACCGCTGAGGAGTTTCTCCTCTCCGGCGGCGCCAACGGCCTCCTCGGCGCGACGACGGCCTCGCCGCTCGAGGGGTACGAGGAGCTCATGGAGCACGGCCAGCGCGTCTACACGGCGACGCTGCAGGCCGAGCTCGACCTCCTCGACGACGGGCTCGCGTCCCTGGTCGACGCGTGCGAGGAGCACGGCTTCGCCGACGACGACCCCGACCTGTCCGAGGAGGCGCGGCTCGAGCTCTCCTGCGCACTCGTCGGTGCGGTGAGCGAGGACGACCGACCCGCCGAGGACTGGCTGCAGGTCGGGGCGCGCGCCGGCAGCGAGGAGGGCCTGCTCATGGCGCAGATGTCCGGTTTCACCGGCCTCATGGGGGCCTCGCACGGCTGGGAGATGCCCGGGCACGAGGAGCTGTCCGAGGCCGCACAGTCGGTGCACACCTCGCTGACGAGGATCGACGCCGACGGCGTGGACGAGGGGATGCGCGCCGCCGAGGAGTACTGCTCGAGCCTGTGACGCGGCTCAGCCGCCGACGCCCAGGCGGGCGGCCCGGCGGATCAGGTGGTCGCGCTCGGGGATGCTCGTCGCGCGGTCGGCCGCCAGCGCGTACAGCCGGGCCGCGCCCGCCCGGTCCCCGTCCTTCTCGGTGAGGTGCGCGGCGACCGCCGCGTGGCGGGGCAGCGACTCGTCGAGCTCGGCCAGCGCGGCCAGGCCGGCCCGCGCGCCGTCCGCCTCGCCGACGGCCACCGCCCGGTTGAGCCGTGCCACCGGGCTGTCCGTGAGCCGCACGAGCTCGTCGTACCACTCGACGATCTGTACCCAGTCGGTCTCGCTCGCGGCAGGCGCGTCCGCGTGCAGCGCGGCGATCGCCGCCTGCGCCTGGTACTCGCCGAGCTCGTCGCGGGCGAGGGCGGCCTGCAGGATCGCGACGCCCTCCGCGATGGCGTGGGTGTCCCACAGCGAGCGGTCCTGCTCCGTCAGCGGCACGAGGCGCCCGTCCCTACCGAACCTGGCCGGGCGCCGGGCGAGGAGCAGCAGCATGAGCGCGAGCAGCCCGTCGACCTCGGGGTGCCGGACCGCGGCGGCGAGCCCACGCGTGAGGCGGAGGGCCTCGGAGGCCAGGTCGACGTCGCCCGCGTACCCCTCGTTGAAGACGAGGTAGAGGGTGCGCAGCACTGTCGTCACGGACCCCGTCTCGCCCAGCCGGACGTCTGCCACCGTGCGCTTCGCGCGGCTGATGCGCTGCGCCATCGTCGACTCGGGCACGAGGTAGGCCTCGGCGATCTGCCGCGTGGTGAGGCCACCGACCGCCCGCAGGGTGAGCGCGACCGCCGAGGACGGCGTGAGCGAGGGGTGCGCGCACAGGAAGTACAGCCACAACGAGTCGTCGGCCTCGGCGGCGCGCCCGGCGGGCGGGGCGGCGTGCACCACCTCCTCGCGTTTCCGGCGCGCGGACTCGGCGCGGGTGGCGTCGAGGAACTTCCGCCACGCCACGGTGACGAGCCAGCCCTTCGGGTCCTGGGGCGCCGAGGCCGGCCAGGTGCGCCACGCCTCGAGCAGCGCCTCCTGGACGGCGTCCTCCGCTGAGGCGAAGTCGGCGCCGCGCCGGACGAGGATCCGCAGGACGACGGGTGTGAGCCGCCGCAGCAGGTCCTCGTCCGGCGCGACCGTCTCGGACATTCAGCGGCGTTCGCG
>NZ_JBUZNK010000026.1:0-913 GCF_055326445.1 Georgenia sp. Z2081
CGGCTCGTCGAGGGCGCTGTCACCACGAACTGGAAGACGGCCCTCCAACAGCTCTCACTGGTCTACCCCGACCGAATCAACCCCCACCTCTGACCCGGCCCCCTTACACAGACAACTTGACAGGCTCGGATCTTCTCGGCCACCGTGCGCCGCCGGCAGCGCTACGGCCGGCCGGGCCCACCGGTGTGCGATGACCTGCTCGAGCGGGACTTCACCGCCGAGACGCTGAACGCGACCGGGCTGACCGATATCACCGAGCACCGCACCCGCCAGGGCAAGGTCTACCTGTGTGCCGTCAAGGACGCCTGCTCGGGCCGGATCGTCGGCTACGCCATCGATGCCCGAATGACCGCCGACCTGGCCCTCGCTGCCCTGCGGGACGCGGTCGCTCGCCGCGGCGGGACGGCCGTCGTGGCCGGCTGCATCGTCCACAGCGACAGAGGATCGCAATTCCGTTCCCGGAAATTTCAGCGCGTACTCAAGGTCTACGGACTCCTCGGGTCCATGGGACGCGTCGGGGCTGCCGGGGACAACGCGGCGATGGAGAGCTTCTTCGCCACACTTCAGAAGAACGTGCTCGATCGGAAGCGCTGGGCCACCCGCGACCAGCTCCGGCTCGCGATCGTGCACTGGATCGAACGCACCTATCACCGACGACGACGGCAACGTCGACTCGGCAGGCTCACTCCGATTGAATACGAACTCGTCCACCACCACGCCGTCACCCTGGCGGCCTGACCCCGAAGTCAACGAAACCTTCAGCAGACCCAACAGGGCAAGCTGCTCCAGGCACACTACGCCGGAGCGATCCCACTGGAGGGTCTGCTGCACGGATACGTGACAGGTGTTCTCAGGCCGCGAGTGCGATCTGAGTGGTCATGATGGTCTCGTACTCGATGGGGGTCAGGCGACC
>NZ_JBUZNK010000003.1:0-47076 GCF_055326445.1 Georgenia sp. Z2081
CTGCTCGAGATCAGCTTTGAGCTGGGCGTTCTCCTGCTGCAGACGGATCAGTTCCGCCCGGTCGTTACGCGTCATATAGAGCCTGCTCGCCTTCTTCTCGCTGTTGGGCTCCAGCAGGCCAGCATTACGCTGGTCACGCCATCGCAACAACGTCGAGTGAGCGATGTCGTGCCGACGCAGTACCTCGACGCGCCGCCCGAAGTCAGCGTTCTCGTACTCGGCCACGATGTCGATCCGGTCCTGGATCGTGTGCCGACGCGGCCCGCGATACCCGTTCTTCATGAACGTCTCCAGTCCCCACCCCCTGTGTCTCACACCAGGCTGACACAGAGGGATGCTCGCCGAGGGCGTCCACTCGGTCGCCGACTCCTCCAACCAGGCGCTCCTGCTGCTCGGCGGGCGGCGGGCGACGAGGAAGGCCTCCGAGGTCCACCAGTTCGGCTACGGGCGCGTGCGCTACGTGGCGGCGTTCGTCGTCTCGATCGTCCTGTTCACGCTCGGTGGTCTGTTCGCCATCTACGAGGCGTGGCACAAGTTCTCCGACCCGCACCCCATCACGGACTGGCAGTGGGTGCCGATCGTCGTGCTCGTCCTGGCCGTGGTCCTCGAGAGCTTCGCGCTGCGGACCGCCCTGAAGGAGGGCGCCGCGGTCAAGGGCGACCGCTCGTGGTTCCGCTACCTCAAGGAGTCCCGGTCCCCGGAGATCCCGACGATCATCCTCGAGGACACCGGCGCGCTCCTGGGCCTCGTGTTCGGGCTCTTCGGCGTCAGCATGACCCTCGTGACCGACGACGGCCGGTGGGACGCCCTCGGGTCGGGCGCCATCGGCGTCCTGCTCGTCGTCATCGCCGTCTTCCTCGCCCGCGAGATGATCTCCATGCTCATCGGCGAGTCCGCGCTCCCCGAGCACCAGGCCGCCCTGGAGCGCGCGCTCGTCGACGGCGAGGACATCGAGCGCGTCATCCACATGCGCACCCTGCACATCGGGCCCGACGAGGTCCTCGTCGCCGCCAAGGTCGCGGTCCCCGCCGCCGAGACCGCCGCCGACGTCGCGCGGGCCGTCGACGCCGCCGAGGCCCGGGCGCGAGCCTCGGTGCCGCTGCGCCTGCAGATCTACGTCGAGCCGGCGCCGTTCGAGGACGGCCGGGCGTCCGCCCCCGACCGGGAGACCTGGGAGGTCGACCCCGCGCCGGAGCCGCCGGCCGCGCAGGGGCTCGACGCCGAGCAGGAGTGACGGCGCCCGTGCGTCGCGCGCCCGGGCGGCCGGGACGGCCGGCGGGTCAGGCGAGCGCGAGGCCCGTGCCGAGCAGCAGCCCGTAGCCCAGCTCGAGGAGGCCCGTGTCCCGCAGGACCATGACGAGGCCCCGGCCGGCGGTCCCGCGCAGCACCGGCGCGCAGCAGCGCCACGCCAGGGGCACCAGCGCGAGCACGAGCAGCGACCAGGGCGCCACGATCGCGCACGCCGCACCGAGCGCGAGCGGCAGGGCCACCATCGCCACGTAGGTCCAGCGCGCGAGCCGGTCCCCGAGCCGCACCGCGACCGTCCGCTTCCCGGCGGGGACGTCGGTGGGGATGTCGCGGATGTTGTTGACCATGAGAAGGGCGCAGGCGATCAGCCCGACGCCGACGGCGGCCACCCAGGCCGTCCACGGCAGCGTGGCGGCCTGCGTCCAGGTGGTGCCGAGCGTGGCCACGAGCCCGAAGAACACGAAGACGAAGACCTCGCCGAGCCCCAGGTACCCGTAGGGCCGGGCGCCGCCGGTGTAGCCCCAGGCGGCGAGGACGCACACGGCGCCGACCGCGAGCAGCCACCACTGGCCGGTGAGTGCGACGAGCGCCAGCCCGAGCACCCCCGCGACGCCGAGGCTCGCCAGTGCGGCCGCCCGCACCCGGCCCGGCGCCGCGAGCCCGCCGCCGGTGAGCCGCTGCGGCCCGGTGCGGAACTCGTCGGTGCCGCGCACGCCGTCGGAGTAGTCGTTGGCGTAGTTGACGCCGACCTGGAGGGCGAGTGCCACGCCCGCGGCGAGCAGCGCCCGGGGGAGCGAGGCGGCGCCGACCTGCGCGGCGGCCCCCGTCCCGAGCAGCACCGGGGCCACGGCCGCCGGCAGGGTGCGCGGACGGGCGCCCTCGATCCAGTCGGCGACGCTCGCCATGACACCTCCTGCTCCCGGGCGCCGGACACGTCCCGACCGCCCGGGCGAGATTAGCCCAGCGCGGGACGCGCCTTGTAGCGGGCGACGCCGGCCACGGTCACGTCCGCGTGGCTGCCGCTCGCGGTGTCCGCACCCAGCCCGAGCGCGCGCGCGGCCACCGCGGTGACGGCACGCCGGTCGACCTTGCCGGGGCCGCGCAGGGGCAGGCGGTCGACGACGACGAGCGCTCGAGGCGCGTGGGCTGGGCTCAGGTCGGCCGTCCGCGCACGGGCGACGGCGAGCAGCTCGGGCACGCTCGTCGGCCCGGACCCGCGGTCCCCGGCGAGCACGACCACGGCCACGACGAGCTCTCCCCACTCGGGGTGCGGGACGCCGACGACCGCGGACTCGGCCAGATCCTCCAGCTCGCCGAGCCGGCGCTCGACCGCCAGGGGCGCCACGGTGACGCCGCCGGACGTCACGGCGTCGTCGAGGCGGCCGAGGACCTCGAGCGTGCCGTCGTCGTCGAGCCGTCCGGCGTCCGTGGTCCGCAGCCGGCCGCCCACGAACGTGCGTGCGTCGGCGGCCGCGTCGTCGAGGTAGCCGTGGGCGAGGACGGGGCCCGAGAGCCAGATGCGGGACTCCTCGTCGACCTCGGCCCGCACGCTGCGCAGCGGCCGGCCGTCGTAGACGCAGCCGCCGCCCGTCTCCGTCATCCCGTAGGTGCGCACCACCGTGATCCCGCCCTCCGTCGCGGAGCGCAGGGCGGCGGGCGCAAGGGCCGCGCCGCCGACGAGGACCGCGTGCAGCCGTGCCAGCGCCCCGGTCACCTTCGGCCCGGCGGCCAGCGCGCGCACGAGCTGGGTCGGTACCAGGGAGAGGTAGGTGCGCGGGCTCCTTCCGGGGGCGCCGTCGCCCGTGGTGGTCCGGGCGAGCTCGGCGAGCGTGGCCGGGTCGAACCCGTCGGCGGTGTCGAGCACCACCGGCTCGAGGTCCGCGACGGCGGAGCGCGTGAGGATCTGCAGGCCCGCGACGTGGTGGGCGGGGACGGCGAGGATCCAGCGGCCCGGGCCGCCGAGCCGCTCGTGCGTGGCGCGGGCGGAGGCGGTGAGCGCGTCGGCGGTCAGCGCCACGACGTGCCCCTGTCCCGTGGTCGAGCCGGAGGTGCGCAGCAGGGCGACGGTGCCGTCGGGCACGGGCCGCTCGAGGTTCTCGGCGAGGTCGGCGCACGCCCGGGCGGGGTCCGTGCCCGGGGCGACCGGCAGCAGCGGGGGGAGGTCGGCGCCGGCGATCCGCCTGGCGAGCGCCTCGTGGAGGGCCGCGACGTCGCCCGGTCGCGTGCCGCCGGGCAGCACCTCGACGCTCTCCATACGGTCAGGGTAGGCGGGCCGCGCGGTGCGGGATCGTCGGGGCCGCGCGCCGGACCGCGCGTCAGACCGGGTAGGAGAAGCCCGACCAGTCCGGGTCACGCTTCTGAACGAACGCGTCCCGGCCCTCCTGAGCCTCCGCGCCGCCGTAGGCCAGCCGCGTCGCCTCGCCCGCGAACACCTGCTGGCCGGCGAGGCCGTCGTCGGCGAGGTTGAAGGCGAACTTCAGCATGCGGATCGCCTGCGGGGACTTCGTCGCGATGATCCGCGCATACTCCAGGGCCTTCGCCTCGAGCTCGGCGTGGGGGACGGCCTCGTTGACCACGCCCCAGCGCTCGGCGTCGGCCGCCGAGTACTCGCGGGCGAGGAAGAAGATCTCGCGGGCCCGCTTGTCCCCGGCATGGCGGGCCAGCAGCGTCGAGCCGTAGCCGGCGTCGAAGCTCCCGACGTCCGCGTCCGTCTGCTTGAACCGGGCGTGCTCGAGCGAGGCGATCGCGAGGTCGCAGACCATGACCAGGGAGTGCCCGCCGCCGGCGGCCCACCCGGGCACCGCGGCGACGACGACCTTGGGCATCGTGCGCATGAGTCGTTGGACCTCGAGGATGTGCAGCCGACCGGCGCGGGCCGGGTCGACCTGCTCGCGCCGCGCGCCCGCCTCCGCGAGGGGGTCCGCCTCGTCGACCTCGTACCGGTAGCCGTCCGCGCCGCGGATGCGCTGGTCGCCGCCCGAGCAGAACGCCCACCCACCGTCCTTCGGGGAGGGCCCGTTACCGGTGAGGATCACCGTGCCCACGTCGGTGGTGAGCCGCGCGTGGTCGAGCGCCCGGAACAGCTCGTCGACGGTGCGGGGCCGGAACGCGTTGCGCAGCTCGGGCCGGTTCAGCGCGATGCGCACCACCGGGAGGTCCCGCTCGCCGTCGGCGCCGCGCTCGACGCCCCGGTGGTAGGTGACGTCGGTCGCCGACCACCCCTCGACGTCCCGCCAGGCCTGCGGGTCGAACGTCTCGGACACCTGCGTGGGGATCTCGCTCACCCGGCCACGGTAGCCCGGCGCGCATCCACGTCCGCGACCTCACGAACCCGGGTCGCCGCGCCCCCGCGTCGCCGGGCCGGGTGGTCGGGGCGCGGTTACGCTGGGTCGGTGCCCCATCCCGCCGATCCGGAGCGCCCTGCCGCGCGCGCCGTGTACTCGACGGCGCTGCGCACCCGGTTCCGGGGGATCACCCGTCGTGACGGGCTGCTCCTGCGCGGGGACGCCGGCTGGGGGGAGTTCTCACCCTTCTGGGACTACGACGACGCCGGGTCCGCCCCGTGGTTGGCCGCCGCCCTCGAGGCCGTGGACCACGGGTACCCGGACGCCTTGCGCAGCCACGTCCCGGTCAACGTCACCGTCCCCGCCGTCGGGCCCGAGCAGGCGGCCGCGATCGTCGCCGCCTCCGGCGGGTGCACGACGGCGAAGATCAAGGTCGCCGAGCCCGGCCAGACGCTCGCCGAGGAGATCGAGCGGGTCGCCGCCGTCCGCGAGGCCCTCGGGCCGGCTGGGCACATCCGGGTCGACGCCAACGCCGGCTGGGACGTCGAGACCGCCGTGACCAGGCTCGCCGACCTCGACCGTGCGGCCGGCGGCCTGCAGTACGCCGAGCAGCCGGTGGCGGGCGTCGAGGACCTCGCCGCGGTGCGCCGCCGCTCGGGCGTGCGGGTCGCCGCCGACGAGTCCGTGCGCCGCGCCGAGGACCCGCTGCGGGTGGCCCGCGCCGGCGCCGCCGACGTCCTCGTCCTCAAGGTCCAGCCGCTCGGCGGGGTCCGCGCCTGCCTGCGCCTCGCCGAGGAGGCCGGGCTGCCCGTCGTCGTCTCCTCCGCCCTGGAGTCCTCCGTCGGCCTCGCCGCCGGCGTGGCGCTCGCCGCCGCGCTGCCCGAGAACACCCTCGACGGCGTCCCCCTGGCCGCCGGCCTCGCCACCGGGCACCTGCTCGAGGCCGACGTCACCACCACACCGCTCCTGCCTGCTGGCGGCCTGCTCCCGGTGCGCGAGATCGAGCCCGACGCCGTCCCCGCCGCGGATCCTGGGACCGAGGCGCGCTGGCTCGCCCGGCTCGCCGACGTGACCGGCTACCTGACGGCGGCGACCCGATGAGCGCGACCGGGGCCGCGGGGGAGCGGGACCTGCCGCCGGAGGCGTCCGCCCACCTCGTCGCCCGGGACGTCGTCCGGGCGCTCGTCGCCGGCGGTGTGCGCGACGTCGTCCTCGCCCCGGGCTCTCGCTCCGCGCCGCTCGCCCACGCCCTGCACGCGGCCGAGGGGGCCGGCTGGCTCCGGCTCACCGTCCGCGTCGACGAGCGCGTCGCCGCGTTCGTCGCGCTCGGCCTGTCCCGCGCCGGCGAGCTCGAGGCGCCGGCGGGGCTCGACCCGGCACTCGCCCGGCGGCCCGTCGCCGTCGTCACCACCTCCGGCACCGCGGTCGCCAACCTCCACCCGGCCGTGCTCGAGGCGGACGCGGCCGGGGTGCCGCTCGTCCTGCTCACCGCGGACCGGCCCCACGAGCTGCGCGGCACCGGCGCCAACCAGACCACCGACCAGGTGGGCCTCTTCGGTCCCGCCCTGCGCCACCTCGTCGACGTCCCGGCGGACGCGCCGGCGGGCCCGCCGCTCACCCAGCACGTGGCGCGCGCGCTC
This sequence comes from Georgenia sp. Z2081, assembly GCF_055326445.1. Taxonomy (NCBI): domain Bacteria; kingdom Bacillati; phylum Actinomycetota; class Actinomycetes; order Allobogoriellales; family Allobogoriellaceae; genus Georgenia; species Georgenia sp. Z2081. The sequence goes on from NZ_JBUZNK010000003.1 coordinate 6,173, forward strand.
GCCGCCGCCACCGGCGCCCGGACGCGAGACCCGGGTCCGGTCCAGCTCAACCTCGGCTTCCGTGAGCCACTCGCGCCCGAGCGCCCCTGGGTGCCCGGCGAGGCGCCCGCGGTCCGGCCGGTCGCCCGCCCGGACCACTCACGCTCCTCGGTTCCGCTCGGGCGCGGACCGCGGACCGTCGTCGTCGCCGGGGACGGTTCCGGCCCGGAGGCGCGCAGGCTCGCCGAGCGTGGCGGCTGGCCCCTGCTCGCCGAGCCGACGTCCGGCTCGCGCGGCGGCCGGTGCGCCGTCAGCGCCTACCGCGAGCTGCTCGACCTCGCCCAGCTCGGCGGCTGCGTCCAGCGCGTCGTCGTCGCCGGCCACCCCACCCTGTCCCGGCCCGTCACCCGCCTGCTCGCCCGCGAGGACCTCGAGGTCGTCGTCGCCTCGCCGTCCGGCCGCTGGCCCGACGCCGCGGGCACCGCCCGCACGGTCGCCGCCGGGTTCGAGCCCGAGGGACAGCCGGGCCCCGACGAGCAGGCCTGGCTCGACCTCTGGCTCGACGCCGGGCGCTCGGTCGTCGCCCGCCTCGCCCACCCCGCCGCCGGCCCGCCCGACGACGGGACGCTGGACGCGCTCGTCACCGCGGCCGTCGTCGCCGGCGCCGCCCGGCACTCGGGCACTCTCGTGCTCGGCGCCTCCCGCGTGGTCCGCGACATCGACCTCGTCGGCCAGCCCTGGATGGACCCGGTCCCGCACGTGCTGTCCAACCGCGGCCTGGCCGGCATCGACGGTACGATCTCCACCGCCGTCGGCCTCGCGCGCGGCACGGGCCGACCGGTGCGGGTCCTGCTCGGCGACCTCACCCTCCTGCACGACGTCGGGGGGCTCCTGCTCGGCACCCTCGAGGACGACGTCGACGTCCAGGTCGTCGTCGCCGACGACTCGGGCGGTGCGATCTTCGCGCTGCTCGGCCACGCGGACGCCTCCCCGGACGGCTTCGCGCGCCTGTTCACCACGCCCCAGCGTGCCGACCTCGAGGCCCTCGCGCGCGGGTACGGCGCCGACTACCGGGCCCCGCGGACGCTCGACGAGCTCCAGGCGGTGCTCGCGGCGCCGATCTCCGGCCGGTCGGTCGTCCACGTGCGGATCGGCGAGCGCCGCGCCGAGACCTCCCGGGCGCGGTCGCTCATCTAGGGCGCCTCACCACCCCGACGGCAGACACGCCCTAGAGTGCCGGCTTCTCGTACGGCCGCGCCGAGATCGCCGCCGCGACGGCGAGGGCCGCCTCGCCCGCTCCGCGCGAGTACGCCACCCAGCTCGTCAGCTCGAGCGCACCCGGGCTGATCGCTACCCACGGCCAGGACGGTACGAAGCGTTGCGCGGTGTCCCTGGTGACAAGGAGCCCGTCCGCCCCGGCAGCGAGGGCGACGAGCTCGACGTGCTCGCTGAACCGGCGGAACCGCCAGTCCACTGCGGCACTCACAGCGGCCGCAGCGGCGACGAGGTCCCGCCACTGGCCGGAGTTCTCCCACGTCTCATGGCCCAGCACCCGGCGACCGTGCATGTCGGCCAGCGAGCGCACCACGCCGGCCAGCTCGGGCCGCACGGCGACGCCGAGCTGCTGGCGGAGCACTTCGCGAGTGACGAGCCCGCCCGCGTCATGGTGCAGTATCCCGACGTCGAGACGTCCCTCCTTCAGGGCTCGCTCCTGCTCCGGGGTGAAGAGGTCGACGAGGTCGAGATCGATGTGCGGGTGATGCTCGCGGAGGTCACCCATGACCTCGGTGAACCAGCTGGTGGGCAGGCTCGGGGGCATGCCGACCCGCACCGTCTCCCGTTCGGCGGCCGCGGCTGTCATCACGTCGGGGATCCGAGCGATGTCCGCGGAGATTCGGCGATAGTGCCGCAGGAGGCGTTCGCCGGCTGCCGTCGTCGTCACCCCGCGAGAGCTGCGCCGAAGAAGCTGAGTGTCGAGCTCGCGCTCGAGGTTGCGGACCTGCCTCGAGAGCGAGGGCTGGGTCATCGCCAGGCGTGCGGCCGCGCGGGACATCGACCCGGTCTCGGCGCAGGCCGCGAAGTACGACAGGTGACGAAGCTCCACGTCTCCAACCTATGCCTCCCGGGCATGGCCGCGAGGGAGGAGGCAATTCCGGTTGCCGACCAACCGTGTGAGCCTGGCGGTCGGCACTCGCCCGAGTGGCCGACGGACGCAAGGGAGCGTGCATGGTGGAGTACGACGTCGTCGTTGTCGGCGGGGGAGCAGCTGGGATCGCGGCGGCCGTCGGAGCGGCCCGTACGGGAGCCCGCACCTTGCTCGTCGAGCGCTACGGCTACCTCGGCGGCGCGGCCACGGTCTCGAGCGTCCTCACTCACTGCGGCTTCTTCGACCAACAGCGCCGCCAGGTGGTCGCTGGTATCGGCCAGGACGTCCTTGACCGGCTCGCGGCCCAGGACCTGTACAAGGTCCACACCGTCAGCTCCACGGGTAACACCATCGTGCTGCTCGACCTCGAGACGATGAAGCGGGTCTACGACGAGCTCGTGCTCGACTCCGACGTCGACCTCCTCCTCCACACCACGCTCGCCGGCGCGCGGGGCACCGCCGAAGGTCCCTTCGAGCTCGACCTCCTGCACCGCGGAGGTGTGGACACGGTCGCCGCGCGCGCGGTCGTCGACTGCTCCGGCGACGGCGCCCTCGCCGGACAGCTCGGCGCGACGATGGAGGTCTCCGCCGTCGCGGACCGACAGGCCGCCACCCAGGTCATGCGCATCGGCGGCATCGCCGACGGCGGCCCGGAGATCACACCGTCGGTGCTCGACGCCGCCGTCGGCGCATACATCGAGCGCACCGGGGCGCGAATCGACCGGACGAGCGGGATCGCCGTGCGGACCCCCGTGGTCGGCGACGTCATGCTCCTCCTCGCCGACCAGGTCGTCGACGCCCTCGACCCGCGCGACCTCACCCGTGCCGAGATCGAGAGCCGTGCCGAGAGCTGGCACTACCTACGTGCACTGCGCGAGGGCGTTCCCGGCTGGTCGGACGCGTACCTACTCTCCACCGGCCCACAGATAGGGATCCGCGAGGCACGCCGCGGAGCGGGAACTGCCACCGTGAGCGCCGACGACGTCCGGACGGGCGCTCGCTACCCCGACACGGCGGTGGCTCGTGGCGGCTGGCCGATGGAGCTCCATCTCGAGCCGGGCGTCACACGCTACGAGCGTGTCGCCGACCGCGGCCACTTCGACATTCAGTACGGAGCGGTCGCATCGGCCAGCCATGAGGGCCTCTTCCTCGGCGGTCGTATCGTCTCGGCAGACCCGCACGCTTTCGGTTCGGTGCGCGTCATGGGCACCTCCTTCGGCACTGGCCACGCGGCCGGAGTTGCCGCCGCCGGCTACGCCGAGGGCCGTGGTCGGGACGTCGCCTGGACCCGCTCGGTGCTCGCGGAGCAGAGGGCACTCCTGTGACCTGCGTACCGACGAGGGGAGGCGCGCAGTGAGCCGGATCGTCCTGACCGGGGCCGGGGGGTCGCTGGCCGCCGACGTCACGCCGGCCCTGCTCGACGCCGGACACGAGGTCGTGGCCGTCGATCTCGCCCCGCCGGACACTCGGCCCGGGCTCCTGCCGGTCCGGGCCGACGTCACCGACCTCGCCGAGATGCGCGCGGCGGTCGCAGGCGCCGACGCCCTGGTCCACCTCGCCGGCATCCCGCTCGAGGACGACCCCGACCGGTTGTGGGACGTCAACGTGCGCGGCACCCAGGTGGTCCTCGAGGCGGCCCGGCTCGCCGGCGTCCACCGCGCCGTCCTCGCGAGCTCGATCCACGCCGTCGGATTCGTCCCGGTCCCCGAGGTGGCCATCGGGCCCGACCTCACGCCCGTCCCGGAGGAGGACCGCATCCCCGACGATGTCGCCGTCCGGCCGAACACCTTCTACGGCGCCTCGAAGGCAGCGGTCGAGGCGCTCGGCTCGCTGTACGCGGAACGGTGGGGACTCCAGGTGGTCCTCCTACGCATCGGCAGCCGGCAGGCGGAGCCCACCGGGCGGCGTCACCTGCGGACATGGCTCTCGCCCGCCGACGCCGGCCGGCTCGTCCTCGCGTCGCTCGCGGCCCAGGTCGTCGGCTGCACTACTGTCTTCGGGGTCTCCGCGAACTCCGGCCGGTACGTGAGCGCCGCTGCCGCCGCACACATCGGTTTCACGCCACAGGACGACGCCGAGGCATACCGTGACCGAGTGCTCGAGACTCCCGTCGAGCACGACCCGTCCGCCGGCTGGCTCCATCTGCTCGGCGGAGAATTCTGCTCACCGGAGCCGCCGCGCGCGTCCGGCTCACCCACCTACCCGGAGGCCCAGTGACTTCCCCAGACTCCAGCGCGATCCAGGCGCGCGACATCTCCAAGGTCTTCTTCTCGGCGGCCGGCACCACCGTGGCGCTCGACCACGTTGCCCTGAACGTCGACGAGGGCGAGTTCGTCTGCATCCTCGGCCCGTCCGGGTGCGGAAAGTCGACGCTCCTGCGCATCATCGGCGGCCTCGAGACCGCGACCGCGGGCGAGGTCGCCATGGCGACGTCCGGCCGGCCCGCATTCGTGTTCCAGGAGCACGGCGTCTTCCCCTGGTACACGGTCCTCGAGAACGTGGCCTTCGGTCTTCGCATGAACGGCGTGCGACGGGCGAGCCGCATCGCCACCGCCCGCGAGTGGATCCACGCCGTCGGGCTGAGCGACTTCGAGGACGCCTACCCGCACAACCTCTCCGGCGGCATGCGACAGCGCACCGCCATCGCCCGTGCCTTCGCCACGGGTTCCGATCTCCTCCTCATGGACGAGCCGCTCGGCGCCCTCGACGCCCAGACGCGCCAGCTCATGCAGGAGCTCCTCATCGATCTGTGGGAGAAGGAGCGCAAGACGGTCGTCCTTGTCACGCACTCCATCGAGGAGGCCATCCTCCTCGGCGACCGGGTCGTGATGATGTCCGCCCGCCCCGGGCGTATCCGCCGCGAGATCGACGTCCCGTTCGCGCGGCCCCGTACGATGGGCCTCGAGGCCACGGCCGAGTTCGCCGGGCTGCGCTACGGCATCTGGAACGACCTGCGTGACGAGGTCATGGCGAGCGAGGGAGCCCGCGTATGAGCACCGGGACCACACAGGACGTCTCGACGGACGACCGTCACCGAGGGGCCGAGGGGGAGCGACGCATCGACGACTCCGTCGTCGAGCAGGCCGCGCGGGCCGAGGCGGCCCGTGCGAAGCGGCTGCGTACCCGCGACCTCGTGCTCTCGATCGGTACGCCCATCCTCCTGCTCGCACTGTGGGAGTGGGGCGCGCGGACGGGCGCGATCGATGCACGCCTCTTCTCGGCGCCGAGCGAGGTGTTCCGTCGCACGTGGGAGATGCTCGCCTCGGGCGAGCTGGGCGATCACATCTCCGTCACCGTCTACCGGTTCGCCACGGGCTATGTCGCCGGTGGTCTCCTCGGCGTGGTCGTCGGCATGCTGCTCGGGATGTCCCGGGCGGCCAACGCGGCATTCGGCCCCCTGTTCTCGGCGTTGTACGCACTCCCGAAGATCGCGATCCTGCCCCTGCTGTTCCTCATCTTCGGGCTCAACGACACCTCCCGGATCATCGCGGTCGCGGTGACGGTGTTCTTCGTCCTCCAGATCAACACCCAAGGCGGGATCCGCCAGCTCGACGCCAAGGTCCAGGAGGCGGCGACCGCTTACGGCGCCGTGGGTACCAAGCGGCTCGTGCACGTGATCCTGCCGGGCATCCTCCCGGCCGTGTTCACGGGGTTCCGGGTGGCTGCCGGCCTCGGCGTGGTCATCGTGACCGCGGTCGAGTTCGTGGCGTCGGACTCCGGTCTGGGCTACCTGATCTGGAACTCCTGGCAGCTGTTCCAGCCGGAGAAGATGTACGTCGGCCTCGTCACCGTGGCGCTGCTGGGCGCGTTGGTCACCCTCGTGGTCAACGTCGTCGAGCGACTCGCCGTGCCGTGGCGGCGCGACGGCGCAGGACGACGACGGAGTCGTCGCTCGAACCGGTGATCGGTTCGTTCACCCACAAGGAGAGAAGATGAGACGACAGACCCCGATCGCCGCCGCAGCCGCGGCGGGACTTGCCCTCACGCTCGGTGCGTGCGGTGGATCCGACGACGATGGCGACGGCGGCGATGCCGGTGGCCTCGAGACGGTCGACGTCATCCACGTGCCCTCGACGCTGTTCGCGCCCCTGTACGTGGCGGACGAACGTGGTTACTTCGAGGACGCCGGCATCGAGCTGTCGCTCGACACGGTCCAGGCTGGTCAGGACGCCATCCCGCTGACCGCCGCCGGCCAGGCCGACGTCCTCATCGCAGGCTTCGGCTCGGGCCTGTTCTCCGCAGTCAACGACGAGCTGGAGATCCGCGTGGTCGGTTCCATGGGAGGTGGCGGTGGTGAGCCCGACAACTCGCCCACCGCGCTCATGGTGGCTGCCGACCTCGTCGAGTCCGGCGAGATCAGCGAGATCGCCGACCTCGAGGGACGTACCGTCGCACTGTCCGGCGGCCTCGGTGGTGCCGGCGCGTACCAGTTCGCGGCGGTGCTTCTCGAGGCCGACCTCACGCTCAACGACATCGAGGTCCTCAACGTGGGCTTCGGGGACATGGCGGGCGCCCTCGCGAACGGCCAGGCGGACGCGGCGATGCCACCTGCCCCCTTCACCACCGCGATGGAGGAGGACGGCACCGCGGAGCAGTTCGCCCTCCCCCCGGCCGGGACCATCGCGTCCGGTGTCATCTACAACGAGGAGTTCATCGACTCGGACCTCGCGCAGCCGTTCTTCGACGCGCTCGTCCGCGGCTCCCTCGACCTCCAGGACGACCCGTACGACCCGGAGATCCTCCAGATCCTGGCCGATGCCACGGGTCAGGATCTCGAGGTCCTGGAGGCCAACCCGTCCTACGTGTGGGAGCCGGACCTCGCGCCGGCCACCGAGCAGCTCCAGCTCCAGCAGGAGGCGTTCCGAGCGGCAGGCCTGTTCGACTTCGACAACGATGTCCCGCTCGAGGACCTCGTCGTCACGCGGTTCGCGGAGAACGCGCCGACCGAGTAGCAGCCGTCGGTCGGCCACGGCCGATCGGGACCGACCGGGGCGGGTGCGTGCCGCCCGCCCCGGTCGTTCCAGGCCCGGATCGACCGGGACCGCGAGGATTGACGCGAGAGGGAACCACGCATGGATGGCACGCCCACGGATGCTCCGGTCAGTACGGTTGGTGCGCCGCTCGAGGAGGCGCTCGCAGCCGGGGACGTCCGACAGGCGGCGATATGGCTGCGCGAGGGCCGTGGCCTTGTGGCCCGCGGGGGCCTTCGGGTCGGCCTCACCGGCCCCGATCGCCTCGCACGACTGGAGGCCCTCTGGCGCGCCCTCGACGTCCGCGCGTCCGGTGGCCACACTCCGGTCGCCTTCGTGGCCTCGACCTTCACCGACAGCTCGCCGACCGCGTCGGTCCTTCACGTACCGGCGGACGTCGTGCGCATCGTGGACCGCGCCGCCACCTGGCGTCAGACGGTGCGCCCGGCATCTGTGGGCGAGGCTCTCGACGCCGATGCCGGGTGCGCCGGGACCGTGCACGCTGCGCGCGAGCTCGAACCGGCCGGGTCACGTGCGCCGGTCGACAGCGTGGGCGACCCGGACATCGACCCCGAGGTGTGCGAGGCCCGCTACGTCGATCTCGTGAAGCACGTGCTCACGGACATCGCCGGGGGAGACGTGCACAAGGTCGTCACCTCGCGTGCCCTGGTGCGGCACGAGTCGCCCGAGGTGCTCGACACGCTTCCGGCGCGCCTCGCCGAGGCCTACCCGGACGCCTGGACGTTCGCCGTCGGCGGCCTCGTAGGCGCGACACCCGAGCTGCTCGCCGCACGGACGGGGGAGCGCGTGCGATCGCGGGTTCTCGCGGGTTCGCTTCCGCGCGGGAGCCGACCCGACAAGGACTTGGTCGCCGAGATCAGCACCTCCCGGCGGTTCGCCGAGGAGCACGCGCACGCCGCCCGTTCCGTCGTCGAGGGGCTCGCCGCCGTGCTCGAGCTCGAGGAGCGGGATCCCGCGCCGTTCGTCCTCGAGCAGCCGAACATCTACCACCTGGCCACGGACGTCGCGGGGCGTCCCAGTTCCGACCTCGGCCTGCTCGGCATCGTCGCCGCGATCCACCCGACGGCTGCCGTCGCGGGCACCCCCCGCGATATGGCGATGGCGATCATCGCCCGCCGCGAGGCGCACGACCGCGGCCGGTACGCCGGTCCGGTCGGCTGGCTCGACGCCGACGGCGACGGCGAGATCGGTCTGGCGCTCCGCTGCGGCCAGGTCGAGGGCGACTCGATCCGCCTGTTCGCCGGCGGCGGCATCGTCGCGGGTGCCGACCCCGAGGCCGAGCTCGCCGAGACCGTCGGCAAGCTGCGGCCCATGCGGGAGGCGCTCGCGGCGGCCGCCGAGCGCCCCTGACGACTCTGCCGACCGCGAGCTCGCGGCGTCCAGCGAGTTCCCAGGTTGGCCCGCGGGCGTCCAGCCGGTGGGCAGGTGATCCCCGGCGGGCGTCGAGCCGGGTCGTGTTGCGTGCACCTCGTCCCCACCGAAGAGCACGAGGAGCACGACATGACCGAGCAGCACCTGCCGCCGAACGACCCGCGGAGCCGGTGGGTCGCGGCGCCGACCTCGCCGCCCGCGGACGACCCCGCCTCGGCGAGCATCGCGCCCGCCCCGGCGAGCCGGCCCGGGCCCGCGGATCCGCCCGCCGCACGCCCGACCGGCTCGCGGCACGTCGTCCTCGCGGCCGTCCTCGCCGGGGTGCTCGCCTCCGGGACCACGGTCGCGCTCACCAGCGCCACGGACGACGCCGGGCCTGCGGCGGCGCTCGTCGCGGCGCAGGCCGCCGAGCGTGCCGCCGAGGACCAGGCCACCGGCGACGACCCGGCCGCCGAATCCCCGGCGGGGGACGCGCAGACCGGCGCCGCCCTGCCGGCGAGCGCGTCGAGCGACGCAGGCTGGAGCGACGTCGTCGCCGAGGTGACCCCGTCGGTCGTCGCCGTCTCGGTCGATACCGAGCGGGGCTCCGGCACAGGGTCCGGGGTGATCATCGACGACGAGGGCCACGTGCTGACGAACGCCCACGTCGTCGCCGGCGCGCGCACCGTCGCCCTCACCCTCGACGACGGCCGACTGCTCGAGGCCGAGGTGGCCGGCACCGACGACTCCTCCGACCTGGCCGTCCTCACGATCACCGACCCGCCGGAGGACCTGACCCCGGCCACGTTCGGCTCCGACGCGGACCTCGCGGTCGGCGACTCGGTGCTTGCCGTCGGCAACCCGCTCGGCCTGCGCTCGACCGCGACGACCGGCATCGTCTCCGCCCTCGACCGTCCGGTCACCACCTCGGACGGCTCGGGCGAGGCCGCCGTCACCGCCGCCGTCCAGGTCGACGCCGCGGTCAACCCCGGCAACTCGGGCGGCCCGCTCTTCGACTCGGAGGGCCGGGTCGTCGGCATCACGAGCTCGATCGCCACGATGTCCGGGTCGGGCGAGCAGTCGGGCAGCATCGGCGTCGGCTTCGCCATCCCCGTGGACCTCGCCTCGCGCGTGGCCGGCGAGCTCATCGCCGACGGCAGCGCAGACCACGCGTTCCTCGGTGTCGGCCTCGACGACGGCGAGGCGGCCGCCGGCGGCGAGCTCCGCGCGGGTGCCGTCGTCCGGGCCGTCGAGCCCGGCAGCCCCGCCGAGGCGGCCGGACTGCGCGAGGGCGACGTCGTCACGGCCCTCGACGATGCCCCGGTCGGCTCGGCCGAGGCACTCACGGCGATCGTGCGGGAGCACGTCGGCGGCGACGAGGTCGCCCTCACGGTCGTCCGTGACGAGGAGGAGTCCGAGGTCGAGGTCGCCCTCGCGGCGAGTCCCGCCTCCGACGGCTGACCGCGCCGCCCGGCGGGCGGGCCCACCTGCGACACTGACGCCCGTGAACCGAGCTGGCCTGGACAAGGACCCCCGTGAGGTCGCGGGGATGTTCGACGACGTCGCGCAGCGCTACGACCTCACCAACGACGTGCTCACCCTCGGGCAGGTGCGGATCTGGCGGGCCGCGTCGAGGCGCGCGCTCGACGCCCGGCCGGGGGACCGGGTGCTCGACCTCGCCGCCGGGACCGGCACGTCGTCGGCCGAGCTCGCCGACCGGGGCGTCGACGTCGTCGCCTGCGACTTCTCCACCGGGATGATGTCGGTGGGCAAGCGGCGGCGCCCGGACCTCGCGTTCGTCGCGGGCGACGCCACCGCGCTCCCGTTCGAGGACGCCTCCTTCGACGCGGTGACCATCTCCTACGGGCTGCGCAACGTCGTCGACCACGCGGCCGGCCTGCGGGAGATGCTGCGCGTGACCCGCCCGGGCGGGCGGCTGGTCGTCACCGAGTTCTCCACGCCGACGTGGGCGCCGTGGCGGATGACGTACCGGTTCTTCCTCACCCAGGCGCTGCCGCGGATCGCACGCCTGTCGTCGTCGAACAACCCCGCCTACGCCTACCTCGCCGAGTCCATCGAGGACTGGCCCGACCAGGCCGGCGTCTCGGACGCGATCCGCGCGGCGGGCTGGACCGGGGTGCAGCACCGGGACCTGTCCGGCGGCATCGTCGCCGTCCACCGCGCACGCCGGGCCGGGTAGGCCGCGCGCGGAGGGCCCCACGCAGGGCCGGGCGACGGACCGACGACCCACCTATTACGTGCGGTGAATGTCCCGGAATTCCGGGCAATCTGCGGCGCGACGAGGATCACCCCGGGGGTGCCGAACGGCTCCCGCTCCAGGGCTACGATTCTTCGGGCGGACCGCCCCACCACGCGAACGAAGGAGCTCGACCGTGCCTCCCGCACCAGTCGTCGACGAGGCTGACGTCCTCGTGGTCGGCGCCGGTCCGGCGGGCGCGAGCGTCGGGCACTACATGGCGCAGCAGGGGCACCGGGTCGTCGTCCTCGAGAAGGCTCGCTTCCCACGGGACAAGGTCTGCGGCGACGGCCTGACCCCCCGCGCGGTCGCCGAGCTCATCCGTATGGGCGTGCCCACGCGCGAGGAGGACGGCTGGATCCGCAACTACGGGCTGCGCACGTCCGGGGCGGGCCACCGCATCGAGATCCCGTGGCCGGAGCTGGCCTCGATGCCCTCCTACGGGCTCGCCCGGGCGCGCACCGGGCTGGACGAGACGCTCGCGCGGCACGCCCAGGCCTCCGGCGCCGACCTGCGCGAGGGCGTCTCGGTCACGGGCGCGGTCCGGCACGAGCGCAGCGGGCGGGTCGTCGGCGTCACCGCCCGGCCCGTCGACGAGCGCGGCCGCCGGACCGGCGAGGAGGTCACCTACCGCGCCCCCCTCGTCGTCGACGCCGGCGGGGTCTCGGCCCGCCTCGCCACTGCCGTCGGCATCGAGAAGGACGCCGGCCGCCCGATGGGCGTCGCGATCCGCACGTACTTCCGCACCCCGCGGCACGACGACCCGATGATGGAGTCGTTCCTCGAGCTGTGGGACGGGAAGCCGGGGGAGTCGAACCTCCAGCCCGGCTACGGCTGGATCTTCGCCCTCGGCGACGGCACCGCGAACGTCGGCCTCGGCACCCTGTCGCCCACGGCCGCGCCCACGCGGCTCGACTACAAGGGGTTGTTCGCCACGTGGATGCGCAACGTCCCCGAGGAGTGGGGCTTCACCCCCGACAACCAGGTCGGCGAGCTGCGCAGTGCCGCCCTGCCCATGGCGTTCAACCGCACGCCCCACTACGCGAACGGGCTCCTGCTGCTCGGCGACGCCGGCGGGATGGTCTCCCCGTTCAACGGCGAGGGCATCGCCTACGCGCTGCAGTCCGGCCGGGTCGCCGCCGACGTCATGGGGCAGGCGCTCGCCCGCACCTCCGAGTACGAGCGCGTCAAGGCCCTGCGCACCTACCCGCGCATCATGCGCGAGGAGCTCGGCGGCTACTTCACCCTCGGCCGGGGCTTCGCCCACGTCATCAGCCACCCGCGCATCATGCGGGCGTGCGTGAAGTACGGGCTGCCGCGCCCCGTGCTCATGCAGTTCGTCATGAAGCTGCTCGCGGACGGCTACGACCCGCGCGGCGGGGACTGGATGGACCGCCTCATCGCCGCCCTCGCGAAGGCGGCACCCGCGTCATGACCACTCCTCGAGACCTGTTCGTCCGCGCCCGCGCCGATGCCGGACGTGTCGGGACGCGACACGCGAACGTCTACCCTGGAAGCGGGGAACGGCGTGCGCGGCCGAGGACACCGCGCGACGGCTGGACCGCCGCCCCGAGGACGTCGACGGAGGACGTATGACCAACCCTTACGTGCCGCTGCTCATCATGATGGTGGTCGCGGTGGCCCTGGCCCTCGGCGGACTCGGCGCCAGCGCGATCATCGGCCCGAAGAGCTACAACCGGGTCAAGGTCGCCAACTACGAGTGCGGGGTCGACCCCACGCCCCGCGCCCCCTCGGCCGGCCGCTTCCCGGTGAAGTACTACCTCATCGCGATGACGTTCATCATCTTCGACATCGAGGTCGTCTTCCTCTACCCGTGGGCGGTGGCCTTCACCGAGCTGGCCGCCTTCGGTCTCGTCGCGATGCTCGTGTTCATCGCGCTGATCACCGTGCCCTACATCTACGAGTGGCGGCGCGGGGGACTGGAGTGGGATTGACCGACCGCTGACCGTTCGGCATACCCGCCCGCCCCCCGCCACCCTCCTCCCGAAAGGACTGCTCATGGGCATCGAAGAGAAGCTCCCCGCAGGCTTCGGTCTCACCACCGTCGAGGCCGTCGCCGGTTTCGCCCGGTCGAACTCCCAGTGGCCGGTCACGATGGGACTGGCCTGCTGCGCGATCGAGATGATGGCCGCCGGCACGCCGCGCTTCGACATGGCGCGCTTCGGCATGGAGGTCTTCCGCGCCTCGCCCCGGCACGCCGACGTGATGATCGTGTCGGGCCGCGTGAGCCACAAGATGGCCCCCGTCATCCGCAACGTCTACGACCAGATGTCCGACCCCAAGTGGGTGATCTCCATGGGCGTGTGCGCCTCCTCGGGCGGGATGTTCAACAACTACGCGATCGTCCAGGGCGTCGACCACGTCCTCCCGGTCGACATCTACCTGCCCGGCTGCCCGCCGCGGCCGGAGATGCTCATCAACGCGATCCTCGAGCTGCGCAAGCAGATCAAGCACGCGCCGCTGGGCGTCAACCGGGTCGAGGCCGCCCGCGCGGCCGAGCAGGCCGCCCTCGGCGCGACCCCCACCCACGAGATGAAGGGGCAGCTGGCGTGAGCGGGACCGACGCCGGCGGCGACATCGCCGCACCCGACCCGCAGGGCCGGACCGAGCTCGACGTCGTGGCGGTGCGCCGCGGCCAGTTCGGCGTCCAGGGCTCCGGCGACACCTCCGGCTTCGGCGGGCTCGTCGTCGCCGTCACCGAGCCACCGCACGCCGAGCGCCCGTACGGCGGCTGGTTCGACGAGGTCGTCGACGTGCTCCGCGAGGTGCTCACCGAGCAGGGCATCGACCCCGACGCCGCGATCGAGCGCGTCGTCGTCGACCGCTCCGAGCTCACCCTGCACATCGCCGCGGAGCACCTCGTGGCCGTGGCCCGAGCGCTGCGCGACGACCAGGACCTGCGCTTCGAGCTGTGCCTGGGCGTCTCCGGCGTCCACTTCCCCGAGCACACCGGGCGCGAGCTGCACGCCTCCTACCACCTGCTGTCCATCACGCACACCCGCCAGCTCGTCCTCGAGGTCACCTGCCCCGACGCCCACCCGCACATCCCGTCGGTCGTCGGCGTCTACCCGGGCAACGACTGGCACGAGCGCGAGACGTTCGACCTGTTCGGCATCGTGTTCGACGGCCACCCCGCGCTCTCGCGGATCCTCATGCCCGACGACTGGGTCGGGCACCCCCAGCGCAAGGACTACCCCCTCGGCGGCATCCCTGTGGAGTACAAGGGCGCCACCGTCCCGCCGCCCGACACCCGGAGGTCGTACAGCTGATGTCCGCCCCCACCATGCCCAGCGCCCCCGGGCCCGCGCTCGCGGACGAGGAGCCGGACTTCGTCGCCGACGGCGGCGACTGGTCCGACATCGCCGCCGAGGCCGAGCGCCTCGGCGAGGAGCGCATCGTCGTCAACATGGGGCCCGTCCACCCCTCCACGCACGGCGTGCTCCGCCTCATCCTCGAGATCGACGGCGAGACGGTGCACGAGGTGCGGGTCGGCCTCGGCTACCTGCACACCGGCATCGAGAAGAACATGGAGTTCCGCACCTGGACCCAGGGCGTGACCTTCTGCACGCGCATGGACTACGTGGCGCCGTTCTTCCAGGAGGTCGGGTACTGCCTCGGCGTCGAGAAGCTCCTCGGCATCACCGACCAGATCCCCGAGCGGGCCAACCAGATCCGCGTGCTCCTCATGGAGCTCAACCGGATCAGCTCCCACCTCATCGCGCTGGGCACCGCCGGCAACGAGCTCGGCGCCACCACGCTCATGACCCTGGGCTTCCGGGGCCGCGAGAACGTCCTCGACATCTTCGAGCGCATCTCCGGCCTGCGGATGAACCACGCCTACATCCGCCCCGGGGGCGTCGCGCAGGACATCCCGCCCGGCACCGTGGAGTTCGTCCGTGAGCGGCTCGCCGACATCCGGCTGTCCGTCGTCGAGATGATGACGCTGGCGATGGAGAACCCCATCTACAAGATGCGGCACGTCGGGGTCGGCGTCATCTCGCTGCCCGGGGCCCTTGCCCTGGGGCTCACCGGACCCTGCCTGCGCGCCGCCGGGCTCCCGATGGACCTGCGGCGCACCGACCCGTACTGCGGGTACGAGACCTACGAGTTCAACGTCATCACCCGGGACCGGTCCGACGCCTACAACCGCGTGGCGGTGCGCTTCGACGAGTGCTTCGAGTCGCTGCGGATCATCGTGCAGGTGCTCGACCGCCTCGAGGCCTCCGCGGGGCAGCCGGTCATGGTCGCGGACAAGAAGATCGCCTGGCCGGCCCAGCTCTCCGTCGGCACCGACGGCCAGGGCAACTCCCTGGACCACATCCGCCACATCATGGGCGAGTCGATGGAGTCCCTCATCCACCACTTCAAGCTCGTCACCGAGGGCTTCCGGGTGCCGCCCGGCCAGGCGCACGTGGCGATCGAGCACGCGAAGGGCGTGATGGGGGTCCACCTCGTCTCCGACGGCGGCACCCGCCCCTACCGGGCGCACTTCCGCGACCCGTCCTTCTCCAACCTGCAGTCGATGGCGCTCATGAGCGAGGGCGGCCAGCTGGCGGACGTCGTCGTCATCCTCGCCTCGCTCGACCCCGTCCTCGGAGGAGTGGACCGATGACCGAGCAGACCTACGCGCCCGAGCTCGCCACGTCGCTGAAGGCCGACTTCGCGGAGATCGTCGCCCGCTACCCGCAGCCCCGCTCGGCCCTGCTGCCGATGCTGCACCTCGTGCAGTCCGTCGACGGCTACGTCTCCGCCCGGGGCATCGCCGCGTGCGCCGAGGCGCTGGGGATCACCCGCGCCGAGGTCTCCGCCGTCGCCACGTTCTACAGCCAGTACAAGCGCCACCCCAACGGCGAGTACAACGTCGGCGTCTGCACGAACGCGCTGTGCGCCGTCATGGGGGGCGACCAGATCTTCGAGGCGCTCTCCGACCACCTCGGGGTCGGCCACGACGAGACCACCGCCGACGGCCGGATCACCCTCGAGCAGCTCGAGTGCAACGCGGCGTGCGACTACGCGCCGGTCGTGATGGTCAACTGGGAGTTCTTCGACAACCAGACCCCGACCTCGGCCACGCAGCTCGTCGACGAGATCGCCGCCGGACGGCCGGTCCACCCCACGCGCGGCGCCACCACGGTCGGCACGTTCAAGGAGATCTCCCGCGTGCTCGCGGGGTTCGAGGACGGCCGGGCGGACGAGGGCCCGGGTGCCGGCGAGGCGAGCCTGCTCGGGCTGCGCATCGCGCGCGCCAACGGCTGGACGTCCCCGCACGAGGGCCACGAGGCCGACCGGCACGCCCCGCTGGCCGAGGCCGCGGGCGCCGCACCCGTCGGTGACACGGGCTCGAGCGCCGACCACCAGGTGCCCACGTCCGGCGAGTCCGACCCAGGCGCGGCCCGCCGCGCGGTCTCCGAGGAGGACAAGTGACACTCACCAGCCCCGGCACCCTCACGCCGGTCCTCTCCGACATCTGGGACGCGCCGCGCTCCTGGACCCTGGGCACCTACCGCGAGCACGGCGGGTACGAGGGGTGGGCGAAGGCCCTGACG
The DNA here is from genome assembly GCF_055326445.1 of Georgenia sp. Z2081. Lineage (NCBI taxonomy): Bacteria > Bacillati > Actinomycetota > Actinomycetes > Allobogoriellales > Allobogoriellaceae > Georgenia > Georgenia sp. Z2081. Next base: position 22,463 of record NZ_JBUZNK010000003.1, read on the forward strand.
ATGGCGCCCGGCGACGTCGTCGACCTCGTCAAGGGCTCCGGTCTGCGCGGTCGCGGCGGCGCCGGCTTCCCCACCGGCCTCAAGTGGTCCTTCCTCCCGCCCGCCGACGGCGGACCGCGCTACCTCGTCGTCAACGCCGACGAGTCCGAGCCCGGGACCTGCAAGGACATCCCGCTGCTCCTGGCCAACCCGCACTCCCTCATCGAGGGCATGGCGATCACCAGCTACGCCATCGGCGGCCACCACGCGTTCGTCTACCTGCGCGGCGAGACCGTGCACGTCTACCGGCGCCTCCTCGCCGCGGTCCGGGAGGCCCGCGAGGCCGGGCTCATCGGCACCGGGCTCGGCCCCGACGGCGACTACCACCTCGAGATCACCGTGCACGCCGGCGCCGGCGCCTACATCTGCGGCGAGGAGACGGCGCTGCTGGACTCCCTCGAGGGGCTGCGTGGTCAGCCGCGGCTCAAGCCGCCGTTCCCCGCCGTCGCCGGCCTCTACGCCCGCCCGACGGTCGTCAACAACGTCGAGTCGGTCGCGTCCGTGCCCGGCATCCTCTCCCGCGGCCAGGAGTGGTTCACCGCCATGGGCACCGAGAAGTCGGCCGGGCACGGTCTGTTCTCGATCTCCGGCCACGTGAACAACCCCGGTCAGTTCGAGGCCCCGTTCGGCATCACCATGCGCGAGCTCGTCGAGATGGCCGGCGGGGTCCGCGACGGCCACCGGCTGAAGTTCTGGACGCCCGGTGGTTCCTCGACGCCGATCCTCACCGACGAGCACCTCGACGTCCCGCTCGACTACGAGTCGGTCGGCGCCGCCGGGTCGATGCTCGCCACCCGTGCGCTCATGGTGTTCGACGAGACCGTCTCGGTGGTCCGCGTCATCTCGAGGTGGACCGACTTCTACCAGCACGAGTCCTGCGGCAAGTGCACGCCCTGCCGCGAGGGCACCTTCTGGATGAAGCAGGTCATGCACCGTCTCGAGGACGGCCGCGGGCTGCCCTCCGACGTCGACCTCCTCCTCGAGGTCTCTGCCAACATCGCCGGCCGCTCGTTCTGTGCGCTCGGCGACGCGTCGGCGACCCCCATCCAGTCCGGCATCCAGCACTTCCGCGAGGAGTTCGAGGCCGGCTGTCACACGCCCGCACGGGAGCGCTTCCCGTACGAGGCGTCGGCGATCTTCCACGAGGCAGGTGTGCGATGACCCAGACGCAGGAGCAGGCCGCGCCCGCGGCCCCCGAGCTCGTCACGGCGACGATCGACGGCCGCGAGGTGTCCGTGCCCAAGGGCACGCTCATCATCCGGGCCGCCGAGCAGGTCGGGATCCAGGTGCCGAGGTTCTGCGACCACCCGCTGCTCAAGCCCGCCGGCGCGTGCCGCCAGTGCCTCGTCGACGTCTCCAGCCCGGACCGCGAGGGCAACGTCAAGGCGATGCCCAAGCCGCAGACGTCCTGCACGATGGAGCTCACGCCGGGCATGGTCGTGGCCACGCAGCACACGTCCGAGGTGGCCGACAAGGCCCAGCACGGCATCATGGAGTTCCTTCTCATCAACCACCCGCTGGACTGCCCGGTCTGCGACAAGGGCGGCGAGTGCCCCCTGCAGAACCAGGCGATGAGCAACGGCCGCGCCGAGAGCCGGTTCGTCGACGTCAAGCGGACGTTCCCCAAGCCGATCGCCATCTCCACGCAGATCCTGCTGGACCGCGACCGGTGCATCCTGTGCCAGCGCTGCACCCGGTTCTCCTCCGAGATCGCCGGCGACGCGTTCATCGCGCTCCAGGGCCGCGGCGCCGGCACCCCCGGGCGCGAGGTCCACGCGCTCAACGGGTCGCAGATCGGTGGCTTCGACGCCGACGTCCTCGACTTCGCCGACGACGGCCTCCCGGACGCGGCCGGCGTCCCCTTCGCGGGGCCCGACGGCATCGCCGGAGTGACCTCCGGCCACGCAACCGCGCCGATGGGCGCCGCGGAGGCCGACACCTCCGGCCGGCCCTTCACGTCGTACTTCTCGGGCAACACCATCCAGATCTGCCCCGTCGGCGCGCTGACGTCGGCGATGTACCGGTTCCGGTCGCGTCCCTTCGACCTCGTCTCCACGCCGTCCGTCGCCGAGCACGATGCCGGCGGCTCGGCGATCCGCGTCGACCACCGCCGCGGCGCCGTCGTGCGCCGCCTCGCGGGCAACGACCCCGAGGTCAACGAGGAGTGGATCACCGACAAGGACCGGTTCGCCTACCACTGGCAGGACGCCCCGGACCGCCTGCGGATGCCGCTCGTGCGCGACCAGGCCACCGGCGAGCTGCACGAGACCAGCTGGTCCGAGGCCCTGTCCGTCGCCGGCTCCGAGCTGGCGCGCGCCGCCGCGGCCGGCGGCGTCGGCGTGCTGCCCGGCGGCCGCCTCACCCTCGAGGACTCCTACGCCTGGTCGAAGTTCGCCCGCACGGTGCTGCGGACCAACGACGTCGACCACCGCGCCCGCCCGCACAGCGCCGAGGAGGCCGACTTCCTCGGCACCCACGTGGCGGCGACCGGGCTGGGGGTCACCTACTCCGACCTCCAGCGGGCGGGACGTGTCCTGCTCGTGGCGCTCGAGCCCGAGGAGGAGTGCGGCACGATCTTCCTCCGCCTGCGCAAGGGCGTCCTCGCCGGGACCACCCGGGTGACGACGCTGGCCCCGATGGCCACGCGCGGCACCTCGAAGATGCGCGCCGACGTCGTCGAGGTCGCCCCCGGCGGCGAGGCAGCGGCGCTCGACTCCCTGGGTGCCGAGCTCGTCGAGGAGCTCTCCGCCCCCGGTGCCGTCGTCCTCGTCGGCGAGCGCGCGGCGGCCCTGCCGGGCACGCTCACCGCGGTCCAGCGCCTCGCCGACCGGACGGGTGCCCGCCTCGCCTGGGTGCCCCGGCGTGCCGGCGAGCGCGGCGCCGTCGACGCCGGCCTGCTGCCGAACCTCCTGCCGGGCGGACGCCCGGTGGTCGACCCGGCCGCGCGCGCGGACGCCGGCGCCGTGTGGGGGATCGACTCCCTCCCGGACGCGCCCGGCCGCTCGCACCGCGAGATCCTCCTCGCGGCCGCCTCCGGCGAGCTGACGGGTCTGCTCGTGGGCGGCGTCGAGACGCTGGACATGATGGATCCTGCCGCCGCGCTGCGCGCCGTCGGCCAGGTCGACGTGCTCGTCCAGCTCGAGGTCCGGCGCAACGCCATCTCCGAGCTCGCCGATGTCGTCCTGCCCGTCGCGCCGCCGGTGGAGAAGGCCGGCTCGTTCGTCAGCTGGGAGGGACGCGTGCGGCCGTTCGGCCAGGTGCTCGCCTCCCACGCTCTGCCGGACCGGCTCGTGCTCGCCGACCTCGCCCGGGAGATGGGCCGCGACCTCGGCCTGGCCACCCTCGCCGAGCTCCACGCCGAGCTCGCCGAGCTCGACCCGTGGGACGGGCCGGTCGCCGAGCCCGCCGAGGCGCCGGCCCAGGTGCCCGCCGCCGGGCCGGGCGAGGCGGTCCTCGCGACCTGGAAGCTCCAGCTCGACGCCGGCCGCGGCCAGGACGGCGAGCCGCACCTCGCCGGCACCGCGCACCGTCCGGTCGTCCGGCTCTCCCCGGCCACGGCACGCGCGGTCGGCGCCGTCGACGGCGGCCGTGTCCGCGTGACCGGCCCGACCGGCTCGCTCACCCTCCCGCTGACCGTCACCCGCATGGTCGACGGCGTGGTGTGGGTCCCCGAGAACTCCCCGGGCAGCGCCGTGCGGGCGCAGACCGGGGCCGGCGCGGGCAGCGTCGTCACCGTCAGCAACGCGGAGGTCCAGCAGTGATCGCCCCGGTCATGTCCACCGCATCGGCGCTGCCGACGGCGGACTTCAGCCACGACACCTGGTGGATCTCCCTCATCAAGGCCGTCGTCATCGTCGCCCTGCTGCTCACCGGCGTCCTCATGGCGCTGTGGGTCGAGCGCCGCGGGCTGGGCAAGATGCAGACCCGCGAGGGCCCCAACGTCCTCGGCCCGTTCGGCCTGTTCCAGGCGGTCGCCGACGCGATCAAGCTCGTCCTCAAGGAGGACATCCAGCTCAAGGGCGCCGACCGGGTGCTGTACATGCTCGCGCCCGGCATCGCCGCGTTCTGCGCGTTCATGGTCCTCGCGGTCATCCCCATGGGCCCGGCCATCACCAACGGTGCCGATCCCACGTGGTGGACGCCGATGCAGCTGACCGACATGCCGGTCGCCGTGCTGTACATCCTCGCGATCACCGCGCTCGGCGTGTACGGCATCGTGCTCGGCGGCTGGTCCTCGAACTCGACCTACCCGCTGCTCGGCGCCGTGCGTTCCTCCGCCCAGGTCATCTCCTACGAGCTCTCCATGGGGCTCGCGCTCGTCTCGGTCTTCCTCGTGTCCGGCTCGATGGCCACGTCCCAGATCGTCGACGCCCAGACCAACGTGTGGTGGGCGATCTCCCTGCTGCCCGCGTTCGTCATCTACGTGATCTCGATGGTCGCCGAGGTCAACCGCCTGCCGTTCGACCTCCCCGAGGCCGAGGGCGAGCTGGTCGCCGGCCACTCCATCGAGTTCTCCTCGATGAAGTTCGCCTGGTTCTACCTCGCCGAGTACGTCAACATGTTCAACGTCTCGGCGGTGGCCACCACGCTGTTCCTCGGGGGCTGGCGGATCCCGTTCCTCTCGGACCACATCGTGTGGTGGGCCGCCCCGGTCGTCGGGTTCCTCGTCTTCTGGCTCAAGGTCTGGGCCTGCATGTTCGTCATGATCTGGATGCGCGGCACGCTCCTGCGCGTGCGCTACGACCAGCTGATGAACCTGGGCTGGAAGATCCTCATCCCTGCCGCGCTCGTCTGGCTGGTCGCCGTGACGATCATCCAGGGCGTGCGCCAGTTCTCCGACCTCGAGCTGTGGCAGCTGCTCGCCGTCATCGCCGGCCTGCTCCTCGTCGTCATGATCGTCACCTTCCTCCTCCCGGAGAAGAAGGAGCCCGAGCCCGAGCCGGACGAGCCCGAGCCGTTCGACGCCTTCGCCGGGGGCTTCCCCGTCCCGCCGCTGCCCGGGCAGACGCTGCCGCCGTCGCCGCGGGCGGACCGTCGGCGCGCCGCCCAGGCCGGTGAGCCCGTCGTGGCCAGCAGCGCCCGGGCGAGCGCCGCCGCGAACGAGACCGCCCCCGACGCCACCACCGAGGAGGCCTGACATGGCTGACGAGAAGCGCCCCGAGCCGAGAGGCCGGATCACGGCGGACGACGTCGTCGTGCGCAACGGCGAGGAGGAGATCCGACTCGCCCCCGACGAGCCGGGCCCGATCGGGTCCCTGCTCGCGCCCGTCGCCGGGTTCGGCGTGACGATCTCGTCGATGTTCCGACCCTCGCGCACCGTCCAGTACCCGTTCGAGAAGCCGCCGACGCAGCCCCGCTACCACGGCCGGCACCTGCTCAACCGGTACGCCGACGGCCTCGAGAAGTGCATCGGCTGCGAGCTGTGCGCGTGGGCGTGCCCCGCCGACGCCATCTACGTCGAGGCCGGCGCCAACGGCCCCGAGGGACAGTTCTCGCCCGGCGAGCGCTACGGCCGCGTCTACCAGATCAACTACCTGCGGTGCATCTTCTGCGGGTACTGCATCGAGGCCTGCCCGACCCGCGCGCTGACGATGTCCAACGACTTCGAGCTCGCCGGACCCACCCGGGAGGGCCTCATCTACGAGAAGGGGGACCTGCTGGCCCCCATGGCGGACGGGATGCTCGCCGCCCCGCACCCGATGGTCTCCGGCGCCACGGACGCCGACTACTACCGCGGCGAGGTCACCGGCCCCACGGCCGAGCAGGTCGAGTGGGTCGAGACCCACCGCCCGGACGACCCCACGCTCGCCTCGGCGCGCGAGGCCGCGTCCGCCGGCGCCGCGAGGGGGAGCGAGCGATGAGCACCACCCCCGTCATGACGGTGCCCGGGGAGATCGGCACCGGCGAGACCGCCCTGTTCTGGGTGCTCGCCACGGTCATGGTGATCGCCTCGACGGGCCTGATCTTCGCCCGGCGAGCGGTCTATGCCGCCGTGTCGCTCATCCTCGTCATGCTCTGCCTCGCGGTGATGTACGTCGCGCAGGGGGCGCCGTTCCTCGGGGTCGTCCAGGTCGTCGTGTACACCGGCGCGATCATGATGCTGTTCCTCTTCGTGCTCATGCTCGTCGGCGTCGACGCCGCGGACTCCCTGCACGAGACGATCGCGCACCAGCGGTGGGTGGCCGTCGTCGCGGGCCTCGGACTGATCGCGGTCCTCGTCGGTGTCGCGCTGCAGGCGGTGGGCCTGACCGAGCCCGCCGGCCTGGCGGCCGCCAACGCCGACTCCAACCCGGTCGGTGTCGCCCGCGTCCTGTTCGGCGACTTCGTGCTGACGATGGAGCTCACCGGCGCGCTGCTCATCACGGCCGCGCTCGGCGCGGTCGTCCTCACCCACCGCGAGCGACTGTCCCCGAAGGTCACACAGGTCGAGGTCGAGGCCGCCAAGATGAAGGCGTTCAAGGAGGAGGGCGGCCGGCTCGGCCAGCTGCCCACCCCCGGCGTCTACGCGCGGTCCAACGCCGCCGACCTGCCCGCCCTGTCCGCCACGGGCGAGCCGATCGTCGAGTCGGTGCCGCGCGTGCTGCGCGTCCGCGGCCAGGAGCGCACCATCGGCGAGGTCAGCCCCGAGACGGTCGCCGCCGTCGCCCGCGCGCGCACCGAGCCGGCCCGCGGCCTGCACGGCGGCGAGGCCACCCGTGGCGTCACGCGCGCCGGCCTGCCCTCGATGCCCGGCGAGCCTGCCCCGACCCCGCTCGTGCCCGGCTCGCCCGGCCGCGAGGTCGCCGCCCGCCGCCGCGCCGCGCGCGAGGCCGCACCGAGAACCGAGACGACCGCCGAGGACGACCGATGAACCCGATGAACTACGTGGTGCTCGCCGGCATCCTCTTCGCCGTCGGCGCCACGGCGGTGCTCGTGCGCCGCAACGCGATCGTCCAGCTCATGGGCGTCGAGCTCATGCTCAACTCGGCCAACCTCGTGCTCATCACGTTCGCCCGCGTGCACGGCGACCTGAGCGGCCAGGTCGCGGCCTTCTTCGTCATGGTCGTCGCCGCGGCCGAGGTCGTCGTCGGCCTGGCGATCATCGTGTCCGTGTTCCGCACCCGTCGCACCGCCTCGGTCGACGACGTCAACCTCATGAAGAGCTGAAGGGAGCAGGAGTGAACGTCCCCACCCTTCACGCCGTCACCGAGGTCGCCGCACCCGTGGCCGCCGACGGCCCGGCGAACCTGGCCTGGCTGCTCGTCGCCGTCCCGCTCGTCGGCGCCGCCGTCCTTCTGCTCGCGGGCCGCGCCGCCGACGCCTGGGGTCACTGGCTCGGCGTCGCCGCCTCGGCCGCGTCCTTCGTCGTCGCCGCCTGGATCGCCGTCGACATGGTCGGCCGCCAGGCGTCCGAGCGCGTCATGGATCTCCACCTGTACGACCTGCTGCCGGCCGGGACGCTCGACGTCTCGCTCGGCATGCGCGTCGACCCGCTGTCGATGACGTTCGTCCTGCTCGTCACGCTGGTCGGCACGCTCATCCACGTCTACGCGGTCGCCTACATGTCGCACGACCGCGCGCGCCGCCGGTTCTTCGCCTACCTCAACCTGTTCGTCGCGGCGATGCTGCTGCTCGTCCTCGGCGACAGCTACCTCGTGCTGTTCATCGGCTGGGAGGGCGTGGGTCTCGCCTCCTACCTGCTCATCGGGTTCTGGAACCAGGTCCGCGAGTACGCGGTCGCGGCGAAGAAGGCGTTCGTCATGAACCGCGTGGGGGACATGGGGCTCCTGCTCGCGATGGGCGCGATGTTCGCCGGCCTGGGCACCGTGAGCTTCGCCGGGGTCGCCGAGGCAGCCCCGGGCGCGTCCACCGCGGTGCTCACCGTGATCGGCCTGCTCCTTCTGCTCGCCGCGTGCGGCAAGTCGGCGCAGTTCCCGCTGCAGGCCTGGCTCGGCGACGCGATGGCCGGCCCGACCCCGGTCTCCGCGCTCATCCACGCCGCCACGATGGTCACCGCCGGTGTGTACCTCGTGGTGCGCTCGGGCCCGATCTTCGACCTCACGCCCGACGCCCGGATGGTCGTCGCGATCGTCGGCGCGGTCACGCTGCTGTTCGGCGCGATCGTCGGCTGCGCGAAGGACGACCTGAAGAAGGTCCTCGCCGCCTCGACGATGTCCCAGATCGGCTACATGATCCTCGCCGCCGGGCTGGGCCCGATCGGCTACGCGTTCGCGATCTTCCACCTCGTCACGCACGGCTTCTTCAAGGCCGGCATGTTCCTCGGCGCCGGCTCCGTCATGCACGGCATGAACGACCAGGTCGACATGCGCCGGTTCGGCGGCCTGTCGAAGGTCATGCCGATCACGTGGGCCACCTTCGGCCTGGGCTGGCTCGCGATCCTCGGCATCCCGCCGTTCTCCGGCTTCTGGTCGAAGGACAAGATCATCGAGACCGCCTTCGTCCCGCAGGCCGGCCACGCCGGCTGGGAGCCCTGGGTCTTCGGCCTCGTCGCGCTGGTCGGCGCCGGGATCACCGCCTTCTACATGTCGCGGCTGTTCTTCATGACCTTCCACGGCAAGAAGCGCTGGACGACGGCGGAGGAGGGCTCGGAGGTCCACCCCCACGAGTCGCCGCTGCTCATGACCGTCCCGATGATCGTCCTCGCGATCGGCTCGGTCGGCCTCGGGTTCGCGCTCCAGCTCGGCGGCGGGCTCGTCGGCTGGCTCGAGCCGGTCACCGGTCACCACGAGCACGACGCCCCCGTCCTCGCGGTCCCCGTCATCATGGGCGCGACCATCGCGATCGTCGTTCTCGGCGCGCTCGTGGCGTGGGCGATGTACGCCCGCCGCGAGGTCCCCGCGGTGGCACCGGCCGGCAACGTGCTCGTCACCGCCGCCCGCAACGACCTGTACCAGGACGCCGTCAACGAGGGGATCTTCATGCGCCCGGGCCAGCAGCTCACGCGCGGCCTCGTCGAGGTCGACCAGCTGGCCGTCGACGGCGCCGTCATGGGCACCGGCGGCGCCACGGCCGGCCTCGGTCGCCTGCTCGGCAAGCTCCAGAACGGATTCGTCCGCAGCTACGCCGCACTGATGATGGCCGGCACCGTGCTCGCCCTGCTCGCCGTCCTGGCCTGGCGGCTCTAGGCCGAGGGAAGAGGAACAGAACCTGTGAACACCGCAACTCTCCCGTGGCTCACGCTGCTCGTCGCCGTCCCGGTGGTGGCCGGCGCGCTGCTCTTCGTCCCCGCGCTGCGCCGGGTCGCCCGGCCGGTCGGGCTCGGCGTCAGCCTGCTCGTCCTGCTCGGCGCGATCGCCGCCGTCGTGACGGACTTCGACCTCGGCGCCGCCGGTGAGCACCAGCTCACCGAGCAGGTCGCCTGGATCCCGCAGATCGGCGCCTCCTACGCGCTGGGCATCGACGGGCTCGGCCTGACGATGGTCCTGCTCACGGCGTTCCTCGTGCCGGTCGTTCTCATCTCCGGCGTCCCCGTCCGCGCGGGCGACGACGAGGCGACCACCGAGCGTCGTACCTCGACCTACGTCGGGCTCGTCCTCGTCCTGGAGGGGATCCTGCTCGCCGTCTTCGCCGCGCGGGACGTCTTCCTCTTCTACGTCCTGTTCGAGGCGATGCTCCTGCCGATCTTCCTGCTCATCGGCATGTACGGCGGGCCCCGCCGCCGCGCCGCCGCGATCAAGTTCCTCCTGTACTCCCTCGCGGGCGGGCTGATCATGCTCGCCGGCGTCGTGGCCCTGTACCTCGAGGGCCCCGGCGGACCCGAGGGCTTCCTCGTGGAGAACCTCGCCGGCACGATGGCCGGCTCGTCCGACTGGGCGGCGCGCCTGATCTTCCTCGCGTTCCTCGTGGCCTTCGCCATCAAGGCGCCGATGGTGCCGGTGCACACGTGGCTGCCCGACGCCGCCGAGCAGTCCCCGGGCGGCGTGTCCACGCTCCTCGTCGGCGTCATGGACAAGGTCGGCACGTTCGGCATGATCACGCTGCTGCTGACGATCTTCCCCGAGCAGGTGGCCTGGGCCGCCCCGGTGATGATCGTGCTCGCCGTGATCTCGGTGCTCTACGGCGCGTTCCTCGCGATCGGCCAGCAGGACGTCATGCGTCTGGTCGCGTTCACGTCCGTGTCGCACTTCGGCTTCATCGTGCTCGGCGTCTTCGTCGGCTCCGAGCTGGCCCTCACCGGCGCGATGTTCTACATGGTCGCCCACGGCCTGTCCACGGCCGGCATGTTCCTCGGCTCGGAGTACCTCGTGCGCCGCGGGGGGACGCAGCGCATCGGCGCCTTCGGCGGCTACCAGCGCGTGGTCCCGGTCCTCGCCGGCACGTGGCTCGTCATGGGCCTGGCCTCGATCGCCCTGCCCGGCCTGTCCGGGTTCTGGGGCGAGTACATGGTCCTCCTCGGCACGTTCGAGGTCAGCTGGGTCGCCGCGGCGTTCGCCGTCCTGGGCGTCGTCCTCGCCGCCCTGTACGTGCTCATGCCCTACCAGCGCATCTTCACCGGCCCCGCACCGCTGGCCGCGACGCCCGCCCGGGCGACGGCGACCGTCGGGGCCGCCTCGGGGAACGCCGCGCCTTCGAGCGGCGCGGCCGGCACCGGGACGGCCGCGAGCGACACCGGTTCGACCGCGAGCGCGGCGCCCGACGACGACGCACCCCCTCGGCCGCTCGCGCTGCCCGACCTCGACGGCCGTGAGCGCACGGTGATGGGCCTGCTCGTCGCCGCGGTCCTCGCCCTGGGACTCTTCCCGGCGCCGGTGGTCGAGCTCGTCCGGCCCGTCGCGGAGCAGACCGTCGTCCTCGCCGACGACGCCGGTGACACCGCCTCCCAGCCCAGCCCGATCACGACCGTGGGGAGCGCCCTGTGACCGCCGCCCTGTCCGCGACCGCCTTCGTCGCACCCACCATCGCCTGGGCGCCGCTCGTCCCGGTGCTCATCGTCGGCGGGGCGGCCGTCGTCGGCGTCCTGCTCGAGGCGTTCCTCCCGCGCACGGTGCGGCGCACCGTGCAGGTGCCGTTCGCGCTGCTCGCGGTCGCCGCGGGGCTCGTCGCCGTCGTGTGGCGGCTCGCGAGCGTCCACGGCGCCGAGGCCCCCACCGAGGTCGTCACCGGCGGCGCATACGTCGAGGACCTGCCGTCGCTGGCGATCCAGGCCGTGCTGCTCGTCAGCTCGCTGCTCGCCCTGCTGGTGATGGCGGACCGCACGGAGGTCCGGGACGGCGCCTTCACCCCGCAGGCTGCGGCCCGCCCGGGATCGGCCGAGAGCGAGGCAGCCACCCGCGCCGGGCTCACGCAGACGGAGATCTTCCCGCTCACGCTCTTCTCGCTGACCGGCATGATGGTCTTCCCGGCGGCCGGCGACCTCATCACGCTCTTCGTGGCCCTCGAGGTCCTCTCCCTGCCGTTGTACGTGCTGGCCGCGACCGCGCGTCGTCGTCGTCTCCTGTCCCAGGAGGCCGCGATCAAGTACTTCATACTCGGGGCGTTCGCGTCGGCCTTCTTCCTCATGGGCATCGCGCTGCTCTACGGGTTCGCGGGTTCGCTGCGCCTCACGGACATCGCCGCGGCCGTCCCGGCCACGCCGGGGCTGGACTCGCTGCTCCTGCCCGGCGTCGTGCTCGTGCTCGTCGGTCTGCTGTTCAAGGTCGGGGCCGTGCCGTTCCACGCGTGGACGCCGGACGTCTACACCGGCGCACCGACCCCCGTCACGGGGTTCATGGCCGCGGCCACCAAGATCGCCGCGTTCGGCGCGATGCTCCGGTTCGTCTACGTCGTGGCCCCAGGGCTCGGCTGGGACCTCGAGCCGGTCGTGTGGACGATCGTCATCCTCACGATGCTCGTGGGCACCGTGCTGGGTGTCATCCAGACCGACATCAAGCGGATGCTCGCCTACAGCTCGATCGCCCACGCGGGCTTCGTCCTCATCGGCGTCTTCTCGCTGACGACCCAGGGCATCGGCTCGGTGATCTTCTACCTGCTCGCCTACGGCGTCGCGACCGTCGGCGCGTTCGGCCTCGTCACCCTCGTGCGCGAGACCGACGCCTCCGGCTCCGTCACCGGCGAGGCCACGCACATCGAGCAGTGGTCCGGCATCGGGCGGCGCCGACCGGCGCTCGCGGTGGCCATGCTCGTCTTCCTGCTGTCCTTCGCGGGCATCCCCCTCACCGCCGGCTTCGTCGGGAAGTTCGCCGTGTTCAGCGCCGGAATCGCGGGCGGCGGTGCGATCCTCGTGGTGCTCGCCGTCCTGGCGTCGGCCGCGACCGCGTTCTTCTACTTCCGCCTCGTCCAGCTCATGTTCTTCGAGGAGCCCAAGGAGCAGGGCGTGACGGTCGTGTCCTCCGAGGGCCTGACGATCGTCGCCGTCGTCGTGTGCGCCGTCGCCACGATCGCGCTCGGCGTCTACCCTGGTCCGGTGCTCGAGCTCCTGACCGACGCGGCGGTCTTCGTCCTGTGACCCGGCTCGAGCTCCTCTCCGCCCGCCTCGATCAGGTCGACCCCGCCCTGACCGAGGTCGAGGAGCGCCTGGCGGCGGCCGTGCGCGGCGCCGACCGGCTGACCGAGGAGCCGGCCGCCCACCTGTCCGACGCCGGGGGCAAGCGCCTGCGCCCGCTGCTCACGATCGTCACCGCCCAGCTCGGGTCGGGCGTCGGGGACGAGGTCGTCCGCGCGGCCGTCGCGGTCGAGCTCACCCACCTGGCCACGCTCTACCACGACGACATCATGGACTCGGCCGAGGTGCGCCGCGGGGTGCCCGCCGCGCACGTGGTCTGGGGCAACAACGTCGCCGTCCTCACCGGGGACCTGCTGTTCGCCCGGGCGTCCTCCCTCGTGGCTTCCCTCGGCGCCGAGGCGGTCATGCTGCACGCGGCCACGTTCGAGCGCCTCTGCCTCGGGCAGCTCCACGAGACCGTGGGCCCCGACGAGGGGTCGGACGAGATCGAGCACTACCTGAGGGTGCTCGCGGACAAGACGGGATCGCTCATCGCGGCCTCCGCCTTCTACGGCGCGCGGTTCTCCGGTGCGGAGGCGCACCTGGCCGACGCCGTGTCGACCTTCGGGGAGAAGGTCGGCGTGGCGTTCCAGCTCGCCGACGACGTCATCGACGTCGCCTCCGACACGGCGGAGTCCGGCAAGGTCCCCGGCACCGACCTTCGCGAGGGCGTCGCGACGATGCCGGTACTGCTCCTACGCGCACGGCGCGCGGCCGGCACGCTCGACCCGGCGGGGGAGCGGGCCCTGGCCCTGCTCGACGGCGACCTGTCCGGCGACGCCGAGCTCGCCGCCGCGGTCGAGGCCCTGCGCGCGCACGAGGTCATGGCGGAGTCCCGCGCGATCGCGCGGCGCTGGGCCGACGACGCCGTCGCCGAGCTCGCGGTCCTGCCCGACGGCGAGGTGAAGGACGCCCTCACCGACCTCGCCACGATGCTCGTCGACCGCATCTCCTGACGAGCGAGCGGACTTCTGCTCCACGAATGAGCGCGGTTCTGCTCGCCGCGCGTGATGGTGAGCGCGGTGCTGCCCGCCGCTGTCGCGCCGGGACCCCCGGCGCCGCGGCTCCGGTTCGCCGAGCTCGACCTCGGTCAGGCGGTCGAGGTCCGCACCTGCTCTGTCGTGCGTCTGCCGATCCAGACCCCGCTCTTCCGCCACAATGGGGGATCAACGGTCTGACCGGATGAAGGGGCCCCATGCCGTTCGAGAAGAAGTACAGCGACGAGCTGCGCGAGGCAGCCGTACGCCGCGTGGTCGAACGGCGCGAGGCCGAGCCGGGCAACAGGGCGATCTTCCGCGAGGTGGCGGAGGAGTTCGAGGTGGGGGAGCAGTCCCTTCGTCTGTGGGCCAAGCGGCTCGACGACGGCATGTTCGACGCGAGCTCGCGGGCACGGTGGCGGCAGGCCCCCAAGGAGGATCTCGTCGCACGTGTCGCGGAGCTGGAGGGGGCGCTCGCACGGGCCGAGGAGGAGATCGAGATCCTCAAACGGGCCTCGGCGATCTTCGCCGCCGAGATCGCCCGGCGCTGACCGCCCGTCGGTGACCCTCCCGCGCCTCCCTCACGCCGGCGTCCCGGCATCTGGACCTGCGGGGGCATGTCCGGGTGGGGGCGGCACGCGTCGGAGCAGACTGCCGGTGAACCGCCCGACCCGAGCGTGAGGAGCACCGATGTCCGGACTCGACTACTCCAGTGCCGTGACCGTGTGTACCACCGCCGTCCGTGGCCGGTTCACCGTGCAGGGCGAGGGCTTCGCCCTGCTGGCCGACGGGTCGGTGGCCACCGGGGGCCCGGGCAGGGCGCCGGGGCCGCTCGACCTGCTCGTCTCGGCACTCACGGTCAACCTCGTCAACACGCTGCGCAGCGGGGCAAGCCCCGACGCCGATCCCGAGGACGACCTCTCGGTCCAGGTCCGCGCTCGCACGACGCGCTATCACCGCGGGCGCATCAAGGCCGGCCGGCTCCTCGTCGAGGTCGTCGTGGCGGGACTCGACGAGATCGACACGGCCGCTCTGGTCGAGCGCTACCGGGAGGGCTGCCGCATCCTGCCCGCGGTCGAGACGGTCCTCGACGTCGAGATCCGGTCCGTGCCCGCCTCCGCGATGGCCGCCTGACCCGCCTGACCCGCCCGACCGGCCGGACGGTCGCCGCGGATGGCGAGGGCGGCGCGGCCAGCATCGCCGGCGCGCTGCCGACGGAGGTCGACCAGTGCGACCGCGAGGGAGGCGAGCAGGAAGCACATCGCCACGGCAGTCGCCCGGAGGGTCGCGCCGAGGTGGGCGGCGGGAGGAGCGTCGGACACGCTCCACCCGCCGCCGTAGATCACGGTGAAGTAGGCGACCGACGCCGCCGCCACGCCGAAGCTGTTCGCCACCCGCTGGCCCAGCTGGCCGACGGCTCCGGCTGCGCTGCCCTGTGCCGGTGGGACGTCGGCGAGCATCTGGGCGTGATTGGGCGAGACGACCATGCCCGTGCCCACGCCGGAGACCAGCTGGAGGGCCGACACCGCGGCGAGCAGGGCGGTACCCGGCAGGTCGCCGTGCAGGAGCACCACGACGGCGGCCATGGCGAGGAGCGTCAGCGTCATGCCGAGCGCGGTGAGCCGGCGGCCCCACCGCGTGACGGTGCGACCGCCGATGTCCGCGCCCACCGCGGAGCCGACGGCGGCGGGCAGCAGGACGAGCCCCGCGAGCAGGGGGCTGAGGTGCTCGACCTGCTGCAGGTAGATCGTCAGGGCCAGCGAGGCGCCGGGCACGGCTGCGAACCAGGTGGCCGAGATGAGCACGCCGTTGCGGAACGACGGCAGCGCGAGCAGCGCGGGACTGATGAGAGGGGAGCGGCCTGCGGCGGCTCGCGCCCGGGTGCGCAGGACGAATGCGGTCGCCAGCGCGGCCGCGGGGACCAGAAGCAGCCAGCGTCCGGCCGAGTCGACCGGACGCCCCGTCGTGAGGACGACCGGGAGGAGGAAGCCGACCAGGGCGCCGGACAGCAGGACGACACCGCCGTGATCGAGATCGGGCCAGCGCCTCGTCGGGCGGGGCTCGTCGACGCCCCTGAGCAGGACGTGCGCCGCAACGACGAGGGTGAGGCCGACCGGGAGGTTCATCGCGAACACGCCGCGCCACCCGAACATGCCGGGAAGCAGGAAGAGCCCGCCCACGCTGGGGCCGAGCGCCGTCGCGCAGGCGACGCACACGCCGTACACGCCGAAGGCCCGTGCGCGGGCCGGTCCGGTGAACCGCCCCTGGACGACGCCCATCATCTGCGGCATCAGCAGACCCGCCGAGACCCCGAGAAGGGCGCGTCCGACGATGACCATGTCGGCGTTCGGCGCGATCGTGCACACCACGCTCGAGACGAGGTATCCGTAGAGGCCGATGAGCGCAAGTCGGCGGCGCCATCCGTGGTCCCCGAGACGCCCTGCCGGGACGAGCGTGACGGCGAAGAGGACGACGTACGCGGCCGAGACGAGCTGGAGCCGGACCGGGCCGGGATCGAGGGCCGCGTCGATCGACGGGATCGCGATCGAGATCTTGTGCAGGTCCAGGAGCAGCATCCCGGCCGTGAACCCGCAGAACAGGATGAGGACACGGTCGCGTACGGGCACGGGCGACGGCGCCGGCCCCCGCGGCGCCGTCGCGCGCCCGGTCACCGCAGGTCGACGAACTTCGAGCTGTCGACCAGCTTCTCGTACTCGGCGTCGGCGCGGATCAGTCCCCAGCTCGCGATCCAGTCGAGGATGCGGTTGTAGTCCTCCTCCGGGTACGGCCCGGGGTGGATGTAGCGCAGCCGGCTCGGCCGCAGGTCCTCCGGGCGCAGATCCTCCACGCCCGCCGCCTGCTCGATGAAGTAGTGCAGGAACGGCCGGATGTCGTCGTGGACCGTGTCGACGGCACGGCTCACGGCCCGGTTGATCCGGTCGAAGTCCTCCGGCGAGATCGCGTCGTCCGCGACCTCGGCGCCGAAGTAGTGGGCCTCGGCGAGCACCTTGTACCCGCGCTTCTCCGCGACGCTGATCCACGGCTCCATGAGCGCCACCGCCTCGATGTCCCCGTCGGCGAGGGCGTCGAGGCGACTCTTGCCCTTGACGCCGAGGAGCTTGATGTCCGTGCGGGGCAGGAAGCCCTCCAGCGTCTGGAGCACCAGGTAGTGCGAGCCGTGGTGGAAGTTGACCCCGACGGGCACCCCGGCGAGGTCGGTGGGCACGTTGTGGGGCGAGTCGCCGCGCACGACGATCGCCTGGCTCGCGACGGCCGCGCGCCGGGCGACCACCCGGCCCCCGCGGTTGCTGTCCTGGGAGCGGCGGAGCTGCCCCCACTCGCACGCGTTGTACAGCTGGGTCGTGCCGGACTCGAACAGCGTGAAGGTGTGGAACGAGTCCTGAGCCGCAGGCTCCTCGATGAGCTCGAGGCCGTCCTCCGGCGGCGCCGGCTTCGGGACCAGCTCGACGTCGAGGCCCTCGTCCGCGAAGTAGCCCTTGTCCCTCGCCACGAAGTAGGGCAGGTAGAAGACGGCGGCGTGCGTCTCGATCTTGATCGTGCTCATGTCTCACCTCAATGGTCGTCGGTGAACGTTCTATATGGACGCTCGGGATGGACGGTAGATAACTCGACGAAGCGAACATCGTGTCATGGTTGAAATCTCAATATGCGAGAACCAGAGGGTTCTTGCGATAGAAGTTCTATGTAGATCCTTAGCGTCCCTCGTGCACGGCGACTGTCGGCCGACCGCCCGCATCGCGCGATCGGCCCGCCCACCGAGAGGAACGACCCCATGGCACGAACGACCAGAGTCCGGCGCTCCGCCGCTGTCCCGAAGGCCCTGCCGGCTGTCGCCGGCGCCGCCATGCTGCTCTCGGCCTGCGCGGCGGCGAGCGGCACGGGCAGCGGCGAGGCCGCCGACATCGACGGGGAGCCCGTGAACGGCGGCACGCTCCACTACCGAGCTGCTCCCGGGCCGGGCGGCGGGAGCTCGATCGACCCCGCGACCGCGACCGGCTACGGCCTGGCCGTACCGCTGCGCCAGACGGTCGACTCCCTCGTCCTGCACGACGCCGACGGTGACTTCGAGCCGTGGCTCGCGACGGACTGGACCGTCAACGACGACGCCACGGTCTACACGTTCACGCTGCGTGAGGACGTCACCTTCAGCAACGGCGAGGAGCTCGACGCCGAGGCCGTGGCCGCGAGCTACCGGTCGATCGTCGACGCCGGGGCGAGCTTCGCCGTCGCCAACTCATGGATCGGTGACCTCGGCGAGATCGTCACCCCGAGCGAGTACGAGGTCGAGTTCCGGTTCGAGAGCCCGAACTCCTCGTTCCTGCAGGCCGCCTCGACCAGCGCGCTCGGGATCGTCGCGCCGGAGACGTCGGCCCGGACCTTCGAGGAGCGGCAGGAGGGGCTGACCGTCGTCGGCTCCGGGCCGTTCGTCGCGACCGACGTGCGCGCGAACGAGGGATACGTGCTGGAGCGCCGCGACGACTACGCGTGGGCACCCGAGTCGTTCCCGAACCAGGGGGCGGCCCACCTGGACGCGATCGAGGTCCACCACATCAGCGACAACAGCATCGCCGCCTCCGAGCTCCGCGCCGGCGGCCTGACGCTCCTGCACAACACGGAGCCGGCCGACAAGACCGAGCTCTCGACCAACCCGGACGTGACGATCCGTACCGAGCCCCTGCCCAGCGGCGCGATCGGCCTCGTCGCCAACACCGAGCACCCCGGCCTGGACGAGCCCGAGGTCCGCGAGGCACTGAGCCTCGCGGTCGACCGGGACGCGATCCTCGAGCGGGCGTCCGCGATCGACGTCCCGGCCTCGAGCGTGCTGAGCGCGACCAACCCCTACTGGGAGGACCTGTCCGACCACATCGTCACCGACGTCGCCCGCGCCGAGGATCTCCTCGACGAGGCCGGGTGGCTGCCCGCCGAGGACGGCGTCCGGGAGCGCGACGGTGAGCGACTGAGCTTCGACCTCATCTACACGGGCTCGACCATCTCCCACGAGCCCAACCTCGCCGTGCTGCAGTCCCAGTGGGCGCAGATCGGGGTGGAGCTCACCTTCGGCAGTCTCACCACACCGGATCTCAACCAGCGCATCGCCTCCGGCGACTACGCCTTCTCCTGGCAGCTCGCCGGTCGTCCCGACCCCGAGGTGCTGCGCACGAACTTCGCGGGGAACGACGAGGAGCTCGACGCCCTGTTCGGCGAGATCCTCTCCACGCCCGGGCAGGAGGAGCGCCGGCCGCTCGTCACCGAGGCCGCCGAGCTCGTGCTCGACCGCGGGTACTTCATCCCGCTGTACGACTTCGTCCAGCCGCTGGCCTACCGCAACGAGCTTGCTCTGCCGACCTTCGAGGCCAGCCACATGCCGCTGCTGGTCAACGCCTGGATCGAGGAGTGACCCGGTGAGTGCCACCGACCTCCAGGAGGAGGTGCTGCAGGAGGTCCGGCCCCGGCCGCGTCCGCCCGAGGACCCGCGCGAGGGGCGCAGGACCCTGCGGCTGGTCGTGGGCAAGGTCCTGCGAGCGGTCGTGGTGGTGCTCGTGGCCTACACGCTCGCTTTCGGCCTGCTGTTCGTCCTCCCGGGCGACGCGGTCCTCAGCCGGATCGGCTCGGCCGACGCGGTCGGGACGGCTGAGCTCTCGTCGGTCGAGATCGGCCCGCTGCGCGAGGAGCTCGGCCTCGAGGCCTCGCTGCCCGCGCAGTACGTCACGGGGCTGGTCGGCCTGTTCTCCGGCGACCTGGGTGACTCGCTCGTCACCGGCGAGCCGGTCACCCGCCTCATCGGGCAGGCACTCCCGCCCACGGCGCTCCTCGCGGGGCTCTCGCTCGTCATCTCCGTCGCGGCCGGTCTCGCGCTGGCCGTCGTCGCGGTGGCGCCGCAGAGCCGTCGGTTGCGCTCGGTGGTCGCCATGGTCCCGGCGGCGTACGCGAGCCTGCCGGTCTTCTGGGTCGGCATCCTGCTCATCTACGTCTTCGCGATCCTGCTGGGCTGGTTCCCGTCCTCGGGCAGCGACGGGGCGGCCTCGCTCGTGCTTCCCGCCACTGTCATCGGCCTGCTCGGCGCCTCGCAGCTCGCGCAGGTCCTCATCAGCTCGCTGCGCGCCGAGCTCGGCACCACGTACGCCGCGGTCACCGCTCCGGCGAAGGGGGCCTCGCGGTGGTACACCGTGCTGCGGCACTGCCTGCGCAACGCCGCCCTGCCCTTCCTCACGGTCCTCGGCCTGAGGGTGGCGTCCCTGCTCGGCGGCACCGTCGTCGTGGAGACCGTCTTCTCGAGGAACGGTCTGGGGCGCCTCATCGTGGACTCGGTGAGCGCCGTCGATCTCACGGTCGTCCTCGGCATGGTGGTGCTGCTCGCGATCGTCTACGTGGTGGTCAACGCGCTGGTCGACCTCCTCTTCCCGCTCGTCGACCCACGACTGCGTCGTAGCGCCGGACCGTTCCGAGGAGGCCAGGACGATGTCCGCTGACCCCACCGCCGCACCCGGACCCCACGCCGCACCCGGACCCACCAGGGTCGGATCCCACCGCAGGCGGCGCCGGTCCCCGGAGCTCGTCGTCCTCCTCGGTCTGCTGGGCGCCGTCGTCCTGATCGCCCTGTTCCCCGCGGCGCTCGCCCCCTACGACCCGCTCGAGCTCGCGGGGCCCTCGCTCGAGCCGCCCGGCGCGTCCTTCCTCCTCGGCACCGACGAGGTCGGGCGTGACCTGCTCTCGCGCATCCTGCACGGTCTGCAGATCTCGATGTTCGCGGGCGCCGTGGCCATCGCGGTCGCCCTGGGTGCGGGGGTCCTGGTCGGGGTCGTCTCGGGCGTGCGCCCGGGCGGCGTCGCCGACCGGGTGCTCGGTGTCGTCAGCGAGTCCGTCCTCGCCGTGCCGTCCATCCTGCTCTCGCTCGCCGTCATCACCGCGTTCGGCCGCGGGGCGCTCATCGCGGGCATCGCCGTCGGGATCGCCGAGGCCCCCGGGTTCGCCCGGCTCGTGCGCGGCCAGGTCATCCAGGCGCGCACGCTGACCTACGTCGAGGCGGCCGTAGGTCTCGGCGCACGCCCGTTGCGCGTGATCACGCAGCACATCGTCCCGCGGATCGCGCCGCCGCTCATGGCGTACACGGCACTGAACTTCGCGCTCGCCCTGCTCGCCATCGGCTCGCTCAGCTACCTCGGGTTCGGCGAGGCACCGCCGTCGCCCGAGTGGGGGGTCCTCATCTCCGAGGGGCAGCGACTGCTCGTCCACGCGTGGTGGGTGGCGATCCTGCCCGGCCTCGCCCTCGCACTCACCGCGATCCTGCTCAGCCGGATCGCCCATCTCCTCCAGGAGGACGCATGACCGACACGCTGACCGTCGAGAACCTCACCGTCACCTACGGCGCCGACCCGCGATCGACGCCCGCCCTCGACTCAGTCTCGCTGCACCTGCCGCGCGGGGAGGTCACCGCGGTCGTCGGCGAGTCCGGGTCGGGCAAGTCCACGCTGGCGCACTCGATCGTCCGTCTCCTGCCACGGACCGCCGAGGCCCGTGGCCGGGTGACGCTCGAGGGTCAGGACGTGCTGCGGATCGGCCGGCGCGAGCTGCGCTCCCTGCGCGGCCGGAGCATCGGGTTCGTCCCCCAGGACCCCGTGGCCTCCCTCAACCCGACCAGGACCGTGGGTGCTCAGCTGCGCGAGACCTTCACCCTGGCCGGTCGGCGCGTCGACGAGGCCCAGGTCCTCCAGGACCTCGCCGACCTGGGGCTGCCCGACCCCGAGGCGCTGCTCGAGCGGTACCCGCACGAGCTCTCGGGCGGGATGCGCCAGCGGATCCTCGTGGCCATGGCCTTCTCGCAGCGGCCCGAGCTGGTCGTCGCCGACGAGCCGACCAGTGCGCTCGACGCCCTCGTGGCACGCGCCGTGCTGGAGCGCATGGAGTCGATCCGTGCCCGGCACGGTACGACGGTCCTTCTCATCACGCACGACCTGGCCGTCGCCCGTCGGTACGCGCAGCACGTGCACGTCCTGCGGCGCGGCACGCTCGTCGAGAGCGGCCCGGTGGCGGACGTGTTCGCCGCTCCCGACCGGGCCTACACCCGGGAGCTGCTCGACAGCTCGGTGCGGATCCGCGGCGGGGAGGTCGTGAGCATCGCCGAGGCGTACGACGCCCAGGTCCACCGGCCGCTGCCGACCGTCGTGGAGGGCGCTGAGCCGGCCGTGCGGATGGACGGAGTCTCGAAGTGGTTCGGCTCCACGCTCGCCGTCGACGACGTCTCGCTCACCCTGCCGGTCGGGCAGACCCTCGCGGTCGTCGGCGAGTCGGGCTCCGGGAAGACGACGACGGGTCGGATGATCCTCGGGCTCGAGCGCCCCAGCGCGGGAAGCGTCCGGGTCCTGGGCCACGAGGTCGGGAGCCTGGGCCGGCGCGAGCTGCGCGACCTGCGCCGGCAGATGCAGGTCGTCTACCAGAGCCCCTTCGAGTCGCTCAGTCCCCGGCTCACCCTCGCTCAGGTCGTCGCCGAGCCGCTGGCGGCGCACGGCGAGGGCGGCAGGCGCTCGCGCCGACGCCGTGCCGAGGAGCTGCTCGAGCTCGTGCAGCTCCCGTCGACGCTGGCCGACCGCCGTCCCGCTGAGCTCTCCGGGGGCCAGCGCCAGCGCGTCGCGATCGCCCGGGCGCTCGCGCTGAGCCCCCGGCTCCTGGTCCTGGACGAGCCGGTGTCCGCCCTCGACGCCACCGTCCAGTCCCAGGTGATAGCGCTCCTGGGCCGGCTCCAGCGCGAGCTCGACCTCACCTACTTCCTCGTCACGCACGACCTCGGGGTCGTCACCGAGCTCGCCGACCAGGTGATGGTGCTGCGCGGCGGGCGCGTCGTCGAGGCCGGGCCCGTGGGCGACGTGGTCACCACACCGGCCGACTCCTACACCCGCGACCTGGTGACCGTCTGAGCCGGATGAGGGAGGATCGACACATGGCCAACCGCCTCGCCTCGGCCACCAGTCCCTACCTCCTCCAGCACGCCGACAACCCGGTCGACTGGTGGGAGTGGGGCGAGCCCGCGTTCGCGGAGGCCCGCCGCCGCGACGTGCCGATCCTGCTGAGCGTCGGCTACGCCGCCTGCCACTGGTGCCACGTCATGGCCCACGAGTCCTTCGAGGACGAGGAGGTCGCCGCCGCGATCGACGCCGGGTACGTCGCGGTCAAGGTGGACCGCGAGGAGCGCCCCGACGTCGACGCCGTCTACATGGCCGCCACCACCATGACCACCGGGCGGGGCGGCTGGCCGATGACCTGCCTGATCACCCCCGACGGCGAGCCGTTCCACTGCGGCACCTACTACCCGCGCGAGCAGCTCCTGCGGCTTCTCGCGGCCGCGGCCGAGGCGTGGACCGGCCGCCGGGGCGAGATCGCCGACGTCTCGGCCGCGCTCACCGACGCGCTCGAGCAGCTCGGCGCCCCCACGGAGCCGCACGCCCTCGACGAGGACGCTCTCGCCGCCGCCGTCGAGGCGTTGTCGAAAGACCACGACGAGCGCCACGGCGGGTTCGGCACGGCCCCGAAGTTCCCGCCGTCGATGGTGCTCGAGCACCTGCTGCGCCACCACGACCGGACGAGCCCCGACGGGACGAGCGCCGGCCCGGCGGGCAGCCGTGCGCTGCGCATCGCCGGCTCGACCTGCGTCGCGATGGCCCGCGGCGGGATCCACGACCAGCTCGCCGGCGGGTTCGCGCGCTACGCCGTCGACGCCGCCTGGACGGTGCCGCACTTCGAGAAGATGCTCTACGACAACGCCCAGCTCCTCGGCGTCTACCTCCACCTCGCGCGGTCCACCCCCGACGACGCCGTGGCCCGCCTCGCGGAGCGGGTCGCCAGGGGCATGGCCGACTTCCTGCTGCGGGACCTGCGCACCGACGAGGGCGGGTTCGCCTCGGCGCTCGACGCGGACACGGCGGGGGAGGAGGGGCTGACGTACGTGTGGACGCCCGCCCAGCTCGTCGACGTTCTCGGCGACGACGACGGGGCCCGCGCGGCCGCCCTGCTCGGCGTCACGGAGGACGGCACGTTCGAGGCCGGGGCGTCCACCCTGAGGCTCCTGCAGGACCCGGACGACGACTGGTGGTCCGACGTCCGGCTCCGGCTCCTCCGGGCCCGGTCGGCGCGCCCCCAGCCCGCGCGCGACGACAAGGTCGTCGCCGCCTGGAACGGACTCGCGATCGGCGCCCTCGCCCGCGCAGGGAGCGACCTCGGCGACCCGCGCTACGTGAGTGCGGCGCAGGAGTGCGCCGACCTGCTGCTGCGCGTCCACCTGGTCGACGGCCGCCTGCGCCGGGTCTCCCGCGACGGTGTCGTGGGAGACGCGGCGGGCCTGGCGGTCGACCACGGCAACGTCGCGCAGGGCCTCCTCGCGCTGCACCAGGTCGACGCCGACCCGCGGTGGCTCCGGGCGGCGGGCGACCTGCTGGACACCGCGCTCGAGGTGTTCGCCGACCCCGACGGCGGGGGCTTCCACGACGTCGCCGTCGACGCGGAGAAGCTCATCACCCGGCCCCGGGACGTCACCGACAACGCCGAGCCGTCCGGGACGTCCGCCCTCGCCGGGGCCCTGCTCACGTACGCGGCGCTCACCGCGTCGACCCGGCACCGCGCCGCCGCCGAGGCCGCGCTCGCCTCGGCCGGTGCGCTCGCACTCGAGGTGCCGCGGTTCGCCGGGTGGAGCCTCGCCGTGGCCGAGGCGCTGGCGGCCGGTCCGCTCGAGGTGGCCGTCGTCGGACCGGACACCGGGCCGGGGCGGGCCCGGCGCGACGAGCTCGAGGCCGTGGTCCGCGCGGCGACCTCCCCCGGCCTGGTGCTCGCGGTGGGGGAGCCGGACACCGACGGGATCCCGCTGCTCGCCGGGCGGGGCCTGGTGGGCGGGGAGCCGGCGGCCTACGTGTGCCGCGGTCACGTCTGCGACCGCCCCGTCTCCACGGCCGCCGAGCTGGAAGCGTTGCTCCGGCGCTGACGGGGCGACGTACGGGACGGGCATGCCGGACCGCGTCATCCCCGCTCGACGTCGAGGTCGTGCCCGGTGTGGGGGGGGGGGGTGTGTGAAGGAAAACCCCGCCCACCCAGGAAAAAAACCGACAAAGGGA
>NZ_JBUZNK010000003.1:47086-272654 GCF_055326445.1 Georgenia sp. Z2081
CTCCTTTTTCCTCTGTTCCCCCTCCAACCCCCCCCCCCCCCCCCCCCCCCCCCCCCCCTCGACGAGGGGAAGCCGGGGTTGCGACCTCTCCCGGTCAGGCCTGATCGAGCTCGGCGGCCGTCGGCAGGTCGGCGCCCCGGCGGCTCACCGTGATCCCCGAGGCCGCGGCGCTGCGCCGGCCGATCCGCTCCAGGTCGAGCGGCTCATCGCCCGCACCGTCGCCGCCCACCGGTCCGGCTCCGCCCGGCAGCGTGAGCAGCGAGTCGATGAGCGCGGCCATGTAGCTGTCCCCGGCGCCGACGGTGTCGACCACGTCCACCTGCGCGCGCGGGACCCGGACCGACCGTGCCTGGTCGGCGAGGATCGCCCCCTCGGCACCGAGCGTGAGCACGACGAGCCGCGGTCCGAGGGCGAGCGTGTGCGCGACGACCTCCTCGTCGGTGAGGTCCGGGAAGAGCCACTCGGCGTCCTCGTCGGAGATCTTGACGACGCTCGCATGCGCGGCGAGCGCGTCGTAGCCCTGCTGGACCTGCGCCAACGGCGGGAGCAGCGCGGCGCGGATGTTCGGGTCGAACGAGACGATCGCCCCCTCGGCGGCGGCACGGGCGGCGACCTCCCGCACGCGCGTGGCGCCGGGCTCGACGAACGCCGCGTAGGAGCCCACGTGGACGGCCTCGGGGATCTCGATCGTGGCCACGTCGGGCAGCTGCCAGGCGACGTCGAACTCGTAGGCCGGCACGCCCGCCTCGTCGACGGTGGCGACCGCCGTCGACGTGCGCCCCTCGACGACGGAGCCGTCGAGGACCTCGACCCCGGCGTCGGTGAGGTGCTCGAGCACGAGTGCGCCGTCCTCGTCGTCGCCGAGGTGGGTGAGCAGGGCGACGGGCAGGCCGAGCCGGGCCAGCCCGACCGCCATGTTCGCGGGGCTTCCCCCGGGGACGCGGCCGCTCGCTCGCGCGGGCCCCCCGGGCTCGTCGGGGAAGACGTCGACGAGGGCCTCACCGACGACGAGCACGCGCTGCCCGGCGGTGGATCCGACGGCGGGCGCGCCGTCGGCCCCCGCGGCGGGGCCGTCCCCGCTCACGCGTCGCCCGTCCCGTCGAGCAGCGCCTGGGCCGCGGCGAGGACGCCGTCGGCGACGATGGCGTCGTGGGCGGCCACGAAGGCTTCCCGGAACCGGGCGTCGGCGCCGATCCGGCCGAAGAGGTCCTCGTCGTCGAGGTAGGTGCCGGTGTCCGCGCCGAGTCGCTCGGCCGCGGCGTCGAGCCGGTCGCGCTGCCGGTCCGTCACCTGCTCGGTCAGCTCGGGCGTGCCCGCGACCACCGCGCTCGCGGCGAGGGTGAACGCCGTCGCGCGCACCGGCAGGTCCTGGGCGATGAGGTCCTCGACCACCGGGACCACGAACTTGTGGATGCGGTCGGACCCGTCGGTGGCGATCCGCACGAGCGTGTCGGCGATGGCCTCGTTCCCGAACCGCTCGAGGATGGTGTCCTGGTAGTCCGCCAGGTCGATCCCCTCGACCTCGCCGACGGTGGGCCGGGCCTCGTCGGCGATGTAGGCGGCCGCGAGGCGCCCGAGCACGTCGTCGGTCGCCGCCTCGTGCACGTAGCGGTGCCCGGCGAGCAGGCCGGTGAACCCCAGGAGCTGGTGGGTGGCGTTGAGGATGCGCAGCTTCATCCGCTCGTAGGGCACGACGTCGTCGACGAGCTGGACGCCCACCGAGCCGAGGTCGGGGCGGCCGGCGGGGAAACGGTCCTCGAGCACCCACTGGACGAACGGCTCGCCGACCACCGGCCGCCGGTCCTGCACGCCGAGCTCGCGCTCGACCATCGCGCGGTCCTCGTCCGTGGTCACCGGCGTGATCCGGTCGACCATGCTGCCCGGGAACGCGACGTTGTCCTCGATCCAGCCGGCCAGGTCCCCGCCGCGGGCGTAGGCATGCCCGAGGACGCTGCGGCGCGCGACGACGCCGTTGGACTCGATGTTGTCGCAGCTGACCACCGTGAACGGCTCCGTGCCGCGCTCACGACGCAGCGCGAGGGCGTCGACGATGTAGTCGAACGCGGTCGGTGTGCCGGACGGGTCCGGGTGCTCGCCGTACCCGCCCTCGGTGATCGTCAGGCTGACGATCCTCGTCTCCGGCGACGCGAGGCGCTCGACGAGCGCGTCCGGGTCGTCGGGTGCGTAGACGAAGTCGACGATCGAGCCGATCGTCCGCGCCTCGAGCGGCTCCCGCGAGTCGCGCAGGACGAGGGTGTAGGTGAAGTCCTGGGCGGCGAGGTCGTCGCGCATCGCCTTGTCACCGGGGAACAGGCCGACGCCGCAGATCGCCCATCCGTCGCCGTCGCCCGCCTCGAGGAGCCGGTCGACGTACATCGCCTGGTGCGAGCGGTGGAAGTTCCCGATCCCGAAGTGCACGATCCCCGTGGTGAGGCCGCTGCGGTCGTACGCGGGTGAGGTCGGTGTGGTCAT
The DNA here is from genome assembly GCF_055326445.1 of Georgenia sp. Z2081. NCBI lineage: Bacteria > Bacillati > Actinomycetota > Actinomycetes > Allobogoriellales > Allobogoriellaceae > Georgenia > Georgenia sp. Z2081. The sequence goes on from NZ_JBUZNK010000003.1 coordinate 49,559, forward strand.
GGTGGGCCCCCCGTCCGTCGTCGGGCCGCGCCCGACGAGCTCACGATCAGTGTCCCACGTCACCCTACGCCGGAGGGTGGGCGTCGCCCACCCCGGCGTCCGCCCCGGGCCGTGCCGGAACTACCCGTGGATCTTCGGCAACCAGGCGAGCTGGCCGACCTCGTTGCCGCGGTCGCGGGTGATCATCTGCGCGCGTCCTGCGTTCGTCTTCTTCGCGCGGATGCGCCCGATGACCGGCCCGTCGTCGGGGTTGCCGGACAGCAGGTAGGCGGGGGCCGCGAGGTCGGTCATCGTCTGCATGACCGGCTCGAACATCGCCCGCGAGGCACCACCGATGCGGCGCGTGATCACCACGTGCAGGCCGATGTCCTTCGCCTGCGCCATGAGCGGCTGCAGCGCGGAGAGCGGGTTGCCCGCCGAGGTGTTCACCAGGTCGTAGTCGTCCACGAGGATGTAGACCTCCGAGCCCGACCACCACGACCGGCTGCGCAGCTGGTCCGGCGTGACGTCCGGTCCGGGCAGGCGCCCCTTGAGGAACCCGGCCAGGCCCTTGAGCTCGGTCGTCGCCATCTCGTGCGTGGAGAGGTAGAGCCCGAGGTGCTTCTCCGGCAGCTCGCCGAGCAGCGCGCGGCGCAGGTCGACGGCGATGATCTGCGCCTCCTTGGGGCCGTTGAGTCGCGCGATCTCCGCGGCGACGGCCCGCAGGAACGTCGACTTCCCGGACTTGGAGTCGCCGAGGAGGAACATGAGCGGCTCGGCCGACGGGTCGAGGACGACCGGCGCGAGCCGGGCCTCGTCGACGCCGAGGAGGATGCCGCCGGCCAGCTCCTGCTCGGTGGCCTGGGCGCGGATCTCGTCGAGCGAGATCAGCTCGGGCAGCAGCCGCAGCTTCGGCCCGCGCCGCCCGGTCCAGCTCTCGTTGACGCGCCGCACCATGTCGTCGACACCGGCGCCGAGGGTGCCGGAGTCGCCGTCGCCGTCGACCCGGGGCAGCGCCGTGAGGATGTGGTGCTTGGACTTCGCCAGGCCCCGGCCCGGACGGTTGGGGATGTTCTTCGCCAGCTTCCGGTCCACGTCGGAGTCCAGGGCGTCACCGAGGCGGAGCTCGAGCCTCGAGCCGATCATGTCCTTGAGCTGCATGCGGAAGTCCATCCACCGGTTCGCGGTGCCGATGATGTGGAACCCGAAGGTCAGCCCGCGCCCGGCCAGCTGCTGGAGCGGGATCTCGAGGTCGTCGAAGTCGGCCTTGATCGTCGGCCAGCCGTCCACGACGAGGAAGATGTCGCCGTAGCCGTCGTCGACCCGGCCCTCGGCGCGGCGGATCCGGTAGGTCTCGATCGAATCGATCTTGTTCGCCCGGAAGAAGGCCTCGCGCTCGTCGACCAGCTGACGCATCTCGGCGACGATCCGGCGCACCACGTCGGGCTCCCCGCGGGTGGCCACGCCCGCGACGTGGGCGAGGTCGGTCATGGCGGCGAACGTGCCGCCGCCGAAGTCGAGGACGTAGATCTGCGCCTCCAGCGGCGTCCTCGTCAGCGCGATCGAGGTGACGATCGAGCGCGCGGCCGTCGACTTGCCCGTGCGGGGCCCGCCGACGATCGCCATGTGCCCGCCGGCGCCGGACAGGTCGAAGACGAGGTCCTCGCGGCGCTGCTCGAGCGGCTTGTCCACCACGCCGAGCGGGAGCGTGAGTGCGCCCGCGTCGCGCCAGCGCGGCGAGTGCAGGCCCAGCTCGGGGGTGACCGTGAGGTCGGGCATCAGCTCGTCGAAGGTCTGCGGGACGTCGAGCGGTGGCAGCCAGACGACATGCGCGGGCGGCCCCTGGCCCTCCATGCGGCTCACGCCGATGTCGAAGGTCGAGGGCTGGTTCTTGCGCTCCTCCTCGGCCTTCTTCTCTGCCTCGGCGGCCTGGCGCTCCTCGATCTCCCGGTCCGCGTCGTCAGCGGCCTCGAGCCTGCGCTGCAGCTCCTCGGGGCTCTCGCCGAGCACCGGCGCGGCCGTGTAGGGGGAGATGTCGATGTCGATCTGCTCGACCTGCTGCTGAGCCCCGCCGCCCTCGGAGCGCTTGCGGCGGCGCCGCACGGGCGGTGCACCGGAGACGTAGGCCGCGCGGAACCGGATCATCGTCGTCGTGTCGGGCTTGAGGTACCCGACGCCGGGCATCGGCGGGAGGTCGTACGCGTCGGTTACGCCGAGCACCGTGCGGGACTCCTGCGCCGAGAACGTGCGCAGACCGATCCGGTAGGACAGGTGCGACTCCAGGCCGCGCAGGCGGCCCTCCTCGAGCCGCTGCGAGGACAGCAGGAGGTGCATCGACAGCGAGCGGCCCAGCCGTCCGATCGCGACGAAGAGCTCGGCGAACTCCGGCTTGGCGGAGAGCAGCTCGGAGAACTCGTCGCAGATGATCATCAGCGCGGGCAGCGGCTCGAGGTCGGTCCGGCCGTTCGCGCGGGCCTTCTCGTAGTCGGTGACGTTGGCGAAGTTCCCGGCCGCGCGCAGGAGCTCCTGACGGCGGACCATCTCGCCGCGCAGGGCGTCCTCCATGCGGTCGACGAGCGTGAGCTCCTCGCCGAGGTTCGTGATGATCGCGGACACGTGCGGCATGTCGGCCATGCCGGCGAACGTCGCGCCACCCTTGAAGTCGACGAGCACGAGGTTGAGCGCCTCGGAGCTGTGGGTCATCGTCAGCGCCAGCACCAGGGTGCGCAGCACCTCGGACTTGCCCGAGCCGGTCGCGCCGATGATGAGGCCGTGCGGGCCCATGCCCTGCTGGGCGGACTCCTTGATGTCGAGCTGGACCACGCGGCCCTCGGGGGTCAGCCCGATCGGCACCCGGAGGCGGTCGCGCGGCAGGCGCGGACGCCAGGCCTGCGCGACGTCGAGGTCCCGGACGTCGCCCAGGCCGAGCAGGTCGGTGAGCTCGGCGGAGACCTCGGCGGCCGCCTCGCCGTCCTCCGTGGGGTCCGCCTGGATCTGTCCCGACCGGATCGACGCGAGCCGGGCGGTGAGGCGGCGGGCGGCCGCCTCCGCTCCGGGGACGCCGAGCTGGTCGGCGATCCCGATCTGCGGCTCCGCGCCGACCTGGAGGATCTCCACCGGGGTGGCGCCGGCCAACGGGCCCTCGTCGACGGCGTCGTGCAGCAGCAGCCTCAGCGTCGACGGGGAGACGAGTGCCTCCCACGTCTCGGGCAGGTCGAGGACGGTGACGCCCATGACGCCGTCGGGCGTGAGGACGGGGTTGACCGCCGGCACGTCTCCGCCGTCGACGACGACGAGGACGTGCGGCAGCTCCGGGTCGCCGCCCGACAGGCCGAACCGGGGCCGCTCGGCGATGCCGGCCGGCAGCAGGTCGGCCAGGTGGGCGAGCGACGTGGTGAGCATGCGGGCCGGGCCGACGGCGTCGCTCACGCGCGGGGAGAGCGCGTGGGGGAGCCACTTGATCCACTCCCACTCGGGCAGCGCCTCCTCGGACGCGATGACGGCGATCCGCAGGTCCTCCGGCGAGACGAAGGTCGCCAGGTGCGTGATGACGCCGCGCGCGAGCGACCGGGCGGCGTCCTCGGAGCCGGCGACCTCGATCCGGGCGAAGGCCTGGAGGTCCATGCCGAGCGGGAGGCCGCTGACCTCGCGGTGCGTGACGAGGAACCGGTGCGCGGCCGAGGCGGTGACCGGGTCGAGCTTGGCGAGCGTGGGGATCTCGGGCGACTTCAGGTCCAGGGACAGCGGCTGCGTGGCCGAGCCGATGCGGGTGAGCAGGAAGTCCTCGTCGTCGGGGCTGCGCTCCCACGTGCGGGAGCCCTCCTCGCCGACGGCCGCGAGCGAGCGCGGGTCGGGCATGCGCCAGGCGGAGTAGTCCAGCTGCATCTTCGCGGCGGTGCGCACCTTCTTGCGCAGGTCCGTGAGGTAGGCCAGGTACTCCCGGCGGGAGTCCATCACCGCCTTCTTGTGCTGGTTGCGCTGCCGGATGATGTTCATCGCGACCATGAGCACCATCGCCAGCATCATGGCGCCGCCCATGAGGACCATCCGCTGGTTGCCCGAGCCGCCCCCGAACATCATCACGCCCATCATCCCCATCGAGCCGATCATGGGGACGACCATCATGAGGATGTTCTGCATGCCCTCGGGCTCGGGGAGCTCGGGCGGCACCTGCAGCGTCTCCTCGCTCTGCGGCGGGGGTGGCGGCGCCTTGGTGGACGGACGGACCACGGACTTCCTCCACGTCGATCGCCGGACCGAGGCGCGCACCTCGCCGGGGCTGGACCGCGACGCCCCGGGGACCCAGCCCCTGCGCGCGGCCGGACGAACCGTCCGGAGCCGCCCCTAATATATGGTCTGGGGCGGCATGCGGCAGCCCCCACCGGGCGGTCCGGCCGCCGAGATCGGGCCCGCCGGACGGGGAGGGGAACGGATGACCACGACGGCCGAGCCGCGCGTGCATGCCACCGTGGTCCTCGGTCCCGTCGTGCGGGACGTGGCGGTCCCCGACGGCGCCACGGTCGCCGACGTCCTGCGCCGCCTGCGCGTCGACGCCCGCTCCCGGTCCGTGCTCGTCACCGACTCCTCCGGCTGGCGGGTCGCCGGCGAGGACGTCATCGGCGTCGACGTCCCCGACGGCGTGCTCCTCACCGTGACCCGCGGCTCCGCGGGCGCCTCGATCGAGGCCGACGAGCTCGGACGCTCCCGCACCCTGCCCGACGGCGCCGACTCCTTCGCCGTCATCGCCGCCGCCGCGGTCCTCGCCGTCGGCGGGGTCCTGCTGCTGGTCGGCTCCGCCTGGTGGGGGACCGGCGACCCCCTGCCCACCTGGTGGCGCGGCACCGTCGTCGCCCTGCTCGGAGTGGCCGCCCTCGGGCTGGCCCTGCGGCGCGCGCGGGAGGGCACGGTGCTCGTCGACCTGGCGGCGCTCTCGCTGGTGTCCGTGGCCGCCGGGGTCCTCGTCGTCCCGTCAGGCGGGCCCGCCCAGCTGCGGCTCGCGCTCGTCGTGGCACCCGCCGTGGCCGGGGCCGCGCTCGCGCTGCGCGCCGGCGTGGCCGAGCGGCGGCGCGACCGGACGGCCTCCTCCGCGGCGCTCATCGCCACCGTGTGGCTCGCGGCCGCGGCCGCCGCGCTGGCCACCCTGCAGATCGACACCGGCATGTCGGTCGTGGGGGCGCTCGTCGTCGGCGCGGTCCCGCCCCTCCTGCTCGCCATGCCGGACCTCGCGATCGACGTCCCCGACGACCAGCTCGTCGACCTCGAGCACGTCTCCCGCGACGCCACCGGCGTGCGCCAGGCGGCGCCCCGCGCGCCCGCCGAGGTCACGGCCCCGCGGGTGCGCCGGGTGGTGTCGACGGCACGGGTGCGCCAGGACCTGGTCGTCGTGCTGATGTCGCTGCTCGCGGCCGTCCTCGCGCCCTCCGTGCTCGCGATCGTGCCGATGGGCGGGATCCGGGGCTGGGCCGCGCTCGTGGCGGTCGTCCTGCTCGTGCTGTCCCTGCTGCTCGTGCCCCGCGGCGCCCGGGCCCGCACCGTGCGCGTCCTGCCGCGCCTGGCCGCATTCGTCGTCATCGGTCAGATCGGGTGGGCGGCCGTGGCGGGCGGCCGCGCGGAGGCGCTGACCGTGGGCATCGTGGCGGTGCTCGCCGCGCTCGCCGTGGCCGGGCTCGCGATCGCCGTCGCGTACGGCATGAGCAACGTGGCGCTCGCCCGCCTGGGCGACATCGTCCAGGGGCTGGCCACGCACTTCGCCCTGCCGGCCGGGGTCGTGGCCGCGGGAGCCATCCACTGGGTGAGGCAGGTGGGACTGTGACGGAGAGCGACGACCGACGACCGCGGCGGCGCGACCGCAGGGAGCCGGCTCCCCAGGGGCGACCACCGGAGGCCGGGCTACCGGAGGAGGTGGCTCCCACCCAGGATCGCGGGGCGACGGGCGAGCAGGGTACCGCACCCCGAGGCGGGGGCCGTCCTGCCGGCCGGGCCGGTTCGCGGTCCGCGGCGGGTTCCCGCCCGGCGCCCGGCGGCGGTTCCCGCCCGGCCCCCGGAGCCGGCTCACGCCCGGCGCCCGGCGGCGGTTCCCGCCCGGCGCCTGGCGGCGGTTCCCGCCCGGCGCCTGGCGGCGGTTCCCGCCCGGCGCCCGGCGCGCAGGGTGGGACCGGCGCGTCGGGCCCGATCGTCGGGTCGGGCGGCGGCCGGCGGGCTCCCCGCAGCGGCTCTCCGCTGGCCGGCGGGCCGGCCACGGGCCAGGGCTCCGGGCAGGGCGCCGCACAGTCGGGCTCGCCCGCTCCGACACAGGGTTCGTCGGCGTCGACCGGCACCGTAGGCCGGACGACCGGCGACCGCGCCCGCGCGGGTCTGCCACCCGTGACGACCCGCGCCGGCGCCGCGTCGGCGGCCGGGGCGACGGGAGCTCAGCAGCCTCCTGCGACGGCACGGGAGGAGGCCCGGCCCGACGCCGATCCTTACCGGGATCGCCAGACGCTGCGCGTGCAGCGGCGCACGGCCGCCCGTCCCGACCAGGGCGCCGGACCGATGCCCGGCACGCAGCCGGCAGCACCCGCCGATCGACCGGCGCCCGGGGCGTCGGGACCCGTCGGTGCGCAGGTGGCCGGGCCGGACGGCCCGCGGGCCGCCCTGCCGACCCCCGCCGGTCGGCGCCCCGCCCCGACCCGGGGCGACGGGCCGACGACCGGCTCCGCACCCACGACCGGCTCCGCACCCACGAGCGGACCTATACCCGCGTCGGTGCCTCCGACCGGCCCCGCCGCCGCGGGCGCTCCGATTGCCGGCTCCGCACCGGCACCGTGGGGGGCGTCCGCGCCCGAGGCGGGCGGGACCGACTGGGCCGCCCGTTTCGGCCCGGACGCCGCCGCGCCGTCGGCGCCCTCCGGGCCCGGGACCGGACCGCACCGGGGCGGGCAGGCACCGCAGGCGGGGGAGCGCGACGCGGGGACACACGGTGCAGGACCGACCTCCGTCGGGACCGCACCGGCTGCTGCCACCGCACCGGTCGCCCCCGACCGGCGTGCATCGGCCGCGGTGGCACCGTCTGCCGCGTCGTCACCGCCGGCGCCGGCCCCCGCCCGCGGTGGGGGCTCCCGGCCCGCGGGTCCGTGGCCGGCGGACCATGGAGCTACGGGGGACCGGGACCGCCGTCGCCGGCGACGTCCCGAGGGTGCCCCCGACGAGGCCTCGTCCCGCAGCGGACACCTGACCGGCGGGTCCGGCGCGGACCGGAGCCGGTTCGTCGACGGGCGCCCCACCACCGGTCCGCTCCTCCAGCTGGCGTCCTATCTGATCACGCTGGTCGTGATCGTCGGTCCGGCCGTCGGCGTCTGGTTCCTCAGCTCGTCGATCGTGCTCACCGTCCTCGCGGTCGTCGAGCTCGCGGCCCTGGTCGTCCTGCTCCGTGCGCGCACCGGCATCACGCCCGGCGGGCTCGTGCTCGGGCTGCGCGCCGCACGACGCACGAACCACCTCGCCCCGGGCCTGGCCCGCGAGGCCGCGCGCTCCGGTGTCCTCGGCGGGGCGCACCTCACCGTGGTCGGCGGACTCGTGCTGGCGCTGTCCGGTCTGTTCGATCCCCAGAAGCGCGGCCGCGCCTGGCACGACCGCGTCGGGAGCTCCCGCATCCTGCCCACCAGGCGGATCGCGCGGGAGGACGCCAAGGACCCGGACGGCGCGCGACGGGTGCGGGCGACGATGGCGCCGCTCCCCGCGGACCGGATCGACCTCGGGCGTGAGGTCACCCGGCTCGGTGACGACCCCCGCCACGGCTCGGGCACGCGCCGGGCCTGACCCGGCGCCGGACCCGCCGGCGGCGGGGCTGACCTCAGGTTGGACGTGACGAGGCCCCGACGACCGGCGCGGTCGTCGGGGCCTCGTCGTCGCCTCCTGCCCGAAGCAGGGGACGTCAGACGAGTCCGGTCACCACTCGTCCGTCCTCCGGTCGTTCCCCTTGCGGAGCTGGTCCGGCGCGGGTCGGGCGGCGGCGCGGTCGCTGCCCTTGGCCCCCTCGGGCCGGGCGATCACGGTCGGCCCGGCGGGCTCCTGCTCCGGGCTCGGCGCGAGCTCCTCGGCCGGGTCCTCCTCGTCCGTGCGCTTCCTGCGTCGGTCCGACTTGCGACCGCCGGCGACCATCCCGCCCATGGGCATGCCGCCCATCATCGGCGGCCGTCCACCGGCGCCCGCGCCTGCCCCACCGCTCCCGGACGTGGGCGTACCGCCGGCGGGAGCGGAGCCGACGACGCCGGACGGAGCGCCGCCCGCGCCGGCGGGACCGGGACCGGGGCTCGGGCGTACCGCGCCGGCCGGGTGCCCCGCCGCGCTCGCACCGTCGGAGCCGCCGCCAGGCACACCGGCGACACCGCCGACGGGTGCCACCGCGCCACCACCGACGCCGCCGTCCCCACCGGGTGCGCCCGCGCCGCCCGGGATGCCGCCGGTCCCCGGTGCTGCGCCCGCGCCGGGCGCGCCGCCCGCACCGGGCGCACCCCCTCCGCCGGGACCGCCGACCACGGGTCCGGAGCTCACGGGTCCGCCGGGTCCGCCGGGCGCCGTGCCGGGTCCGCCGGGACCGCCTGTCCCTCCGGGCGGGGCGGCGTCGACGGACGGCTCACCTATGAGGGTCCCGCCGGGGCCGCCCGGCAGGTCCATCGTCGGGATCTGCGTGTCCGGTGCGTCCCACCAGCCGGGGCCTCCCGGCCGCGGAAAAGTGTCGCCGAACCGCGGGGCGGGACGCACGTACCAGTCGCGGGTGTTGGTGTCGGGCGTCGGACGGCGCGGGCTCGTGACGATCCTGTGCTGCTCCGGCTCCGGCGGAAGGGAGTTGTATCGGGGAACACCGGTCACCTCGGGCGGCGGAGTGTGCACGCCGATCGCCGTGCCCTCCGGTGGTGGCGGCGGAATGACGTTCGGGCCGTTCGCCGTCCGAGCGCGGACCTGGCCGCCCGCGTCCTCACGCCATGGCTCGCCGCCGGCGGTGATCTCCGGCATCATCTCGGTGGCCTCGCGCACCCGGTACTCGAGATCCCACAGCGCGCCGCTCGCGTGAGAGTCGTAGCGCATGGTGTCGAACTCGTCGTAGTCGCCGCTCGCGCGGTCCTGCTCCCATCGCGCGTACGTGTCCTCTTACGTCCTCCTCGCCGTGTCGGCGCCGCTGCGCGCGTGCTCGACCGCCGAGCTCACCTCCCAGACCTCCCCCGAGCGGTGCTGGGCCCAGCGCTCCACCCGGGAGAACACCTCGACGGCGGAGTCTCCGGCGTCACCGGTGATGCCGAGCTCGCCCTGCGAGCCGCGCAGGTCGTCGGCCACCCTGACGAGCTCCTGGCGATACCGTCCAGGCCCTCGGAGAGGCCGAGGACGGCCGGTTCCTGAAAGGTCTCGATCCGCCGCATGTTCTCGGTGAGGAACGTGGGGGCCATGTAGTCGTTCGGCATGCTGCGTCCTTTCCTCGTCAGGCCTGCACGGCGGCGGAGACACGGGGCAGGTCGAGCCCCTCGAGCTGGGAGCGGGTCGAGGCGAGCAGTGTGGAGACCTCCTCGTCGACGTCCTGGATGCGCGACGCGGACTCGGTCAGCGACCGCGCGAGCTCCTCGAGCTGTGTCAGCAGGATCGTCATGCTGCCGGAGACGTCGTTGAGCTCCTGCACCACGGCGAACCTCATGCGCGTGGGGCCGGGGAGCTCGCCCCAGCTGGCGGCCTGCTGGTTGATCTCGTCGCTCACGCGCTGCCTGAGCCCCGCGATGTCGTCGACCGTGCTCGCGAGCAGACGTACCCGCGCCTCGAGCACGTCCGGATCCAGCTCCACCTGGTTTATCTCGTCCCCCCTCGGGCCGTGGAGCGCCCGGCCGGCTACTGCGGCGATGGGCCCCGGTTGTCGGTCGTCATTCGTGTCGTCGTCTCACCACTCGTCGGACTCGTCGGGAGTCCGCAGACGGGGCGCCGGTCGAGACTCGCCCCGGCGGCCTCCTCGGCCGGCGGGGCCGCCCGTGGGCGTCGCCTCCGTGCCCGGCTGGTCGACGAGGTCCATGTGATCGGCCTCGCCGGTCCGTCCCTCCGAGCGTCGCCCATCGCCCCGGCCGCGGCCAGCCGTCGCACCGGGGACTGCTCCCCCCGAGCGTCCGCCTCGTCCTGCACCCGCGGAGGCGGCACGGCCCGCGCCACCGCGACCTGCCGCGCCCGCTGCGCCGACCCCGCCCACGAGGGGGCCGGCCATACCGGCGCGCCCGGCGGCGCCGGCACCCGCGCGGCCTGCGCCTCCTGCCCCTGCTCGGTCTGCGGCCCCTGGACGTCCGGAGTCGGGTGCCGCCGCGCGTGTGACGCCGGTTCGTCCGGAGACGCCTGGACGGGCCGCCCCGCGGCCGGCTGAACCGCGACCGCCTGCGGCACCCGTCCCGCCGACGAGCGGGCCGGCCATGCCCGGACGGGCACCGGCTCCGGCCCGGCCGACGCCAGCGCGTCCAGCTCCTGCGCGACCGCCGCCACGGCTCCCGGCCGCGCCGGCGCCGCCCATCATCGGACCGACCATGCCAGGTCGACCGGCGGCTCCGGCTGAGCCTGCGCCTGCGCGTCCAGCTCCTGCGCGACCGCCGCCACGGCTCCCGGCCGCGCCGGCGCCGCCCATCATCGGACCGACCATGCCAGGTCGACCGGCGGCTCCGGCTGAGCCTGCGCCTGCGCGTCCAGCTCCTGCGCGACCGCCGCCACGGCTCCCGGCCGCGCCGGCGCCGCCCATCATCGGACCGACCATGCCAGGTCGACCGGCGGCTCCGGCTGAGCCTGCGCCTGCGCGTCCAGCTCCTGCGCGACCGCCGCCACGTGCAGCAGCGCCGCCCATGCCGGCGCCACCCATCATCGGACCCACCATGCCGGGCGAGCCACCCGCGCCGGGGGCTCCGGGCAGCGCGCCCGGACCACCGATACCCGGGCCGGCGCCCGGAGTTCCGGGTAGCGCGCCGGGACCACCGACGCCGGGACCGGCACCGGGGGCGCCCGGCAGCGCGCCGGGACCCCCGACGCCCGGGCCCGCGCCCGGCGGCGGCAACGTGGGCAGCTGAGAGTCGACGGACGGAGGGCCGGGGTCGGGGATCGGGGGAAGCGGCGGCCGGTAGAACGACGGCGGGTCCCGCGGGTCGGGCCGGTCCGGTGGGTACGGCCGGTCTGGCGGGTATGGCGGGTCGGGCCGGTCCGGTGGGTACGGCGGCTCCGGCCGGTCCGGCGGGTACGGCGGCTCCGGCCGGTCCGGTGGGTACGGCGGCTCCGGCCGGTCCGGCGGGTACGGCGGCTCCGGCCGGTCCGGTGGGTATGGCGGGTCGGGCCGGTCCGGTGGGTACGGCGGCTCCGGCCGGTCCGGCGGGTACGGAGGGTGGTACGGCGGGTCGTCCGGCCGATCGGGCGGGCGAGGAGGATCGGGCAGCCGAGGCGATCCGCCGCCTCCGCCACCTCCTCCGCTTCCACCGGTGCCGCCGTCACCTCCGGTGCCGCCGCCGGGAAGGTCACTGCCGCCCCCGGGCACGTCCGTGCCGCTGCCGCCGGGCACGTCTCCGGTGCCGTCGGCGATGTCCGGGAGCATGGCGATGGCGTCCTCGACCTGGTAGTCGAGCGACTCGATGGCCTCACCGGCGGCGGTGTTGTACTCCTGCCGCCGGGAGTCGTCCCAGTTGCCGCCCTCGTGCGCCGCGGTGTAGCTCTCGTTGAGGTCGAAGTAGTAGGTCTGGGTGGAGCCGCCGGCCTCGCGGGCGTAGTCCACCGCCGCCGCGATCGCGTCGACCTCCCCGGCCCGATGCTCCGCCCAGCCCTGGACCCGCTGGAACGCGAGGACCGCGTCGTCCCCGGCCTGCCCCTCGATGCCCAGGTTGCCGGACGCGGCGGCGAGGTCGTCGGCGAGACCGCGCAGACGCTCGGCGATCCCCGTGAGCGTCGTCGTGTAGCTGTTGATGGGCTGCGCCTGGAACGGCGAGATCTTCCGCAGGGTCTCGGTCAGCGAGGTCGGTTCGTCCGTCATGGTGCGCCTGCCGTCCTTCCCCTGCGCGGTCTCGTGTCAGTCGTCCTGGTCGTTGAAGTTGCCGAGCTCCATGTCGCTCAGCCGCTCGCGGGTCTTCGTCAGCAGGTCGGTGGTCTCCTCGTCGACCCCCTGGATCAGCGCCGCCGAGTCCTCGAGCGCGCGAGCCAGACCCTCGAGGTCCTGGAGCAGCCGCGTCATCCCCATCCCGACGCCGTACATCCGCTCCGAGACCCGGTCGCTGATCCGGTTGATGGTCGAGAGGTCGGACCACCCCGACTTGTGGTCGAAGCGCCCGTTCCAGGCCTCGGACCGGATGTCCTCGACCTCCTCGACGGTGGTCGAGAGCAGCCGGACGCGCGCCGCGAGCACCTCCGGCTGCAGCTCGATCGCCATCGTCGTCCCTCCCGCTGATCAGCCGACGTCGTCGTGCCGGGTCGGCGCGCCCCGTGAGGCGCGCCGGCAACAGGGGGGGCAAATCGGCGTTTTCTTTTTTTGCGCCGAGCGCGGGTGCGGACCGGGCGTCCGAGCGCGTGCCCTTGCCTGCGCCGGCCGCCGTCGCTGGTGCCGACTCGTTCTCGAGCTGGTCGACGAGGTCCATGTGCTCGACCTCGTTCTCCGTGCGCTCCTTGTCCTTGGCTCCCGGCCGTCCGGCGAGCATCCCGCCCATCGGACCACGGGCCGCGCCGGCTGAACCGCCGCGCGAGGCAGCGCCTGCGCCCGAACGGCCGGCCGCCGGAGCACCCGGGCGGGCTCCGCCCCGACCGGGGGCCGCCGCACCGGCCGCCGCGCCGCGTCCGGGCGCCGATGTGCCCGTGGCTGCGCCGCGTCCGGTGGCGCCCACGGTGCCGGGACGACCGGCACCTCGCGCACCGGGTGCACCCGCGCCGCGACCTGCGGCACCTGCGGCCGCACCGGGACGGCCAGCAGCACCTGCGGCGCCAGGACGACCGGCGGCACCGGGTGCGTGACCAGCTGCGCCGACCGTGCCCGGCCGGCCGGCTCCGCCTGTGCGACCGGCAGCCCCGGCTCCCGCGCGTCCGGGCGCTCCTGCGCCGCGGGCAGGCGCTCCGGCCACGCCCGGGCGAGCAGCGCCGCGCGCTCCTCCTCCGGGAGGCGCACCGACCATGCCGGCACGGCCGGGGGTCCCGGCGGCTCCGCCGCGCGCACCCCCGGGACCGCCTCGACCGGCGACCGCTCCACCGCGACCGGCGGGCGGCATGCCCGCCACCGCCCCGGGACGTCCGGGCATGCCACGGCCGCCCGCGCCGGTGCCAGTGCCGATCGGGCGGGCACCACCGCCGGGGCGACCGGCGCCCGGGCCACCGATGGTGTGGATCGGGGGCCTGCCGGGCGTGCCGCCGGGAATGCCGGGGGCACGCCCGCCGCCACCTGGACCGGGCATGCCGGGCGTGATGGGCGGCGGGATCGGCATACCGCCGCCACCGGGCGGCGGCACCGGAGCAGGTCCGGGCAGCACCGGGTTCGGCACCGGCGCCGGGCCGGGCGACGGCAGTGGCGGCGCCGGCGTCGGCATCGGCGCGTCGACGTTCGGCGGGTCCGGGTCCGGAAGCGTGGGGACCTCGGGGACGCGCGGACCCGGAGGGTCGGGCAGCACCGGAGGCTCGGGGCCGATGATGGGCGGCTCCCACGGGTCGTACGGCGGCGGCATGACAGGTGGGTCCGGGCTCGGCGGCCGGATGACCCCGGGCGGCAGGTAGTTCCCCGGGGGCTGGTGCCCGCCGGGTCCGCCGCCCGGTCCGGGCACGTTGCCGCCGCCGCCACCGGGCAGCGGCGCGCCCGAGCGGTTGACGTCGGTGCCGCCGCGGTCGGGCGAGTAGCCGCGGTCCTTGAAGGGCGTCCCGGTCGCCGGCGTGATCTCCGGGATCAGGTCGATGGCGTCCTCGATGCGGTAGTCGAGCGACTCGATCGTCTCGCCGGCGGGACGGTCGTAGCGCTGGATGAGCTCGCGCTGCTCGTTCTCGTCCATCTCGTCCCAGCGGTCACGCTCGGAGTTGTTCGACCAGGAGCTGGCCTCCGTCGTGTAGGTGCCCTGTGCCTCGTCCCCGGCAGTCCGCGCCGCCGCCAGGGCGGTGCCGATCTCCTCGGACTCCGCCGCGCGGTGGCGCGCCCAGGACTCCAGCTCGTCGAACCCCTGCCCCGCGGCATCCCCGGCCTCGCCCTCGATACCGAGCTCCGCACGTCGGGAGCGGATCTCGTAGGCGAGGTCGTCGAGGCGGTCCGCGTAGCTGGTGAAGTTCCGCTCGATGCCCTGCAGCCCGCTCTTCTGGAGGTCGTCGATCCGGGCGAGCGTCTCGGTGAGCATCGTCGGCTCGGTCTTGTGGTAGTTCATCTCGTCAGCTCTCGATCGTCCTGGCTCGGGTCAGACCGGAATCGGGTAGGGGCCGCCGTGCGGTCCGGGCGGGGGCGGGGGGGCGGCCTCGTCGATCTGCTCGCCGATGGCCTCCAGGTCCGCCATGAGGCCGTCGTCGGTCTCCTCCAGGTTCTCGGCGGCGCGCACGAGCGCCTGCCGGATGTCCTCGGTGCTGAGGAGCAGGTCGTTGATCCCGCGGGCGAGCGCGAAGGTCGCCGTCGCGAGCGGGGAGCCGATCCGGCTGACCGTGGCCAGCTCCGACCACATGTTCCGCTGATCGACCCCGTCGCTGTTCATCTCGTCGTTGATCTTGGCGAGCTGCGTCACGACGGTGTCGAGGTAGGTGACGCGAGCTCGGAGCACCTCGGGCTCCAGCACGATGTTCATCTCGGGGGATCCTCCAGATCATCTCTCTGCCGCACCGGGCTGGGCGCTCGGTGGCTCGGTACCTGCGGTGCCGACGCACGAGAGCCACGGAGGCACCGGGACCGAGGGGTCCCGGTGCGACCGAGGCTTGCGTGTGTCAGACGTTGCCGCCGAAGTTGTTGGCAGCGATCCGGTCGGCGTCGGCGAAGTTGCCGCGGCTGCGCAGGACGAGGGACTCGATGAGCATGAGGATGGAGTCGACGTCCTCCATGTTCTGGTCCCAGTGGTGCTTGGCGGTGTCCCAGGCCTGGCGGGCCTCACCGTGGAAGCGCTCGCGCAGGTCGGCGGTGCCGCTGTGCAGGTCGTCCAGGTGCTGGCGGATGCGCTGGCCGGCCGAGCTGATGTCGGCGGCCCCGGTGTCGAGGGCGGCGTGGGTGACGCGGATGTCGTTCATCTGGATAACTCCCAATTCTCAGGTGGTAGGTCGGGTCAGCCGAGCAGCTGGCCGAAGTTGACGCTGCCCTCTTCGTCCTGGGCGGTGAACGACGACTGCGTGCCGCGCAGGTTCTCGGAGAGGGTGGTGAGCACCTCGTTGGTGTGCCGCGCCTCCTCGTTCCAACGCTGCATGGCCCGGTGGAACGCGGTGGCCGCCGAACCGGTCCACTGAGCGCCGATGCTCTGAATCTGCGAACCGAGCCTGGTGAACTCGCCGTCGACGGCGGTCTTCGTCTCGTCGACGCGGGACGCGGCCGTCTCGAGTGCGCCCTCGCCTGCCTCTACTGCTCCCATGGTGTCCTCCTGCTGAATCTCTCGTGGACGGGCCGCTGGTGGACCCGGTGCCCCGCGGGGCCTGACGTCCGCCGATCCGGGAGACCCGCTCTCGACGACAACCATCACGTTACGGCCACGGCGCTCGGCCGGGAACGGTCCCGCTCGGGGAGACCTCCCCACGCGTACAGCCTGGTCGGGGACCAGTGTTCGTGCGGTGTTCGGCGACCCGCCAGGGACGTTGCCGGACGGTCACCCGGACGTCACCGTCCGGTCACGTGGGCCGTGCCGGGCGTGACCGACGACCGCGGTGCGCGGCCGTGCTTGTGGCCGGCTGCGGATATCCTCGTGCAGGCGTTCCCGGGCCGGGGCGCGACGACACCGCGTCGAGGGAGGGCACCGCGTGAGCCAGGCAGTCAGCCGCCGCGCCGTCGGCACCGTGGTCCGGGTGACTCTCGTCGAGGGCGACGACCGCACGGACCTCGCGCTCCCGGGCTCCGTCCCCGTGGCCGAGATCGTGCCGGGACTGGCCCGCCGCCTGGGGATGCTCGAGGTCCGCGCCGCCGTGACCGGCTACCGCCTCACCCGCACGGACGGCACGGAGCTCGCGCCCGACCAGTCGCTCGCGGCCCAGGGCGTCGAGGACGGCGCCCTGCTCGCTCTCGTCGCGCGCGACGCCGGCAGCTCCGGCCGCGTCTACGACGATCTCGTCGAGGCCGTCTCCGACGCCGTGGAGGACCAGCACCGGGCATGGGCCCCGGCGGACTCCGCACGGATGACGCTGGTGGCGACCCTCGTCCTCGTCGTCACCGGCAGCGTCGTGCTGCTCACCGCCGACGACTCCTCCCTCCTGGTTCCCGTGGTCGCGGGGGCCGCCGCGGCGCTCTCGCTCGGCGTCACCGGCGTGCTGGCCGCCCTGCGCAGGACCGCCGCCAGCATGACGATGCTCGGCTCGACGGCGGTGCTCGCGCTGACGAGCGGCCTCGCCCTCGGCGTGGGACCGATGGTCGGCGAGCCGCTCGCCTTCGGTGGGCTCGGCGTCCTCGCCGTCGGGGCGCTCGCCCTGCCGTTCCTCGGGTCGGTGCGCGAGTACGCGGCGGTCCCGATCCTCGTCGGCCTGGTGCTCCTCGCGCTCGGCGGGCTGCCGCTGGTGACCGACCTGGGCACCGGCCAGGTGGCCGCCGGGATCGTCGCCGTGTCCGGCATCGTGCTGTCCTCGGCACCCTGGATCGCCCTGTCGATGACCGGCATCCGCGTGACCGTGCCCCGCAACCAGGCCGAGCTCGACGCCGAACGGCAGGAGATCCGTGCCGCCCGCGTCCGCTCGGAGTTCCTGCGCGGCTCGCGGCTGCTCCTCGCGATGCGGCTCTCCGGGGCGGCGGCCATCCTGCTCGCCACGCCCCATGCGGTGGCGACCGGGATCTGGGGCACCGCGCTGGTCCTCGTCGTGTGCGTGGCGTTCGTCCTCGGCGTGCGCGAGATCTATGCGCGGCGCGACGTCGTCGTCATGACCTCCACGGGGGTCGTCGGTGCCGCGGTGGCGGGTCTCGCCGTCGTCGTCGTCCACCCGACCTGGTGGCTGGCGGTCGCGATCGCCGTCGCCGCGCTCACGGTGGGGATCGTCGGCATGGCCGTCCTCAGCCCCGGGCCGCGGCCCGGCCTGCAGCGCGTGGGCGACACCCTCGAGGTGATCTGCGTGCTCGCCGTCCTGCCGCTGGCCGCGTTCGCCTCGGGCGTGGTGTAGATGGCCTCCAACAAGGACATCCTCGACGCGCAGCGGTTCAACCGGCAGCGCCTCGTCACCTCCTTCGTCTCGGGGGCGCCCGACGGCCGCGAGCTCGAGCCCGGCAAGCCGTGGCGCGGCGTCGTCGGGGGCCTGGTGCTCGTCGGGATCATCCTCGCGGGCGGTTTCGTCTCGCGGTGGCTCGCCCCGGGGGAGCCGGAGGGGTGGGAGGACGGCTCGCTCGTCGTCGTCGAGGAGGACGGCTCCCGCTACGTCACGTCCTCGGGCGTGATGTACCCGGTGCTCAACACGGCCTCCGCACGTCTCGTGCTCGGTGCGGGCGAGATGACGGTCCAGACGCTGTCCCAGGAGGAGGTCGCCGGCGTCACGCGCGGCCCGACCGTCGGCATCCCGGACGCCCCGGACTCGCTCCCGGACCCGGGCGACCTCGTCAACGACGAGTGGCTCTCGTGCGTCACGTCCTCGGGCGCGTCGTGGACCGCGCTGGGTCGCCCCACGATCGACACGGACGGCACCCAGGTCTCCGCCGAGCCCGCGCCGGACCAGGCGATCGTCGTGCGCGTCGAGGGCACGCTGTGGCTCGTCTCCGGCGCCACGCGGCACGCGATCGACGCCGAGCACGAGCAGCAGATCGTCCGCGCGCTCCGGCTCGACGCGGCGCCGGTCCCCGAGACGTCCGCCGCCTGGCTCGAGCTCTTCGCCCTCGGCGCCCCGCTGGAGCCGCTCGCCACGAGCGGGGCGGGCGAGCCGATGCCGGAGCCCCTCCCGGGCCTGGAGGACGTCCCCGCCGGACAGGCCGTCTCCATGGGCGAGGGCGACGACGTCTCGTACTACATCCTTGGCGCGTCGGGGGAGCTCCACCCACTGAGCGACGTCGGCTACCAGATGTACCGGCTGGGCGACGGCGAACACCTCGAGAGCGAGGCCATCGCGGTCAGCGCCGGAGACCTCGGTCAGATGCCCTCCGGTGACGACGCCGACCCCGCCGACTGGCCGGACGAGATCGCGGGCGCCGTGACCGCGACCGACGGTGCGACCCCCTGTGCCCGCCTCGTCGCCGGAGCGATGGACGAGTCCGACTCCTCCGCGCTCGTTGCGGGCCACGACATCCCCGAGGTCGCCGACGACACCGTCACGGTCGAGGGCGGCGCCGGCGCGCTCGTCTCCGGCAGCGGCGGCGGCCTCCTCACGGCCGACTTCTTCATCGACGAGACCGGCCGGGCCTACCCGCTGCTCGGGGCCCGCGGCGAGACGCTCGGCATGCTCGGCTACGAGCTGGAGGACCGGACGACCGTTCCGAGCCCGTGGGTGCGGCTCTTCCCGCAGGGACCGGGGCTGCAGCCGCTGGACCTGCCCGCGCTCGGCGGACCCGGCGACGAGTCCGAGAGCGGGGCCGGCACCGGGACCGAGGCGCCCTCCGGCGGCGAGACCGAGAGCGACGGCTCGTGACCGGTCGGCACGCGCACGGGCGGGGGCGTCGTGGCGATCGGCCCGGAGGTGCGCTGGCGGCGGTCCTGGCGGGCGCCGCCGTGCTCGCCACCCCGCTCCTGGTCTCCGGCGCCCCGGGCGCGCCCGCCGAGGCGTCGCCGGGCCGGGCCGGCCAGGTGCAGGCGACAACGGTCGACCCGTCCCGGGCCCGGACCGGACCAGTCTGGCGGGCCGAGCTGCCCGACGCCTGCACCCCCGAGGAGATACCGACCGAGCCCTCGCCGGTGCTCCCGGCCCTCGGCGTCGAGGAGGCGTGGGAGCTGTCCCGCGGCGAGGGCGTGACCGTCGCCGTCGTCGACTCCGGGGTCGCGCCCAGCGAGCCGCACCTGCCGGCGGACGAGGCCGTGCTGCCGGGCCTGGACTCCATGGGCACCGTGCCCGGCTCGGAGACCGTCACCGAGGGCCCGCCCCTGTCGAGCTCGGACGGCCGGACCGACTTCCACTTCCACGGCACCGCCGCGGCCAGCCTCATCGCCGCGCGCGACCCCGAGGGCACCCACGTGGTCGGCCTGGCTCCCGAGGCCCAGATCCTGCCCGTGCGCGTCTACGTCACCACCGAGGACGATGAGCTCATCGAGGCCGGCTACGGCACGGACGTCGGGCGCATGGCCGAGGGCATCCGCTGGGCCGCCGACCAGGGCGCGCAGATCATCTCGGTCTCGATGTCCCTCCCCACAGACGTCCCCGAGCTCCGGGAGGCCGTCGAGCACGCGAGCGCGGCGGGCTCCCTCGTCGTGGCGAGCGCCGGGAACGCGCGGACCGCCGACGACGACACGCCGGGACCGCGCTACCCCGCCGCCTACCCCGGCGCCCTGGCGGTGACGGCGACCACGATCGAGGGCGAGGCGACCGACGACTCCATCCCCGGCGAGCACGTCGAGATCGCGGCGCCCGGCGACCCCGCCTACTACGCGTACGTCACCGGCGAGGAGTGCTACACCGGTGGCGGCGGCGAGGCCGCCTCGAGCTGGGCGACGGCGTACGTCGCCGCCTCCGCCGCGCTGGTCGCCTCGATGTACCCCGACGAGACGCCGGCGCAGTGGGCCCACCGGCTCATGGTCACCGCCGTGCGCACGGTCCCCGGCGAGCGCGACGACCTCCTCGGCTGGGGCAGCGTGGCGCCCTACGACGCGCTGTCGTTCGTCGACGACGGCGCAGCCCCGGGGCCGCCGAGCCCGGTCCACGAGGCGCCGTCGGTCGACGCACCGACCTTCGTCGCGGTGCCCGAGCGGCCCGAGGACCCGCTCGAGGCCGTCCGGGGCACCGCGGCGTGGTGGGTGTTCGGGGCGTTCGTCGTCGTCGGCGGGGCCGGTCTGCTCGCCAAGGCGCCCCGCCGGCGCGGCTGACCTCACGCGGACCGCCGTTCGCCGCGGGCGCCGCCGCCGTAGACTGGCCCGCGGACCTATCCCGCCCGCCGAGAGGACGCAGTGACCGCCGCACGCCCCCTGCACGTGGCCCTGGTCGGGGCCGGACCCGCCGGCACCTACGCCGCCGACATCCTCTCCGCCTCGGGGCTGGACGTCCGCATCGACCTCATCGAACGGCTCCCGGCCCCCTTCGGGCTCGTGCGATACGGCGTCGCGCCCGACCACCCTCGCATCAAGGCCATCATCCGGGCCCTGGAGAAGGTACTCTCGCGCGGCGACGTGCGCCTCCTGGGCAACGTGGCCGTGGGCCGCGACGTGAGCCTGGAGCGGCTGCGCGAGCTCTACGACATCGTCATCGTCTCCACCGGCGCCGACGCCGACGTCCCGCTCGACATCCCGGGCGTCGACCTGCCCGGGGTCCACGGCGCCGCAGACTTCGTCTCCTGGTACGACGGCCACCCGGACGTGCCGCGCACGTGGCCGCTCCAGGCGCGCGAGATCGCCGTCCTCGGGGTCGGCAACGTCGCGCTCGACGTCGCACGGATCCTGGCCAAGCACCCGAAGGACCTGATGAGCACCGAGGTGCCGGCCAACGTCGTCGCCGGCCTGGAGGCATCGCCCGTCACGGACGTCCACCTGTTCGGCCGCCGCGGGCCCGCCCAGGTGAAGTTCACGCCGCTCGAGTTGCGCGAGCTCGCCAAGGTGCCCGACGTCGACCTGCTCGTCGACGAGGAGGACTTCCACTTCGACGAGGGCTCGGAGGAGGCGATCCGCTCCTCGAACCAGACCAAGCAGGTCGTCAATACGCTGATGGACCTCGCGATGCGCGACCCCTCGACGCTCACCGCCTCGCGCCGCATCCACCTGCACCTGTTCCACTCCCCGGCGGCCGTCCTCGGCTCACCCGAGGACGGGGTCACCGCCCTGCGCACCGAGCGCACCGAGCTCACCGGTGACGGCTCGGTCCGCGGGACCGGCCGGCTCGTCGAGACGCCCGTGCAGGCCGTCTACCGGGCGGTCGGCTACTACTCGGCCCCGATCGACGGCCTCCCGTTCGACGTGCGCGGCGGGATCATCCCCAACGTCGAGGGCCGCGTGCTGGGCGAGGACGGCGAGACCGTCCAGGGGGTCTACGTCACGGGCTGGATCAAGCGCGGACCCGTCGGCCTCATCGGCTCGACCAAGTCCGACGCGCAGCAGACGATCGGCCACGTGGTGGAGGACGCCCGGGCCGGGGTCGTCGGCGCCGGCCCGGAGCGCGCGGGCCGCGAGGGCCTGACCGCCGAGCTCGACGCCGCGGGCGTGCCCTGGACCGACTGGGTCGGCTGGGAGACGCTGGACGCCTTCGAGCGGCGCCTCGGCGAGACCGACGCCCACGTGCGCGAGCGCGTCAAGGTGGTCGCCCGCGAGGCGATGACCAAGATCGCCCGCGGGCACGACGATGTCGGTCCGCTGGTCTGAGCCGGTCCGGGCTGAGCCGGTCCGGGCCGAGCCGGTCCGGGCCGGGCCGGCGCCGTCAGGTACCCGGAGTCAGCGCAGCCGGGGCAGGACGCGGGCCGCGCGCAGGATCCCCCAGACGATCCACAGGACGGCGGTAGCGGCGGCGGCGACGACGGTCCCCAGGGTGCCTGCGCGGGCGAGCAGGTAGAAGGCGGCGAGGGCACGGGGGGACGGCGCCGGTGCCACGCGGGCGTGCTCCGTCGCCTGCGGTGCGGTCTGGGTGGTCTCCTCGGCGGGCTCGCACACGATCTCGAACGTGCCGGTCGACCCGCTGGGCATGACGTGGGTCGACACGTGGTCGTCGTTCGTCAGCTGTCGCAGGAGCCAGCGCGGGTCGAGGCCGAGCCCCGCGGAGTCCGTGCCGGCACAGCTCACGGCCGGGGCCTGCTCGGGTGCCCACAGCCAGACGTCGGAGCCGCGCTCGACCTGGATCGTCACCGGTGTCCCGTCCAGCGGCACGTCCGTCGCTCCGTCGCTCATCCGCGAGTGCAGGACGACGCCGACGACGAACATCACGATCAGGGGCACCACGAGCCAGCGTCCGATCCGCACGAGACCGTGCAGCGTGGCACCGACCTTCGGCCGGAGCGAGGTCCACGAGGTCGCGGGAGCGTGACGCCCCACCCCGGGGGCCGCGCGAGGGTGCGCGTGGTCGGTGGCGGTGGCGACCGGGTTCCAGGGGGAGTGGTCGGCGGCCGTGCGCATCGACTCCAGGTCGCTCGAGTAGGGGTCCGTCGACCGGCGGCCGGGGCGGGGAGCGGCGCCGTAGCTCGAGGGATCGTGGGGCACGCACCCAGAGTAGGTCGGCGCCGCCGTGCCCGACGCGCGTCGGGAGGTGCTCCGTGCACCGGGCGTGCGACGAGCGGTGCTCGTCCTAGTAGCCTGCCTCCCACCCGCTCCGCCCCGACCCGAGGACACCGATGCCCGGCCGAAGTACCAGCCCCGCGCCCCCTGCCCGCCTGCGCCCGGGGGGAGCGGAGTGAACCCGGTGGTCTCGATCGGCGTCGGACTGGTCGTCATCGTCGTCATCACCGCCGCCACGGCGTACTTCGTGGCCCAGGAGTTCGCCTACATCACCGTCGACCGGTCGGCTCTCGCCGCACGGGCCGAGGCCGGTGACGCGGCGGCACGGCGCACCCTCCAGATCACCCGACGCACCTCGTTCATGCTCTCCGGCGCCCAGCTCGGCATCACCGTGACCGGGCTGCTCGTCGGGTACGTCGCCGAACCGCTGGTCGGGCAGGCGGTCGGCGACCTGCTCGGTTCGGCCGGTCTGCAGATGGCGCTCGCGCTCGCGCTCGGCACCGGCGTCGCGCTCGTGGTGTCCACGTTCGTCCAGATGCTCTTCGGCGAGCTCGTGCCGAAGAACCTGGCGATCGCCGCGCCGGGACCGGTGGCCGAGCGGCTCGCGCTGTCGACCACCTGGTACCTGCGCCTGCTCGGGTGGCTCATCACGATCTTCGACCAGGCCTCCAACCTGCTGCTGCGGCTGCTGAGGATCGAGCCGGTGCACGACGTCGAGCACTCGGCGACCGCCCGGGACCTGCGCAGCATCGTCGCCGAGTCCCGGGAGGCGGCCACGCTCTCGCCCGCGATGTCGACGCTGCTGGACCGGGTGCTGGACTTTCCCGAGCGCGACGTCGAGCACGCGATGATCCCGCGCGCGCAGGTCGACGTCGTCCGTGACTCCCTCAGCGTCGGGGAGCTGCGCGAGGTGATGGCGGGCGGGCACACGCGCTATCCCGTGCTCGCCGAGGACTCAGAGCAGGTCCTCGGCGTGGTCGACCTCAACGACCTGCTCGGCACGGACCTGCCGGACGATGCGCCGATCACCGCGATCATGCGCGAGCCGCTCGTCGTGTCCCATCTGGCCTCGCTCACCTCGGCGATGGAGGACCTCGGGCACGGCGGGCGGATCGCCTGCGTGGTCGACGAGTACGGCGGCTTCACCGGCGTGCTCACGCTCGAGGACCTCGCCGAGGAGGTTGTCGGCGAGATCGCCGACGAGCACGACCCCGCCCCGCAGGAGGTCGCCGCCGGCCGGCACGAGGGGGAGTGGGAGGCCCCTGGCGCCGTCCATCTCGACGAGGTCGGCCGCGCGCTGGGGGTGACGATCCCCGAGGGGGACTACGAGACGATCGCCGGGCTGGCCATCGACCTGGCGGACGGCCTGCCCGAGGTCGGCGACGCGTTCGACGTGGAGCTGCCCATCGACCCCGGCGAGTTCGCGCGCACCGACGACCCGCGGCCGGGCGTGCTCCACGCGGAGGTCCTCGAGGTGGACCAGTGGGTCCCGAGCCGGCTGCGACTCACGCTCAGCCTGCCGACCCCGGATGACGACGCGCTCCTCGGCGAGGGACGTACCGGGCGCGACGCGCCCCGTGGGACCCACCGGACCGACGACGGCGAGGAGCAGTCATGAGCCCGCTCGTCGTGGTCGCGGTGACGGTCGCGCTCGTCGCCGCCAGCGCGTTCTTCGTGGCGACCGAGTTCGCCCTCGTCTCCGCCAAGCGGCATCGCATCGAGGAGCTCGCGCCCACCTCGAGGTCCGCGCGGGCGGCCCTGCGCAGCGGCGCGGAGCTCACGCTGCTCCTCGCGGGCTCGCAGCTCGGCATCACGGTCTGCACCCTCGCGCTCGGTGCGATCACGAAGCCGGCCGTCCACCACGCGCTGACGCCGCTGCTGGAGGTCACGGGCATGCCCTACGTGGCCGCCGACATCGCCGCGTTCGTCGCTGCCCTCGTCGTCGTCACGTTCATCCACCTCGTGGTCGGTGAGATGGCGCCGAAGTCCTGGGCGATCGCCCACCCGGAGCGGTCGGCGATGCTGCTCGCGATCCCCATGCGCGGATTTCTCTGGGTCACCCGCCCGTTGCTGCGCATGCTCAACGGCCAGGCCAACGGGATCGTGCGGCGCCTCGGCGTGGAGCCCGTGGACGAGGTCAACACCGGGCAGGACCCCGACGCGCTGCGTCACCTCGTCGAGCACTCGGCCGAGGTCGGGGCGCTCGACCCGCTCTCCTACGCGTCGCTCTCCCGGGTGCTCGACCTGAGGGCCGCGACGATGGCGGACCTTCTCGACGGCGGAGAGGTCACCGCGCTCGCGCCCGACGCGACGGCCGGGCAGGCACGCGACCTCGCCCGCAGCTCGGGACACCTGCGGCTCATCATCGGCACCGCCGGCCGGTACACGGGGGTGCTGCACGTGCGCGACACCCTGCTCGCGCCCGGCCCGGACGCGCCCGTCGCGCCGTACGTGCGGCCGCTCCTCGGAATCGCCGCGGACACACCGCTGACCGAGGCCACGCACCTCATGCGCGTCGGCCGGCACCACATCGCGCTCGTCACCGGCGAGGACGGGCGGGTCGGCGTCGTCACGCTCGCTGACCTGCTGCCGCGGCTGCTCGCGCTGTCCGGGGAACCGCGTTCGGCGGAGTCCTCGGGGGCGCGCCCGGACACGGGCGCGGGGTCGATCGGCGACCGACCCTGAGTGGCGGGTGCGCCCGCCGGGTGGGCCGGCCGGGTGGGCCGGCCCGTGCGGCGGGTACCGGCCGGCGGCGGACGCCGTGCGGCGTCGGCGTATCGTCTGGTCTGCGCCGCCGTCCCGGCGCACCTGGGAGGCTGCCATGACTGCCCACGACCTGTCCGCACGCGTCGTCCTCGTCGCCGGGGGCACCGGCAACGTCGGAGAGGGGATCGTCCGGGCCCTGCTCACGGCCGGCGCGCGCGTCGTCGTGCCGAGTGCCCGTCCGGGGCGGCTCGCCGAGCTCCGTGACCTGATCGGTGCCGACCTGGCGACGCGGCTCCTGCTCGTCGACCACCCGTACGAGTCGTTCGAGGACGCGGAGGCGCTCGCCGCACGGGTCGCCGACCGCGGCGTCACGGACGTCGTCGCCGCGATCGGCGGCTGGCACCAGGGTGAGCACGTCTGGGAGCTGACCGAGGAGACCTGGCGGCGGGACTTCGTCAGCACGGTCACCACGCACGTCGCGCTCGCCCGGGCACTCGTGCGCGCCCTGCCCGCCGACGGTACCTACACGTTCATCACCGGCACCGCCGCGCGAGAGGCGGCGGCGACCGCCGGGCCGGTGAGCATGGCGGGTGCCGCCCAGCTCATGCTCCGGCAGGTGGTCAGCGCCGAGGCGGGCGGGTCGCCACGTGCGTCGTCCCTCCTGCTGGGGCCGGTCGTCACGCGCTCCCGCACGAAGGGGAAGAAGGAGTGGCTGACCGCCGACCAGGCGGGCCGAGCGGTCGCCCACGTGATCGCCACCCCCACCCTGGGGGACACCGTGGTCGCGGTCGAGACGGTCGACGCGCTGGAGAGGCTGCTCGGCGACCCGGCCTGACCGGGGCTGCTCGGCGGGGTTCTGCCCGGGTCAGCGGTAGTTGACGTACTGGAGCGCGGCGTCGATGTCGTCGGCGCGCTTGAGCAGGGCGATGACGGACTGGAGGTCGTCGCGCGACTTGCTGCTCACGCGGATCTCGTCACCGGTGATGTTGGCCTTCACGCCCTTGGGCCCCTCGTCGCGGATCAGCCTGGTGATCTTCTTCGCGACGTCCTGGTCCAGCCCCTCCTTCAGCGGGCCGGCGAGGCGGAACTCCTTGCCGGACTGCACGGGCTCCTTCTCGCCGAGGTCGAGGGCCTTGAGCGAGACGCCGCGGCGCACGAGCTTGGTCTCGAGCACGTCGAGGACCGCGAGCACGCGCTCGGCCGTGTTGGCGGCCATCGACACGACATCGCCCTTGAGCGTGACGTCGGCGCCGACGCCGCGGAAGTCGTAGCGCTGGCCGATCTCCTTGCGTGCCTGGTTGACCGCGTTGTCGACCTCCTGGCGGTCGACCTTGGACACGATGTCGAACGAGGAGTCGGCCATGTGAGCCTCCGGCTGGTAGACGGGCCCCGCTGGCGGGGCGGTGGGTGACGCAGGACTCGCCCAGGTGGCTACGGACCTGCGCCCGGATGTTGATATCGTGCCATCCGCACCCGTTGAGGGATGCCCGGCGAGTTGCCCGAGCGGCCAAAGGGAGCTGACTGTAAATCAGCCGCGCAAGCTTCGCAGGTTCGAATCCTGCACTCGCCACGACCGGCCGGACCCGCATGCGGGTCCGGCCTTCGTCGTCGTGCGGCGCGGCGACGCCGGGGAGCGGGGCCTGTGAGCACACTCACCGCGTGCCCGGGCCCTCGTGGTTGGCCCGGCGCCGTCGCCGCGTTGTAGGCTCGTCCGCGCTGCCTCGATGAGCTTGTCGTCGGGCACGCCCCGATAGCTCAGTCGGCAGAGCGTCTCCATGGTAAGGAGAAGGTCAAGGGTTCGATTCCCTTTCGGGGCTCTGGTTCACGGATACAGCCTGCGCCCGCGCGTGGACGCCGTTCGTGGCCGCGTGGCGGGGTAGCTCAGCTGGTCAGAGCGCACGACTCATAATCGTGAGGTCGGGGGTTCGAGCCCCCCTCCCGCTACCGCGCCCGCACCGCACATCGGCGGTGGTGGGCTCAGCGACAGGAACGAGGACATCATGGCCACCAAGTCGGCGGACATCCGCCCCAAGATCACCCTGGCCTGCGAGAACTGCAAGGGCCGGAACTACATCACCAAGAAGAACAAGCGGAACACCCCGGACCGCCTCGAGCTGCAGAAGTTCTGCCCGCGCTGCAACACGAAGACCGGTCACCGCGAGACCCGCTGATCCCTGGGGGGACGACGTCACCGCCCGCGGCTAACCTGGATGGATGACCGAGACCCCACCGCGCCCCGCCGGCGTCGACCCGACGCTCGCGGGGCGCACCTATGCCCCGACCGAGACCTACGTCGTGTCCGAGGCGAAGATCGTCGAGATGGCCGAGGCGACCGGTGCGACGCACCCGCTGCACACCGATGACGAGGCGGCCCGCGCCGCCGGCTACGCGGGCGTCGTGGCACCGCCGACCTTCGCGGTCGTGCTCGCGCAGCGCGCCGAGCAGTCCTACGTCGCGTCCCCGGAGTCGGGCATCGACTTCTCCCGCGTGGTCCACGCCGACGAGCGGATCACCCACCACCGGCCGATCGTCGCGGGGGACCGGCTGCGGACCAGCGTCCTCGTCGAACGGATCCTCGCCCGCGGGGCCCTCACGCTCGTGACGACCCGGGCCGAGATCGCCGAGGCGGGCACCGAGGCCCCCGTCGCCACCGTCACGTCCACCCTCGCCGTGCGGGGCGACGCATGAGCGCCGCGCCCCGCCCCGTGCCCGAGGTCGGCGAGGAGGTCCTGCGGGAGACCGTGCCGGTCACCCGCACCACCCTGGTCCGCTACGCCGGCGCGTCGGGGGACTTCAACCCCATCCACCATGACGACGCCGTGGCAGCGTCCGTCGACCTGCCCGGCGTCATCGCGCACGGGATGGCCACGCTCGGCATCGCCGCCGCGCTCGTCGAGACCTGGGCGGGCGGCCCGGGAGCCGTCCTCGACGTCCAGACGCGGTTCGCCCGCCCCGTCGTGGTCCCGGCGGGCGGCGGGACAGAGCTCGAGGTGACGGGCGTAGCCGGCCAGGTCGAGGGCACAACGGTGCGAGTCGACGTCGACGTGCGCCACGAGGGGGTCGCCGTCCTCACGCGCGCCCGCGTGCTCGTCGACCTCGCGAGGTCCGTGTGAGCGAGGTTCGCGGGCGCGGCGCCGGCCCGACGGCCGCGGGCACGACGACGCCGCCGGCCACGGCGACACCCCCCGGCCCCACGCCGGGGGCCGACGCGATCGCGCCGACCACGTTCGCCGAGGCGACCACCCTGCGGGTCGGCGGCCCGATCGGGACGCTCGTCGACGCCGGGTCCGAGGCCGAGATCGTCGACGCGGTGCGGGCGGCCGACGCGGACGGGACACCGCTGCTCGTGCTGGGCGGCGGCTCCAACCTGCTCGTCGGCGACGCCGGGTTCGACGGGATCGTCGTGCGCGACACGCGCCGTGAGCTCGACGTGGACAGCGTCCAGGGGTGCGGCGGCGGGCAGTTCACGGCGCCGGCCGGCGCCGTGTGGGACGACGTCGTGGCCCGCGCGGTGGCCGACGGTGCCTCGGGCCTCGAGGCCCTGTCCGGGATCCCCGGCTCCACCGGGGCGACCCCCGTGCAGAACGTGGGCGCCTACGGGCAGGAGGTCGCGGGCGTGCTCTCGCAGGTGCGGGCGTGGGACCGCCTCGCGGGGCGGCCGCGCACGCTCGCCCTCATGGACCTCGGCCTGGGCTACCGCACCTCGGTCCTCAAGCGTTCCCTCACCGACACCGGCGCCGGGGGAGGCCGCACCTGGGGCCCGACCGGTCGCTGGGTCGTCCTGTCGGTCTCCTTCCAGACCCCGGCGAGCGTGATGTCCGCGCCCGTGCGGTACGCCGAGCTCGCCCGCACGCTTGGCGTCGAGATCGGGCAGCGTGCCCCCTCGACCGACGTCCGTGCCGCCGTGCTCGAGCTGCGCCGCGGCAAGGGCATGGTGCTGGAGGCCGATGACCACGACACCTGGTCCGCCGGGTCCTTCTTCACCAACCCGATCCTGCCGCCCGACCGGGCCGCGGAGCTGCCGCAGGCCGCGCCGCGGTTCGACGCGCCCGCGCCGGACGGGTCGGGCGCGACGTGGGTGAAGACCTCGGCCGCCTGGCTCATCGACCATGCCGGGTTCCACAAGGGGCACGGCATGCCCGGACCGGCGGCGATCTCCAGCCGGCACGCGCTCGCCCTGACCAACCGGGGCGGCGCGCGGGCGTCCGACGTCGTCGCGCTCGCCCGCGAGGTCCGCGACGGCGTGCGGGCGGCCTACGGGGTCGAGCTCGTCCCCGAACCGGTGCTCCTCGGCGTCGAGCTCTGACCTGCTCCGCGCCCGAGCCCACCACTGGCCCCCTGCCCGCCCGAACGTCTGCCCCGGAGGCACCCGTGACCGCCGTCCCCGACCTCCTTGACACCCTCCTGCGCGGCACACGGGCGGAGATCGAAGCCGCCGGCACAGCCGTGGCCGCCACGCTCGGTCGGGGCGACGCCGATGCGGTCGGCCGGGCCGACCGTGCGTTGCGAGACGGCAGCGCCTCGCTGCGGCGGACACCCGACGGCGGGTACGACCTCGTCGTCGGGCCCCGCACCTGGCGGGCCGGCCGGTTCACCACGCCGACCCTCGCCGAGCTGCGCGCTGCCGCCGCCGCGGCACCGACGGACGATCCGGGGGACGCTCCGGCCGGAGCGACCCTCTCGGTGCTCGTCGGCGCCCACCCGCTCACGGACATCGGTGCGTTGCAGGCGTTCGCCGCGCGGGACACGCTGTTCCAGGTCGCCTCCCAGCTCAACTGCCTCGAGGCCCCGTCACCGAGGCTCGTCCCGGTCCCCGAGTACCTCTCCGACCCCACGCAGGGCCCCCGCGCCGCGATCGGGGCCTTCCCCGGTGCCCTCCTGCGGCACCACGCCGCCCCGGACGGCGCCGGCGGCACCTTCGTTCAGACGGACGACCGTCAGGTCGAGCTTCTCGCCGACGCGCTGCCCGCGCGCATCGGTCGCGCCGTCGGCGGATACCTGCGGCCAGGTGACCTGGCCGACGTCGACGCCGGGGCCCGTGCGCTCGCGGAGCACCGTGAGGACATCCGGGTCGGCGTGCACGACGACGTCGAGGTGGCTCTCGGCGCGAGCTGGCGTGGGTCGGTGCCCCCAGGCACGCGCATCGCGCAGGTGTGCACCTCCACGCTCGCCTCCGGCCTCTACGGCGACGGCCGTCCGCCGACCGGTGCGCTGCTCGACGTCGCCCGGACGCTGCTGCGTGCCGCCTACCTGGGGACGCTGCTCGCGGCGGCCGCCATCGGGCGGCGTCGCGTGGTGCTCACGCTCATCGGCGGGGGCGTGTTCGGGAATCCCCACCCCACGATCCTCGGGGCGATCGACTGGGCGCTCACCGAGTACGCGGGAGCCTCGGCGGGCCCGCTCGACGTGGTCCTCAACGCCCGCGAGCTGGACCCGGGCGTCGACCTCGATCAGCTGCGGGACCGGTGCGAGCGGCGCGGCGGGAAGCTGCGGCGAGCGGCCTGACGGCCCGGCCTACGCTCGTCCGCGGCCCTGGTCAGTCCGGGCGCGTGGGGGGCGCCCGGACAGCCGGGCCACGTGCCGGGCGACGAGGGCGTGGACCGCCGGGGACCCGAGCGGGCGGAAGTGCCCGCGCTCGGCCAGCCGGACGTTCGTCGCCCCCTGCAGGTACGAGCCACCCGGCACGTGCGGATCCCACGCGGGGGCGAGGGAGACGATCCGCGCGTCGACCTCCGTGCGGCGGGCGAGGCTCACGAGGTCCGGCGCCGAGGGCCGCAGGCCGCCGACGACGGAGCGCGGCGGGAACACCTGCGCCCACCTCGAGCCGCGCCACGGCGTGGCGATCGCGACCATCCCCGCCACCCGGTGCCCCTCGGGCCCGAGCATCGCCGCCTTGCCGACGAGCCCGCCCTTGCTGTGGGCGACGAGCACCACCCCGGTGAGGTCGAGCCCGGCCAGGAACGCGGTCGTGGCGGCCGCGCCGTCGGCCACGGTGCGGGCGTTGAGGCCGAGGTCCGGGACGACGCCCACCGGGTGCCGCGCACCGGCCAGCGCGCGCCCGACCCGGGCCAGCATGTGCCACGACTCGTAGACCCCGGGAAGAAGGATGACGGGGGCGGCACCGGCGTCGTCGACGCCGTCGGGGGCGGCGTGCAGGGCCGGGCGCCAGCCGTCGCGCCTGAGCATGCCGCGCGCGGAGGTCGCCGCGGTCGCGGCCACCCACGCGTAGTCCAGGCCGTGCGCGAGCGGCCGGGTGGCAAGCTCCGCGGCGCGCCGCAGGTGCTCCCCGGTCCGAGGGTGCCGCCGCCGCGTCACGGCCCGTCGGACAGGCCGTGCCCGTCGTCGGAGGGGGAGCCGGGCGGGACGGCGGAGCCTGGCCCGTGCCGTTCGTCGTCGGCGAGGTGGGTCAGGGCGGCGCGTACGACGGCAGGGTGGTCCTCGACGACCACCGAGTGTGCCGCACCCGGGACGAGTGCCACCGTGCAGCTCCGCACGCGCCCGGCGAGCTCCCCGGCCCAGGTCTCGGGCACGAGATGGTCGTGCTCACCGTGCAGGATCGTCACCCGTGCCGACGGTCCCGCGAGCGCGAGCCGGTCCTCGATCCGGTAGCCCATCACCTCGGGCAGGATGTCCGCCACCCAGCGGGTGGTCGCCGTGAGGTAGGAGCGGGTGGCGAGCAGCCGGAGCCGGTGCGTCTCGTGGACCGCCGACTGCAGGTACCGCCACAGCTGGGTGAGCGGGCGGCGCTCCGCGGCGTTGACGGGCGGCGCCACGAGCACGGCCCGGCGCAGGGCGTCCGGCTGCCGGGCCATCATCTCCACCGCGACCTGGGCGCCCATCGAGTGGCCGACGAGGACCGGGTCGTGCACCCCGCCGGCGGCCAGCACGTCCTCGACGACCTCGGCGAGGCCGGCGATGCCGAGCGTCGTCGCCGGCGGCGGGACGTCGCCGAAGCCGGGCAGGTCGACGAGGAGGACCTCGCCGTGCTCCGCGAGGTCCTCGGCCAGCGGAAGCAGGTAGATCGAGGAGAGTCCCACGCCGTGCAGGAGCACGAACGTCACCCGGCCGTCGCCGGGGACGTCGGGGTTCTCGTGCTCGGCGCCGGCGCCGGGTGCGCCGACGCGATGGACGCGGACGAACGTCCCGTCGAGGAGCCGCATCGACGTGGCGGTGCGCGAGAGCCGGGCGACCGTGCGCCGCGACCCGGGACGCAGCCGCACCTGCCGGCCGGCGGGCGGCGAGACGAGGTCGGCGACGGCGAGCGTGAGGCGTCGCCACCACCGCAGTCGAGCGGTCACGCGGGCTCCGCGAGCCACTCGTCGACCTCGGCGACCCAGCGTGCGACGTCGCGACGGTGGGCCCGGGACGCGCGCAGCGAGCCCTTGGCGAGGCCGGCGATCTCGGCGTCGCCGAGGCCGTGGACCTCGCGGGCGGCGACGTACTGGTCGGTGAGGCGGGAGAGGAACAGCAGGGGGTCGTCGGCACCGAGAGCCAGCGTGGCGCCGGAGTCGAGCAGGCTCCGCAGCGGCACGTCGGCGGCGGTCGGGTACACCCCGAGCGAGACGTTGGAGGCGGGGCACACCTCGAGGGCGATCCCCGCGTCGACCACCCGGGCGAGGAGGTCGGGGGACTCGGCGAGCCGCACGCCGTGCCCGAGCCGGTCGGGCCGCAGGTGCGTGACGACGTCGGCCACGTGGTCGGGCCCGAGGAGCTCGCCGCCGTGCGGCATCGCCGCGAGACCGGCCTGGCGGGCGATGCGGAAGGCCGCCGCCCAGTCGGAGGTCGTGCCGCGGCGCTCGTCGTTGCTCAGGCCGAACCCGACGACCTGACCCGGGCCGTCCCCCGCGTGGAGGGCCGCGAGACGGGCCAGCGTGCGGGCGTCGAGCGGGTGCCGGGTGCGGGACGCGGCGACGATGACGGCCACCTGGACACCCGTCGCCCGGGACGCCGCGGCGGCCTCGTCGAGCACGATCTCGAGGGCGGGCGTGAGACCGCCCACGTACGGGGCGTAGCTCGTGGGGTCGACCTGGATCTCCAGCCTGCGCGAGCCCTCGGCGGCGTCGTCGGCGGCGGCCTCCGCGACGATCCGGCGCATCGCGGCCTCGGACCGGACGACGGCGCGCGCGGTGTCGTAGGACCGCTGGAACCGGAACCAGCCGCGCTTGTCGGCGGGGACGCGCAGCGCGACGTCGTCCGTGAGGTTCGCGGGGAGCCGGACGCCCTCGTCCTCGGCGAGGTCGAGCAGCGTGGACACGCGCATGGAGCCGGTGAAGTGCAGGTGCAGGTGGGCCTTGGGGAGCCGGCCCAGGTCGCGCATCGGGACATCATGCCAGGACAGGGGGTCGGACGCGGGCCGGGAGCGGCTCGGGCGCCTCGATGGCGCACGGGCCGCGCGCGTGTGATCTTATTTCGTCATGAGCATCTCGGCGGCGGCGATGAGGGAGCCGGCCGACGTCGCCCTGCTGACGGGGCCCGACGCCGGTGACGTCCTCACGTCCGCCCTCGTGCCCGACGACGGCAGGCTCGTGGAGTGGGCCGTGCACACCGTCCACCACCGCCCGGGCGCGGGCGTGACGGTCGGCTACACCGCCACGGTCGAGCGGACCGCCGCCGACGGGTCGCGCAAGCGCACGGAGGAGTACCTGTGCGCGACCACCGCACGTCTCACCCGCGCGGCGGGGCCCGGGCTCGTCCGTCTCGAGCCGCCGGACGGCCGTGGCCCGGTGGTCCACCTGTGGCGGCACCCGGCCGACCCGGAGCTGCCCGCGCTGGCCACCGCGTGCGACTCCGCGAAGATGTCCCAGCGGCTCGGTGAGCAGGTCACGCTCGAGCTCGTCGCCTATCGACCCACGCGCCGCGCGGTCCTGCGCGCGACGGGCGCCTCCGGGCGCGTCCACTACGTCAAGGTGGTCCGGCCGGTCTCGCTCGCGGACCTCGTCGGGCGCCACCGGATGCTCACCTCCGCTGGGGTGCCCGCGCCGGCGGTGGTCGCGGAGGAGCCGGCCGGGCTCGCCGTCCTCGCCGAGGGGCAGGGGGAGTCGCTCGCGCGCGTGCTGCACCGCGGTCCGGGGCACGAGACCGACGCCGTGCTGCACGCCCTCGTGCGCACGCTCGACACCCTGCCGCCCGCGGCCCTCCAGCTGGCCCGCCGCTCGGCCTGGTCCGAGCGGGCGAACCACTACGCCCACGCGGCGGCGACCGTCGTCCCCGAGGCCGAGGCGCGCACGAGGGCGCTCGCCGCCGGTATCGACCAGCTCCTCCACGCCGGTCCGCCGCAGCCCGTCGTGCCCGTGCACGGGGACTTCTACGAGGCCAACGTGCTCATGGACCCCCGGGAGGGGATCACCGCGGTCTCGAGCCTGCTCGACGTCGACTCTCTCGGGCCCGGCCACCGCAGCGACGACCTCGCCTGCCTGCTGGGCCACGTCTCGGTCCTCGTCCACCTCGCGCCCGACCGGTACCCGGCGGTCCCGCACGTGCTCGCGCGCTGGACGCAGCTCTGCGAGCAGATGGTCGATCCCGTCCAGGTCTGCACCCGGGCCGCCGGCGTCACCCTGTCGCTGGTGGCGGGGGCCAAGCGGGCCGACGGGAGGTGGCGGGCCGACGCCGAGGGGCGGCTCGTCACCGCGGAGGCCTGGTTGGCCCGCGCGCGAGACTTCACCGCCGGCCGCGTGACCGGCCCCTTCGTCGTGCCGCCGCCCGTCGGCTGACCAGCCGGGACGCCGGTCCGGGGCCGGTCGTCCGACGCCCCCGGTCGCCGTGGATGAGAGTCCTCTCATCCGCCGCTGGGCACGACCTCACCGCCCGCGACGAGGATGGTCGGGTCGGCGGGCGACCTGCCGCCGACCGTCGAGCACCGGAAGGGACGAGCACGGATGCGCACGAAGGCGTCGTGGATCGCGGTCGGGTCGCTGTCGGCCGTCGCCGTCGTCGGAGGGACCGTCCTGGCCGGTGCCGAGGCCGAGGACGTGGAGCTGGACTCCGTGCGGATCCCCCCGGCCCGCGTCTCGCCGTCGGAGTCGAGCAGCGACGGGACCGGGGAGTCCACGACGGACGGGACGGGGGAGTCGACCACGGACGGGGCCGAGGAGCCCACCACCGAGCCGGCCTCGCCCACGGAGGAGGCGACGACGGTGCCGCCGGAGCGCAGCTCCGTCTCGGCCGCCTCGCCCGAGCCGCCCCCCGCGCCCGCGCCCGCACCGGCTCCGCCGCCTGCACCCGCGCCTGCCCCGGCACCCGTGCCGGCGCCCGCTCCGGCCCCGGTCGAGAGCCCGGACTCGCCCGACAGCCCCGAGAGCGCCGAGAGCCCCGACGACTGACGCCCGGCGGCGAGGACGGACGTCGACCGGCGAGGACCGCGGTCGGCCGGCGCGGGTCGATGCCAGGAGCCGAGCGGCCCGGTCAGCCGGTGACGAGCCGGTAGCCCATCCGCGGGACCGTCTGGATGCGCTCCGCACCGATCTTCTTGCGCAGGTAGCGCACGTAGACGTCGACCACGTTGGACCCCGGGTCGAAGTCGTAGCCCCACACGCGCGAGAGGATCTGCTCGCGGGAGAGCACCTGGCCGGGGTGCAGCAGGAAGGTCTCGAGCAGGGCGAACTCGCGGGCGGACAGGTCGACGGTGCGTCCCGCGACCGTGGCCTGCCGCGTGCGCACGTCCAGGGTGAGGTCGTCGACCTGGAGGTGGGTCGGGTCGGCCCCGGACGAGGCCGTCTGGGCCGAGCGCAGCCGGAGGCGTACGCGGGCCAGGAGCTCCTCGAACCGGAACGGCTTGGGCATGTAGTCGTCGGCACCGGACTCCAGCCCGGTCACCGTGTCGTCGACCGACGAGCGTGCCGTCAGCATGATGACGGGCAGGGTGTGCCCCTCGCCGCGCAGGGTCTGCAGCACCTCGAAGCCGTCGACGTCCGGCAGGCCGATGTCGAGGATGACGAGGTCGTACCCGCCGGTGCGGACGTGGTCGAGCCCGGCCCTGCCGGTGGTGACCGCCGTCGGCTGGTGCCCGGCAGCCGTCAGGCCCTTCGTGACGAACGAGGCGATGCCCGCCTCGTCCTCGATGATGAGGATCTGTGCCACTACCTGCTCCCTTCGCGAGCTGTCTCCGTGGTGCTGACCCGGGCCCGGCCGGGCTCACCGGCCTCCTGCGGTGCGTCCAGGTCGACGTCCAGGTCGAGCTCGAGCGCGCGGGCCGGGAGGTCGAGCACGAACGTGGACCCACGGCCCGGCTCCGAGGCGACGTCCACGCGCCCGCCGTGCGCCTCGGCGATCGCGCTGACGATGGCGAGACCGAGCCCGCTGCCGTCCGTGCGCTCCTCCCCGGGCCGGTTCGTGCGGGCGAACCGCTCGAAGATGCGGCGCTGGTCCTCCGGGGCGATGCCGCGGCCCTCGTCGCGCACCCACAGGTGGAGCCGCCCGGACTCGGTCGCCGAACCGAGCGCGACCGTCGAGCCGGCCGCGGAGAACTTCACCGCGTTCGCGGCGAGCTGGATGAGGGCCTGCGTGAGCCGCTGACCGTCGACGACCGCCTCGGCCTCGAGCCGCGCGTCGATGACGAACCGGCGCTCGCCGAGCTGACGGATCTGGTCCAGCACGTTGTCGAGCATCGGCCCCAGGTCGGTCGGGCCCGGCTGGACGAACGTCGGTGCGTCCGCCTTGGCGAGCATGACGAGGTCGTCGGCCAGGCGGTGCATGCGGTCGAGCTCGGAGATCGTCAGCTCGCGGGTCTGGCGGGCATCGTCGGCGTCGTCGGGGTTCATCAGCTCGAGGTGCCCACGGACGATGGTGATCGGAGTGCGCAGCTCGTGCCCGGCGTCGTCCAGCAGCCGGCGCTGGGAACGGAACGAACCCTCGAGGCGGGCGAGCATCGCGTTGACCGTCCGGGCGAGGTCGGCGACGTCGTCGGACCCCTCCGCCTGGATCCGGCCCGACAGGTCGGTCTCGGTGATGCGCTCCGCGGTCGAGCGCAGCTCCCGCAACGGGGAGAGGAGCCGGCCCGACACCACCCAGGCGACGACCCCGACCACCAGCATCGACACGACGGAGACGACGAGGTAGGTGCGGGCCGACGCCCACACCGGGGCGAGCTCGGCGTCCATGTCGAATGCGATGACCACGGCGCCCGACGTCGGCGCGCCCGGTGGGCTGCCCTCGGGGTCGATCGACACGGGCAGCATCGCGTACCGGTAGGTCGCCATCGACGTCGAGACCGAGCTGATGGTCCCTCGCCCGTCCTCCACCGCAGCGGTGAGGGCGGCGATGAGCTCGTCGTCCGCGCCCATGTCCAGGCCGCCGGGCTGCCACCAGCGCGCGTCCGTGCCGACGAATCCCATGGCCCCCTCGTTGTCCGCCGGGACCTCCGAGGACATCGCCGTCCAGACCGCGCCGGAGATGCCGTCGGCGGCGCTCACGGCCTCGCCCTCGCTCAGCAGCGCGGCCATCTCCTGGGTGGTGCGCTGGAGCGTCGCGTCGACCGAGTCGATGGCCCGGCCCCGTTCCAGCCACACCGCGGTGCTGCCGACGACCACGAGCGTGAGGCCGGTGAGCAGCAGGACCGTCCGGATGATCTTGGCCCGCACCGTGCTGCGGCGGTACCACGGGCGGTCCGCCTGCGTCGGCGTGGCCGCTCCGGGGTCGGGGGCCTCCTCGTGCACCGCCGCCTCGGGCGTGGGGGCCGACGGCGCGGCGTCGCGCGCGGGCGCGCGGGCGGGCCCGGCGGTGCCGCTCCTGCGTCCGTCCACGTCCCAGCCTCCTCCGGGCCGCCCGTCGCGGCCCTGCCCACGCTAGTGTCCGTGGCCGGGATGAGGCGGAGATGAGACACGGGCTGCGGGACTCTCAGCGCCTTGCGCCGGCTCCCGGGACGGGCACGGGCCCGGCGCCGTCGCGCCGGGCCCGTGGCCACCTCGTCCTCGGGGTGCTCCGTTCAGCGGAGCAGCTCCGCCATGCGTCCGAGCGCCTCGGTGAGGTTCTCGTCGGACGTGGCGTAGCTCAGCCGGAGGAACCCCGACGGGCCGAAGGCCTCGCCCGGCACGACCGCGACCTCGACCTCCTCGAGGATGAGCGAGGCGAGCTCGGCGGAGGTCTGCGGGGTCCGGCCGCGGAACGTGCGGCCGAGGAGCCCCTCGACCGAGGGGTAGGCGTAGAACGCGCCCTTCGGCTCCGGCACCTCGATCCCGTCGATCGCCCGCAGGAGGTCGACGACCAGCCGGCGACGCCGGTCGAACGCCATCCGCATCTCCGCCACCGCGGTGAGGTCGCCGGACACGGCGGCGACGGCGGCGCGCTGGCTGACGTTGGCCACGTTCGAGGTCAGGTGCGACTGGAAGTTCGTCGCGGCCTTCACGACGTCGGCCGGTCCGACGAGCCAGCCCACGCGCCATCCGGTCATCGCGTACGTCTTGGCGACCCCGTTGAGCACGATGGTGGTGTCGGCGAGCTCGGGGACGACGCCCAGGACGGGCGTGAACTCGGCGTCGCCGTACACGAGGTGCTCGTAGATCTCATCGGTGATCACCCAGATGCCGTGCTCGAGCGCCCAGCGGCCGATGCGCTCGGTCTCCTCGCGGGAGTAGACCGTGCCGGTCGGGTTCGACGGCGAGCAGAGCACGAGGACCTTCGTGCGCGCCGAGCGGGCGGCCTCGAGGAGGTCGACGTCGACCTTGTAGCTGCGCTCGGCACCGGCGAACACCGGCACGGCCACGCCGCCCGCCAGCGAGATCGCCTCCGGGTAGGTGGTCCAGTACGGCGAGGGGAGCAGCACCTCGTCGCCCGGGTCCAGCACCGCGGCGAACGCCTGGAAGACGGCCTGCTTGCCTCCGTTGGTCACGAGCACGCTGCTCGGGTCGATCGGGTAGCCGGAGTCGCGCAGCGTCTTGGCCGCGATCGCCTCCTTGAGCGCGGGCAGGCCACCCGCGGGGGAGTACCGGTGGTTGACCGGGTCCTTGGCCGCCGCGACCGCCGCCTCGACGATGTAGTCCGGCGTCGGGAAGTCCGGCTCGCCGGCGCCGAGGCCGATGACGGGCCGGCCCTCGGCCTTGAGCGCCTTGGCCTTGGCGTCGACGGCGAGCGTCGCGGACTCGGCGATGCCGGCGAGTCGGGCGGAGATGCGGGGACGGGAGTCGGCTGTCGTCGTCACGACAACCATCGTGGCACGGTCCGCGCCCGGCGTCCCTCCCCGTCCGGGACCCGGTCGTCGGGGTCGCGCGACGCCGGGTGTGACGCGTGACCTTCCGCACCACGGTCGACCATGCCCTGGGCGGTGCGTACTATGGTCCATCGGCGGCGTCAGACCCGCAGACTTCCCCGTGCCCGCACGGTGGTGGGTCGCCGCCGAAGGGCAGTGGCGCAATTGGCAGCGCACCGGTCTCCAAAACCGGCGGTTGAGGGTTCGAGTCCCTCCTGCCCTGCACCTGACGGCGCAGGAGAACGACAGCCGTCGGGCCCGACCCACCGATGGTGGGCGCGCCCGCACCCGTGCCGGGAGCGGGCCACCGGCGACAGGCGAGGGACAGTGTTGACGTGAGCGAGACGACGGCCGCCGAGGGCGGCTCCGGACGCAAGGCGGAGGTCGAGCCCCGGCGCGGGCTGTTCGCACGCATCGCGCGCTTCATCCGGCAGGTCTTCGCCGAGATCCGCAAGGTGGTGCGCCCCACCCGGCGCGAGCTCATCACGTACTTCTTCGTCGTCGTCGTCTTCGTCCTCGTGATGATGGCCATCGTCGGAGTGCTGGACCTCGTGTTCGGCCAGCTCGCCCTGTGGACGTTCGGCTGAGCCGAGACCAGGGCCCTCGGGCCGTGAACCCGTGCGACCGACCGGTCGCGCGACCGACACATCCAAGGAGGATGTTCCCTCGTGTCTGTGGACTTCCATGGCGACGACAGCACGTCGACCGACGACCTGGGCGTGGACGCCGAGGCCGCCGCGTCGACCCCTGACGGCGCCGACGCAGGAGCCGAGGCGGACGCCCCCACCGCGGGGGACGACGCCCCCGGCGCCACCGACGAGCCCGTCGACGGCGCGGACCAGGCCGACGACGCCGAGCCCGAGCTCGACCCCGAGGCCGCGTTCCGGCTCGAGATGCGGATGCTGCCCGGCGACTGGTACGTCGTCCACACCTACGCAGGCTTCGAGAAGCGCGTGAAGGCCAACCTCGAGCACCGGCTGACGACCCAGAACATGGAGGAGTACATCTTCCAGGTCGAGGTGCCGACCGAGGACGTGGCCGAGATCAAGAACGGCCAGCGCAAGATGGTCAACCGCGTGCGCATCCCCGGCTACACGCTGGTGCGCATGGAGCTGACCGACGAGTCGTGGGGCGTCGTGCGACACACGCCGGGCGTCACGGGGTTCGTCGGCAACGCCCACGACCCGATGCCGCTCACGCTCGACGAGGCCATCTCCATGCTCAACGTCTCGCCCCCGCAGGTCGCCGCGGGCGCCGCGGAGGCCGACGGCGAGGCGCCGCAGCCCCAGGGCGGCGAGGCGGCCCCCGTCGTCGTCGACTACGAGATCGGCGAGACGGTCACCGTCACCGACGGTCCGTTCGAGACCCTGCCGGCCACCATCTCCGAGATCCACGTGGAGAGCCGGAAGCTGCAGGTGCTCGTCAGCATCTTCGGCCGGGAGACCCCGGTCGAGCTCTCGTTCTCCCAGGTCACCAAGGCCTAGGGGACGGACCGCGGTCGCCGCCGCGGACCTACGTTCCATCCATCGAAGGACCCGAATGCCTCCCAAGAAGAAGATCTCCGGCTACATCAAGCTCCAGATCCAGGCCGGAGCAGCCACCCCCGCACCGCCGATCGGACCCGCCCTGGGTCAGCACGGCGTCAACATCATGGAGTTCTGCAAGGCGTACAACGCCGCGACCGAGTCGCAGCGTGGGAACGTCGTCCCCGTCGAGATCACCGTCTACGAGGACCGTTCCTTCACCTTCGTCACGAAGACGCCGCCCGCCGCGGAGCTCATCAAGAAGGCCGCCGGCGTGCAGAAGGGCTCCTCGACCCCGCACACCGACAAGGTCGCCACGATCTCCCGCGAGCAGGTCCAGGAGATCGCGCGCACCAAGGCGGAGGACCTCAACGCGAACGACGTCGAGGCCGCCGAGAAGATCATCGCGGGCACCGCCCGCTCCATGGGGATCACCGTCGACGGCTGACCCCCGCAGGCGCCGCGACCGCGGCGCAGTGGCAGGGCCCGGCGTGGGCCCGACCGACCACGACTGCTCGAACCCAGCACAGGAGAAGCAGAATGACCACGCGCAGCAAGACCTACCGCAAGGCCGCCGAGAAGATCCACGACGGCGAGCTCTACGCCCCGCTCCAGGCGGTCCGCCTGGCCAAGGAGGGCGCCACCACGACGTTCGACCAGACCGTCGAGGTCGTCTTCCGCCTCGGCGTCGACCCCCGCAAGGCGGACCAGATGGTCCGCGGCACCGTCAACCTCCCGCACGGAACCGGCAAGACCGCCCGGGTCC
This sequence comes from Georgenia sp. Z2081, assembly GCF_055326445.1. Classification (NCBI taxonomy): domain Bacteria; kingdom Bacillati; phylum Actinomycetota; class Actinomycetes; order Allobogoriellales; family Allobogoriellaceae; genus Georgenia; species Georgenia sp. Z2081. The sequence continues at coordinate 91,124 of NZ_JBUZNK010000003.1, forward strand.
TGGTCTTCGCCGTCGGCGACCGTGCGCAGCAGGCCATCGACGCGGGTGCCGACGAGGTCGGCGGCGACGAGCTCATCGAGAAGGTCGCGGGCGGCTACACCGGCTTCGACTCGGCGATCGCCACCCCTGACCTCATGGGCAAGGTCGGCCGGCTCGGCCGCGTGCTCGGTCCCCGTGGCCTCATGCCGAACCCGAAGACCGGCACCGTGACGATGGACGTGGCCAAGGCGGTGAACGACATCAAGGGCGGCCGGATCGAGTTCCGCGTCGACAAGCACGCGAACCTGCACTTCGTCATCGGCAAGGCCTCGTTCGACGAGACGAAGCTGGTGGAGAACTACGCGGCCGCGCAGGAGGAGATCCTGCGGCTCAAGCCGGGCAGCTCGAAGGGCCGGTACATCTCGCGGGCGACGATGAGCACGACGATGGGCCCGGGCATCCCGCTCGACGCCACCAAGACGCGCAACCTCACCAGCGAGGACGCGTCCTGACCGCAGCCTGACGCACCGCGGGCCCGGCACCCACCTGGGTGCCGGGCCCGCTTGCGTGAGCAGGCACACGCCGGGCGGGGGTCCGCCGGAGGGCGCCGCCCGCTACGATGGACCCGCCACAGACCGTCGGTCGTGCGGGACTCGTGTCCCGCGCCGAAGTCCACCCGGGTGGAGCCTGCGCAGGCGAGCTACGAGCCGAAGCATCACACCGATGCCACCGAGCCCCGTGCCGTCCGCGCACGGGGCTCTTCTTCGTCCGTGTGGGCACCCGCCGGTCCCACATCGGAAGGAGGGCTCATGGCAAGGCCGGACAAGACCGAGGCCATCGCCGAGCTCGAGACGGGCTTCCGCGAGGCTCAGGCCGTGCTGCTCACCGAGTACCGCGGCCTGTCGGTCTCCCAGCTCATGGAGCTGCGCCGCTCGCTCGCGGGCACGGCCCGTTACGTCGTCGCGAAGAACACCCTCGCGGCGATCGCGGCCGAGAAGGCCGACATCGAGATCGACCGCGAGTCCCTCACGGGGCCGACGGCGATCGCCTTCGTCCACGGTGAGGTCTCGGAGGCCGCCAAGGCCCTGCGCGACTTCGCCAAGGACAACGAGCAGCTCGCCATCAAGGGCGGTGTCCTCGACGGCGTCCAGCTCTCGGCGGACGACGTCCGCACGCTCGCGAACCTCGAGTCCCGCGAGGTCCTCCTGGGCAAGGCGGCCGGTGCCTTCAAGGCCGCGCTGTTCCAGGCGGCCTACATGTTCACCGCGCCGGCCACCCAGGCCGCCCGCACCATCGACGCCCTGCGCGAGAAGCAGGCAGCCGCCGAGGCCTGACCGGCCCGGCAGTACACCCCACCTCTGCTCGCGTAGCAGGACCGAAACGGAAGGAAAGCCACCATGGCCAAGCTCACCACCGACGAGCTCATCGAGGCGTTCAAGGAGCTCACGCTCATCGAGCTGTCCGAGTTCGTCAAGCAGTTCGAGGAGACCTTCGACGTCGTCGCGGCGGCCCCGGTCGCCGTCGCGGGCGCTGCGCCCGCCGCCGCCGGCGGCGGCGAGGGCGGCGACGACGCGGCCGAGCAGGACTCGTTCGACGTCGTGCTCGAGTCCGTCGGCGACAAGAAGGTCGCGGTCATCAAGGAGGTGCGCGCGCTCACGTCCCTCGGTCTCAAGGAGGCCAAGGACCTGGTCGACGCAGCCCCGAAGGCCATCCTCGAGGGCGTCGACAAGGACGCCGCCGACAAGGCCAAGGAGCAGATCGAGGCGGCCGGCGCCACCGTCACCGTCAAGTGATCGCCGCCCTCTGAGAAGGGGGCGCGCAGAACGACCGGCCCGGGGCCGGGACCCGCACGGGTCCCGGCCCCGGACCTGTTCCGGGAACCCTTCGTGCGCGTTCCAGGGACGGAGCGGGCGCGCGTGCCCTACACTGGACGCGGCCGACGGCCGGTCCGACGCAGCAGGGTCGCTGCGACGGGTCTCACGGACTCACCTGGGTGAGTGCGGGATCACGGGCACCTGCGGGTGCGCGCACCTGGACGGGGCGCTGCGCCGTGTGTAAGGTGGACACTTGCGTTAGCCGACGCCTGCCCTGCCTCCACCCACCCGAGCACCGATGTGCTCCGGACATCTCGAGCCGCGCCACCAGGCGTGATCCTCCCGGGGAACGGGCACGAAGTCGACACGCGCCGCGTGCACACCTCTCCGCAGGGAAGGACCCCCTTTGGCTGCCTCGCGCACCTCTGCCGCCCCGTCCGCCGACCTCGTCGCGAAGCGCCTCGCGTCGCCCAGGCTGTCGTTCGCCAAGATCTACGAGCCGATGCAGGCGCCCGACCTGCTCGGCCTGCAGACCGAGAGCTTCGACTGGCTCCTGGGCAACGACGCCTGGCGGGCCCGCTCCGAGGCCGACCCGGCCGGGTCGAGCCACACCATCTCGGGCCTGGAGGAGATCTTCGAGGAGATCTCGCCGATCGAGGACTTCTCCGAGTCGATGTCCCTGTCGTTCCGGGACCACCGCTTCGAGCCCGCGAAGTACACCGCCGAGGAGTGCAAGGAGAAGGACCTCACCTACGCCGCTCCGCTGTTCGTCACGGCGGAGTTCATGAACAACACGACCGGTGAGATCAAGTCGCAGACCGTGTTCATGGGCGACTTCCCTCTCATGACCGACCGCGGCACCTTCATCATCAACGGCACCGAGCGCGTCGTCGTCAGCCAGCTCGTCCGCTCGCCGGGCGTCTACTTCGAGCGCACGCCGGACAAGACCTCGGACAAGGACATCTTCACCGCGAAGGTCATCCCGTCCCGCGGCGCGTGGCTCGAGCTCGAGATCGACAAGCGGGACGCCATCGGCGTGCGCATCGACCGCAAGCGCAAGCAGTCCGTCACGGTGTTCCTGCGGGCCCTGGGTCTCACCGAGTCCGAGATCCGCGGCCACTTCGAGGACTACCCCGTCCTGCTGGAGTCCCTCGAGAAGGACACGGTCAAGACCCAGGACGAGGCGCTGCTGGACATCTACCGCAAGATCCGTCCGGGCGAGCCGCCCACGGTCGAGGCCGGCCGCAACCTGCTGGACTCCTACTACTTCGCGCACAAGCGCTACGACCTGGCCAAGGTCGGCCGCTACAAGATCAACAAGAAGCTCGGCATGACGACGCCGGCGGGGGAGTCGCTCCTGCGCGTCCAGGACATCGTCTCCACGATCCGGTTCATCCTCGCCCTGCACAAGGGTGAGGAGACGCTGCCCGGCACCCGGGACGGCGAGAAGGTCGACGTCCGGGTCGAGACCGACGACATCGACCACTTCGGCAACCGTCGCATCCGCGCCGTCGGCGAGCTCATCCAGAACCAGGTCCGTACGGGCCTGTCCCGGATGGAGCGCGTCGTGCGCGAGCGCATGACCACGCAGGACGTCGAGGCCATCACGCCGCAGACGCTCATCAACATCCGGCCGGTGGTCGCCTCCATAAAGGAGTTCTTCGGCACCAGCCAGCTGTCGCAGTTCATGGACCAGAACAACCCGCTCTCGGGCCTGACCCACAAGCGCCGTCTCTCGGCGCTGGGCCCCGGCGGCCTGTCGCGTGACCGCGCCGGCATGGAGGTCCGTGACGTCCACCCCTCGCACTACGGCCGCATGTGCCCGATCGAGACCCCTGAGGGGCCGAACATCGGCCTCATCGGCTCGCTGGCGACGTTCGCGCGCATCAACCCGTTCGGGTTCGTGGAGACCCCGTACCGCCAGGTGGTCGACGGCCGGGTCACCGGCGAGATCGAGTACGTCACGGCCGACGACGAGGACCGCCACACGATCGCCCAGGCGTCGGCCCCGCTGAACGAGGACGGCACCTTCGTCGAGGAGCGCGTCCTGTGCCGCACCCCCGGCGGCGAGCCGGCGCTCATCGAGCCCGCCGAGATCGCGTTCATGGACGTCTCGGCGCGGCAGATGGTCTCCGTCGGCACGGCGATGATCCCGTTCCTCGAGCACGACGACGCCAACCGCGCGCTCATGGGCGCCAACATGCAGCGTCAGGCCGTCCCGCTCATCCGCGCCGAGGCCCCGCTCGTGGGCACCGGCATGGAGCGTCGGGCGGCGGTCGACGCGGGCGACGTCGTCACCGCGCAGGTGGCCGGCGTCGTCACCGAGGTCTCGGCCGACTCGGTGGTCGTCCTCGACGACGACGGCGGCAGCTACACGCACCGCATCATGAAGTTCAACCGGTCCAACCAGGGCAATTCCTACAACCAGCGCGTGCTGGTCGACGAGGGCGACCGGGTCGAGGTCGGATCCGTGCTGGCCGACGGCCCCTCGACCGACGAGGGCGAGCTCGCGCTCGGCCGCAACCTCCTCGTCGCGTTCATGTCCTGGGAGGGCTACAACTACGAGGACGCGATCATCATGTCGCAGCGTGTCGTCACCGACGACATGCTCACCTCGATCCACATCGAGGAGCACGAGGTCGACGCCCGCGAGACCAAGCTCGGCGCCGAGGAGATCACCCGTGACCTCCCCAACGTCTCCGAGGAGATCCTCGCGGACCTCGACGAGCGCGGCATCATCCGCATCGGTGCCGAGGTCAGCGCCGGTGACGTCCTCGTCGGCAAGGTCACGCCCAAGGGCGAGACCGAGCTGACGTCCGAGGAGCGACTCCTGCGCGCGATCTTCGGCGAGAAGGCGCGCGAGGTGCGCGACACCTCGCTCAAGGTGCCCCACGGCGAGTCCGGCATCGTCATCGGCGTGCGGGAGTTCACCGAGGACGACGACGAGCTGCCCCCGGGCGTCAAGCAGCAGGTGCGCGTCTACATCGCGCAGCGCCGCAAGATCACCGACGGCGACAAGCTCGCCGGCCGGCACGGCAACAAGGGCGTCATCTCCAAGATCCTGCCCGTCGAGGACATGCCGTTCCTGCCCGACGGCACCCCGGTCGACGTCATCCTCAACCCGCTCGGCGTCCCCGGCCGCATGAACGTGGGCCAGGTCCTCGAGCTCCACCTGGGCTGGGCCGCGGCCAACGGCTGGGACATCACCGAGGCCGTCAAGGCGGCCGAGGAGTGGACGAAGAACCTGCCCGAGCACGTGCACCGCGCCGAGCCCGGCTCGACCGTGGCGACACCGGTGTTCGACGGCCTGCAGCAGGACGAGCTCGAGGGCATCCTCGGGCACACCCTGGTGGGCCGCGACGGCGACCGCGTGGTCGGGGCAGACGGCAAGGCGCAGCTGTTCGACGGCCGGTCGGGCGAGCCGTTCCCGCACCCGATCTCGGTCGGCTACATGTACATCCTCAAGCTGCACCACCTGGTCGACGACAAGATCCACGCCCGGTCGACCGGTCCGTACTCGATGATCACGCAGCAGCCCCTGGGCGGTAAGGCCCAGTTCGGCGGCCAGCGGTTCGGCGAGATGGAGGTGTGGGCGCTCGAGGCGTACGGCGCCGCGCACGCCCTGCAGGAGCTGCTGACCATCAAGTCCGACGACGTCACGGGACGCGTGAAGGTCTACGAGGCCATCGTCAAGGGCGAGAACATCCCCGAGCCGGGCATCCCGGAGTCGTTCCGTGTGCTCATCCAGGAGATGCGCTCGCTGTGCCTGAACGTCGAGGCCCTGGACTCCTCCGGGACGCTCATCGACCTCAAGGACTCCGACGACGAGGTGTACCGCGCGGCCGAGGAGCTGGGCATCGACCTCTCCCGCCGCCCGGACGCCTCGAGCGTCGACGAGCTCTGACCCGCCGCGCAGCGGCATTCGAACACGAGCGCTACCTGAACGAAGGAAGTAGGACACGTTGCTCGACGTCAATCTGTTTGACCAGCTCCACATCTCCCTGGCCACCGCCGGCGATGTGCGCGAGTGGTCGCACGGCGAGGTCAAGAAGCCGGAGACGATCAACTACCGCACGCTCAAGCCGGAGAAGGACGGCCTGTTCTGCGAGAAGATCTTCGGTCCCACCCGGGACTGGGAGTGCAACTGCGGCAAGTACAAGCGCGTGCGCTACAAGGGCATCATCTGTGAGCGCTGCGGCGTCGAGGTCACCCGCTCGAAGGTCCGCCGCGAGCGGATGGGCCACATCGAGCTGGCGGCCCCGGTCACGCACATCTGGTACTTCAAGGGCGTCCCGTCGCGCCTGGGCTACCTCCTCGACCTCGCCCCGAAGGACCTCGAGAAGGTCATCTACTTCGCGGCGTACATGATCACCGAGGTCGACGAGGACGGCCGGCACGAGGACCAGAGCACCCTCCAGAACGAGATCGACCTGGAGAAGTCCGAGCTGAGCAAGGCGCGCGACCTCGCGGTCGAGCAGCGCCTGCAGAAGCTCGAGGCCGACCTGGCCGAGCTCGAGGCCGCCGGCACGGACTCCGCGGCCCGCGACAAGGTCCGCAAGTCGGCCGAGCGCGAGGCGAACCAGATCCGGCGCAAGGGCGACGGCGAGATCGAGCGGCTCGAGAAGGTCTGGGACCGCTTCAAGGCGCTCTCGGTCGGCGACCTCGAGGGCGACGAGTCGCTCTACCGCGAGATGAACGCCCGCTTCGGCATCTACTTCAAGGGCTCGATGGGCGCCACGGCGATCCAGAAGCGCCTGGAGACCTTCGACCTCGAGGCCGAGGCCGAGTCGCTGCGCGAGACCATCGCGACCGGCACCGGTCAGCGCAAGACCCGCGCGCTCAAGCGCCTCAAGGTCGTCAACGCGTTCCTCACCACCGGCAACTCGCCGCTGGGCATGGTGCTCGACTGCGTGCCGGTCATCCCGCCGGACCTGCGTCCCATGGTCCAGCTCGACGGCGGCCGGTTCGCCACGTCGGACCTCAACGACCTCTACCGCCGCGTCATCAACCGGAACAACCGCCTCAAGCGGCTGCTCGACCTGGGCGCGCCGGAGATCATCGTCAACAACGAGAAGCGCATGCTCCAGGAGTCGGTGGACGCGCTCTTCGACAACGGCCGTCGCGGCCGCCCGGTCACGGGCCCCGGCAACCGTGCGCTGAAGTCGATCTCCGACATGCTCAAGGGCAAGCAGGGCCGGTTCCGGCAGAACCTGCTCGGCAAGCGCGTGGACTACTCGGGCCGCAGCGTCATCGTCGTCGGCCCGACGCTGAAGCTCCACCAGTGCGGTCTGCCCAAGCAGATGGCGCTCGAGTTGTTCAAGCCGTTCGTCATGAAGCGGCTGGTCGAGCTCAACCACGCCCAGAACATCAAGGCGGCCAAGCGCATGGTCGAGCGCCAGCGCACGCAGGTGTGGGACGTCCTCGACGAGGTCATCCGTGAGCACCCCGTGCTGCTCAACCGCGCGCCGACCCTGCACCGCCTCGGTATCCAGGCGTTCGAGCCGCAGCTCGTCGAGGGCAAGGCGATCCAGCTCCACCCCCTCGTGTGCGGCGCGTTCAACGCGGACTTCGACGGCGACCAGATGGCGGTCCACCTGCCGCTGTCGGCCGAGTCGCAGGCCGAGGCGCGGATCCTCATGCTCTCGAGCAACAACATCCTCAAGCCGTCGGACGGCCGTCCGGTGACCATGCCCAGCCAGGACATGATCATCGGCCTGTTCCACCTCACGACCGAGCTCGACGAGGGCACCGGCGCAGACCGGTACTTCTCCTCGGTGTCCGAGGCCATCCTCGCGATGGACAACGGCGAGCTCGATCTCGGCGCGAAGATCTCGATCCGGTTCACCGACCTGGTCCTGCCCGAGGGGCACGAGCAGGCCGCGAGCGCCGCCGCCGGCGAGCCCGTCGTGCTGCGCACCACACTCGGTCGCACGCTGTTCAACGAGCTGCTGCCGGTGGACTACCCGTTCATCGACGAGGTCGTGGACAAGAAGCGGCTCGGCCGCCTGGTCAACGACCTGGCGGAGCGGTACCCCAAGGTCGACGTGGCCGCGAGCCTCGACGCGCTCAAGGAGGCGGGCTTCCGCTGGGCGTCCCGCTCGGGCGTGACCATCGCGATCTCCGACGTCGTGGCCCCCGAGGCCAAGGCGGGGATCCTCGAGGAGCACGAGCGCAAGGCCGAGGCGATCCAGGACCAGTACGACATGGGTCTGATCACCGACGACGAGCGGCGCCAGGAGCTGATCGACATCTGGGGCGAGGCCACCGACGCGGTCGCCGACGCCATGCGCGCGAACTTCCCCAAGGACAACACCGTGTTCCGCATGGTGTCCTCGGGTGCGCGAGGCAACTGGATGCAGGTCCGTCAGATCGCCGGCATGCGCGGTCTCGTGGCCGACCCGAAGGGCGAGATCATCCCGCGCCCGATCAAGTCGAACTACCGCGAGGGCCTGTCCGTCCTCGAGTACTTCATCGCCACCCACGGTGCGCGCAAGGGTCTTGCGGACACCGCGCTGCGCACCGCGGACTCGGGCTACCTCACGCGTCGTCTCGTCGACGTCTCGCAGGACGTCATCGTCCGTGAGGCCGACTGCGGGACCCGTGGCGGGCTGCCCGTGACGATCGGCGTCCCGTCGGCGTCGGGGGAGGGCATCGTCCTCGACGAGAGCGTCGAGACCTCGGCGTACGCCCGGTCCCTGGCGGCCGACGTCGTCGACGCCGAGGGCACCGTGCTGGCCTCGGCGGGCGACGACGTCGGTGACGTGCTCATCGACCAGCTCGTCGCCGCCGGCGTCACCGAGGTCAAGGTCCGGTCCGTGCTCACGTGCGAGTCGAGGGTCGGGACCTGCCAGAAGTGCTACGGCCGGTCGCTGGCCACGGGCAAGCTCGTGGACATCGGCGAGGCCGTCGGCATCATCGCGGCGCAGTCGATCGGCGAGCCCGGTACCCAGCTGACGATGCGCACCTTCCACACCGGTGGTGCGGCGTCGGCGGACGACATCACCCAGGGTCTGCCCCGTGTCCAGGAGCTCTTCGAGGCCCGCACCCCCAAGGGTGAGGCCCCGATCTCCGAGGCCGCCGGCCGCGTGACCGTCGAGGACACCGACAAGGGGCGCTCGCTCCGCGTCACCCGTGACGACGGTCAGGAGGACGTGGTCTACCCCGTGTCCAAGCGGTCGCGCCTCCTCGTCGAGGACGGGCAGCACATCGCCGTCGGCGACCAGCTGGTGTTCGGCGCGGTCGACCCGAAGGCCGTGCTGCGCATCCTGGGCCCGCGCCGGACCCAGGAGCACCTCGTCGCGCAGGTCCAGGAGGTCTACCGCTCGCAGGGCGTGGACATCCACGACAAGCACATCGAGGTCATCGTGCGGCAGATGCTGCGTCGCGTGACCGTGCTGGACTCGGGCGAGACCCGGCTGCTGCCGGGCGAGCTCATCGACCGGACCGCGTTCAACGACGAGAACCGTCGCGTCGTCTCCGAGGGCGGGAAGCCGGCAGCCGGCCGGCCCGAGCTCATGGGCATCACCAAGGCGTCGCTCGCGACCGACTCGTGGCTCTCTGCGGCCTCCTTCCAGGAGACCACCAAGGTGCTCACCGAGGCGGCGATGAGCGGCCGTCGCGACCCGCTGCTCGGCCTGAAGGAGAACGTCATCCTCGGCAAGCTCATCCCCGCGGGGACGGGTCTGCCGCGCTACCACGACGTCGTCGTGGAGCCCACCGAGGAGGCGCGTCAGATGGCCTTCACCGAGCTGGGTTACTCCGAGCTCGACTTCGTCGGCAGCCGTGCGGGCGAGCCCGTGCTGCTGGACGACATCGACTTCTCCGCCTACGGCGGCGAGACCTACCCCGAGTTCCGCTGACCACGGGGGAGCGGCGCTCCCCCGTCCGCAGCACCCTGCCGCCGGCCCCGACGCACCGCCGTCGGGGCCGGCGGCGCCCCGGAAGGCGTCGACGTGTCACATCACACCACTTCGGCGACCCCGGTCCTTTGACGCCAGAAACTGGCGGCCGCTACTCTGGACGGCGGTGCCCGGACCGATCGGGCCCTTGCGCGCACGTCACCTGCCCCGGTCCTCGACCAGCGGCCGGCGGCGGACGACCAGAGGCGGACCGCCCGCGACGTCACCACGGCCCTCCGGGGCCGGTCGGCGTCACGCAGGTGCGCCACGCCCGAGCGCGGGGTGCAGAGATCAGATCGATCCGAGGCAGTCGCACCGATTGCAGCAACGAGACGGAGAAGTAGTGCCCACGATCCAGCAGCTGGTCCGCAAGGGCCGGTCGGTCAAGTCGAGCTCCTCGAGCACGCCGGCCCTCAAGGGGAGCCCGCAGCGTCGTGGCGTGTGCACCCGCGTGTACACGACCACCCCGAAGAAGCCGAACTCGGCACTGCGGAAGGTGGCGCGCGTCCGTCTCTCGAGCGGCATCGAGGTCACCGCCTACATCCCGGGCGTCGGGCACAACCTCCAGGAGCACTCGATGGTGCTCGTGCGCGGCGGTCGTGTGAAGGACCTGCCCGGTGTCCGCTACAAGATCGTGCGCGGCGCGCTCGACACGCAGGGCGTGAAGAACCGCAAGCAGGCCCGGAGCCGCTACGGCGCCAAGAAGGAGAAGAAGTAATGCCTCGCAAGGGTCCTGCCCCGAAGCGTCCCGTCGTCGTCGACCCGGTCTACGGCTCGACGATCGTCACCCAGCTCGTCAACCGCGTGCTGCTGGACGGCAAGAAGTCCACCGCCGAGCGGATCGTCTACGGCGCCCTCGAGGGCGTCCGCGGGAAGACCGAGGGCGACCCGACGGCCGTCCTCAAGCGCGCCCTGGACAACGTGCGGCCCTCGCTCGAGGTCCGTTCGCGCCGCGTGGGTGGCTCCACCTACCAGGTGCCGGTCGAGGTCCGTCCCTCCCGGTCCACCACGCTGGCGCTGCGCTGGCTCGTCGACTACGCGCGCGCCCGCCGCGAGAAGACGATGACCGAGCGCCTGATGAACGAGATCCTCGACGCCTCGAACGGGCTCGGTGCCGCGGTCAAGCGCCGCGAGGACATCCACAAGATGGCCGAGGCCAACCGCGCCTTCGCGCACTACCGCTGGTGATCGAGCGCGGCCGGCACGTCCGGCCGCGCCCCGCATCCGACCGACACCGAGACTCACGAGGAGAAACCCGACGTGGCAACTGACGTCATGACCGACCTCACGAAGGTCCGCAACATCGGCATCATGGCGCACATCGACGCCGGCAAGACGACGACGACCGAGCGGATCCTGTTCTACACGGGCGTCAACCACAAGCTCGGTGAGACCCACGACGGCGCGTCGACGACCGACTGGATGGACCAGGAGCAGGAGCGCGGCATCACCATCACGTCCGCCGCCGTGACGTGCTTCTGGGAGACCAACCAGATCAACATCATCGACACCCCGGGGCACGTCGACTTCACGGTCGAGGTCGAGCGCTCGCTGCGCGTCCTCGACGGTGCGGTCGCCGTCTTCGACGGCAAGGAGGGTGTCGAGCCCCAGTCGGAGACCGTGTGGCGCCAGGCGGACAAGTACGACGTCCCCCGCATCTGCTTCGTCAACAAGATGGACAAGCTCGGCGCGGACTTCTACTTCACCGTCGACACGATCGTCAAGCGCCTCGGCGCGAAGCCGCTCGTGCTCCAGCTGCCGATCGGCGCGGAGAACGACTTCACCGGTGTCGTGGACCTCGTCCAGATGCGCGCCCTGGTGTGGCCCGCGGACTCCAAGGGCGACACGACGCTCGGCGCCAAGTACGAGGTGAACGAGATCCCGGCCGACCTCAAGGAGCGCGCGGAGGAGTACCGCACCCAGCTCATCGAGACGGTGGCCGAGGCCGACGAGGCCCTCATGGAGAAGTACTTCGAGGGCGAGGAGCTGACGGTCGAGGAGATCAAGGCGGGCATCCGCAAGCTGACGGTCAGCTCGGAGGTCTACCCGGTCCTGTGCGGCTCGGCCTTCAAGAACCGCGGCGTGCAGCCGATGCTCGACGCGGTCGTCGACTACCTCCCCAGCCCGCTCGACGTCCCGGCGATCCCGGGCGTCGACCCCAAGGACGAGAACGTCGTCATCGAGCGGCACGCGGACTCCACGGAGCCGTTCTCCGCCCTCGCGTTCAAGATCGCCGTCCACCCGTTCTTCGGCCGGCTCACCTACATCCGGGTGTACTCGGGGACGATCAAGTCCGGGTCCGCGGTGCTCAACTCGACCAAGGGCAAGAAGGAGCGCATCGGGAAGATCTTCCAGATGCACGCCAACAAGGAGAACCCGGTCGAGGAGATCGGTGCCGGCCACATCTACGCCGTCATCGGTCTGAAGGACACGACGACGGGCGACACGCTCTCCGACATGAACGACCCGGTCGTGCTCGAGTCCATGAGCTTCCCGGAGCCGGTCATCCACGTGGCGATCGAGCCGAAGACCAAGGGTGACCAGGAGAAGCTGGGCACGGCGATCCAGAAGCTCGCCGAGGAGGACCCGACGTTCACGGTCCGCCTCGACGACGACACCGGTCAGACGGTCATCGGCGGCATGGGCGAGCTGCACCTCGACATCCTCGTCGACCGCATGAAGCGCGAGTTCCGCGTGGAGGCCAACGTCGGTGCGCCGATGGTCGCCTACCGCGAGACCATCCGCCGCGCGGTGGAGAAGGTCGACTACACGCACAAGAAGCAGACCGGTGGCTCCGGCCAGTTCGCGAAGGTCCAGGTGTCCTTCGAGCCGCTGGACACCGAGGACGGGGAGCTCTACGAGTTCTCCAACGCCGTCACGGGTGGCCGTGTGCCGCGGGAGTACATCCCGTCGGTCGACGCCGGTATCCAGGACGCGATGCAGGGCGGTGTCGTCGCGGGCTACCCGCTGGTCGGCATCAAGGCCACCCTCCTGGACGGCGCGTACCACGACGTCGACTCCTCGGAGATGGCCTTCAAGATTGCCGGCTCGATGGTCCTCAAGGAGGGCGTGAAGAAGGCGGACCCCGTCCTTCTCGAGCCGACGATGGACGTCGAGGTGCGTACGCCCGCGGAGTACATGGGCGACGTCGTCGGCGACATCAACTCGCGGCGTGGCATGATCCAGTCGATGGAGGACGCCACCGGCGTCAAGGTCGTCCGGGCGCTCGTGCCGCTCTCCGAGATGTTCGGGTACGTCGGTGACCTTCGGTCGAAGACCCAGGGCCGCGCGGTGTACTCGATGCAGTTCCACAGCTACGCCGAGGTTCCTCGGAACGTCGCTGAGGAGATCATCAAGAAGACCCGGGGCGAGTAGGTCCCACGGGCCGCACCCCAGCACCAATCCCAACCGACCCGTAGGATCCATCTGCCCCTGGCGTGGGCATCCGGTTCTCGCCAGACAGACAACTACCCGAGTCCCAGGAGGACACCACAGTGGCTAAGGCCAAGTTCGAGCGGACCAAGCCGCACGTCAACATCGGCACGATCGGTCACGTCGACCACGGCAAGACGACGCTGACCGCGGCGATCTCGAAGGTTCTGGCGGACCAGTACCCCGACCTCAACGACTTCACGCCGTTCGATCAGGTCGACAACGCTCCCGAGGAGCGTCAGCGCGGCATCACGATCAACGTCTCCCACGTCGAGTACCAGACGGAGAAGCGCCACTACGCGCACGTCGACGCCCCTGGTCACGCCGACTACGTGAAGAACATGATCACCGGTGCTGCGCAGATGGACGGCGCGATCCTCGTGGTCGCGGCGACCGACGGCCCGATGGCCCAGACCCGCGAGCACGTGCTGCTCGCCCGTCAGGTCGGCGTGCCCTACCTCCTCGTGGCGCTCAACAAGTCCGACATGGTCGACGACGAGGACCTCCTCGAGCTCGTCGAGATGGAGGTCCGCGAGCTCCTCACGGACCAGGAGTTCCCCGGCGACGACGCCCCCGTGGTGCGCGTCTCGGCGCTCAAGGCGCTCGAGGGCGACGAGCAGTGGGTCAAGTCGGTGCAGGACCTCATGGCCGCCGTCGACGAGAACGTCCCGGACCCGGTCCGTGACATCGAGAAGCCCTTCCTCATGCCGATCGAGGACGTCTTCACGATCACCGGTCGTGGCACGGTCGTCACCGGTCGTGTCGAGCGTGGCCAGCTCAAGGTCAACGAGGACGTCGAGATCGTCGGCATCCAGGAGCAGAAGCAGACCACGACGGTCACGGGCATCGAGATGTTCCGCAAGCTGCTCGACACCGCCGACGCCGGCGAGAACGTCGGCCTCCTCCTGCGCGGCACCAAGCGCGAGGACGTCGAGCGTGGCCAGGTCGTCTGCAAGCCCGGGTCGATCACGCCGCACACGCAGTTCGAGGCGCAGGTCTACATCCTGGGCAAGGACGAGGGTGGTCGTCACAACCCCTTCTACTCGAACTACCGCCCGCAGTTCTACTTCCGCACCACCGACGTCACCGGCGTCATCCAGCTGCCCGAGGGCACCGAGATGGTCATGCCCGGCGACAACACGGAGATGACGGTCGACCTCATCCAGCCCATCGCCATGGAGGAGGGCCTCGGCTTCGCCATCCGCGAGGGTGGCCGCACCGTCGGCTCGGGCCGGGTCGTCAAGATCCTCAAGTGATCGCAGCCGGCACGCGCCGGTAGCAGGGCAGGGCCCGCCACCCCTCCGGGTGGCGGGCCCTTCCGCATGCCCGCAGAGCGTGCGCGGACGGTGGAGGCGCGGCCTGGACCGCACGCTGCCGAGTTGGACCGCGCTCTGCCGAGCTGGACCGATGGCTGCCGAGCCGGACCGCGCTCTGCCGAGCTGGACCGGTGACTGCCGAGCCGGACCGCGCTCTGCCGAGCTGGACCGCGGCACGGTCCAGGTCGAGGGCCACGGGTCCACCTCGACGCACACCGGGCGAGGTGGGCCACGGGGGATCGGCGCCGCAGGGCCGCCGCCGGCGCACCGGGTGCGGAGCCTCACACGGCCGAGCACCCGCCCGGGCTTCCGACCTGCGGGTCGGCGCTGGTAACGTTGACGGCCGGACACCGGTGCGCGCTCGTGCGCGTGCCGACCGCCGCAGGCACTCCAACCAGCGGCGGGCAGACGTTGCGGAGCCCGGGTCAGCCCGGTCAGCCGCAGGCCGGCCGTCACGGACATCGTTCGTGGGGGCGGGGCGTGGGCGGGAGGCCCGCGACGGCAAGCATCCAACGGTCAGGCCCACAAGGGTCGCTCGGGCCGGACGTGCGCAGAACGCGACACGCCCGGGCGCGGGGGTCGGCCGAAGCAAGGGTACGAGAGAGGTATGACGACGCCATGGCGGGACAGAAGATCCGCATCCGGCTCAAGTCCTACGACCACGAGGTCATCGACAGCTCGGCGCGCAAGATCGTCGACACGGTGACGCGCGCTGGTGCGACGGTCGTGGGCCCGGTGCCGCTGCCGACGGAGAAGAACGTCTTCGTCGTCATCCGGTCGCCCCACAAGTACAAGGACAGCCGCGACCACTTCGAGATGCGCACGCACAAGCGGCTCATCGACATCATCGACCCGACGCCGAAGGCCGTCGACTCGCTCATGCGTCTCGACCTGCCCGCGGACGTCAACATCGAGATCAAGCTCTGAGGACCGACGCCATGACCACCACTTCCCAGCAGACCGCCGGGGCCACCGTCAAGGGTCTCCTCGGCACCAAGCTCGGCATGACCCAGGTGTGGGACGAGGACGGGCTCCTCGTCCCCGTGACCGCCGTCAAGGTGGACACCAACGTCGTGACCCAGATCCGCACGCCGGAGCGCGACGGCTACACCGCCGTCCAGATCGCGTACGGCGAGATCGACCCGCGACGCGTGACCCAGCCGCTGCGCAAGCGCTTCGACGCCGCCGGCGTCACCCCGCGCCGCCACGTCACCGAGCTCCGCACGGCCGACGCCGAGGAGTACACGGTCGGTCAGGAGCTCGACGGCTCCACCTTCGAGACCGGCCAGCGCGTCGACGTCGTCGGCACCACCAAGGGCAAGGGCCTCGCCGGCGTCATGAAGCGGCACGGCTTCGCCGGTGTCTCCGCCTCGCACGGTGCGCACCGCAACCACCGCAAGCCCGGCTCGATCGGCGGTGCCGCGACCCCCGGCCGCGTGTTCCGCGGCCAGAAGATGGCCGGCCGCATGGGTGTCGCCCGTCGCACCGTCCAGAACCTCACCGTCCACGCCGTGGACCTCGAGCACGGCGTGCTGCTCATCGCCGGCGCGGTCCCCGGCCCGAAGGGCGGCCTCGTCGTCGTCCGCTCCGCCGCGAAGGGGGCCTGACCATGACCGCGATCGACGTCCACGACGCCACCGGCAAGAAGACCGGCACCGCGGACCTCCCGGCCGAGGTCTTCGACGTCCAGGCCAACACGGCCCTCATGCACCAGGTCGTCGTCGCCCAGCTCGCGGCGGCCCGCCAGGGCACGCACGCCACCAAGACCCGCGGCGACGTCCGCGGCGGTGGCAAGAAGCCCTACAAGCAGAAGGGCACCGGTCGCGCCCGCCAGGGTTCGATCCGCGCGCCGCAGTTCGCCGGCGGTGGCGTCGTCCACGGCCCGCAGCCGCGCGACTACAGCCAGCGCACCCCGAAGAAGATGAAGGCCGCCGCCCTGCGCGGCGCCCTGTCCGACCGCGCCCGTGCCGGCCGCGTCCACGTGGTCTCCTCGCTCGTCGAGGGCGACACCCCGTCGACCTCCGCCGCGCGAGCCACCATCGCCGGCCTGACCGGCACGCGTCGCGCCCTCGTGGTGCTCACGCGCTCCGACGAGGTCGCCGCGCTCTCCGTGCGCAACCTCGCCGAGGTCCACGTGCTGTGGGTCGACCAGCTCAACACGTACGACGTCCTCGTCAACGACGACGTCGTGTTCACCTCCGCGGCACTCGACGTCCTCGTCGGCGGGCGCGCGGACGAGGAGGAGTCGAAGTGAGCCTCGAGACCGTCAAGAACCCGCGCGACATCATCGTCCGGCCCATCGTGTCGGAGAAGAGCTACAACCTCATCGACCAGGGGAAGTACACCTTCGAGGTGGACCCCCGCTCGAACAAGACCGAGATCAAGCAGGCGATCGAGCAGATCTTCGACGTGAAGGTCAGCGCGGTCAACACGATCAACCGCAAGGGCAAGACGCGCCGGACGCGGACCGGCACGGGCAAGCGCAAGGACACCAAGCGCGCCATCGTCACCCTGCGGTCCGGGACCATCGACATCTTCGGTGAGGTGGCCGGCTGACCGCCGGTCGGATTGGGATCGAGGGAACCAGAACATGGGAATCCGTAAGTACAAGCCGACCACGCCGGGCCGTCGCGGCTCCAGCGTGGCCGACTTCGTCGAGATCACGCGCTCCACTCCGGAGAAGTCGCTCGTCCGCCCGCTGAGCAAGTCCGGGGGACGCAACTCCTCGGGCAAGATCACCACCCGGCACAAGGGTGGCGGCCACAAGCGCGCCTACCGGGTCATCGACTTCCGTCGCCACGACAAGGACGGCGTGCCCGCCAAGGTCGCGCACATCGAGTACGACCCGAACCGGACGGCGCGCATCGCGCTGCTCCACTACGCGGACGGCGACAAGCGCTACATCCTCGCGCCGACCCGCCTGTCGCAGGGCGACCTCGTCGAGTCGGGCCCGGGCGCGGACATCAAGCCCGGCAGCTCCATGCAGCTGCGCAACATCCCGGTCGGCACCACGGTGCACGCGATCGAGCTCCGCCCCGGCGGCGGCGCGAAGATCGCGCGCTCGGCCGGCTCGTCGGTCCAGCTGCTCGCCAAGGAGGGGATCTACGCCTCGCTGCGCATGCCGTCCGGCGAGATCCGTCAGGTCGACATCCGCTGCCGCGCCACGATCGGGGAGGTCGGCAACGCCGAGCAGTCCAACATCAGCTGGGGCAAGGCCGGCCGCATGCGCTGGAAGGGCAAGCGTCCCACCGTCCGCGGTGTCGTCATGAACCCCGTCGACCACCCGCACGGTGGTGGTGAGGGCAAGACCTCCGGTGGTCGCCACCCGGTGAGCCCGTGGGGCAAGCCGGAGGGTCGCACCCGCCGTCCCAACAAGCCCAGCGACAAGCTGATCGTGCGTCGTCGCCGGACCGGCAAGAAGCGCTGAGCCAAGGAGCACTGACGAGATGCCACGCAGCCTGAAGAAGGGCCCCTTCGTCGACGACCACCTGCAGAAGAAGGTGGACGTCGCCAACGAGAAGGGCGCCAAGAACGTCATCAAGACCTGGTCCCGCCGGTCGGTCATCACGCCCGACTTCCTGGGCCACACCTTCGCCGTGCACGACGGCCGCAAGCACGTCCCGGTGTTCGTCACCGAGGCGATGGTCGGTCACAAGCTCGGGGAGTTCGCCCCGACGCGCACCTACCGCGGGCACGACAAGGACGACCGGAAGGGCCGCCGCCGCTGAGGCGCGCGCCCGACGACCAGCAGAGGTAAGGCAGAGACATGGAAGCCAAGGCGCAGGCGCGATTCGTTCGCGTGACGCCCATGAAGGCACGCCGGATCGTGGACGTCGTCCGCGGCAAGCGCGCCGAGGAGGCCGTGGACGTGCTCCGGTTCGCCCCCCAGGCGGCGGCGGAGACCGTCCGCAAGGTGCTCGAGTCCGCGATGGCCAACGCACGTGTGATGGCCGACCGCGACGGCGAGCGCTTCGACGCGAGCGAGCTCCGCGTCCTCGAGGCGTACGTCGACGAGGGTCCGACGATGAAGCGGTTCCGGCCGCGCGCCCAGGGGCGTGCCGCTCGGATCCTCAAGCGGACGAGCCACATCACCGTCGTCGTCGGCGACGAGTCCGAGGTGCCCGCGGGCGCCGGAAGCAAGGGAGGGACCAACTAGTGGGTCAGAAGGTCAACCCGACCGGTTTCCGGCTCGGCATCACCACCGACCACCGTTCGCGGTGGTTCGCCGACTCCACCAAGGAGGGGCAGCGCTACCGCGACTACGTCCGCGAGGACGTCGAGGTGCGCAAGCTCATGTCGAAGGGCCTCGAGCGCGCCGGCATCTCCAAGGTGGACATCGAGCGCACCCGTGACCGCGTGCGCATCGACCTGCACACCGCGCGTCCGGGCATCGTCATCGGCCGCCGCGGCGCCGAGGCCGACCGCCTGCGCGGCGACCTCGAGAAGCTCACGGGCAAGCAGGTCCAGCTCAACATCCTCGAGGTGAAGAACCCCGAGATGGACGCGCAGCTGGTCGCCCAGGGCATCGCCGAGCAGCTCGCCTCGCGTGTCTCGTTCCGCCGCGCCATGCGCAAGGGCATGCAGTCCGCGCAGCGCGCCGGCGCCAAGGGCATCCGCGTGCAGTGCGGCGGACGCCTCGGCGGCGCCGAGATGTCCCGCTCGGAGTTCTACCGCGAGGGCCGCGTGCCGCTGCACACCCTGCGCGCGAACATCGACTACGGCTTCTTCGAGGCCCGCACGACCTTCGGCCGCATCGGCGTCAAGGTCTGGATCTACAAGGGCGACGTCACCGAGAAGGAGTACGCCCGTCAGGAGGCCGACGCCGGCTCCCAGCGCGGTCCCCGCCAGGGACGCGGCGGTGGCCGTGGTCCGCGTCGGGACTCGCGGCCGGCCCCGGCCGCCACCGAGGGCGCCCCCGCGGCGCCCGCTACGCCCACGACGGAGGCCTGAGCATGCTCATCCCCAGGCGGACCAAGCACCGCAAGCAGCACCACCCCGGACGCCGGGGAATGGCGACGGGTGGCACCACCATCTCGTTCGGCGACTACGGCATCCAGGCGCTCGAGCACGCCTACGTCACCAACAGGCAGATCGAGGCGGCCCGTATCGCCATGACCCGTCACGTCAAGCGTGGCGGCAAGGTGTGGGTGAACATCTTCCCGGACCGCCCGCTGACGAAGAAGCCGGCCGAGACCCGCATGGGTTCCGGCAAGGGCTCCGTCGAGTGGTGGGTGTCCAACGTCAAGCCGGGTCGAGTGATGTTCGAGCTCGCCGGCGTCCCCGAGGACCTGGCCCGCGAGGCCCTGTCCCGTGCGCAGCACAAGCTCCCGATGAAGACGCGATTCGTCGTGCGTGAAGGTGGTGAGGGCTGATGGCCATCGGATCGAAGGGTCTGACGCCGATCGAGCTCGACGAGATGGACGACTCCGTGCTCGCCGAAAAGCTGGCGGAGGCCAAGACCGAGCTGTTCAACCTCCGGTTCTCCTCGGCCACGGGCCAGCTCGAGGACCACGGGCGGCTCAAGGCGGTCAAGCGGGACATCGCGCGCATCTACACGATCGCGCGTGAGCGCGAGCTCGGGCTGCGCACCGCGCCCGCCCCGGCCGAGACCACGAAGAAGAAGTGAAGGACGACATGAGCGAGAACCCCAGCGCCGCCACCACGGCGACGACGACGGACGAGCGCAACTACCGCAAGTCCCGTCGCGGCTACGTCGTGTCGGACAAGATGGACAAGACCGTCGTCGTCGAGGTCGAGGACCGCGTCAAGCACGCGCTCTACGGCAAGGTCCTGCGCCGCTCCGAGCGGGTGAAGGCGCACGACGAGAACAACGAGGTCGGCGTCGGCGACCTGGTCCGGATCATGGAGACCCGGCCGATGTCCGCCACCAAGCGCTACCGCGTCACCGAGATCATCGAGAAGGCCCGCTGACGCGGGCAGCTCGACCCACCATCACATCCGTTCGGCCAGGCTCGCCCGCCGGCGAGAACCGGCACGACGACAGGAGTAAAGAATGATCCAGCAGGAGTCGCGGCTCAAGGTCGCCGACAACACGGGTGCGAAGGAGATCCTCTGCATCCGTGTGCTCGGTGGCTCGGGCCGACGCTACGCCGGCATCGGCGACGTCATCGTCGCCACCGTCAAGGACGCGATCCCTGGCGGCAACGTGAAGAAGGGCGACATCGTCAAGGCGGTCATCGTCCGCACCCGCAAGGAGCGCCGCCGCCCCGACGGCAGCTACATCCGCTTCGACGAGAACGCGGCCGTCATCCTCAAGGCCGACGGCGACCCGCGGGGCACCCGCATCTTCGGCCCGGTCGGCCGCGAGCTGCGCGACAAGAAGTACATGCGAATCATTTCCCTGGCGCCGGAGGTGCTGTGATGGCGAAGATCAAGAAGGGCGACCTGGTGGTCGTCATCGCCGGTCGTGACAAGGGCAAGCAGGGCCGTGTGCTCAAGGTCGACGTCGCGAAGGACCGCCTGATCGTCGAGGGTGTCCAGCGCGTCACCCGGCACACCAAGGTCGGCCAGTCCTCCTCCGGCGGCACCAGCGGCGGCATCGAGACGATCGAGGCCCCGATCCACGTGAGCAACGTGATGCTGGTGGACCCGGAGACCAAGAAGGGCACCCGCGTGGGGTACCGCACCGAGCAGGTGGAGCGCGACGGACGGACCCGCGACGTGCGGGTCCGCGTGGCCAAGCGCTCCGGTAAGGACGTCTGACATGACCGAGACCACCACCGTCGTCCCCCCGCGCCTCAAGGAGCAGTACCGCTCCGAGGTCAAGGCGGGGCTCCTCGAGGAGTTCGGGTACGAGAACGTCAGCCAGATTCCGGGCCTCGTCAAGGTCGTCGTGAACATGGGTGTCGGTGACGCGGCACGCGACTCCAAGCTCATCGAGGGTGCGGTCCGCGACCTCACCCTCATCACCGGTCAGAAGCCCCAGGTGACGAAGGCGCGGCGCTCGATCGCGCAGTTCAAGCTGCGCGAGGGCATGCCGATCGGCGCGCACGTCACGCTGCGCGGCGACCGCATGTGGGAGTTCCTCGACCGCCTGCTGTCCATCGCGCTGCCGCGTATCCGCGACTTCCGGGGCCTGAGCCCCAAGCAGTTCGACCGGAACGGCAACTACACCTTCGGTCTCAACGAGCAGTCGATGTTCCACGAGATCGACCAGGACGCCATCGACCGGGTCCGCGGCATGGACATCACCGTGGTCACGTCCGCCATCAACGACGACCAGGGGCGCTCGCTGCTCAAGCGCCTCGGCTTCCCCTTCAAGGAGGACTGATCCCGTGGCCAAGACCGCTCTCAAGCAGAAGGCCGCCCGCACCCCGAAGTTCAAGGTGCGTGCCTACACCCGGTGCCAGCGCTGCGGACGTCCGCACTCCGTGTACCGCAAGTTCGGCCTGTGCCGCGTCTGCCTGCGCGAGATGGCCCTTGCCGGCCAGCTCCCCGGCGTCACCAAGTCCAGCTGGTAATTCACTGACGTCGCAGGTCCGAGACGGAAACCGCGACGAGGAAGGGCTGCTGCCCACCATGACGATGACCGATCCCATCGCAGACATGCTCACGCGTCTGCGCAACGCCAACTCGGCCTACCACGAGTCGGTGTCCATGCCCTATTCGAAGCTCAAGGCCGCGATCGCCGAGATCCTGCAGGCCGAGGGCTACATCGCCGGGTCGACGGTCGAGGACGCCGAGGTCGGCAAGACCCTCGTGCTCGCCCTGAAGTTCGGCCCCAACCGTGAGCGCTCGCTCGCGGGCGTCCGGCGCGTGTCCAAGCCCGGGCTCCGCGTCTACGCGAAGTCCACGAACCTGCCGCGCGTGCTGGGCGGCCTCGGTGTGGCGATCCTGTCCACCTCCTCCGGTCTGCTGACGGACCGCGAGGCCGGCGACAAGGGCGTGGGCGGGGAAGTCCTCGCCTACGTCTGGTGATCGGGAAGGAAGAGACAGTATGAGCCGCATCGGAAAGTACCCGGTCGCCGTGCCCACGGGCGTGGACGTCACCATCGACGGAGCCGCCGTGTCCGTCAAGGGCCCCAAGGGCGCCCTGTCGCACACGGTCAAGGAGCCCATCACCGTCGCCCGCGACGACGACGGCGCGATCGTCGTCTCGCGTCCGGACGACGAGCGCGAGTCGCGCTCGCTGCACGGCCTGACCCGCACGCTGATCTCCAACATGGTGACCGGCGTGACCGACGGATACACCAAGGGCCTCGAGATCGTCGGCACGGGCTTCCGTGTCGTCGCCAAGGGCTCGGACCTCGAGTTCGCCCTCGGGTTCTCGCACCCCGTGGTCGTGTCCCCGCCGGAGGGCATCACGTTCACCGTCGAGTCGCCCACCAAGATCAAGGTCTCGGGCATCGACAAGCAGCTCGTCGGCGAGACCGCCGCGAACATCCGCAAGATCCGCCGCCCCGAGCCGTACAAGGGCAAGGGCGTGCGGTACGAGGGCGAGCAGGTCCGCCGCAAGGTCGGAAAGGCTGGTAAGTAACGATGGCGATCACGATCAAGGGCAAGGGGCGTCGGGTCGCCCGCTCCCGTCGCCACCTGCGCGTGCGCAAGCGCGTGCAGGGCACGGCCACCCGTCCGCGCCTCGTCGTCACCCGCAGCTCGCGCCACATGGTCGCGCAGCTGGTGGACGACACGGCCGGTGTCACGCTGGCCTCGGCGTCCACGCTCGAGGCCGACCTGCGCTCCGCCGAGACGGAGAAGGTCGAGAAGGCCAGGACGGTCGGCCGTCTCGTGGCCGAGCGTGCCAGGGCCAAGGGCGTCACGGCCGCGGTCTTCGACCGCGGCGGCAACCAGTACCACGGCCGCGTGGCCGCCGTCGCCGACGGTGCCCGCGACGCCGGCCTGGAACTCTGACCCCGAGTAGAGAGCTCAAGGAGAGACATATGGCTGCACAGCAGCGAGACCGAAGCTCCGGCTCGGCCACGACGGGCGGTTCCACGGAGGGCCGTGAGGACCGCCGCGGTCGCGGCGACCGCCGGGGTGGGCGCGACAACCGTCGCGAGGAGAAGAGCCAGTACATCGAGCGCGTGGTGACCATCAACCGCGTGTCGAAGGTCGTCAAGGGCGGCCGCCGGTTCAGCTTCACCGCGCTCGTCGTGGTGGGCGACGGCGACGGCACCGTGGGCGTCGGCTACGGCAAGGCCAAGGAGGTGCCCGCGGCGATCGCCAAGGGGACCGAGGAGGCCAAGAAGAACTTCTTCAAGGTGCCGCGCGTCCGCAACACGATCCCGCACACCGTGCAGGGCGAGGACGCCGCGGGCGTCGTCTTCCTGCGACCGGCCGCCCCCGGTACCGGGGTCATCGCCGGCGGTCCCGTCCGCGCCGTCCTCGACTGCGCCGGGATCCACGACATCCTCAGCAAGTCGCTGGGCTCGTCCAACGCCATCAACATCGTGCACGCCACGGTGCAGGCGCTGAAGAACCTCGAGCAGCCCGAGTCCGTGGCGGCCCGCCGTGGGCTTCCGCTCGAGCGCGTCGCCCCGGCGGCGATGCTCCGGGCGCGCGCCGAGGGCGAGTCCAAGGACCGCGAGGCCAGGGACGCCGATGCGGCCAAGGCCGAGAACGACGCGGCCGTGGCGGGGGTGTCGGCCTGATGACCCAGCTCAAGGTGACCCAGACGAAGTCCACCATCGGTGGCAAGCAGTCCCAGAAGGACACGCTGCGGAGCCTCGGCCTGCGCAGGATCGGCCACACGGTCGTGCGCGAGGACCGACCGGAGGTCCGCGGGATGATCAGCACGGTGGCGCACCTCGTCGCCGTCGAGGAGGTCGACTGACCATGTCGGAGGAGACGACGGGCGCCTCGCGTCCGATCAAGGTCCACCACCTGCGCCCGGCACCCGGCGCCAGGACCGCACGCACGCGAGTCGGTCGTGGTGAGAGCGGAAAGGGCGGCAAGACCGCCGGCCGCGGTACCAAGGGCACGGGCGCGCGCTACCAGGTGCCCGCCGGTTTCGAGGGCGGGCAGACGCCGCTGCACATGCGGCTGCCCAAGATGCGGGGCTTCAAGAACCCGTTCCGCGTCGAGTACCAGGTCGTCAACCTGGACGCGCTGGGCGAGCAGTTCCCCGAGGGCGGCACGGTCGGCGTCGAGGAGCTCGTGGCCAAGGGCCTGGTGCGCAAGGGCCACCCGGTCAAGGTGCTCGGCGACGGCGAGCTGTCGGTCGCCCTCACGCTGAGCGTCGACAAGGCCTCGGCGTCCGCGCGCCAGAAGATCGAGGCTGCGGGCGGTACGGTCACGACCGCGTGACCACCACCCGCGCGTAGCCGAAGGGCGGTCCGGCTCAGCCGGGCCGCCCTTCCGCCGTCCGTGGCCCGCCGTGCGACCGGGCCCGACGACGCGATCCGGGCAGCGGCGGGACCTACGTCACGTCCGCCCGCCGCGCAGCCCTCCGACCCTTGCCGGACCGGCAGGTAGGGTGACCCAGGCGCCGCGTGCGCCGAGGACCGTGCGCCCCTCGCGCAACCGGTCGACGATCATGATCAGGAGACGAACTAGGTGCTGAGCGCATTCCTCCAGGCGTTCCGGACTCCGGACCTACGGCGCAAGCTGCTGTTCACGCTGGGGATCATCGCGATCTACCGGATCGGTGCGTTCGTGCCGGCCGTCGGCGTGAGCTATCCGAACGTGCAGCAGTGTCTCGGTGCGACGCAGCAGAACGACCTCATGGGCATGATCAACCTCTTCTCCGGAGGGGCCCTGCTGCAGCTGTCGGTCTTCGCGCTCGGCGTCATGCCGTACATCACCGCCAGCATCATCACGCAGCTCATGCGCGTGGTGATCCCGCGGTTCGAGGAGCTCCACAAGGAGGGCTCGTCGGGACAGGCGAAGCTCACCCAGTACACGCGCTACCTCACGGTCGGCCTCGCGGTCCTGCAGTCCGCCGTCATCGTCACCGTCGCCAACAACGGCCTGTTCCCCGGCTGCCCCGTCGACCCGATCCCGGACACCTCGCCGGTCTCCCTGCTCGTCACCGTCATCTCGCTGACCGCGGGCACGGTCCTCATCATGTGGTTCGGCGAGCTGATCACGGAGCGCGGCGTCGGCAACGGCATGTCGCTGCTCATCTTCGTCTCGATCGCCGCGTCGTTCCCGTCGGCCATGCTCACGGTGGGCCGCGGCGACGGCGGCGCCGGTCGCTTCGCCCTCATCGTCGGCCTGCTGCTCGTCATCACCCTCGTCATCGTGTTCGTCGAGCAGAGCCAGCGACGCATCCCCGTGCAGTACGCCAAGCGGATGGTGGGGCGCCGGACCTACGGCGGCTCGTCCACCTACATCCCGCTGAAGATCAACATGGCCAACGTCATCCCGGTCATCTTCGCGTCCTCGATCCTCATGCTGCCGACGATGGCCTCGCAGTTCGGCGACCCGAACGAGGGCTGGGTCCAGTGGGTGATGGTCAACTTCTCCCCGCAGAGCGCCGGCTACATGATCCTCATGGCCGCGATGATCCTGTTCTTCGCGTTCTTCTACACGTCGATCACGTTCAACCCCGACGAGATCTCGGACAACATGAAGCGTGCGGGTGGCTTCATCCCGGGCATCCGCGCCGGTCGTCCGACGGCGGAGTACCTGCGCTACGTCACCACTCGCATCACGACCGTCGGCGCCATCTACCTCACGATCGTCGCACTCATCCCGACCATCGCGCTCGCCGCCATGAACGTCACCCAGCTGCCGTTCGGCGGGACCTCGATCATCATCGTGGTCGGCGTCGGCCTGCAGACCGTCAAGGAGATCAACTCCCAGCTCCAGCAGCACCACTACGAAGGGTTCCTGCGATGACCTCACGACTCGTCCTCCTCGGCCCGCCCGGAGCGGGAAAGGGCACCCAGGCCGGTCGGATCTCGGACGCGCTCGGCGTCCCGGCGATCTCGACGGGCGACATCTTCCGGCAGAACGTGGCCCAGAAGACCGAGCTCGGGCGTCGCGCCCAGCGGTACATGGACGCGGGGGAGTACGTCCCCGACGAGGTGACCAACGCGATGGTCCGCGACAGGCTCGCGGAGGAGGACGCGGCGGCCGGCTTCCTGCTCGACGGCTACCCCCGCACCGCGGACCAGGTCGCCGAGCTCGACGACATGCTGAGCGCCGACGGCTCGGGCCTCGATGTGGTCGTCGAGCTCACCGCCGAGACCGACGAGGTCGTGGGCCGCCTCCTGCAGCGCGCGAAGGAGCAGGGGCGCGCGGACGACACGGAGGTCGTCATCCGCCGCCGGCTCGAGGTGTACGCCGAGCAGACGGCGCCCCTGGCCCGGCTCTACGCCGACCGTGGTCTGCTCGTGCAGGTCGACGGCATGGGGGACATCGAGAGCGTGACCGAGCGGCTCCTGGCCGCGCTGCCCCCGGCCGGCTGAGGGGCGTCGGGTGCGCGGGAAGATCGAGTACAAGACCGACGACGAGATCCGGTCGATGCGGACCCCCGGCCTGGTCGTGGCGGCGATCCACGAGGCCGTCCGCGGGGCCGTCTCGCCGGGCGTCACGCCCGTGGACCTCGACGACGTCGCCGCACGGGTCCTGCACGAGCACGGGGCGAGGTCGAACTTCCTGGGCTACCACGGTTTTCCCCGCCACATCTGCGTGTCCGTCAACGACCGGGTGGTGCACGGGATCCCCGACGACCGACCGCTCGCCCCGGGTGACGTCGTCTCCGTCGACGCCGGCGCCGTCGTCGACGGCTGGCACGCCGACGCCGCGTTCACGACGACGGTGGGAGAGCCGGTCGAGCGCGACGCCCACCTCGTGGAGGCCACGCGGCGGGCGATGTGGGCCGGCGTGGCGGCGATCGCACGTGGTGGTCACGTCACCGACGTCGGGCACGCGGTCCGGGACGAGGTCGAGGGGTACGACGCCGAGCACGCCACGTCCCACGACGTGGTCCAGGACTACATCGGCCACGGCATCGGCACGGCCATGCACATGGCCCCCGACGTCGTCAACCACCGGGTCCGCGCCCCGCGCTACCCGGTCCGACCGGGCCTCGTGGTCTGCGTCGAGCCGCTCCTGACGGTGGGCGCGCAGGACAACACGATCCTCGACGACGACTGGACCGTCGTCACCCTCGACGGCTCGCGGGCCGCGCACTGGGAGCACACGGTGGCAGTCCACTCGCGTGGGGCATGGGTGCTCACGGCACCGGACGGCGGGCGCTCCGAGCTGGCCGCGCGCGGGATCGACGTCGTCCCGCTGGGCGCGTAGCAGCTCCTCACGGCGCGACGCCGCCGCACGCGCGGTGCAGATCGTGTGACGACTTCGGTCACTCCTTCCCATCGGGGTGCCTGCAGCGCTACGGTGTCGCTACCTCACCCCCGGGAGGTACTGGTATGCGAGGCCGCATCGTCGTGCAGATCAACGCGTCGCACGCACGCGCAGCGGGATCTCCCGTGATCCCTGGCGCGTTCCGTCCACTGTCAGGAGCCGGCCGATGAGCGGCATACCCCGTGTATCCGTCGGATACCGGATGCCGCCCATGGCGGCGGCACTGCTCGACCCGCTGCCCGCGCTCACGCTCGTCCACGCCCCCCGCGGCTGGGGCAAGACCTCGCTCATGGCCTCGCGGCTGTCCGGGGCCGGTGGGCACACGGGCCCCGTCCACTGGGTGTCGCTCGGCGAGCGGGCGATCACCGGGGCGGACGTGGAGAGCTACCTCGCCCAGCTGGCCGAGGTGGCGTCCGACCCCACCGAGCGACCCACCCTCGTGCTCGACAGCCTGAGCGAGCTGGAGCCCGACGCGGTCACCGTCCTGCTCGAGACGGCCGAGGCCTGGGACGGTCCGAACCTCGTGCTCATGAGCCGGGACTCCCGTCCGCTGGTCACGCTCGCGCCGCTCGCCCCCGACTCGGTGATCATCACCGGCCAGCACCTGCGGATCGACGCCGACCGCACGGTCGAGATCGGCCGGCGCATGGGGGTGGAGCTCTCCACCGAACGCGCGCAGCGGATGGTCGACGACTTCGCCGGCTGGCCCGGACTCGTGCGTGGGGCCCTGTTCGGGGAGGTGACCGGGGGCGCGGGTGCCGCGAGCTACGACGTGCTCACCCGGTTGTCGACCCACGTGATGTCCGACTTCTCCGCGATGACCTCCGGCGGGTACGCAGGGCTCATGCTTCCCGAGCGGATCACCGACTGGGTGGCGGACGAGCTATTCGGCGGCATGGACGCGACCTCGGTCGTGCGCCGGGTCGAGGGCCTGGGTGTCGTCCGCCCCGCCGGTGACGCGTTCGTGTTCGCCGCGGGCATCCGGCGCATCGGGCTGCGCGCGTTCCGGGAGGAGCACCCCGACCATCTGAGGTCGGTCGCGCAGCGGCTCCTCGTGCGGGCGCGCCAGGAGGGGGACGTCCGGGAGGTGGTGCTCCTGGCGGCGGAGGCGGGCGACTGGCAGGCCGTGCGGACGGTCGTGCACGACGAGTGGGAGCTCCTCGTCCGTGACCATCCGGACGCGCTGCACGCGGTCGCGACGCGCGCGCCGGACTCGCAGGTGGCCGACGACCCGCGGCTGCTCGGGGCGCGCGAGCTCCTCGGCGCCGACGGCCCGCCGTCGTGGATGACCGAGTTCATGGCTGCCCGCATCCCGGCGAGCGCGCCCTCGTCGTCGATGGGTCCGCTGCCCGCGGCGGGTGCCCGCGGCATCGACGTGCTCGACTGGCGCAAGACCCTGGCCCTCCTGGCCGTGTCGCGGATGCGTGCCGCGGACGGCGTCACGGCCACCATCGCGGCCCACCAGGCCCTGAAGTTCCGACCCGGCGCCGACGCCGGGACCCCGTCGTGGGCCTCGGACCGGGCCGTGGCGGCCGGACTGTCCCTCGCGCTGACGCTCGTGGGGAACACCGCGGACGCGCTCGCATGGGTGGAGCGCATCGAGCAGACCCCGGGCGCCGGGTCGGCGTCCGGCGAGGACCGGGAACAGGGCGCCGGGCCGGACCCGGACGACCGGACGGCCGAGTCGGTGCTCGTCGCCGGCTGGCTCGCCCGGATCGCCGACGAGCTCGACCGGCTCGGCCCGGTGGCCAGGAGACCGGCGGACGGCGAGGAGGACGTGACTCTCGCCCTGAGGCGGCTGCTCGACTCGACCTCGGACGCCGGGCTCCAGGGCGGGATCGTCCTCGTCCTCACCGGCATCGCGCTCCTGCGGGGGGAGGCGGGCCCGATGCTCGCCGAGGTCGAGCAGCGCGCCGTCGTCGCCCGGTCGGCCACGCAGATCCCGGTGGCGCGCATCCTCATGCACGCCTGCGCCGCCGACCTGTGCCTGGCGCTCGGTCACACCACGGCGGCAGGGTCCTGGATCGACTCCGCGCACACGAGCGCGTACGCCTCGGTCCTCACGGAGCCGGTCACGACGCGGCTGCTGCTCGCCCGCGGGGACGTGGCCGAGGTGCTGCGCCGCACCGAGACGATCGACGAGTCGGTGGCCCCCCGGTACGCCCTCGAGCTCTGGCTCGGCCGTGCCGCCGCGGCGAAGCGCTCGGGACTGATCTACGTCCTGTCCGAGGCGGTCCGCGAGGCCGCGGCGCTCGCCGTCGAGCACCGTATCGTCCGCCCGTTCCTCCAGCTGCCGGCCGACGTCGCCCACGACATCGTCGAGCTGGCCGCGCCCGCCCTCGGTGACCTCGACGTCCCGCTGCTCCACGAGCACCGGGGCGTGTTCCCGGCCCCGGAGGACAAGGTGCGGCTGACGGCTCGCGAGCTCGAGGTCCTCACCGAGCTCGCCAAGGGGGCCACCGTGCCAGGGATCGCCCGCACGTACGTCGTCGCGCCGTCGACCATCCGCACCCACACGTCGGCCCTGTACCGCAAGCTCGGGGTGACGACCCGGGCCGCCGCGATCGAGCGTGCGACCCGGCTCGGGCTCCTGTAGGACGTGACCCGGTTCGGGCTCCTGTAGGACGTGACCCGGATCGGGCTCCTGTAGGACGTGACCCGGATCGGGCTCCTGCAGGAGGAGCTGGGCCGCCGCGATCGAGCGTGCGACCCGGCTCGGGCTCCTGCACGCCTGCAGGTGGGGCCTCGGTGCCCTGCCCGCTGCCGGCCCGGGTGCTCACGGCACGGTGCCTCTGGACACCGCCCGGACCCCACCTGGACGCAGGGTGGACGCTTCTCGAGGCCGAGCCCGCACGTGTCGGCGCTCGTCCTACTGCGCAGGCGTGGTCGGAACGGATTGGATCCGGGTACGGGCCCGGACCAGGGCCACGATCGGGCGGTCCGCGCGCGAGGGACGCGTCCCCCGGGCGCCTCACGGCGCGGCGCATCCGATCGAGCTGGTCACGGGCCCCGGCCGGGCCACGCCCGGCCGGCGCACAGCTGCGGATGCGGGGAAGGGAAGGGCCCGGCAACCGTGCGCGGACGTCAGGGGCGGGCACGGCGGGGGCCGGGTCCGGCCGCGACGTCCAGGGGGTGGGGGCGCGCACGCGCCCTCACCCCCGTGCGGGGGACCGGGGCGGCGCGCCCGTCGGGCCCATCTCGCCCCACCCGAGCTCGGCACGTGCGCTGGCTCACCGAGACGCCCGGTTCCGCGACGAGGCGCCATGGCGTAAAGTGGCCCGCTGGGCATGGCTGTGTCTCGGCACGGCTGAGCGACCGCACGGCGCGGTCGGAGCACCACCCACGACGTGAGCGGAGAGCATGGCGAAGAAGGACGGGGTCATCGAGATCGAGGGCAGTGTCGTCGAGGCACTCCCGAACGCGATGTTCCGGGTTGAGCTGAGCAACGGGCACAAGGTGCTGGCTCACATCTCGGGCAAGATGCGTCAGCACTACATCCGGATCCTTCCCGAGGACCGGGTCGTGGTCGAGCTCAGCCCGTACGACCTCACCCGCGGCCGCATCGTCTACCGCTACAAGTAACCCATCCACATCTCGAGCGTCGACGCCGCCCGAGCCCGTCCCGGGCCGGCGGGCGAGCGACGATGAAGGACACACCACCATGAAGGTCAAGCCCAGCGTCAAGAAGATCTGCGACAACTGCAAGGTGATCCGTCGCCACGGTCGCGTCATGGTCATCTGCGACAACCTTCGCCACAAGCAGCGCCAGGGCTGAACCCCTGGAAGTCGACCGGGCGACCCGGTCGGCGACATTCCGACAGCACGCGCGGCGCGCGTGCCACCCCTGGTCCGGAGGCCGGGGCCCGCACAAGGCGGGAGGTCGGGGTGATCGGACCTCCGGACCGGATCGAGGAGACCCGAGTTGGCACGTCTTTCCGGCGTCGATCTTCCCCGCGAGAAGCGGCTCGAAGTGGCGCTCACCTACATCTACGGCGTCGGCCGCACCCGTGCGGCCAAGACCCTCGAGGCGACCGGCATCAGCCCGGACCTGCGGGTCAAGGACATGACCGACGCCGACCTCGTCGCACTGCGCGACCACATCGAGGGCAACTATCAGATCGAGGGTGACCTGCGGCGCGAGATCGCCGCCGACATCCGTCGCAAGGTCGAGATCGGGAGCTACCAGGGCATCCGCCACCGTCGCGGTCTTCCCGTCCGCGGTCAGCGCACCAAGACGAACGCGCGCACCCGCAAGGGCCCGAAGAAGACCGTGGCCGGCAAGAAGAAGACCAAGTAGCCACATCCGCCGGCGCCCGCCACGCGGTGTGAGCGCCGCACCGATCAACCCACACCCTCGCGAGAACGGACAGACCCCATGCCTCCCAAGGCTCGTACCTCGACGGCCGCCCGCCGTCCGCGTCGCAAGGAGCGGAAGAACGTCTCCGCCGGCAACGCCTTCATCAAGTCGACGTTCAACAACACGATCGTCTCCATCACGGACCCGTCCGGTGCGGTCATCGCCTGGGCCTCGTCCGGCCAGGTCGGCTTCAAGGGCTCCCGCAAGTCCACGCCGTTCGCGGCGCAGCTCGCGGCCGAGGCGGCCGCCCGCCGCGCCCAGGAGCACGGCATGAAGAAGGTCGACGTCTTCGTCAAGGGCCCCGGCTCGGGCCGCGAGACCGCGATCCGTTCGCTGACGGCGACCGGCCTCGAGGTCGGCTCGATCCAGGACGTGACGCCGCAGGCCCACAACGGCTGCCGGCCGCCCAAGCGACGCCGGGTCTGAGACCTCCCGCCCCGGCCCCGTCGGCACCCGCGCACCGCGCGTGGCGCCCGTCGGGACCGGGGTCGCCCCGCCCACGGGCGGGCCCCTGCACGACCCGCGCGGACGGACAGAGTCCGCGCGGCCTGCGAGGCGTCATATAGCGGATGCCCGCCGAAAGGAATGATCGACCGTGCTCATCGCACAGCGCCCCGTTCTCACCGAAGAGGTCGTCGACGACCAGCGTTCGCGCTTCGTCATCGAGCCGCTCGAGCCGGGCTTCGGCTACACGCTCGGCAACTCGATGCGCCGCACGCTCCTGTCCTCCATCCCCGGTGCAGCCGTCACCTCGATCCGCATCGACGGCGTGCTGCACGAGTTCTCCACCGTGCCCGGGGTCAAGGAGGACGTCTCCGAGATCATCCTCAACATCAAGAACCTCGTCGTCTCCTCCGAGAACGACGAGCCCGTCGTCATGTACCTGCGCAAGCAGGGCTCCGGCTCGGTGACGGCCGAGGACATCACGCCGCCCGCCGGCGTCGAGGTCCACAACCCCGACCTGCACATCGCCACGCTCAACGCGAAGGGCAAGCTCGAGATCGAGCTGACGGTCGAGCGCGGCCGTGGCTACGTCTCCGCCCAGCAGAACAAGTCGGTCGACGCCGAGATCGGTCGCATCCCGGTGGACTCGATCTACTCGCCCGTCCTCAAGGTCAGCTACAAGGTCGAGGCCACCCGTGTCGAGCAGCGCACGGACTTCGACAAGCTCGTCGTCGACGTCGAGACGAAGAGCGCGATCACCCC
Organism: Georgenia sp. Z2081; assembly: GCF_055326445.1. Classification (NCBI taxonomy): domain Bacteria; kingdom Bacillati; phylum Actinomycetota; class Actinomycetes; order Allobogoriellales; family Allobogoriellaceae; genus Georgenia; species Georgenia sp. Z2081. The sequence continues at coordinate 124,401 of NZ_JBUZNK010000003.1, forward strand.
CCGTGACGCGCTGGCCTCGGCCGGCAAGACGCTCGTCGAGCTCTTCGGGCTCGCGCGCGAGCTCAACGTCGAGGCCGAGGGCATCGAGATCGGTCCGTCGGCGATGGACACCGAGCTGGCCCAGGACCTGGCCCTCCCGATCGAGGAGCTCGGCCTGCTCTCCCGCTCGTACAACTGCCTCAAGCGTGAGGGCATCCACTCCGTCGGCGAGCTCGTCGCCCGCTCGGAGGCGGACCTCCTCGACATCCGCAACTTCGGTGCGAAGTCGATCGACGAGATCAAGGAGAAGCTGCAGACGCTCGGCCTCGGTCTCAAGGACAGCCCGGCGGGCTTCGACCTGGCCCAGCACCGCGGCACCGAGGTGGACGACGACTTCGGGGACATCCGGTTCTCCGCCGAGAACCCCGCCTGATCCCACCACCTATCGCGCACCGTATTCACCCAAGGAGTCATCATGCCCAAGCCCGCCAAGGGTCCGCGTCTGGGTGGTAGCCCGTCGCACGAGCGCCACATGCTCAACAACCTCGCGCAGTCCCTGTTCGAGCACGGCAGCATCACCACCACGGTCGTGCGCGCCAAGCGCGTCCAGCCGCTCGCCGAGCGCCTCGTCCAGTTCGCCAAGCGCGGCGACCTGGCCTCGCGCCGGCGGGTGCTGCGTCACCTCTCGGACAAGAACGTCGTCCACGGCCTGTTCGCCGAGACCGCCCCGAAGATGGCGGAGCGCAACGGCGGCTACACGCGCATCACGAAGGTCGGCAACCGCAAGGGCGACAACGCCCCCATGGCCGTGATCGAGCTCGTCCTCGAGCCCGTCTCGCCGAAGCAGGCCGTCGTCAAGGAGGCCACCAAGGCCACGCAGCGCAGCGCGCCGGCGGCCGAGGCCCCCACCTCCGCCGAGCCGATCGCGGAGGACGCGGGCGCCACCGCCGACGTCGAGGACGTCGAGACCGAGGCACCCGCCGCGGACGAGGCGACCGAGACGACCGAGGCGCCCGCCGCGGACGAGGCGGACGCGTCGAGCGACGCGGCCGAGGAGGCCGGCGCGGACGAGGCCGACGAGGCCGACAAGGCCTGACGCCGGGCACGTAGCAACGCCGGAGGGCGGACCACCACGTGTGGTCCGCCCTCCGGCGTTCGTGCGTCGGCACGCCGGTGGATCAACGCGTCGGCGGTGCGTCCGTGGACCGGGCCGGTGGGGGAGCGGCGGACCACCGGCAGGGCGTCCCACCGTTCGGGACGCCGACGGCCGCGGTGCCGTCGCACCGCGGCCGTCGTCCGTCCCCGCGTGGACGGGACCCCCTCAGGAACCGTCGTCGCCGGACGGAGGCGCCCCGGGCTCGCACGCTTCCGGGACGCCGTCCGCTCGTGGCCCCCTGGCCGCGAGCGGGGTCAGTCCCCGGAGTCGGCGCTCGGCGCCGAGCCGCCGGAGTCCGCGCTGGGCGCCGAGGCCGGGGAGTCCGCCGACCAGCCCGAGTCGGCCGAGACGGGCGCCTGGCGGGGTGCAGGGGCCGGTGCAGGGGCCGGGGCGGGTGCAGGGGCCGGAGCCGCGGGTGCCTGCTGACGCGGCGCGGGTGCCGGGGAGGGCGCCGACGGGGCGGAGGCGGGCGACGGGCCGGACGCGGGCGACGGCGCCGATGCTGCGCTCGCCGCCGAGACCGCGGACGCCTGGCTCGGGGCGCTCACCGCTGTCCGGGTGCTGTAGGCGGAGTCGGGGAGGGCGAATCGCCCGGGTCCGACCAGTTCCACCCGTGGTGCCGACGGGGCCGAGTCGATGGACGCGGCCGAGTCCGTCGACGCGGCCGAGGCCGGCGACGGTCCGGAGACGGTCTGGCGCTGGGTCGTCGTGCGGTCGGCGGGGTGGTCGTCCCGGTCGTCCGCGACGGCGAGCGATCCGCCCGCGATGATGGCGACGGCCGACAGGGTGCCGGTGGTGATCCACAGCTTCTTGCTCATGGTCTCTCTCTCCTTGGTACGCCATCCGGGGGGATGGGGGCTTCCTCGATGACCACACCGTGCCGGGCGCAGACGTGAAGGCCGGGAGAGCGACGTGAAGGTCCCCTCATCACCGCGTGCGGGCCGGACTACCCTGCACGGGTGCGAGACGACGGGACCGGCGCCGAGCCCGCGGACGCCGTGCGGGACGCTCCGGGTGCCGGCGTGGACGCTTCGCGGGCCGTCGGGGCCGTCGGGGCCGTCGGGGCCGCCGGGCGGCACGCCGCGGAGACCCTGCGCGTCCGGCTCGACCTCGCCTACGACGGCACCGCCTTCTCCGGCTGGGCCGCGCAGCCCGCCCTGCGCACCGTCGAGGGTGAGCTCACCGCGGCTCTGACGACCGTCCTGCGCGTGCCCGGGCTGCGGCTCACCGTCGCCGGCCGCACCGACGCAGGCGTGCACGCGCACCACCAGGTCGCGCACGTCGACGTGCCGGTGGAGGCATGGGCGGCGGTGCCGGGCCGGACGGACCGGGACCCCGCGGACGCGCTCCGCACCCGGCTCGCGGGGGTGCTCGCGCGCTCGGCGAGCGGCCCGCGAGGGGCGAGCGACGTCGTCGTGCACGGCGTGCGCACCGCCCCGCCGGGCTTCGACGCGCGCTTCTCGGCCACCTGGCGGCGCTACGCCTACCGGGTGAGCGACAGCGTCGCCACGCGGGACCCCGTGCGCCGTGGCGCCGTCCTGTGGCACCCGCGCGCCCTCGACGGCGCAGCGATGGGACGGGCGGCCGCCGGCCTCGTCGGCGAGCACGACTTCCTGTCGTTCTGCCGGCCCCGGGAGGGGGCGACGACGATCCGCACCCTCGAGTCACTCGCCGTGGAGCGGGCGGACGCCGGCCCGGACGCCGGGCTCGTCGTCCTCACCGTGCGCGCCGACGCCTTCTGCCACTCGATGGTCCGATCGCTCGCCGGCGCCCTGCTGGCCGTGGGCGAGGGGAGGCGGCCGGTGACCTGGCCGGCGGAGGCGCTCGCGCTGCGGAGCCGGACCGCCGGCGTCGACGTCGCGCCCGCCCACGGGCTCACGCTCGAGGGGGTCGGCTACCCCGCGGACGAGCTCCTCGCCGAGCGGGCCCGGGCCGCGCGACGCGTCCGCACGCTCGACGAGGACGAGGCGTCGCCCTGACGGGGTCCGACCGCACCGTCGGTGGGCACGGGCCGCACGCACGACACCGACGGCACGCCGTCCAGAGCGCGCCGTGGCCACCGTCACGAGCCCGATCGGCGGCGGGACCTCCCGCGACGCGGCCGCGTGGGCTACCCTGGGGAGTCGTCGTACGTCCCTCGTGCGCCCGGTGCCTCCCACTCGCCGGAGTCGCGCCGAGGATGACCACGGCACGAAGCAACCGACCATAGGTGGTGGCGCCCACGAGCGCCGCACCCGTTCGTCAAGAACGCCGACAGTAGTAGTGAGGCATACGCCCGTGCGCACGTACACACCCAAGCCCGGCGACGTCACGCGGCAGTGGCACGTCATCGACGCCACCGACGTGGTCCTGGGCCGCCTGGCCAGCCAGGTCGCCACCCTGCTCCGTGGGAAGCACAAGCCGACCTTCGCCCCGCACGTCGACGGCGGCGACTTCGTCGTCGTGGTCAACGCGGACAAGGTCGCGCTGACCGGCGCCAAGCTCGCCGACAAGAAGACCTACACCCACTCCGGGTTCCCGGGCGGGCTCAAGTCGACGACGTACGTGGAGATGCTGGCCAAGCACCCGACGCGCGCCGTCGAGCGCGCCGTGCGCGGGATGCTGCCGAGGACGACCCTGGGTCGTCAGCAGCTCGACAAGCTCAAGATCTACGCGGGCCCCGAGCACCCGCACGCGGCCCAGCAGCCGCAGCCGTTCGTCATTGACCAGGTCGCTCAGCAGCCCGCCAAGGCCTGAGCCCACCACCGAGACCCACGAGGAGAACCGTGGCCGAGCCCACCACCGAGTTCGACGTCGACGCAGACGACGCGCCCGCCACCTACACGTCAGAGAGCGAGTCGGCCCCCGAGGGTGCCGGCGCCTCGATCACCGCCCCCGGTCAGGCCCTGGGCCGCCGCAAGGAGGCCGTCGCCCGCGTCCGGCTCGTCCCCGGCACCGGTGAGTGGACGATCAACGGCCGCACGCTCGAGGAGTACTTCCCGAACAAGCTGCACCAGCAGCTCGCGCGCTCGCCGTTCACGCTGCTCGACCTCGACGGCCGGTTCGACGTCGTCGCCCGCATCGCCGGCGGCGGCGTGTCCGGCCAGGCCGGCGCGCTGCGCCTCGGCGTCGCCCGGGCGCTCAACGTCATCGACCGCGACGCGAACCGTGCCGAGCTGAAGAAGGCCGGCTTCCTCACCCGCGACGCCCGCGCCATCGAGCGCAAGAAGGCGGGTCTGAAGAAGGCCCGCAAGGCGCCGCAGTACTCCAAGCGCTGATCGCCTCGTCGACGGCCCCGTCCCGGCAAGGGACGGGGCCGTCGTCACATCCGTGCGGGCGCGCCAGTGCGCAGCGCCCCGGCCTGGCAGGCTGGGTGCGGACCGAGATCGAGGAAGGGAACCGGATGGCACGCCTGTTCGGCACGGACGGGGTTCGCGGGCTCGCGAACCGGGACATCACCGCGAGCCTGGCGCTCGAGCTCGGCGTCGCCGCCGCACGCGAGCTGGTCGCGTCGGGGACCGCGCACGGCACCGGCGGCCGGCCCCGGGCGATCGTGGGCCGGGACACGCGCGTGTCCGGCGAGATGCTGTCGGCCGCGATGTGCGCGGGCCTCGCCTCGGCGGGTGTCGACGTCGACGACGTGGGTGTGCTGCCCACCCCGGGGATCGCCCACCTCACCGCGACCTCCGACGTCGATCTCGGCGTCGTCATCTCCGCCTCGCACAACGCGATGCCCGACAACGGCATCAAGTTCTTCGCCCGCGGCGGCTTCAAGCTCGACGACGCCGTCGAAGACCGCCTCGAGGCCCTCCTGGGCACCGACTTCGTCGCGCCCGTCGGCGACGGCCTGGGCCGGCTCGGCTCCGGCGCCGTCACGGCCGGCTCCACCTACGTCGAGCACCTCGTCGGCGCGATCTCCGGCACGCCCCTGGCCGGCCTGCGCGTCGCCGTGGACTGCGCGAACGGCGCCGCCTCCGACATCGCTCCGGCGGCCCTGCGCGAGGCGGGGGCCGACGTCGTCGTGCTCAACGCCTCCCCGGACGGGTACAACATCAACGACGCCTGCGGGTCGACCCACCCCGAGCAGCTCCAGGCCGTGACGGTGGCCGCGGGCGCCGCGTTCGGCGTCGCGTTCGACGGCGACGCCGACCGGTGCCTCGCCGTCGACGCCACCGGCACGCTCGTGGACGGCGACCAGATCATGGGGATCCTCGCCACCGACCTGCACGAGCGGGGCGAGCTCGCGCACGACACGCTCGTCGTCACCGTGATGTCCAACCTGGGGCTCCTGCAGGCCATGGACCGCGCGGGCATCGCGACGGTGCAGACCGGCGTGGGCGACCGCTACGTGCTCGAGGCCATGCGCGCCGGCGGCTTCGTCCTCGGCGGCGAGCAGTCCGGTCACGTCATCGCCGCGTCGCACGCCTCGACCGGCGACGGAGTGCTCACCGCGCTGCTCCTGGCCGCGCGCGTCGTCCAGACGGGCCGCACGCTCGCCGACCTCGCCGCCGTCGTCCCGCGCCTGCCGCAGGTGCTGCTCAACGTCAAGGGCGTCGACCGGGCCGCAGCGGCCACCGACGAGGGCCTGGCCGCGGCCGTCGCCGCCTCCGAGGGGCGCCTCGGCGGCGGGGGCCGCGTCCTCCTGCGCCCGTCCGGCACCGAGCCGGTCGTGCGCGTCATGGTGGAGGCCGGCACCGAGGACGAGGCGCGCCGGGAGGCGGAGGCGCTCGCCGCCGTCGTCGCCGACCGGCTCGCGCTGCCCGCCTGACCGCCATGGGCGAGGTGCTCGAGCTCGTCGACGCCGTCCAGACGTGGATGGTCGACCTCGCGTCCTCGCCGTGGGTGCTGCTCATCGTCCTGGTGGGCTGCATCGTCGACGGCTTCTTCCCGGCGGCACCCAGCGAGAGCGTCGTCATCTCGGCCGCGGCACTCACGGCCGCGGGGGAGGGACCGCACATCTACTTCCTCTGGCCCGTTGCCGCGGCCGGGGCGTTCATCGGCGACAAGATCGCGTACTGGATCGGTAGCAAGATCCCGCTCGCGCGCATCCCGGTGCTCAACGGCACGCAGGGGAGGCGGGCGGTAGCCGGCGCACGGCGCGCGCTGGGACGCCGGGGGGCCTCTCTCATCCTCGCCGCGCGCTTCCTCCCGTTCGGCCGGGTGGCCGTCAACATGACGGCCGGAGCGGTGGACTACCCGCGCACGAGGTTCACCGTGCTGGCCGGCATCGCCGCGGTCGTGTGGGCGACCTACACGGTCGGCCTGGGTTTCGGGGCCGGGGCGGCACTCAAGGACCACCCGCTCCTCGGCGTGGTCGTCGGCGTCGTCGGCGGGGTCCTGCTCGGCCTGGCGCTCGAGCGGCTCCTCGGCTGGGCGCAGGGACGGTTCCTGCCCGACCTGGGGATCCCTGAGGACGAGGGCGACGCCGACGATCTGCCCGCGGGGGCCGGTACCGACGGGGACGCAGCCACCGGCGACGACGCGTCCGCGGGCGACGACGCGTCCGCGGGCGACGACGCGTCCGCGGGCGATGACGCGTCCGCCGACGATCAGGGCCGGGTGGCGTAGCGCCGGCGCGTCAGAGCTTGCGCAGGAGCATGCGGTGCATCCGGTGCTCGCCGTCCTTGGTGATGACGAGCTTGGCGCGGCTGCGGGTGGGCAGGATGTTCTGCTCGAGGTTCGGGGCGTTGATGGTCTCCCAGATGTGGGACGCGGTCGCCGCGCCCTCCTCGTCGTCGAGGTCGGCGTAGCGCCGGAAGTAGGAGTCCGGGACCGAGAACGCGGTCGAGCGCAGCTTGAGGAACCGGTCGATGTACCAGCGCCGCACGTCCGCTGTCCGGGCGTCCACGTAGATCGAGAAGTCGAAGAAGTCGCTCACCGCGAGCATGGAGGAGCGGTCGGCGGCAGGTCGCGCGGGCTGAAGGACGTTGAGCCCCTCGACGATGAGGATGTCGGGGTGGCGGACGACCTTCTGCTCGCCGGGCACGATGTCGTACGTCACGTGGTCGTAGACGGGCGTCGACGCCGACCGCGCGCCCGCCTTGACGGAGGCCATGAAACGCAGGAGCGCGCGCCGGTCGTAGGACTCGGGGAAGCCCTTGCGCCCGAGGAGCCCGCGCCGCTCGAGCTCGGCGTTGGGCAGCAGGAAGCCGTCGGTCGTCACGAGCTCGACCCGGGGCGTCTGGGGCCAGCGCCTGAGCAGCTCGCGCAGCAGCCGCGAGGTGGAGGACTTGCCCACGGCCACCGAGCCCGCCACGCCGATGACGAACGGCGTGCGGGTGTAGCTGCCGCCGAGGAAGTGCTCGGTGCCGGCATGCAGGTGGTCGGTCGCCGCAACGTACTGCTGCAGCAGCGCGGACAACGGCCGGTAGACGACGTCGACCTCGGAGAGGTCCAGCGGGTCGCCCAGGCCGCGCAGGTTGACGACGTCGGCGTCGGTCAGCGGCAGCGGCGTGGTCTCGGCCAGGCGCGACCAGGACTCCCGGTCGAGCTCGGTGTAGGGGGTGAGGTGGCGCTCGTGAGCGGCGCCGTTCCGGGATCCGTGGTCGGTTCTCAGGTGATCCTCTGACACCCGGACATCCTGCCACCGGCTCGGCGGTTATCCTCGCTCCCATGTGTGGAATCGTCGGCTACGTCGGCCCGAACGTCCCGTCCGCCCGTCCGCTCGAGATCGCGATGGACGGTCTCGCGAGGCTCGAGTACCGCGGCTACGACTCCGCGGGGATCGCCCTGCACACGGGGTCCGAGATCGTGGTGCGCAAGCGCGCGGGGAAGCTGCAGAACCTCAGGGACGCGATCGAGCAGGATCCGGTGCCGGACGCGGTGGCCTCGCTGGGGCACACGCGGTGGGCGACGCACGGCGGGCCGACGGACGGCAACGCGCACCCGCACGTCGGGGGCGCCGGCGCGGTCGCCGTCATCCACAACGGCATCATCGAGAACTTCGCCCCGCTGCGTCGCGAGCTCCTCGAGGCCGGCGTGACGATGAGCTCCGAGACCGACACGGAGGTCGTCGCCCACCTGCTCGCCGACGCCTACGAGGGCGACCTCACGGCCGCGCTGCTCGCCGTCGTCGGTCGCCTCGAGGGCGCGTTCACGATCCTCGCCCAGCACCGCGACCAGCCCGGCACGATCGTGGGCGCGCGCCGGTCCTCCCCGTTGGTCGTCGGCCTCGGGGAGGGCGAGAACTTCCTCGGCTCGGACGTGTCCGCGTTCATCTCCGGCACCAAGGAGGCGCTCGAGCTCGGCGAGGACCAGGTCGTGACGATCACGCCCGACTCGGTCGACGTCGTCGGTTTCGACGGCACCCCGGCGCAGGGCCGCCGCTACACGGTGGACTGGGACGCCGCGGCCGCCGTCAAGGGCGGGTTCCCGACCTTCATGGACAAGGAGATCCACGACCAGCCGGCCGCCGTGCGGGACACGCTGCTCGGCCGCCGCGACGAGGAGGGCCGCCTGGTCCTCAACGAGATGCGGATCGAGGAGTCGGTCCTGCGCACCGTCGACAAGGTCATCATCATCGCCTGCGGCACGGCCGCCTACTCGGGCCACGTCGCCAAGTACGCGATCGAGCACTGGTGCCGCATCCCGTGCGAGGTCGAGCTCGCCAGCGAGTTCCGCTACCGCGACCCGGTGGTCACCGAGCGCACCCTCGTCGTCGCGATCTCCCAGTCCGGGGAGACCATGGACACCCTCATGGCCGTGCGCCACGCGCGCGAGCAGGGCTCGAAGGTCCTGGCGATCGTCAACACGTTCGGGTCCACGATCGCCCGCGAGGCGGACGCGGTGCTCTACACGCACGCCGGCCCCGAGATCGCGGTGGCGTCGACGAAGGCGTTCCTCGCCCAGATCACGGCCTGCTACCTGCTCGGCCTCTACCTCTCCCAGCTGCGGGGCAACAAGTACCCCGAGGAGGTCGCGGGCTACCTCGAGGAGCTCGCCGCGATGCCGGACAAGATCGCGGACGTGCTCGAGAAGGAGGAGGGCCGGGTCCGCGAGCTCGCCCGCTCGATGGCGGACACCCGGTCGGTGCTCTTCCTCGGCCGCCACGTCGGGTTCCCGGTCGCGCTCGAGGGGGCGCTCAAGCTCAAGGAGCTCGCCTACATCCACGCCGAGGGCTTCGCGGCCGGCGAGCTCAAGCACGGGCCGATCGCGCTCGTCGAGCCCGGCCAGCCCGTGTTCGTCGTCGTGCCCACCCCCCGGCGTCCGGTCCTGCACCAGAAGGTCCTGTCCAACATCCAGGAGGTGCGCGCCCGCGGCGCGCTGACGATCGTCGTCGCCGAGGAGGGGGACACCGCGGTCGAGGAGGTCGCGGAGCACGTCATCCGGGTGCCCCGGACGCCGACCCTCATGATGCCGCTGGTGACCACCGTGCCGCTGCAGATCTTCGCGTCCGAGGTGGCCGCGGCGAAGGGCCTCGACGTCGACCAGCCGCGCAACCTCGCCAAGTCCGTCACGGTCGAGTAGCGGGGCGCGCGGTGGCGGTGCGCTCCGTGGGGATCGACGTGTGCTCCGTGGACCGGTTCACGGCGGCGCTCGAGCGCTCCCCGCGGTTGCTGACGCGGCTTTTCACGCCCGACGAGCGCGACATGCCGCCCGCCTCGCTGGCCGCGCGGTTCGCGGCGAAGGAGGCCATCGCCAAGGCGCTCGGTGCGCCGAGGGGCATGCGGTGGCACGACTGCACCGTACGGCGGGTCACGGGCGGGGCGCCGCTCGTGGAGATCCGGGGCACCGTGGCGGCGCGCGCCGCCGAGCTCGGGATCGTCACCTGGCACCTGTCGATCTCGCACGACGCCGGTATCGCCGCAGCGGTGGCGATCGGGGAAGGGAACTGATGCGCGTCGCACTGACCGCCGCGGCCGTCCGCGCGCTCGAGGAGCCGCACCTTGCGGCCGGCGTGCCGCTGATGGAGCGGGCCGCCGGGGCCGTCGCCGCCGCCGTGGAGGCCGAGCTGCGCACCACCCGGAAGGACCTCACCGGATCGCGGGTCCTGGTCCTCGTGGGCTCGGGCGCCAACGGCGGCGACGCCCTGCTCGCCGCCGCCCGGCTGGCCGCCAAGGGGGTCGCGGTCGTCGCCCTCGCCGTGTCCGCCTCCGCGCACCCGCCGGGCCTCTACGCGGCGCGCACCGCGGGCGTCGACGTCCAGGCCGCTCCCGGCGCGGACCTGCCGGACGCCCGCGTGGCCGGCGACCTCGCCGGCCTCGCAGGCTGGGCCGAGCTCGTCGTCGACGGGATGGTCGGCACCGGGGCGACGGGCGGGCTGCGCGGGCCGGCGCTCGCCGTCGCCGAGGCCGTGCTGGCGGCCCCCAGGCGACCGGTCGTCGCGATCGACGTGCCGTCCGGGGTCGGCGTCGACGACGCGACGCTGCCCGGACCCGTGCTGCACGCCGACGTCACCGTGACGATGATCGCCGCCAAGCCCGCGCTGCTGCTCCCACCCGCCGCCGGCCGGGCCGGCCGCGTCGAGGTCGCCGACATCGGCGTGCCCCCGACCGGCGTCCCGCACGTCCTGGCCCCGGAGTGGAGGGACGTCGCGCGTTGCGTGCGCCCGCCCGCCTGGGACGACGACAAGTACTCCCGCGGCGTGCTCGGCGTCGTCGCAGGCTCCGAGGCCTTCCCCGGCGCCGCCGTGCTCACGGTCGCGGGAGCGCTGCGCACCGGCGTGGGCATGATCCGGCTCCTCGCCGGCCGCCGCGCGACCGACCTCGTGCTCGCCGCGCACCCGGAGGTCGTGGGCGTCGACGGGCGCGTCCAGGCACTCGTCGTGGGGCCGGGCACCGACTCCGGGACGGACCGCGACGCCCTCGCGCCGGCGCTCGAGCGGGCGCTGGGTGACGGAACGCCTGCCGTGGTCGACGCCGGGGCGCTGCCCCTCGTGCCCGAGATCGTCGCGCAGCCGGGCGGGGAGGAGCCGCCGGCCGTGCCGCTGGTCCTCACGCCGCACGCCGGCGAGGCCGCGCGCCTGCTGGGCACCCTGCGCGGCGGGGACGTGCCTCGCGCGGAGGTCGAGGAGGCGCCGGCCGCCGCTGCGACCGAGATCGCCGCGGCGACCGGTGCGGTCGTGCTGCTCAAGGGCGCCCGGACCGTCGTCGCCGGAGGCGGCCCGCTGCGGGTCGCCTCGGCCGGCGTGCCCTGGCTCGCCACCGCAGGCTCGGGCGACGTCCTCGCCGGCGTCCTCGGCGCCCTCCTCGCCACGGCCGCCGCCCGTGCGGAGAGCGACGGCAGGACGCTCGCCCCCGCCGAGCTCGCCGACGTCGCCGTCGCGGCCGCCCACCTCCACGGCACCGCCGGCCTGCGGGCCGCCGGTCCCGCGCCGGGCCGGCCGATCGTCGCCGGGGACGTCGCGGCGGCCCTCCCGGGCGTCGTCGCCGACCTCGTGGCCGGCCGGGACCCGGCGGCGGACAACGAGATCGACGCCGGCGGGCGCGGGCTGCTCAGCCGGTTCGGCCTGCGGTGAACGCCGCCTGGCACACTGTCGCGGTGACGAACGAGCAGGTGCCGTCCGCCGCGGGGCCGGGAGCGGACGCGCCCGGCCCGGACGAGCGCGGCACGGAAGCGCGCGGCAGCGACGCGGCGGGGGCGGCGACGGCCGGCTGGCCCGCGACCGCGCGGGTCGACCACGAGGCCCTCGCGCACAACCTCCGCGTGCTCCGGGACCGGGCCCGCGGCGCCGACGCGCTCACCGTCGTCAAGGCCGACGCCTACGGTCACGGCCTCCTGCCGGTCGCCCGCACGATGCTCCGCTCCGGGGCGACGCTGCTCGGCGTCGCCCAGCTCGCCGAGGCGCTCACCCTGCGCGCCGGCCTGGGCGGCCGCGGACGCATCCTCGCCTGGCTCTACGCCCCCGGGGCCCCGCTGGCCGACGCGCTCGACGCCGACATCGAGATCGGGATCAGCGCCCCCTGGATGCTCGACGAGCTCCTCGCCGCCGTGCGGGCCACCGGCCGGGTCGCGACGGTCCATCTCAAGCTCGACACCGGCATGGCCCGGAACGGCTACGCGCCCGCCCAGGTCGACGACCTCCCCGCCCGGCTCGGCCCGGCGGTCGCCGAGGGGGCGCTCCGCGTCGGCTCGACCTTCTCCCACCTCGCTAGCGCTGACGAGCCGGCGAGCGGCACGACCGAGCGGCAGACCGCCCTGTTCCTCGAGCTCGTCGGCCGCCTGAGGTCCGCCGGCGTCGACCCGGGCCCGCTGCACCTGGCCGCCTCGTCCGGCGTGCTGCTGCACCCGGCGACGCACCTGGACATGATCCGTCCGGGCATCGCGCTGTACGGCGTCTCGCCGGCCGAGGACGTCATCCCGGCCGCGGACCACGACCTGCGTCCGGCGATGACCGTGAGCGGGCGCCTGGTCCTCACGCGCGAGTCGCCGGAGGGGACGCCCGTCGGTTACGGGCACACCGCCCGGACGGAGCGGGACACGGTGCTCGGCCTCGTGCCGCTCGGCTACGCGGACGGCGTGCCGCGGGCCGCGTCGAACCAGGTGGCCCTGAGCGTCGCCGGACGTCGGGTGAACCAGGTCGGCCGGGTGAGCATGGACCAGGTCGTCGTGGACCTCGGACCGGGCGCGACGGACCGGCCGGGGGACGAGGTCGTCCTCTTCGGCGACCCGGCCCGTGGGGAGCCCTCCGCCTGGGAGTGGGCGCTCGCCTCGGGGACGATCGCCTACGAGACGCTCACCTCCGTCGGTGTCCGCGTCCCCCGCGTCCACGTGGGCGCCACCCGGGGCGTCGACGACGCCGCCGGGACCCACGGTGAGGTGAGCCCGCGATGACGCCACGGACCTGGAGCGCCGACGCGCCGACGACGGACGACACCAGGGCACTCGCCGGCCGCCTCGCCGCGCACCTGCGTGCGGGGGACCTCCTCGTGCTCAGCGGGCCGCTCGGCGCGGGCAAGACCACGTTCGTCCAGGGTCTCGGCGCCGCCCTCGGCGTCCGCGGCACCATCGCCTCCCCGACCTTCGTCATCGCGCGCGAGCACCCGCCGCTCGGCGACGGTCCCGGCCTCGTCCACGTCGACGCCTACCGGCTCGGCGGAGCCGGCGAGCTCGACGCGCTCGACCTCGACAGCTCCCTGGAGGAGTCGGTCACCGTCGTCGAGTGGGGCGGGGGCACGGCCGAGCCGCTCGCGGACAGCCGGCTGGACGTCGTGCTCACCCGGCCGGTCGGCGACACGCGCACGGCGGGCGGCATGAACTCGTCGGGCGGCACGAACACGGCGGGAGGCGCCGCCGCCGAGCAACCGGGCGACGCGGACGAGCTCGCCGACACCGACGAGCCGCGGCTCGTGGAGATCACTGCGCACGGCCCGCGCTGGGCCGGCGTCGATCTCTCCGACGTGACGGGCCCGCGGTGAGCAGGGCGCCGGTCGCCCTGCTCGTCCTGCTCCTGCTGGGGCTCCTCGCAGGACCGGCCGGTGCGGAGTCGGCGACCGAGTCGCCCACGGAGTCCGCCTCCGACGCCCCGGGCGAGCCGGACCCTGCGCTCGACGGTCTGCTCACGCTCCCGATGACCGTCGAGCGCTGGTTCACGGTCGAGGCCGAGGCGGTCGCGCGCTCAGGTGCGCCCACCGTGCTCGCCGACGTGGTGGGGGACCGGGGGGAGGAGGTCACCGTCGGGACGCCGCGACCGGTCCTCACGTGGACCCGCGAGCTGCTGGCGCAGGACGCCACCGGCCCCGTCGTCACCTCGACCCCCCGCGCCGTCGCGCCCGTGCTCCTCGACGAGCTGCCGGTCGGCGTCGTCGTCCTCGAGACAGGTACCGGCACCTACGGCGGCGAGGTCCGCGACGTGCCGGGGCTCGCGCCGGCCCTCGCTGCGCTCGACCCCGAGGTGGGCGTCGTCGAGGACACGCGGACCGGGGCCTGGTACGCGTACGCGCACGGGCGGGTCGCGCCCCTGGACGACAGGGCGGGCGCCATGCTCGCCGGCTCCGCCGACATCGCCGCGTACCTTCCCTTCCTCCTCGACCCGGAGCCGGTCGGCACGACGCCGGAGGACCGGGGGGACCCGGTGCGCTGGGTGGTCGTCGTCGGCGCGGTCGTGGTGGGCGGCGTGCTCGTCGCGGCCGGGCTCGCCGTGTGGCTGCGCGGCTCGGAGGACGACGACGAGGCGGTACCCCGGCCGGCCAAGGATCGGCTGCGCGCCCGCGTGCGCGCCGAGCTCCGCGAGGGCCGCCCGGGCAGGTGGAGCCACCGGGGCTGACGCGCGCCTACCCTGGGGCGCGTGCGCGTCCTCGTCATCGACACCTCCTCCCGCCCTGTCGCCGCGTGTATCGACGCGGTCGGCGGCGATGCCGCCTCGGCCCACCTGCTCGGGCACGTCCGCGGGGTGCACGACCGGCGGCACGCGGAGGAGCTGGCGCCCGCCGTCGCCGAGCTCGTGGGCGAGCACGGCACGCCGGACCTCGTCGTCGTCGGCACCGGGCCCGGACCGTTCACGGGTCTGCGCGTCGGCCTCGTCACGGCCCGCGCACTCGCCCGCGGATGGGGCGCCGCCCTGGCGGGGGTGCCCTCGCTCGACGCGGTGGCGCGCGACGCGCTCGACGACGCGCCGGGGGCCACGGTCGTCGTCGCCACTGACGCCCGGCGCCGCGAGGTCCACCACGGCCGGTACCGTGCGCGCGGCGCGCACGAGGTGGAGGTGCTGGCCGCCCCCGCCGTCGCCGCCCCCGCGGACGTCCGCCGCGAGCTGGAGCCGAACGACGTCGTCGTCGGGGAGATGGCGCCCGCCGTCACGGCGACGGACGACGGGACCGGGGACCACGGGGCCCGCGAGGTGGAGGCCGGGTCCTCCGGCGCCGGGTCCGCAGCCTTCCCCCTCGCCCTGGCGCGGCTCGCCCTCGCGCGGCTGGCCGCGGGCGAGGAGCTGCCGGCCGAGCCGCTGTACCTGCGTCGCCCGGACGCCGCGGTCCCCGCGCAGGTGCGGCCGTGACGTACCGCCTGCGGCCGCTGACCCGGGCGGACATCGACCGGGTCGCCGAGCTCGAGCCCGTCCTGTTCGGCCCGGACGACTGGTCGGCGGGCATCTACCGCACGGAGCTCGCGCAGCAGGGCCGGACGTACCTCGCGGCCGTCGACGACGAGGACCGGCTCGTCGCCTGGGCCGGCACCGCGGCGGGGGAGGAGACCCAGGTGATGACGGTCGGCGTCGACCCGGCGCACCGGCGTCGGGGGCTCGCGACCCGGCTGCTGGGCGAGCTGGTCGACCGGGCCCGACGCGCCGGCTCGCGCAGCGTCGTCCTCGAGGTGCGGGCCGACGACGACGGCGCCCGGGCACTCTACGAGCGGGCGGGCTTCGAGGCCGTCGGGATCAGACCCCGTTACTACCAGCGGTCCGGCCGCGACGCGGTGGTCATGCGGCTCGGTCTGGAGCCCGGGAAATAGCGCGAGAATTCCGTACGAAACTCCTCACGAAAATGTCTCTTGACCATTTCCGGACCCACCGGAAAGACGAGTTCGGGACCATTCGTCTCGCGTGCGGGGAAAGGCCCGACCCATCGAACCCCCGGGGTTAGGATCGCCCTCGTGACCACCACTGCAGCGCCGTCGAGGGCGCGGACAGCACGGAGGACCACGGTCGCCCTCAAGGTCGCGATGGCCGTCACGGGTGTCATCTTCGTGCTCTTCGTCCTGTCCCACATGTACGGCAACCTCAAGATGTTCCAGGGCGCCGAGGCGTTCGACGGGTATGCGCACTGGCTGCGTGAGGCGTTCTACCCGATCCTCCCGCACCAGGGGCTGCTGTGGCTCATGCGGGTCGCCCTGCTCGCGTCGCTGGTGGTCCATGCCGGGGCGGCGTTCGCGCTCTGGAAGAGGGCCCGGGGGGCCCGCACCACGCGCTACGTGAAGAAGCGCTCGCTGCAGCAGACCTACGCGTCGCGCACGATGCGCTGGGGCGGTGTCATCATCCTCGCCTTCGTCGTCTTCCACATCCTGCAGTTCACGACCATGACGATCGAGGTGGGCGGCTCGTTCGACAGCCCGTACCAGCGGATGGTCGAGGCGTTCCAGCCCGCGCACTGGTGGGTGTACGCGATCTACCTCGTCGCGATGGTCCTGCTCGCCCTCCACGTGCGCCACGGCGTGTGGTCGGCGCTGCAGACCTTCGGCCTGTCGACGAAGCGGCGCGAGGCGGCGTTCAACGGCATCGCGATCGTCGTCGCGCTCCTGCTCCTCGTCGGGTTCATGGCGACCCCGACGGCCATCCTTCTCGGCATCGTGAATTGAGGCGCCCCCGCATGACCGCAGTGATCAACGACCTGTACCGCGAGGGTGCGCCCATCGCTGACACCAGCGCCCCCGCCGGCCCCCTGGCCGAGAAGTGGGCGCAGCGCCAGTTCGGCGCCAAGCTCGTCAACCCCGCCAACCGGCGCAAGATCTCGGTCATCGTCGTCGGGACAGGTCTGGCCGGCGGCGCGGCCGCCGCGACCCTGGGCGAGGCCGGCTACCAGGTCAAGGCCTTCTGCTACCAGGACTCGCCGCGCCGCGCGCACTCGATCGCCGCGCAGGGCGGGATCAACGCCGCGAAGAACTACAAGAACGACGGCGACTCCGTCTACCGGCTCTTCTACGACACCGTGAAGGGCGGCGACTTCCGGTCGCGGGAGTCCAACGTCTACCGGCTCGCCGAGGTCTCGCGTCAGATCATCGACCAGTGCGTCGCGCAGGGCGTCCCGTTCGCCCGCGAGTACGGCGGCCTGCTCGACAACCGCTCGTTCGGCGGCGTCCAGGTCTCGCGGACGTTCTACGCGCGTGGCCAGACCGGGCAGCAGCTCCTCATCGGCGCCTACCAGGCGCTCGAGCGGCAGATCGGCGCCGGGTCCGTCGAAATGAACAGCCGGCACGAGATGCTCGAGCTCGTCGTCGTCGAGGGCCGTGCCCGCGGCATCATCGTGCGGGACATGATCACCGGCGAGATCGAGACCCATCTCGCCGACGCGGTGGTGCTCGCCTCCGGCGGCTACGGCAACGTGTTCTTCCTGTCGACCAACGCGATGGGCTGCAACGTCACGGCCACCTGGCGCGCGCACAAGAAGGGCGCCTACTTCGGCAACCCCTGCTACACGCAGATCCACCCCACGTGCATCCCGCAGACCGGCGACTACCAGTCCAAGCTCACGCTGATGAGCGAGTCGCTGCGCAACGACGGCCGCATCTGGGTGCCGAAGAACGCGCAGGACTGCACGAAGGACCCGCGCGAGATCCCCGAGGAGGACCGGGACTACTACCTCGAGCGGCTCTATCCCTCGTTCGGCAACCTCGTGCCTCGCGACATCGCGTCGCGCCAGGCGAAGAACATGTGCGACGAGGGACGCGGGGTCGGCCCGGAGGTCGACGGCGTGCGCCGTGGCGTGTACCTGGACTTCGCCGAGGCCATCGGCCGGATGGGCCGCGGCGCGGTGGAGTCCAAGTACGGCAACCTCTTCGACATGTACGAGCGCATCACGGGCGAGAACCCCTACGAGGTCCCGATGCGCATCTACCCGGCCGTCCACTACACGATGGGCGGGCTGTGGGTCGACTACGACCTCCAGTCCTCGATCCCCGGCCTGTTCGTCGCGGGCGAGGCCAACTTCTCCGACCACGGGGCCAACCGCCTCGGTGCGTCGGCGCTCATGCAGGGTCTCGCGGACGGCTACTTCGTCCTGCCGAACACCATCAACGACTACCTCGCGGACCACCACGGCGCGCCGGTGCCCGAGGACCACCCCGACGTCGTCGCGGCCGCGGACCAGGTGCGTGAGCGCGTGGCCCACTTCCTGTCCAACGACGGTTCGCGCTCGGTGGACTCCTTCCACAAGGAGCTCGGCACCATCATGTGGGAGTACTGCGGGATGGAGCGCACCGAGGAGGGCCTGCGGACGGCGATCGACAAGATCCGGGCGCTGCGCGAGGAGTTCTGGCGCGACGTCAAGGTCACGGGGAGGAACGAGGAGCTGAACCAGTCGCTGGAGAAGGCCGGCCGCGTGGCCGACTTCTTCGAGCTGGGCGAGCTCATGTGCATCGACGCCCTGCACCGCAGGGAGTCGTGCGGCGGGCACTTCCGTGCCGAGTCGCAGACCGAGGAGGGGGAGGCCCTGCGCCACGACGACGAGTTCGCGTACGTCGCGGCCTGGGAGCACGGCGCGGACGGCGTCCCGGTGCTCCACAAGGAGGACCTCACCTATGAGTACGTCGAGATGAAGCAGCGGAGCTACAAGTGAAGATCACCATCAACGCCTGGCGTCAGTCCGGACCGGAGGACAAGGGGGCCATGCGCTCCTACCGGCTCGACGACGTCTCCGAGCACATGTCGTTCCTCGAGATGCTCGACGTGCTCAACGAGCAGCTCTTCGCGGCGGGCGAGGACCCCATCGCGTTCGACCACGACTGCCGCGAGGGCATCTGCGGCGCCTGCGGCATCGTCATCGACGGCGAGGCGCACGGCCCCGAGGTCACCACCACCTGCCAGCTGCACATGCGGTCCTTCAAGGACGGCGACTCGATCACCATCGAGCCGTGGCGGGCGACCGCGTTCCCGGTGGTCAAGGACCTCGTGGTGGACCGCAGCTCGTTCGACCGCATCATCGCGGCCGGCGGGTACGTCTCGGTCAACACCGGTGCTGCCCCGGACGCGCACGCGACGCCCGTGCCGAAGGACGACGCGGACCGCGCGTTCGAGGCCGCCGCCTGCATCGGGTGCGGCGCCTGCGTGGCCGCCTGCCCGAACGCCTCGGCGATGCTGTTCCTCGGCGCCAAGGTCACCCACCTCGGCATGCTGCCGCAGGGCCAGCCCGAGCGGCAGGCCCGGGTGGTGGACATGCTCGACCAGCACGACGCCGAGGGCTTCGGCGGCTGCACCAACATCGGGGAGTGTGCCGCGGTGTGCCCCAAGGAGATCCCGCTCGACGTCATCTCCCAGCTCAACGCCGACCTCGGCAGGGCCACGATCTCCGGCCGGAGCTGAGCCCCGCGCCACGGCTCAGGACGTGACCGGCACGTACATCACCACGTGCAGGTCGGCGGCGTCCGAGGGCACGAGCCGGTGGTGCTCGAACTCGAGCAGACCGTGCTCGCGGTGCCGGAAGGTGCGCCTGCGCGACTCGAACCGCGAGACGGCCATCTCGGCGGAGTGGGTGCGGAACTCCTCGCTCGCCCCCGTGAGCCGGTCGACGACCGCCCGGTGCCCCGGGCCGGCCAGCCGCACCCCGGCCTCCGCCCGGAACTCGGCGAGGAAGCGACGGCTGTCCCGCTCCCAGTCGGGGAGCATGCGTCGCAGGTCGGGGTCGGTGTAGACGAGCCACAGCAGGTTGCGGTCGGCCGGGTCGACGTGCGCGATGCGCGGATAGAGCCACGCGTAGCCGGCGTTCCAGCCGACGATCGCCCAGTCGGCCGTCACGACGAAGGCCGGGAAGTCCAGCGCGTCGACGAGCCGCCGGAGGTGGGCCGGGACGGCCTCACGGCGAGCCGGCGGGGCGACGGCCTCCTGCTCGGCGAGGCCGAGCACGTAGGCGGTCTCGTCCTCGGTCAGCCGGAGCACGCGGGCGACGGCGAGGAGCACCTGGCGCGAGACGTTGGTGTCTCGGCCCTGCTCGAGCCACGTGTACCAGCTGGCGCTCACGCCGGACAGGGCGGCGACCTCCTCCCGGCTCAGGCCCGTGGCGCCTCGGCGGGCCGGCGTCGGCAGGCCGAGCGCCGCCCGGTCGGAGGTGAGGCGCCGGGCCCGGAGGAAAGCACCGAGCTCCTCACGCCGGGGCGTGCGGGGACGGATCACCCACCGATGGTACTGGGAGTACCGGTACCAGCCGCATCCGGCGACCGGCCCCGGATCGTCGTGACGCGGCGTCGGGACGGGGGACGATGGGCGCATGCCCGCACATCGCTCACGCACCGTCACCCACGGCAGGAACATGGCCGGGGCGCGCGCCCTCATGCGTGCCTCCGGCGTCGACGGCGCGGACATCGGCCGCAAGCCGGTCATCGCCGTCGCGAACTCCTTCACCGAGTTCGTCCCTGGCCACACGCACCTCGCGCCCGTGGGCCGGATCGTCTCCGAGGCGATCCAGGCCGCCGGCGGCATCCCGCGCGAGTTCAACACGATCGCCGTCGACGACGGCATCGCGATGGGGCACGACGGCATGCTCTACTCCCTGCCCTCGCGCGACCTCATCGCCGACTCGGTGGAGTACATGGTCAACGCGCACTGCGCGGACGCTCTCGTGTGCATCTCCAACTGCGACAAGATCACGCCCGGCATGCTGCTCGCCGCGCTGCGGCTCGACGTGCCCACGGTGTTCGTCTCCGGCGGCCCCATGGAGTCGGGGCGGGCGACGCTCGTGGACGGCACCGTCCGCACGCTCGACCTCGTCGACGCGATGTCCGAGGCGGTCAACGAGAACGTGGCCGACGAGGACCTCATGCGCATCGAGGAGGCGGCCTGCCCCACCTGCGGCTCGTGCTCGGGGATGTTCACGGCGAACTCGATGAACTGCCTCACCGAGGCCATCGGGCTCTCCCTGCCCGGCAACGGTTCGGTACTCGCCACGCACACCGCCCGGCGCGCCCTGTACGAGAAGGCCGGCTCGCTGGTCGTCGACATCACGCGCCGGTACTACGAGGAGGACGACGACACGGTCCTCCCGCTCAGCATCGCGACCCCGGCGGCGTTCGAGAACGCGATGGCGCTCGACATCGCGATGGGCGGCTCGACCAACACGATCCTCCACCTGCTCGCCGCGGCCAGCGAGGCCGGCGTGGCCTTCGGCCTGGAGGAGATCGACGAGATCTCGCGGCGGGTGCCGTGCCTGTCGAAGGTCGCGCCCAACGTGGCCGAGGGCCGGACCTACTACATGGAGGACGTCCACCGGGCCGGCGGGATCCCCGCCCTGCTGGGCGAGCTGCGGCGCGGCGGTCTGCTGAACGAGGACGTGCACACCGTGCACGCGCAGACGCTGGGCACCTGGCTCGACGAGTGGGACGTGCGCGGCGGTCGGGCCTCGGAGGAGGCCACCGAGCTGTGGCACGCGGCCCCGGGCGGGCGGCGCTCGTCGACGGCGTTCTCCCAGTCCGAGCGGTGGGCGTCCCTCGACGTCGACGACACCCACGGGTGCATCCGGTCCTTCGCGCACGCCTACTCCAAGGACGGCGGCCTGGGCGTCCTGCGCGGCAACATCGCGGTCGACGGCGCCGTGGTGAAGACCGCGGGCGTGGACGAGTCGATCTGGACGTTCTCGGGGCCCGCGGTCGTGTGCGAGTCGCAGGAGGAGGCCGTGCAGCGGATCCTCGGCAAGGAGGTCAAGGAGGGCGACGTCGTCGTCATCCGCTACGAGGGCCCCAAGGGGGGACCGGGGATGCAGGAGATGCTGTACCCGACCTCCTACCTCAAGGGTCTCGGGCTCGGCAAGGCGTGCGCGCTCATCACGGACGGACGGTTCTCCGGCGGGACCTCGGGCCTGTCGATCGGGCACGTCTCGCCCGAGGCGGCCGCCGGCGGCACGATCGCACTCGTCGAGGAGGGGGACAAGGTCTCGATCGACATCCCCCGGCGCAGCCTGACGCTCGACGTCCCCGACGAGGAGCTCGAGCGCCGCAGGGCGGCCCTGGAGGCGGGCGGCGGGTACCGGCCGAAGGAGCAGCGCCCCCGCAAGGTCACGCCGGCGCTGCGGGCCTACGCGGCGTTCGCCCAGTCCGCCGACAAGGGGGCCGTCCGGCTGGTGCCCGAGACGGTCTGACGGCGCGGCCCGGTGGTCGGTCGGCCGGCTCCCGGGCCGTCGGGTCGCCGGTCGCGCTCCGCGCGTACGATCGCCTGCGTGACCTCCCCGCTCGTCCTCGGCATCGAGACCTCCTGCGACGAGACCGGCATCGCGCTCGTCCGCGGCACCGAGCTCGTGGCCGACGTGACGGCGTCGTCGATGGAGGAGCACGCCCGGTTCGGCGGCATCATCCCGGAGATCGCCTCCCGAGCTCACCTCGAGGCCTTCGGGCCGACGCTCGACGCCGCCCTGGCGCGCGCGGACGTCGACCTCTCGGAGGTGGACGCGATCGCCGTGACCGCCGGTCCCGGGCTCGTCGGCTCGCTGACCGTGGGGGCGGCCGCCGCGAAGGCGCTCGCGCTGTCCGTGGGGCGGCCGATCCTCGGCGTCAACCACGTCATCGGCCACGCGGCCGTCGACGCCCTCGTCCACGGGGCCGTCCCGGCCCGCTCGGTCGCGCTCGTCGTGTCCGGTGGGCACACCACCCTGCTCTCGGTCGGGACGGGCATCACCGACGTCACCCTGCTCGGGGAGACGCTCGACGACGCCGCGGGGGAGGCGTTCGACAAGGTCGGCCGCCTGCTCGGGCTGCCCTACCCCGGCGGGCCGCACGTCGACCGGCTCGCCGCCACCGGTGACCGGGAGGCGATCCGCTACCCGCGCGGGCTCTCGGCGCCGAAGGACCGGGAGCGGCACGCCTACAACTTCTCGTTCTCCGGCCTGAAGACGGCCGTGGCCCGTGACCTCGAGGCCCGTACGTCCCGCGGCGAGGAGATCCCGGCGGCCGACGTCGCCGCGGGCTTCTCCGAGGCGGTCGCCGACGTGCTCGCGACCAAGGCGCTGCGTGCGTGCGCCGACCAGGGGGCCGACGTGCTCGTCGTCGGCGGGGGATTCTCCGCGAACTCCCGCCTGCGCGAGCTGCTCGCCGAGCGCGGTCCCGCCGCCGGCGTGGAGGTGCGCATCCCGCCGCCGAGGTTCTGCACCGACAACGGGGCGATGATCGCGGCCCTGGGGTCCGCCGTGGTCGAGGCGGGACTGCCCTCCTCGAGCCTGGGCTTCGGCGTCGACTCGTCGATGGCGACCACGAGCGTCCTGGTCTGAGAACGGCGCCCACCGGCCGAGGCGCGGCGGCGCCGGTGCCGCCAGCTCGTGCCGCCGGCGCCGTCAGCTCGCGGCGCCGGTGCCGCCAGCCCGTGCCGCCGGTGCCGTCAGCCCGCGGGGCGTCGCTCCTCGGTCAGCTCCCCGGCCAGGTGCAGGGGCACCGCTGCCCAGCCGTCCTGCTCCGCGGCCGCGAGCTGGCGCCGGTAGGAGGCCCCGGTGTCGAGGACGTGCTCCACGAGGGCGAGGTCGTCCGCGCAACCGAGCCGCTCCGCCGTCGGCGCGAGGTCGGCGACCAGACGTCGCACGGCCTCCGTGGCAGGGACCGAGCCGCCGTCGGTGTCGGTGACGAAGGTGGCGTCGAGCCCGAACCGAGCGGCGCGCCAGCGGTTCTCCGCGGTGAGCCAACGGGGGAGGGCGGGCAGCTCCTCCCCGGCGTCGAGGCGCGTCGAGGAGTCCTCGACGACGCACTGGTTGAGGGCGGTCAGCGCCGCGACCTCGGCGATCGTGGGCGGGGAGTCGCAGATCCGTGACTCGACGGTCCCGAGCTGGGTGGGGCGGGCGTCCCACCGGGTCTCGGTGCGGCGCGCGATGACGTCGGCGGCGAGCAGGTGTTCGACGATGCGCTCGTAGTCCGACCAGGTCGCCATCGAGTCCGGCAGCCCGGCGGTGGGCAGCTGCTGGAAGATCATCGTGCGGTTCGACGCGTAGCCGGTGCCCACCCCGCGCCAGGCGGGCGAGGAGGCCGACAGCGCGAGGATCGGACCGCTCGTCTGCAGGAGGGCACCGACCAGGGGGACCGCCTTGTGCCGGTCCTCGACGCCGACGTGCACGTGCAGTCCGTAGATGAGCATCTCGCGGCCCCACCAGGCGGTGCGGGCGATGAGCCGCTCGTAGCCCTCGGCCACGGGCTGGGCCTGCGGGTCGGCCGTGGCGTGGGCGCCTCCGCCGGACAGGACGAGGTCGCGTCGGCCGGCAGCCTCGACGAGCTCGTCGAGCACCTCGGCCAGCTCGGCGACCGCGGACGCGACGGTGGCGTGGACGCCGGTGACGATCTCGACGGTGCTGGCGAGCAGCTCGTGCGCCAGGCGGGGGTGCGGGGTGCCGGCCGCGGAGCGGAGGTCGTCGATGAGCGCGGGCCCCTCGTCGCGGGGCTCGCCGGTGGCCGCGTCGAGCACCTGGAGCTCCCACTCGACGCCGAGCGACGAGCGCTCCGAGGATCCGAACTCGACGGGCACGGCGCCATTGTGCACCGCGGGCCCCGGCATGAGACCGCGGCGACGCGCTCGGTCTCAGCCCTTGTCGCCGTGCTCGTGCGTCGGCTCGACGCTCGTCGCGTCCACCGGCTCGACGCTCGTCTCCGGCACCGGCTCGACGAGCAGGGCCACGTGCCGCCCCTCGGCGCGGGTGAGCACGAGCGTCGCCCGGTTCGGTCCCCTCAGCCGCAGCCGGCGGCGCACGTCCTCGACCTTCACGCCCGAGCCGCGCTGCTTGATCGTCAGGTCCCCGATCTCGCGAGCGGCGACGGCCCTGGCCAGGCCCTTGGCCCCCGCGTCGACCTGCTCGAGGATGCGGTAGGAGCGGGCGAACGGGGAGGCCGCCGGGGCGTCCGAGGTGAGGTAGGCGATCCGGGGCGAGACCACACCGGCGCCGAGAAGTCGGGCGAGGTCGGCGACGAGCCCCGCACGGATGACGGCGCCGTCGGGCTCGTGGAGGAAGGCGCCCAGCGGTGCCACCGGTGCGTCGTCGTGGGGTGCCGACGGGGGGAGCGGGCCACCACCCTCGGGCGCGAGCAGGTGCGGCTCCTCGCCGAGCAGGACGAGGGCGGAGCGGCCGGCTCCCTCCGGCGCGGCGTCGCCGAACCAGAGCGCGGCCTCGACCACCTCGCGGTCGACCGAGACCCACTGGGCATGCGCGTCGTCCGGGATCCGGTCGAGCTCGATGCCCGGCGCCACCTTGATCCCCGCCGCACGTACCGAGCGGGCTCGGGCGACGACGTCGGCCAGCGGCGGGCTCCAGCTCTCGGGTTCGGTCAGGCGCCGGCCCGCGGCGTCGCGGCGTGCCGGGTCGGCCCACAGGGCGTCGGCACCGAGGTCGGTCAGGTCGACGTCGAGGGCATCTGCCTCGCGCACCTCGGCGCCGTCGAAGGGCTCGAGGTTCGCGCGGGCGAACGCGGCGGTGACCGGGTCCTGCTCGACGGCGACCACCCCGGTGCCCAGACCGGCGATCGCGAGCGAGTCCAGGCCGAGGCCGCAGCCGAGGTCGGCGACCCGGGTGACGCTCGCCCGGCGGAACCGGTGCGCGTGATGTGCGGCGACGACGGTGCGCGTGGCCTGCTCGAGCCCGGCGCGCGTGAGGAGCAGCAGGTCCGCGACCGGGCCGAGACGGTCCGCGGCCTCGGCGCGCAGGGCGAGCTGGGTGAGGGCGGCGGAGGCGAGGTCGGGCGCCATCCCGTGGGCGCGCAGCCGAGCGTTCATGTGCTCGGCCGTCGCGGGCGAGTACGGGGGCAACGCGGCAAGCATCGCGCGGCCCTCGGTCGAGGCGAGAGTGCGCGCGGTGTCGAGCTCCATCCGGCCATCGTCGCAGAGCGGGGGGCGCAGGGCGGCAGGGTGGCGGACGCAGGTGCCGGGGCCTCCTCGTCCGCGGCGCGACATCCACGATCTGGCACTCTGATTGCGCGAGTGCTAATCGGCGACCTAGTCTTGACCCCGACGGACTCACCACGCGCCCGACCCCCGCGACGGCGGGAGCGAGGCTGAGGACGACAGTCAGAGATCCACTCCATACGTAGGAAGGGGAGGTCCGCAGTGTCGGTCTCCATCAAGCCGCTCGAGGACCGCGTGGTCGTCCAGACCCTCGAGGCCGAGCAGACCACCGCGTCCGGTCTCGTCATCCCGGACACCGCCAAGGAGAAGCCCCAGGAGGGCACCGTCGTGGCGGTCGGCCCGGGTCGCGTCGACGACAACGGCAACCGCGTCCCGCTCGACGTCGCTGTCGGCGACGTCGTCCTGTACTCCAAGTACGGCGGCACCGAGGTCAAGTACTCGGGCGAGGACTACCTCGTCCTGGCGGCCCGCGACCTGCTCGCCGTCGTCGAGCGCTGACCCGCTCGGCCCAGTCACGCGAGAGGGCCCCTGCGACCACGTCGGTCGCAGGGGCCCTCTCGTGCGTCCAGGTGCACCGGTGATGCCCGATCCGATCAGACGGCCCGGTCGGCCCGAGGGCCCGGGGCGGACGCTCGACCGCGGGCGGGCGGGTCAGCCGGCCTGCGGGCTCGTTCGTCGTCGGTCCTGGCGGTAGGTCGCCGCACGCTCGTCCTCGCTCAGGCCGCCCCACACGCCGTAGGGCTCGCGCACCGTCAGCGCGTGCTCCCGGCACTGCTCGAGGACCGGGCAGCCGGCGCAGATCGCCTTCGCCGCGTCGTCACGACGACGACGCACCCCGCCTCGCTCGCCCTCCGGGTGGAAGAACTGCTCGGGGTCGACCTCTCGGCAGGTCCCGTGGATCTGCCAGCTCCATACGTCGAGCAGCGGTCCGGGCAGTCGGGACAGCTCGGCCATGGGGCCTCCTCAGATCGGATGAGCAGGGGCCCGGCCGGACGACCGTCCGAGCACCATTCATCAACAGGTTATTACTTGCGCGAAAGTTGGGCAAGGGGGTGCGTGGCGGCACATGGCGCCGGGTCCCGCTGTGGCGTGCATGTTGCGCATGCACCGGAAATGCATAGGTTGGTGTCTCGCCCGTGTTGCCCGCACGGACCGTCGGACGGAGGATGGAGCATGGCCGCACGCCCCGAAGCTGCCCGCGCCTCGCGCCGCGGCACGACGGCGGACCGGGAACCCCCTGCGCAGGAGTCGGTCCACGAGGCTGAACTGGCCGGCGCGGTCGAGAGTCTCGACGGCGCCTACATCGACGAGAGTCGCCCGCTCGACCCGTCCGGAGCTCGACCCCCCGGCGATCGCGGGTCGAGCAGGTCGGCCCGCCGTGCGAACGCCGAGGACGGAGACGGAGATCCGGATCGGGACGAGAGATCTGTTCATGGGACAGACCTCGACCGGGATGCCGTTATCGCTTCGCGCTCGGCGGACGGTGCTGCGGCGGGCGTCGTCGCCGAAGCGCCCCTCACGGTCGGCGCGCTCGCTGAGCGGCTCGGCATCGCCACGTCGACGCTGCGCAGCTGGGACCGTCGCTACGGGCTCGGTCCGAGCGACCACCGCGCCGGCGACCGCCGCCGGTACGGCCCCGCCGACGTCGTCCGTCTCGAGCGGATGCGCGCACTCACGCTCTCCGGCGTCAGTCCCTCCGACGCGGCGCGGGCCGTCACGCAGACGCCGACGGGCTACGGGGCAGGGATGCCGGTCGCCGTGACCGCCACCAGTCTCGACGTGCAGTCGCTCGCCGCGGCGGCCGCCGCCGGGGACCGGAACGACGTCCGGCTCGCCGTGTCCCGGCACGTCGAGGCCCATGGCTGGACGGCCACCTGGCAGCGCCTGCTCTCGCCGACCTGCGACCTGCTCGCCGTCGGGGCGGAGCCCCAGGCACCGGGCAGCGACGGCATCACCGTGCTCACCGGCTGCGCGCTCGAGGTCGTCCGCACGACCGTCCTCGCCCACGGTGTGACGGAGCCCGTCCGCGTGGCCGTCCATACGACCCCGAAGCACGTCCTCGCCGCCCACGTCCTCGCCGGCGCCCTCGCCGAGCGCGGTGTTCTCACGCTCCTGCGGCGGGTCGGCCGCAGCCGGGTGCCGGACGAGGCGCTGTCCGACATCGTCGACCGGACGCCCGACGTCGGGGTGGTGGTGGGGTTCGGACGTGCCGCGAGCGTGCGGGCGCTCGCCGCGTCCGGGCGCGAGCGGCGACCCGAGGTCGTCCTCGTCGGCCCCGGGCTCCCGAGGCGCGTCCCGTCCGAGGCGATCCTGGCCTCCGACCTGCCGTCTGCGGTGTCCACGGTCACTGCGCTTCTCGAGGGCGCGGATCTAGCATGACGGGATGACGGAGACCCCCGCACACGACCCGTTCGCGCTGGTCGGACTGACGTATGACGATGTGCTCCTCCTGCCTGGGGCGACGGACGTCATCCCCTCCGAGGTGAGCACCGCTGCGCGGCTCACGCGCGAGATCGAGCTGCAGGTCCCGCTGGTCAGCGCGGCGATGGACACCGTGACCGAGGCGCGCATGGCGATCGCGATGGCGCGCCAGGGCGGACTCGGGATCCTGCACCGCAACCTCTCGATCGAGGACCAGGCGCAGCAGGTCACCGTGGTCAAGCGGTCGGAGTCGGGGATGATCACGGACCCCGTGACGATCGGCCCCGACGCGACGCTCGCCGAGCTCGACGAGCTGTGCGCCCAGTACCGGATCTCCGGTCTGCCCGTCGTCGACAGCGACGACGTGCTGCTGGGCATCATCACGAACCGCGACCTGCGTTTCGTCCCCACCGACTCCATGGGGGAGCGCACCGTGCGCTCGGCGATGACCTCGATGCCCCTGGTGACCGGTCCGGTCGGGATCAGCAACGAGGACGCCGCGGAGCTGCTCGCCGCCCACAAGATCGAGAAGCTCCCGCTCGTGGACGACGCCGGGCGCCTCCGCGGCCTCATCACGGTCAAGGACTTCGTCAAGTCGGAGCAGTACCCGCAGGCCACGAAGGACGCGGACGGCCGCCTCCGGGTGGGCGCGGCCATCGGCTACTGGGGTGACGCCTGGGAGCGGGCGACGGCGCTCGCCGAGGCCGGCGTCGACATCCTCGTGGCGGACACGGCCAACGGCGAGGCGCGACTCCTGCTCGACATGGTGCGCAAGCTGAAGAAGGACCCGGCCTTCGCGCACGTGCAGGTGATCGGCGGCAACGTGGCGACCCGCGAGGGCGCGCAGGCTCTCGTCGACGCCGGCGTCGACGCGGTCAAGGTCGGGGTCGGGCCGGGCTCGATCTGCACCACCCGCGTGGTGGCGGGCGTCGGCGTCCCGCAGGTCACCGCCATCCACATGGCGGCCCAGGTCTGCGGCCCGGCGGGCGTCCCCGTGATCGGGGACGGTGGGCTGCAGCACTCGGGCGACATCGCCAAGGCCCTCGTCGCGGGCGCCGACACGGTGATGCTCGGGTCGCTGCTGGCCGGGTGCGAGGAGTCCCCCGGCGACCTCGTGTTCGTCAACGGCAAGCAGTACAAGCACTACCGCGGGATGGGCTCGCTCGGCGCGATGGCCTCTCGCGGACGCGTCTCGTACTCGAAGGACCGCTACTTCCAGGCGGACGTCAGCACGGACGACAAGATCGTGCCCGAGGGGATCGAGGGCCAGGTCCCCTACCGCGGCCCGCTGTCCGCGGTCGCGCACCAGCTCGTCGGGGGCCTGCACCAGTCGATGTTCTACGTCGGGGCGCGGACCACCGGCGAGCTGAAGGAGCGCGGGAGGTTCATCCGCATCACGCCCGCGGGTCTCAAGGAGTCGCACCCCCACGACGTGCGGATGATCGCCGAGGCGCCGAACTACACCGCGCGCTGACCGGTTCGAGGCAGGGCTCGCGGGCGTGCGGTGCGCACGCGCGGACCGCGCGTAGGCAGTCGGTCGCGGCGCGCGCACCGGGTGGCCATCCGGCCCTCACTCCAGAAGGTGGTCGAGGTCTGGTGGTTCCGGATCTGGTGCCCGCCGATCCGGCTCGGGAGCCTTCCCGGGCGGAAGGCTGTTCCGCGACGCTGACCCTCGTGGCTCCGGTTCTGGCTGCGGCTCAGGCCCCGGCTCCGGTCGTCGGGTTCGCTCCTCGACGCGTCTCTTGAGCGCCTCGTAGCGCTCGCGGGTCATCTCCGGCGGCGGGGTCGGTCTCCGGTACGGGAACGGTGATCTCGGCGTCCGGTACCGGTGCCCGGTGGGGGTGCGGACCTCGAGCCCCTCGCCACCGGACGCGAGCTCGTGGCGCCACCCCGGGTTGTTCTTCACGTAGTTGTGGGTCTCGCACAGTCCCGACGCGTTGTCCGCGCTGGTCGCGCCGCCCTCCGCGTACGGCGTGGCGTGGTCGACGTGCCTGATCCCGCCGCTGCAGAACGGTCCGGTGCACGCGTCGTCGCGCAGGAGGATCAGCCGCCGGAGCTGCCCGCCGAACACCCGCGCACGGGACTCCATCGACACCACACCGCCCGTGGCGGGATCCGTCCACAGCCGCCGGAACCAGACCTTGGTCGCCTCGCGGAGCTGGTCCCGGACCACCGACGCGGCCACCGGGCCGTGACCGGGCAGCCAGGCCGGCTCGTTGCCACCGGCGAGCGTACGGTCGGTCATGACGATGGTCAGATCGACGTCCCGCGGCTCGGTCGCGCAGGTGCCTGTCACGTGCTCGACCAGGAGGTCGGCGGCGATCTGTCCAGGGGTGCGCCCTCGGGCGTTCCCGGAATTGACGATGCCTCCGGCCTGCGTGAGCAGGGAGGCGTGCACCCGTACCGCCTCGGTCATCGGCAGCAGCGCCGAGACGTAGGCCATCGACCCGGTTGCCGGCCGCACGCTGACATGACGCTGCCGCTTCTCCCGGAGACGCCGGAGCTCGGCGGCCCCCTCGTCGCGCTCGAAGGCGGCCTTGCGCGCGTGGTTACGCACCTGCCGGTCGCCCCAGGTCGGGAGGTCCGGCGCGAGCATCGCGTCGACCTCGCGGCGTTGCTCGACCGAGAGGCCGACGGTCTCCTGCGCGAGGATCGTGGCGCGCCACTCGGACACGAGCCCCTGACTCATCAGCGTGAGGGTCCGGGGCAGCTCGTGGACGAGGGTCTTGGCGAGCCCGAGGTGCCGGTCGCCCTTCGTGGGGGCCTCCTTGCGTGCCAGCGCGACCTCCGCCATCAGGCCCCTGGCGCGCTGACCGGCGGGGACACCGCGATCGGCCTCGTCCTCGGCGCGCATCCGGGCGAGATCGGCCGTGGCCATCGCCTGGCCCGCAGCTGCGACCGCCTTGAGCTCCTCGAGGAACTGGATCTGGTCGACCGCGTCGGCCTCGGAGGCGCGTTCGAGGCGGGGGATCGCCTCCCGCAGGGCTTGAAGCTTGTCCAGCGTCAGAACCGGGGGTGCGACGTCGGTCTCCTGCGTCGTCATCATCGCCCCCTCCGCGTCGTCGTCGACCTCGACCATGCGTGCGTTATATCGACCACGCTAGTCGGCACCACTGACACCGGCGGGGGACCGTCTGGAGCCTGTGGACAGGTGTGACCTGGGAAGACATGTGGAAACGTCGTCGCGGGTGAGCGGGTGAGCGGGTGAGCGGGTGAGCGGGTGAGCGGGTGAGCGGGTGAGCGGGTGAGCGGGTGAGCGGGTGAGCGGCTGAGCGGCTGGGCGGCAGGGCTGCCGTCCCGCCGGGGTCCGCCACCACGTCGGTCAGCCGTCGGCGAGCGCGAGCTCCCTGCCGCGCACGACGCCGACCCGCGCCAGCTCGCTCTCGAGCTCGCGCCGCGTCGCCGCGTCGGCGCCGCCGAACCAGGCCACGGACACCTCGCTCCCGCGCGTCCGCCAGGTTCCGACCACGACCCCGCCGCGCACGACGAGGTCGGAACCTCGCGAGACCTCGGCGCGGTGGTGCGGCGGGACGATCCGGTCGTCGGCGGTCCCGGGGCCGAGTACCCACGGGTCGTGACCGGGCAGCAGCCGAACGACGTCCGACGCCCGGGCGCCGAGGATCGCCTCGAGGTCCGCCCCGAGCGCCCAGGCGTCCCGGCCGTCGACGCCGACGCGGACGGCGTCCGCCGACCGGAGCCAGTCGAGGACCCGACGCCTCGGGGCGCTGAGCCCCTCGCCGAGCCAGTACAGGAGGTTCGCCTCGGTCGCGGGTGCGTAGGCGGCGAGATAGAGGACGACGGCGGCGACGCCCGCCTCGTCGGTCGCCTGCTCGATACGACCCGGATCGCGTCCGGGCGCGAGCCGGAATGTCGACCGCCCGTCCCGAGGGGGTCCGAAGACGATGTCGCCCCACCAGTGCAGCGGCTTGTAGAGCGCGTCCGCACCGAGACCGCCTGCGGCCCGTGCCAGGTGCGCGAGCGACGGGCTGCGACCGAGATGTGCCGCGATCTCCTCGCGGGTCGCCGGCCCAGCGGTGAGCAGCTCGCCCACCGCGGCGCGCAGGTCGCCCCAGTCGTCGAGCTCGAAGCTCGCCTGACGCTGGTACCGCGGGGTCTCCCACACCCGGGTCGTGCGGCGCACGGTCAGCAGGGTCCGCGCCGTGCGGGCCTCCATCACGTACGAGCCGCCGCGGAACGCGTAGGCCAGCACGAGGTCGTCACCGCCCAGGGTCTGCTCCAGCGCGCCGGCGGCTGGAACGGAGGACCGCGCCCCCACCGAGAGCTCCGCGCGCTCCGCCGGCCACCCGCGCAGCGCCACGACGCGACGCACGACATCGACCGGGTCGGACGCGCCCGCGTCGCCGAGGCCGTGCCGGTCCAGCCGCCACGCGAGAGCGCGGCGGCCGTCGAGCTCGACGGTGCGACTCATGGCCGTCGCTCGTGACCTATGCCGTCGGCTCGACCGGCCATGCCCGTGAGACGTGCGCGTCGGCACGTCCCTTGCCGCGCAGGAACTCCTCGAAGCTCTCCGCCCACTCGGCGTGCCACGTGGCCTGCGCCCGGTGGAGGTCGGCCGAGGGCAGGTCCGCGACCTTCGGGTGCTTCGCCGCCAGGGCCGTCAGGACGGCGAGCGTGTGCGCCACGTCGCCGTCGGCGGTGTGCGCGGCATCGTTCGCCGCGACCCCGTACGCCTCGCCCATCGCCTCGAGAGTCTTCTTCCCCTTCCGGAACCGCTCGACCTTCCGGTCCACGACGAGCGGGTCGACGACGGGGGAGACCTCCCGCCCGAGCCGCTCCTCGAGAGTGGCGAGGCCGTGCCGGGCGAGCTCGGCGCGCAGGATCGTCAGGTCGTACGTCGCGTTGAACGCGACGAGGACTGCGCCGGACGCGAGGGCGCCCGCGACGACCTGGGCCACCTCCTCGAGCGCCTCCTCCGGGGGCGCCCCGTGCTCGCGCGCGTAGGCCGTCGTGATGCCGTGGACCGCGGTCGCGGCCTCGGGGATCTCCACGCCGGGGTCGATCAGCCACGTGCGCGAGCTGCCGATCGTGCCGTCGGCCTCCCGCACGACGAGCGCCGCCGTCACCACGCGGTCGTTCCCGACGTCGATCCCCGTGGTCTCGGTGTCGAACCCGAGCCACACGTCCTGCGTCCATCCGGTCATCCGTCCTCCTGACGTCTGGGCCACTGTCGCAGAGCCCACCGACGTCGTGCAGGTAGCCTCCACACGTGAGCATCGAGATCGAGATCGGACGTGGCAAGCGCGGCCGCCGCGCATACTCCTTCGACGACGTCGCCGTCGTGCCCTCCCGACGCACGCGCGACCCGGAGGACGTGTCGATCGCCTGGCAGATCGACGCCTACCACGTGGACATCCCCGTGCTCGCGGCGCCGATGGACTCGGTGATGTCGCCGGCCACGGCCGTCGCCCTGGGCCGGCACGGCGGCATCGGGGTCCTCGACCTCGAGGGCCTGTGGACACGCTACGAGGACCCGGAACCGCTCTACGCGGAGATCGCCGGGCTCGACGCCGACGCCGCGATCAACCGGATGAAGGAGATCTACGACGAGCCGATCAAGGCCGAGCTCATCACGGCCCGCCTCAAGGAGATCCGGGCGAGCGGTGTGACGGTCGCCGGCTCGTTGTCCCCGCAGCGCACCCAGGAGCACTGGCGCACGGTCGTGCAGGCCGGCGTCGACCTGTTCGTCATCCGGGGCACCACCGTGTCCGCCGAGCACGTGTCGTCGGCGGCCGAGCCGCTCAACCTCAAGCGTTTCATCTACGAGCTGGACGTCCCCGTGCTCGTCGGAGGCGCGGCCACCTACACGGCCGCCCTGCACCTCATGCGCACCGGCGCGGCCGGCGTGCTCGTCGGCTTTGGCGGCGGCGCCGCCTCCACGACGCGTCAGACCCTCGGCATCCACGTGCCGATGGCCTCGGCGATCGCCGACGTCGCCGCCGCCCGTCGCGACTACCTCGACGAGTCGGGCGGCAGGTACGTCCACGTCGTCGCCGACGGCGGGGTCGGGCACGCCGGCAACCTCGTCAAGGCCGTGGCCTGCGGTGCGGACGCCGTGATGCTGGGGGCCGCGCTCGCCCGCGCCGAGGAGGCGCCCGGCCGGGGCTGGCACTGGGGGTCCGAGGCCCACCACCCGCAGCTGCCGCGGGGCGCGCGCGTCCAGGTCGGCACTGCGGGGACGCTCGAGGAGATCCTGCACGGGCCCTCCGACCGCGCGGACGGCACCGTGAACCTCATGGGTGCGCTGCGGCGTGCGATGGCGACGACGGGCTACTCCGACGTCAAGGAGTTCCAGCGGGTCGAGGTCGTCGTCTCGCCGTACCAGGCGTCCTGAGCCGGGCGGCGCACCCGGTGCCGCTGCCGGTGGGACACTGTGCGCGGCGGGCGCGCGGTCGCGCCCGTGACCGGCGCAGCGAGAGGAAGACGACGACGTGACTGAGTTCCGGATCGAGCACGACACCATGGGCGAGGTGCGCGTCCCGGCGGACGCCCTGTACGCCGCGCAGACGCAGCGGGCCGTGGAGAACTTCCCGATCTCGGGCAAGACCCTCACTCCGCAGCATATCCACGCCATCGGGCAGATCAAGCGTGCGGCGGCCATCGCCAACGCGGAGCTCGGCGTCATCGACAAGGACGTCTCCGCCGCGATCGTGGCGGCCGCCGAGCAGGTCGTCGCGGGGGACCACGACGGCGAGTTCCCGATCGACGTCTTCCAGACCGGCTCCGGCACGAGCTCGAACATGAACACCAACGAGGTCATCGCCACGATCGCCTCGCGCGACTCGGGCCTCGCGGTGCACCCGAACGACCACGTCAACGCGTCCCAGTCGTCGAACGACACCTTCCCGTCCGCGATCCACATCGCCGCCGTCGGGCTCGCGACCACCGGGCTCATCCCGAACCTCACCGTCCTGGCCGAGTCCCTCGAGCGCAAGGCGAGCGAGTTCGCCGACGTCGTGAAGTCGGGCCGCACCCACCTCATGGACGCCACCCCGATCACCCTCGGGCAGGAGTTCTCCGGCTACGCCCAGCAGATCCGCAACGGCATCTCCCGCATCGAGGCGACCCTGCCGCGGCTGGCCGAGCTCCCCCTCGGCGGCACCGCCGTCGGGACCGGCATCAACACCCCCGAGGGGTTCGCGCCCCGCGTCATCTCCCTCATCGCGGAGAACACCGGGCTGCCGCTGACCGAGGCGCCGAACCACTTCGAGGCGCAGGCCGCGCTCGATTCCGCGGTGGAGACCTCCGGCGCCCTGCGCGCGACCGCCGTCTCCCTGACGAAGATCGCCAACGACATCCGCTGGGGCGGCTCCGGGCCCCGCACCGGCCTGGGCGAGCTGCGCCTGCCCGACCTGCAGCCCGGCTCCTCGATCATGCCCGGCAAGGTCAACCCGGTGCTGCCGGAGGCGGCCGTCATGGTCGCCGCCCAGGTCATCGGCAACGACGCGGCCATCGCCTTCGCCGGTGCGCAGGGCAACTTCGACCTGCTCGTCATGCTGCCGGTGATGGCGCAGAACCTGCTCGAGTCGATGACGATCCTCGGCAACGTCTCGCGCGTGCTCGCCGAGCGCTGCATCGACGGGCTCGAGGCCGACGAGGAGCGCTGCCTGCGGCTGGCCGAGTCCTCGCCGTCGATCGTCACCCCGCTCAACCGGGTCATCGGCTACGAGGCGGCGGCGAAGATCGCCAAGCACTCGGTCGCGGCGGACCTGACGATCCGCGAGGCGACCCGCGACCTCGGCTACGTCGAGCGCGGCGAGATCACCGAGACCCAGCTCGACGAGCTCCTCGACGTCCGCACGATGACGGGCCCGAACCAGGCCTGAGCCTCCGTCCGGGCCGCGCTGGACCCGACACCCTCGAGATGGACCTCTGCACGGTCCATCTCGAGGGCCTCTGGTCCAGCTCGGCGCGGGGCTGCCGTCGACGGCGTCGGTCAGGCGCCGCTGACCTCGATCGTCTGCCGAGCGATCGCCAGCTCCTCGTTCGTCGGCACCACCAGCACCGTCACGGCCGAGCCCGGCGTCGAGATCACCCGCGGCTCGCCCGAGCGCGCGGTGTTCGCGTCGTCGTCGAGCTCGATCCCGAGGAAGGCCAGGGGAGCGAGGACCTCGGCCCTGATGAGGGCGTCGTTCTCGCCCACGCCGGCGGTGAACGTCACCGCGTCGAGCCCGCCCATGACGGCCGCGTACGCGCCGATGTACTTGCGCAGCCGGTGCGCGTAGACGTCGAGGGCGAGCCGGGCGTCGGCGTCGCCGGCTCCGGCCAGCTCGCGGACCTCACGCATGTCGTTGTGCCCGGTCATGCCCTTGAGGCCGGACCGCTTGTTGAACAGGTCGTCGATCTCGGCCACGTCGAGCCCGCCGACCCGGTGCAGGTGGAAGGCGACCGCCGGGTCGATGTCCCCGGTGCGGGTCCCCATGACCAGGCCCTCCAGCGGCGTGAGTCCCATCGACGTGTCCACCGCTCGTCCGGCGCGGACCGCCGACGCCGACGCCCCGTTGCCCAGGTGCAGGACGATCTGGCGCAGGTCGTCGCGCCCGAGGCGCTCGCTCACGGCCCTTGATACGAGCTCGTGCGAGGTCCCGTGCGCCCCGTAGCGCTTGACCGCGTACCGCTCGGCGGTGGTCCGCTCGAGCGCGTAGGTGGCTGCGGCCGCCGGCAGGTCGGCGAAGAACGCGGTGTCGAAGACGGCCACGTGCGGGACGTCCGGCACGAGCTCGCGCGCCACCCTGATGCCGGCGACGTTGCCGGGGTTGTGCAGCGGGGCGAGCGGGGAGAGCGCGTCGATGCGCTCCACGGCGTCGTCGTCGAGCTCGACCGGGCCGGAGAACTCCGCGCCGCCCTGGACGACCCGGTGGCCCACCGCGCGGATCCCGGCGTCGGCGAGGACCGGCCCGAGCTCGTCGAACGCCTCCAGCACCGCCGCGAGCCCGGCGGTGTGGTCCGGCACGGGCAGGTCCCGTTCGGTGGTCCCGTCCCCGGTCGTGTGCCGCAGGTGCCCGGAGACCTCGCCGATCCGCTCGAGCAGGCCGGAGGCGACGACGTCCGCGGTGTCGGGGTCGACCAGCTGGTACTTGATCGACGACGATCCCGAGTTGACGACGAGGACGGTGCCGCTCATGCGTTCTCCTTCTGCGCCTGGGCCTGGACGGCCGTGATGGCGACGGTGTTGACGATGTCTCCGACCAGTGCCCCGCGGGAGAGGTCGTTGACCGGCTTGCGCAGGCCCTGCAGGACCGGGCCCACGGCGACGGCCCCGGCCGAGCGCTGGACCGCCTTGTACGTGTTGTTGCCCGTGTTGAGGTCGGGGAAGATGAAGACCGTCGCCCGGCCCGCGACCTCGCTGCCGGGCAGCTTCTTCGAGGCCACGGAGGCGTCGACGGCGGCGTCGTACTGGATGGGGCCCTCGACGACGAGCTCGGCGGCCCGCTCCCGCACCGTGTCCGTCGCCGAGCGCACCTTCTCCACCTCGGCGCCGGCGCCGGACGCGCCGGTGGAGTAGGAGAGCATCGCGATGCGCGGGTCGACGCCGAACTGCGCTGCGGTGTCCGCCGAGCTGATGGCGATGTCGGCGAGCTGGTCCGCCGTCGGGTCCGGGTTGACGGCGCAGTCGCCGTAGACGAGGACGCGGTCCGCGAGGCACATGAAGAACACCGAGCTGACGATCGAGACGCCCGGCCGGGTCTTGATGATCTCGAACGACGGCTTGATCGTGTGGGCGGTGGTGTGCGCGGCGCCGGAGACCATCCCGCCCGCGAGCCCGAGGTGGACCATGAGCGTGCCGAAGTAGGAGACGTCGGTGATGACCTCGCGCGCCCGCTCCAGCGTCATGCCCTTGTGCTCGCGCAGCCGGGCGTACTCGGCGGCGAACTCCTCCACGTGCTCCGAGGTGGCCGGGTCGACGACGCGCGCGGCGTCGATGTCGAGGCCGAGCTCGGCGGCCCGCGCCCGTACCTCCGACTCCTTGCCGAGGATCGTCAGGTCCGCGACCTGGCGGGAGAGCACCGTCGACGCCGCGCGGAGGATCCGGTCGTCGTCACCCTCGGGGAGCACGATGTGCTGCCGGTCGGACCGCGCGCGGTCGAGCAGGGTCGCCTCGAACATCAGCGGCGTGACGACCTCGCTGGCCGGGACGTCGATGAGCCCGAGCAGCCGGTCGGCGTCGAGGTTCTGCTCGACGACGCCGAGCGCGAGGTCCCTCTTGCGCTGGGTGTGGCGGGACATCACGCCGCGCGTGCCGGAGACCTTGAGCGCCGTCTCGAACGTGTCGTCCTCGGTCGTGATGACGGGGAGCCGGTCGACGAGGCCCGACATGAGCTGCCGTAGCTGCTCGCTGGGCAGGTGACCGCCGTTGAGCACGAGCCCGGACAGCGAGGGGAAGCCGTCGGCCGCGTGGGAGGCGATGACGGCGAGGACGGCATCGACCCGGTCCGCGGGCGCGATGACGAGCGTGCCCTCGCGCAGCCGTTCGATGATGTGCTCGGCGTTCATCCCGGTGACGAGGATGTGCTCGGCCTCGCGGGAGAGCAGGTCGGGCTCGCCCATGTACAGGCGTCCCCCGAGGGCCTCGCGGACCTCGTCGACGGTCGGCGCCGACAGCACGGGGATCTCGGGCAGGACGCCGGTGTCCAGGGGCTCGTCCTTCAACGCTGCGCGGACCTCCTCGACCCGGTCGGCCTCGCACCGGTTGACGACCACGCCGACCGTGGTCGCGTGCCCCTGGGTGATCTCGTTGGTGCCCACGCCGACGACCTGGCGGATCTCGTCGACGCTGCGCCCGAGACCGCGGACCACCAGGAGCACGGGCGCCCCGAGGTTCGCCGCGATCCGCGCGTTGGACGCGAGCTCGGTCGGCGTCGTCACGTCCGTGTAGTCCGAGCCCACGACCACGACGACGTCGGTCTGCCGGGCCACCGCCCGGTAGCGCTCGACGATGGTCGTCAGCGCCGCCTCCTCGTCGGCGAACCACTCGTCGTAGGTCACGCCCAGGCACTCGTCGAACCCGAGGTCGACGGCGTCGTGCTCGAGCAGGAGCTCGAGGACGGGGTCGCGCTCCTCGCGGGACTCCACGAGCGGCCGGAAGACGCCGACCCGGGACGCGCGCCGGGCGAGCTGGTCGACCACGCCGAGCGCGACCAGTGACTTTCCCGTGAACCCCTCGATCGAGGCGATGTACAGGCTCTGGGTCATGCTCCGGGCTCCTTACGGGAGAGGACGGGACGCAGTCCTGGGGAGGACGGGACGCAGCCTCGATGCTTCCAGATCGGCGGCGTCCGCGCGTCGGCCGGCTCAGTCAACAGTGCCTGTGCTCGCCTACCCTGGGACGATGGACCCTGTCGCCGAGCGCTTACCCGGCGGGTCGGGGCGTACCGGCGGTGAGCCGGGGCGCACCGGCGCCCGTGGCGGCCTGGCGACGGCCCTGCCCGGCCGTGGCGACGACGAGGCGGCGGAGGACGCCGCGACCGGCGGCGACGGGGACGACCCCGTTCCGCCTCCCGCCCGCGGGATCGCGCCGGACCGGGACCCCGCCGCCATCGCCGCGGACACCGCCCCCGCGCCCGACGCCTCCGCCGGCCGCACACGTCGTCGCCGGGCGCCTCGCCCGAAGGTCTCGGCCCGCGAGCTGTGGCGCTCGGCCTTCTCGCTGCGGATGGTCGGGCTCCTCGTGCTGCTCCTGGCGGCCGCCGTCGTGTGCGTGCAGCTCGCCGCCTGGCAGCTCGACCGGGCCTCGCTGCGGGGGGCCGAGCGCGCGATCGCCGAGCACGCCGCCACGCTCGAGGCCGACCCGGTGCCGCTGGACGACGCCCTGCGGGCGCAGTCGAGCTTCTCCTCCGACGTCTACGCCACCGGAGTGAGTGTCATCGGGCGGTGGGAGCCCGAGAACCAGGTCCTCGTCGTCGACCGTGCCGTCGAGGGGGAGCCCGCGGTCCTCGTCGTCACGGCGCTGCGGCTGACCGACGGTCCCGACGCCGGCGCGATGATCCCTGTCCTGCGCGGATGGCTCCCCGCCGACGACGTCTCGGTGACCGACGCCGGGGCGCAACCTGCCGACCCGGCGGCGCTCGACGTCCCGGACGGGGAGGTCACGGTGACCGGCCACCTGTCGAACTCCGAGGCGCAGCGCACGGGCGACGCGGCGCCCGGCACCGCCCTGTCCATCTCCACGCCCGGCCTCGCCGGCGAGTGGGGCGGTCCGACCTTCTCGGGCTACCTCGTCCAGGGCGCGCACGACGGTGAGGGCTGGGTCCCGCTCCATGGCGCCGACGACGCGCTCGAGCAGGCGCCGGACCCGACCATCGCGGTCGAGACCGGGCTCAACATCCAGAACCTCGCGTACGCGATCGAGTGGCTCGTCTTCGGCGGCTTCGCGCTGTGGCTCTGGTGGCGCCTCGTCCGCGACGACGCGCTCGACCGCCGCGACGAGGAGCTGCTCGACGCGGAGCCGGTCGGGCCCGACGCCGAGGCAGACGCCGACGCCCGGCTCGTGTCGGCGGGCGACGGATCAGTCGGCCGAGCGACCGCCGACTGACTGCCGGCCTGCGCTCAGTCCTGCTGCCAGCTCGCCCACAGGGCCGCGTACTCGCCGCCGGCGGCGACCAGCTCGTCGTGCGGGCCGAGCTCGACGATCCGGCCGTCCTCGACGACGGCGACCCGGTCGGCGTCGTGCGCAGTGTGCAGTCGGTGCGCGATGGCGACGACCGTGCGCCCGGTGAGCACGTTGCCCAGGGACCGTTCGAGGTGCCGCGCGGCGCGCGGGTCGAGCAGCGAGGTGGCCTCGTCGAGGACGAGCGTGTGCGGGTCGAGGAGCACGAGCCGCGCCAGCGCGAGCTGCTGGGCCTGCGCGGGTGTGAGCTCGAGCGCCCCGGAGCCCACCTCGGTCTCCAGCCCGAGCTCGAGCCGGTCGACCCAGTCGAGGGCGTCGACGGCGTCCAGCGCGCGGCGCATCCCGGCCTCGTCCACGCCGGCGTCCGCGAGCCGCAGGTTGTCGGCGAGCGTGCCGACGAACACGTGGTGCTCCTGGGTGACCAGCGCGACCTGCCGCCGCAGCTCCTCCTCGGGCAGGTCGACGAGCCGGACCCCGCCGACGGTCACCGCACCGCCGGTGGGCGGGTGGATGCCGGCGAGCATGCGGCCGAACGTCGACTTGCCCGCGCCCGAGGGGCCCACGATCGCCAGGCGCTCGCCGGGCCGCAGGTCGAGGTCGATGCCGTGCAGGACGTCCTTGCCCTCGACGTACGCGTAGCGCACGGAGCGCGCGCTGATCTCGGCGCCGCGGGGGCGCTGCTCGCCGACGGTCCGGTCGGGCTCGACGAGCGAGATCCCGAAGATGCGGGCCAGGGACGCGGCGGCCACCTGCAGCTCGTCGATCCACATGAGCAGCTCGGTGAACGGTGCCCGCACCTGCATGGCGTACAGCGCCACGGTGGTCACCGCGCCGATGGTGACGACGTCCTGCTCGATGAGCAGCGCACCCCACACGACGACCGCGGCCAGCGGCAGCACGAAGCTCAGCTCGAGGCTGCGGAACAGGTGGACCCGGAGCCAGATGGTGACGACCTCCCAGTGCCAGGCCTCGGCCATCGCGCCGTCCGAGCGTCGGCGGCGCTGCCGTCCGAGCGAGAGGGCGTCGACCGTCCCGGCCTGCTCGACGTTCTCGGTGACGACGCCGTTGATGTCCGCGAACGCGGCAGAGTCGGCGAGGTAGGCGGGCATGGCGCGGCGCAGGTAGCGACGGGCGCTCCACCACAGCAGCGGCAGGCCGACGAGCATGCCGAGCGCGACCCGCCAGTCCACGAGGAACGCGGCCCCGTAGGTGAGGACCACGGTCGTGGCCCCGACGAGCAGCGCCGGGATCCCGAACCTCAGCACCCACTGCACGCGGTCGATGTCGTTCGTCGTCCGGCCGAGCAGGTCGCCCGTGCCGGCGCGCTCGACCGTGGACAGCGGCAGGTGGGTGACGGTGCGCAGGAAGTCCTCCCGCAGCTCGGCGAACAGCTGCTCGCCGAGGACGAGCGACGCACGGTGCGCCCAGGCCGCGAGCAGGGTCTGCGCGACGACGGCGGCCACGAGCCACAGCGCCGTCTCGTCGACCTCGGCGGCGACGGTCCCGGCGGCCACCGAGTCCACGAGCCGGCCGAGCAGCCAGGGCATCGCGAGCGCCGCGACGGCGGCGAGCGACTGGACGAGGACGACGACGGCGAGCTGGCCCGCGTGGGCGCGCAGGAAGCGCAGGCCCTGCCGGGCGGTCGTGCGCGTGTCGGCGACGGGGAGCCTCATCGCACGGCCTCCTGCTCGTCGTCGGCGGTGGACCTGGTGACGACGGCGCGGTAGCGGCGCGCCGCGGCGTCGCCCTCACGGGCGCGGCGGGCGAGCTCGGCGTGCGGGGCCTGCACGGTCACCCGACCGCCGTCGAGGAACGCCACGTCGTCGGCGTGCTCGAGGACGAGCGGGGAGGAGGTGACGACGACGGTCGTGCGGCCGGCGCGACGTCGCACCAGCGTCGCGGCGATCCGCGCCTCGGTGTGGGCGTCCACGGCTGACGTCGGCTCGACGAGCACGAGCGCCGGGGCCTCCGTGAGCAGGGCCCGGGCCAGTGCCACGCGCTGGCGCTGACCGCCCGACAGGGAGCGGCCCTTCTCCGCTATCTCGCCGTCGAGCGCGCCGCCGACGGAGTCCAGGACGTCCTGGCCGTCGGCCGCGGCGAGGGCGTCCAGCAGCGCGGTGTCGTCCCCGCGGTCGCGCACGTCGAGGGTCTCGCGCAGCGTGCCCGCGAACAGCTCGGGGCTCGAGCCGGCCACGACGACGCGCTCGCGCACCTCGGCCACGGCGAGCTCGTCGACCGGCGTGCCGTCGAGCAGCACGGGGGAGGGGGGCGCGGTGGCGCGGTCCGTGCCCGGCAGCGGGTCGGTGGCGTCGGGGACGAGGGTGGGGTCCACGAGCCCGAGGTCCGAGCGGTCCGGGTCGAGGAGCCGGCCGAGGCGGGCGGCGAGCGCGCTCGCGTCCTCCGGCGGGTCGGAGACCACGGCGACGAACGTCCCGGGCTCGGCGGCGAAACCGGACGTGGGGTCGGTGAGGCCCGCCCCGGATCGTGCGGGTCCGGGCCACGGGCGGTCGTCGGCCGCCTCGGACTCGGCGAGCGTGCCGGCGGACGGTCCGGTGCCGACCACCCGGATGACCTTGTCGGCGCCGACGCGGGCGCGGACGAGGAGCTGGACGAACTGGGTGAAGGCCTGGAGCGGGGCCGCGAGGTAGGTGGTGTAGCCGAACAGGGCCACGAGGTCGCCCGGCGACATGTCGCCGCTCAGGGCCAGGTGCGCCCCGAACCAGACGACGAAGGCGACGAAGAGGCCGGGCAGCAGGACCTGCAGACCCCGCATGAGCGCGGCGATCGTCGCAACGGAGACCCCGGCGGCGCGTACCTCCTGCGACCGGGTCGCGTACCGGTCGGTGAACACGTCCTCGCCACCGATGCCGCGAAGCATCCGCAGGCCGGCCACGGTGTCGGTCGCGAGCGCGCCGAGGCGGCCCTGGGCCTCGCGCTGGGCCCACTGGCGCCGCTGCAGGGGCCGGACGAGGAGCGCCACGGCCGCGGAGACGACGGGCATGCCGATGAGCACGGCGAGCCCGAGCTGCACCGAGGTCTGCAGGAGCACGACCGCGACGAAGAGCACGCCGGCCAGCGACCCGACGAACCGCTGGGCCATCTCGAAGACGTTGCCGATGTGGAACGTGTCGTTCGTGACGCTCGCGACGACCTCCCCGGTCGCGGCGTTGCGCGTGACGTTCGGCCCGATCCGCGTGACGTGGTGACCCACGAGGCGGCCGGTGTGGAAGGTGCCGTAGACCCAGCTCATCGTCTCGAAGAGGTGCCCGTACGCCGAGGTGAGCGCGGCGGCGACGCCGACGAGCAGGACGGCACCCGCGCCCCACCAGGTGGCCGCCGACAGTCCGTCGGTCAGGCCCGTGTCGAGCGCCCGGCCGAGCACGAGCGGGATCCCGGCCGTCGCGACGTTGCGCGCGACGCCGAACAGGACGGCCACCAGCAGCGTGAGCCGCTGCCTGCGGGCCAGCCAGGCGAGAAAGGCGTTCGCACCCGTGAGCGGCGGCGACCCGGGGTGGTCGGTGGGCATGGTCAGCACCGTCCGGACGCTACGCCGCGGCCCCGACACCGGCCACGGCATTTGGGGTGACCGCCGACTCACCCTCCCCACCTCGTCGAGGAGGGACAATGGAGGCATGTCGGAGACAGGGCCCACCACCACGTCGGCCGAGGCGCGCGCGGCCGGCCAGGCCGCCGCCGAGGTGGCCGAGACCAGGGCGCACCGCGCGTTCGGCTGGTACCGCGCGATGGCGTTCGTCACGGGCGTGATGCTGCTCGTCCTCACCGCCGAGATGGTGCTGAAGTACGTGTTCGGCGCCGCCGGGTACGAGGACGAGTCGAAGTGGTGGACGGCGCGTCCCGTCATGG
This sequence comes from Georgenia sp. Z2081, assembly GCF_055326445.1. Lineage (NCBI taxonomy): Bacteria > Bacillati > Actinomycetota > Actinomycetes > Allobogoriellales > Allobogoriellaceae > Georgenia > Georgenia sp. Z2081. The sequence goes on from NZ_JBUZNK010000003.1 coordinate 168,861, forward strand.
GCGCATGGGTCGCGATCCTGCACGGCTGGATCTACGTGGTCTACGCCGCCACCGTCCTCAACCTGTGGTCGGTCATGCGCTGGGGGCTGGGCCGGATGGTCGCGCTCGTCGCCGCCGGCGTCGTGCCCGTCCTGTCGTTCGTCCTCGAGCGGAAGGCCCACCACTGGGTCGAGGCCGACCTGCCCGCCGTCACCGGCCGTGCGCGGGTCGTCGCCGAGCGCCGGACTACCCTGGGCCGGTGACCACGGACGCGCCGGACACCGCCGGCACCACGAACCACCGCCCCGTCCTCGTCGTCGACTACGGGGCCCAGTACGCCCAGCTCATCGCGCGGCGCGTGCGTGAGGCCAACGTCCTCTCCGAGGTGGTGCCCCACACCGCCTCGGTCGACGACATGCTCGCCAGGGAGCCCGCGGCGATCATCCTCTCGGGCGGGCCGTCCTCGGTCTACGCCGAGGGCGCCCCGGGGGTCGACCCGGCCCTGTTCGACGCCGGGGTGCCGGTCCTCGGGATCTGCTACGGCTTCCAGGCGATGGCCAAGGCCCTCGGCGGGACCGTCGACCGCACCGGCGAGCGCGAGTACGGCGGCACGGTCGTGCGCGTCGGCGAGGAGCGCGAGGGCTCGACCCTGCTGGCCGGCTCGCCCGACGTGCAGACCGTGTGGATGTCCCACGGCGACGCCGTCTCCGCGGCGCCCGACGGGTTCGAGGTCCTGGCGACCTCGACCGGCGCGCCCGTCGCGGCGTTCGAGGACACCGACCGGCGGCTCTACGGCGTCCAGTGGCACCCCGAGGTCCACCACACCGAGCACGGCCAGACCCTGCTCACCCGCTTCCTGCGCGAGGGGGCCCGGGTCGACGCCGACTGGACGGCCCGCTCGGTGGTCGCCGAGCAGGTCGAGGCCATCCGCAGCCAGATCGGCGACGCCCGCGTGATCTGCGGCCTGTCCGGCGGCGTCGACTCCTCCGTCGCAGCCGCGCTCGTCCAGCGGGCCGTCGGCGACCAGCTGACCTGCGTGTTCGTCGACCACGGGCTGATGCGCGCCGGCGAGGCCGAGCAGGTCGAGCGGGACTTCGTGGCAGCGACCGGCGTCGACCTGCGGGTCATCGACGCCTCGGAGACGTTCCTCGACGCGCTCGCCGGGGTGACCGACCCCGAGGAGAAGCGCAAGATCATCGGCCGGGAGTTCATCCGCACCTTCGAGGAGGCCGCGGCGGGCATCGTGGCCGAGGCGGGGCAGCAGGGCGAGCAGGTGCGGTTCCTCGTCCAGGGCACCCTCTACCCCGACGTCGTCGAGTCCGGCGGCGGCGAGGGCGCGGCGACCATCAAGTCGCACCACAACGTGGGCGGCCTGCCCGAGGACATGACGTTCGAGCTCGTCGAGCCGCTGCGCCTGCTGTTCAAGGACGAGGTCCGCGCCGTGGGTCGCGAGCTCGGCGTCCCCGAGGTGATCGTGGCCCGCCAGCCCTTCCCGGGGCCCGGCCTCGGCATCCGCATCGTCGGCGAGGTCACGCGCGAGCGACTGGAGATCCTCCGCGCGGCCGACCTCGTCGCCCGGGAGGAGCTGACGGCCGCCGGCCTCGACGAGGCGATCTGGCAGTGCCCGGTCGTGCTGCTCGCCGACGTCCGATCGGTCGGCGTCCAGGGCGACGGCCGCACGTACGGACACCCGATCGTGCTCCGACCGGTCACGAGCGAGGACGCGATGACCGCCGACTGGTCGCGCGTGCCCTACGACGTGCTCGCCCGCATCTCGACCCGCATCACCAATTCCGTCCCGGAGGTCAACCGGGTGGTCCTCGACGTGACGTCGAAGCCACCGGGCACCATCGAGTGGGAGTGACGTCGCGCCACGGGTGAGCGGCCCGTGCGCGAGCGGGCCGGGCCCGCGCCCCGTGCGGTGAGCGACCTCATCGGCGCGTGGCAACTGTGCTGACACGGTGACAGATAACCTGGAGGCATGGACATCGTCACCGGCATCCTCCTCGTCATCCACCTCCTCGGCTGGGCGATGGCCCTCGGCATGGCGATCGCCGGGCTGCGCGGCGGCGAGCTCCCCAAGGGTGCGACCCACGGCGTGCTCACGGCCCTCGTCGCCGGCATCCTGCTCGTCGGCATGGCGGAGATGGGCGACGGCGAGGTCAACCACATCAAGATCGGTGTCAAGCTCGTCATCGCCCTCGGCGCGACCGTCGTGGCCTTCCTCGGCGACCGCGACCGCAGGGACGGGAAGAAGGGTTCCCCGATGATCCCGACCCTGATCGGGCTCATCGTCGTCAACGTGGCCGTCGCGGTGCTCTGGACCTGATCCGACGCCGCACCGAGGGGCCGGGACCTGACGGGGTCCCGGCCCCTCGCGCGTGCGGGGCGGCTCCCGCGCGTACGATCTGAGCCGCGCCGCCGACCGGCGCGCACCGACGAGGCAGGAGCGCGACCGTGGCCGAGCTGCTCACGATCCTGGCGATCGTCGTCGGGCTGTTCGGCACGGTGACGATGATCTTCCCCGGCGGCGGTCTCGTCGCGGCAGCCGTCGCGATCTGGGGCTGGTACCAGGGCGGCACGCTCGGCCTCACCGTCGCGATCATCGCGATCGCGTCCTTCCTCCTCGCGATGGTGCTCGGCTACGTCCTCGCCGGGCGGTACATGCAGCGCGGTGGCGTGCGCACGTCCACGCTCGTCGTCGCCGCCCTCGCCGGTGTCGTCGGATTCTTCGTCGTGCCGGTCGTCGGACTGGTCCTGTTCTTCGTCGGCACCGTGTTCCTCGTCGAGCTCGCGCGGCTGCGGGATGTCCGGAGCGCCTGGCCGGCCACGGTCCGCGCGCTCAAGGCCGCCGGGCTGACGATCCTCATCGAGCTCGCCGGGGCGATGGTCGCCGTCGGTACGTTCGTCGTCGCCTGGATCGTGCGGTGAGCGCGCACCCGGGGCGACCGCTGTCGCCGGCTCAGGAACGCCGGGCACGTGCGCGTGCGCCGGTCGGACTCGCCTCGTTCCTCGCGCTCGCCGGCGCGCTCGTCGCGTGCGGGCCGTCGGACGACGAGGCGACGGGGGAGTCGTCCACCGACGCACCCTCCGACGCGGCGTCGGAGGGGCCGCCCGACGCGTCCGCGTCCGACGGACCGGACGAGCCGACCGGTCCGGCCGTGACCGCGCGCACGGTGGCCGACACCGCTTCGCCCGGTGACGTGGTGGTCATCGACGCCGCTCTCATCGCGTACGAGCGGGCCGAGCTGTGCGACGTCGTCGGTGAGACGCACCCGCCCGTCTGTGCGCCCGCGATCCTCGAGCTGACCGGCGCTCCCCTCGACGATCTCAACCTGCTCGAGGCGTCCGGCGCCCGGTGGGGAAGCGTCGTCATCGTCGCCGAGGTCGTCGACGCGGACACGGTGGCCTATCTCGACGTGGTCGAGCAGAACGAGACCCCGTCCGGGTGGCCCGTGTCCGAGGGGCGAGAGTCGTGGACCGTGGCGGACGCCCTAGAGATCGCGGTGCCGAACCTCGGGCTCGTCGTCGACTCTGTCCTAGTCACCACGGATGCTCCGGACGGCTCGGCCTACCTCTGCGACGAGGTCACTGAGACGGAACCGCCCGCGTGCGACGAGCCCCGTATCGAGGTCACCGACGCCCCGCTCGACGAGCTCGACCTCGACGAGTCCGGCGGCGAGCAGGTCGGGCCCGTGCGCCTGGACCTCGGGTTCGTGGACGAGGACACGGCTGTGTTCCTCCGGGCGCGGTAGGCGGCTGCTCGTCGCTCAGTCGCCGAATGCCGCCCGGTCGACGATGACGGCGACCTGCGTGCGGTTCTCCGCCGCCAGCTTGGCCTGGACGCCCGCGAGGTAGGTCTTCACCGTTGTCTCGCCGAGGTGCAGGCGACCCGCGATCTGGCCGTTCGACAGCCCCTGAGCGACGAGGCGGGCGACGTCCATCTCGCGCTCGGTCAGGCCGGCCAGCGCCTCGCGCGCTGCCGTCCGACGCGTGGAGCCGGCTCCCGCCATCCGCCGCAGCAGCCCGGGCTGGACCTGCGGTGAGATCGCGCCGTGCCCCGCCGCCACCGCGTGGATCGAGGCGAGGAGCTCGGCCGGCTCGGCGGTCTTCAGCTGGTAGCCGACCGCCCCGGCCTGCAGGGCGGCGTCGACGCTGCTGTCGACGTCCCACGTGGTGAGGACGAGCACCGCCGGCGGCGACGGGCGCGCGCGGATGGCCCGGGTCGCGGCCACGCCGTCGGTGCCCGGCATCGTCAGGTCCATGAGGACGACGTCCGGGTGGTGGGCGATGACCGCCTCGAGCGCCGCGGCGCCGTCGGCGGCCTCGCCGACGACCTCGAGGGCGTCGTCGGTGTCGATGATCCGTCGCACGAACGCGCGCACCATCGGGTCGTCGTCGACGACGAGCACGCGAGTGGGCGGGGGCACCCGAGCAGTCTAGGAGGAGGTGCTGCCGTCCCCGTCCTGCCAGGGGAGGTGGACGTCCACGCGGAACCGGTCGCCGTCGACGCCGTACCGCGCGGTCCCGCCGAGCAGCTCGGCACGCTCGACGATGCCGACGAGCCCGGCGCCGCCGGGCGCGGCGCCGGGGCCGCGGCCAGTGGCACCGACCGGACCGAGACCGGGTTCGCCAGCCGGACCACCGGACTCGTCGGGCTCCGGTGGTGCGGGCACGCGGTTCGCGGCCTCGACGTCGATACCGGTCCCGGGGCCGCCCGTCACCCGCAGGCGGAGTGTCTCGCGGGGAGCGTGCTTGCGCGCGTTCGTCATGATCTCGGTCGTGATGCGGTGGACCGCCCGGGTGAGCGTGGCCGGCGCGGCGGCACCGTCGTCGATCCGCACCGTCGCCGACAGGAGCTGGCCGGCGTCCGCCGACTCGTCGAGCACGGTCTGCAGGTGGTCGAGCGTGACGACCGGCTCGGGCGTGGGCTCGCGCAGCATCCCCACCAGCGTCCGGAGCTCCTGGGTGGCCTCGGCGGCCTGCGAGCGCAGGCGTGCCGCCGATTCCTCGAGCCGGCCGTCCCCGCGCGCCTCGAGCTGTAGTGCCCCGGCCTCGAGGGAGAGCAGGGAGAGGCGGTGCCCGATGCCGTCGTGGATCTCGCGGGCGACCTGCTCGCGCTCGGCTCTGCGGGACGCGGTCGTCACGGCGTCGTCGCGTTCCCGGCGGGCGTCCATCTCGGCGGTACGCGCCTCCTCGGCCACGCTGCGGGCGCGGTCGGCGGCGTCGCGGGCAGCCCGCGCCTCGAGCCGCGCGCGCCGCAGCTGGCCGATGCCGATCGACGCACCGAACGTGAGGCCGACGAGGACGACGACGCCTGCCCACGGCACGGGTGCGGGCGCGTGGTCGGACGGCGCGTTGGACAGCAGGACCCGCATCCACGACGTCCATGTCGTGGTGCCGAGCAGGTCCCGCCACGTGCACACAGCCGTCGCGACGGCGACCACGGCGCAGGCGAGCACCGGACGGTCGAGCCGGCGGTGCGTGAGGTGGCTCGAGAGCACGACGAGCGCGGCGACGGGGGAGAACGGCAGGACGAGGGCGCTTGCCGAAGCGATCGCCAGGGTCACCCGCGGCCACCGAGCGCGCGGGAGGACCACCAGTCCGTGCAGCGCGCCGGCGAGGGTGAGGACCAGGACGAGCACGACCTTCCAGATGGCGGTCGTGTCGGGGTCCTCCTCCATCCATGCCCGCACCCAGGGGGAGTAGATGAGGTCCATCAGGGCGAAGACCCCGATCACCACGCAGAGCGCGATCGTCCGCGTCCGCCGCAGCTCGCGGCGGACCACCCCGAGTCGAGGAGCCGTGGAGGTGGCTCTGTTCGTGCCGGAGTCCCGGGGCGCTCGCCCGGGCGCCCTGACCCCTGCGGGCTGCATCGCCTCGCTCTCCCAGGCGGTGCCGTAGGCGCCCGGAGGGAGCACGGACGCCGGATCGGCGTGGTGCTCGCCGGGACGGCCGGCGCTCGGGATGGTCATGGCGCACATTGTGTCCGCTCCCGCGGCCTCCGGCGCCCTCCGTACGGCCCGGCCGGTCGGACCGATCGGAGGGGGCGGGGCGGACCGGTCGGGGGAGCCGCCGTGCGGGCCCGGCGGGCGAGTCTTCCCCCGTACCGACCAGCCCCCACCGGAGGATCCGATGACCACGCAGCCCACGCCCGAGAACGGCGGCCCTGCCGCCCCCACCCCCTACGGCGCGCCCGCCGTGCCGATGAGCAAGAAGGAGCTCAAGGCGCAGAAGCGCATGCAGAAGGCGAGCCGCGGCTGGCTCGCCCGCCACAAGGTGCTCACCGGCGTGCTCGTCCTCGCCGGCGTCGGGGTCGTCGGCTCCCAGCTCGGTGGGGACGAGGACGCCTCCGAGGCCGCGACGCCGAGCGTGACCTCGGCGCCCACCGCCTCCGCCGAGGCGACCGCGCCGGATGGCGACGCCTCTGCCGAGGCGACCGACGGCGTCGAGGTGGCCGACGGGGCCCCGGCGGACGACGCGCCGGCGGCCGACGCGCCGGCCGAGGAGCCGGCCGACCCGCAGATCGGCGTCCCGGTCCAGGTCGGCGACCTCGAGGTCACGGTGACCGAGGTCGAGACCGGCATCGCGTCGGTCGGCGACCAGTACTTCGGCGAGCAGGCCCAGGGCCAGTTCGTCCTCGTGCAGCTGAGCATGACCAACACCGGCGACCGCGCCGAGACCTTCGTCGAGTCGAACGCGGTGCTCGTGGACACGGCAGGCCGCCAGCACGACACGTCGTCGGCATCCATCTACCTCGACGGGACCACCTCGTGGCTGGTCACCGACATCAACCCCGGCAACACCGCCTCCGGCGCACTGCTCTTCGACATCCCGGCCGACGCCGAGGTCGACCTCCTCCAGGTCTCGTCCGGCCTGTTCTCCAGCCCCGAGGACGTCCGGTTGCGCTGACCATCGACCGCCCGGCCCGCGACCTCCCCGGCGCGGGCCGGGCCCCCGGTCCGGGATCGCGCGACCCCCGGCGCACGATCCCGGTGCCACGACGGCGGGCCAAAAGAGGAGGCTACCCCCCCCCCTCTGCGCCCAGACCCCCCCCTATCGCGCAACCCCTGGCACACGGTCCTGGTGCCACGATGGTGGCCCGACGGCGGAGCTCACCCTCCGCCGTCGGGCCGCCGTCCCTCATGGTTCCCCGCTGCTCGTCGGCGCGCCGCCGCGACCTGCGACCGGGCAGAAGGCCCCGTCGGGACCGGTGTGCGCGTGACCGGTCGGCTGAGACCCTCGGGCGGACGGCGCGCCGACGCGGGTGCGAGGGACGGAGGGTGAGGGGCATGTCGGGCGACGCCGACCAGGAGAGACCGAGGAACGGGGCCACCGGTGACCGCGACCGGCACCCGGGACGGACGCGGCTGCTCGTGGTGCTCGTCGTCGCGCTCGTCGCCGCCAACGTCTACCTGTGGTTCGACGGCTGGCCGGCCTTCGGCCAGGGCGGCGGCCCCGACGGTGACGCCGGGACCGTCGGCCTCGGAGAGCCGGTTCCGGTCGGTGCGCAGTTGCGGGGCGGAACCTCGGCGACGCCCGGCTCCGCCGGGACGCTGCGCGTCGACGAGGTCGAGGTCGGCGCCCCCGCGCCGCGCGGTTTCCGCGAGACCGACGGTCGGTACGTCGTCCCCCGGGTCGTCGTCGAGTCGGACTCGGACCAGATCCCGCTCCACCTCGACTCGGGCCGGCTCCGCGTCGTCGATGAGGAGGGGCGCCGGTACGCGGCGGTCGCCTCCGACGAGCAGCTGAGCGAGCACGCGTGGCTGATGGGCGGCGACGTGACGGTCGACGCCGGAGGACGGACGTCCGGGCGGCTGGTCGTCGACCTGCCCGCCGACGCCGTCCCGGACGCACTCTGGGTCCCGGCGCACCTCACGTCGGGCGCGACCGGTGACGTCCTCGTGGAGCTGCGATGAGCGGCGCGGAGGAGAGCGTGGGTCGCAGGTCCATGACGCGTCCTCAGAAGGTCCTCGCGATCGCGGCCGCGGTGCTGCTCGCCGTGTTCCTCGTCCAGGTGATCGTCGGGTTCGCCAGCACCAACGACGTGCCCGGACGGCTGGGCACGGCCGACGACGACGCCCCTGGCCTCGACGACACCGTCGAGATCGGGGAGCTCGAGGTGCGGGTGACGGATGTCGACGACGTCCTCCTGGGGACCCAGGTCGTCATGCGCGACTACGCCGACGAGGAGGACGGGCCGGGCTACGCGCGCAAGGTCACGGTCGTCACCGTCGCGATCTCCAACCCCACCGACGGCCCGCAGGAGATCGGTCTCGTCAACAGCGTGCTGGTGGACCGCGTGGGCGGTTGGTACGGCACGGTCGAACCCGACTGGCTGGGCGACGAGGCGCTGGCCGAGATCGCCGGCGAGGGGCGAGCCATGCCGCGCACCCAGCACGTCAATCCAGGGCAGACGGTATTCCGGGACCTCGTCTTCGACGCGTCCGAGGAGAGGATGCCGGACCACGTCCGTCTCGTCGGCGGCACGGAACGGTTCGAGCCCACCACGGGTGAGCACGTGGTCCGGTTGGAGGAGTAGGTGCGCCGTCCGGCCCGGTCGGTGAACGGCCCGGACGAGGCCCGTCGATCGGTCCGGCTGGACGGGCCAATCGGCGGTGTGGCTCCAGGCCGATCAGAGGTCCCTCAGAAGGCGGTCTCGAGGCGAATCTTGGCCCATGACAACGACACTCATGGCCCCGTCCACCCCCAGCCCCGCACGGTCCGGCGTCCGCGCCGATCGTCGCCGCCTCGTTCTCGTCGACCTCGAGAACGTCGTACGCGGCGGCGTCTCCACCCCGCAGCTCGCCCGTACCGGGCGCGCGATCATCGAGTCCCAGGTGGGCGTCGGTGAGCATGAGCAGGTCGTCGTCGCGACCGACGTGACCGGCGTCTTCAACGCCCGTACCGCATGGTCGGGCGCTCGCCTCCGGATCGGGACCGGTCCCGACGGCGCCGACCGAGCACTCCTCGAGGTGCTCGACGAGGGCCTGCCCGAGCGGTTCGACGAGCTCGTCCTGGTCTCCGGTGACGGCATCTTCGCCGACCCCGTCGGGCGCCTCGTGCGGCGAGGCCTTCCGGTGCGGGTCGCGGCGTGGAGCTGGTCGCTGTCGCGCCGGCTGAGGAGGGCGGCGTCGGAGACGATCCTCCTCGACCCGTGGTTCGTCACGGACGCGCCTGGCGTGCCGACACTCGCCTGATCAGACGGGGCGTCGGCACGTGTCTCGTGCCGATGCCCCACCTGCGCGCGTCCCCGTCCACAGGCCGGCGCCAGGGTGTCGGCGGGCGCGGCTAACCTGGACCGACGATGAGCACCCTGTTCGACGGACTCGACCTCCCCGCGCGCCCGGGCCGTACCACGGCCCTTCCCGCGACCCTCGCCCCGCGCCCCGACGAGGACGACTGGGTACCGCCCGAGGCGCCCCCCGAGGAGGACCCGGGCCCGTCGGACTCGCTGCCCGCGCAGGCCGACCCGTTCGCCGGCCTGCCGACGGCGGGCTCGGGGGCGCAGCTCCCGACCAGGGCGGAGCGTGACGCGGCCCGCGCCGCGGCGGCCGGGGCGAGCGACGACGAGCGCGCCGAGTCCCTGCTCGTGGGGCTCAATCCGCAGCAGCGCGAGGCCGTCGCGCACGCCGGCAGCCCGCTGCTCATCGTCGCGGGCGCCGGCTCGGGCAAGACCCGGGTGCTCACGCACCGCGTCGCCCACCTGCTCGCCACCGGTCGTGCCCGCCCGGGCGAGATCCTCGCGATCACCTTTACGAACAAGGCCGCCGCGGAGATGCGCGAACGCGTCGAGGACCTCGTCGGCGCCTCCGCACAGCGCATGTGGGTCTCCACCTTCCACTCCGCCTGCGTGCGGATCCTGCGCCGCGAGCACGAGGCGCTCGGGATGCGCTCCTCGTTCTCCATCTACGACTCGGCGGACAGCCAGCGGCTCATCACGCTGGTCGGGCGCGAGCTCGACGTCGACCTCAAGCGTTTCCCCGCGAAGCTCCTCGCCCGCAAGATCTCCGACCTCAAGAACGAGCTGATCGATCCCGACGACCACGCGTCATCGGTGATGGGCTCCGGCCAGGAGCTCGACGAGGTCGTCTCCCAGGTCTACCGGGGCTACGACGCGCGGCTGCGCCAGGCCAGCGCGATGGACTTCGACGACCTCATCATGCGCACGGTCCACCTGCTCCAGGCGTTCCCGGCGATCGCCGAGCACTACCACCGCCGGTTCCGGCACGTGCTCGTCGACGAGTACCAGGACACGAACCACGCCCAGTACGTCCTCGTCCGCGAGCTGTCCGGCGGCACCGAGGACGCCGGCGCGCCGACGGGCCCCGGGCAGGCGGTGCCGCACGCCGAGCTCACCGTCGTCGGCGACGCCGACCAGTCGATCTACGCCTTCCGCGGCGCCACGATCCGCAACATCCTCGAGTTCGAGGCCGACTACCCGGACGCCCGCACGATCCTGCTCGAGCAGAACTACCGCTCGACCCAGAACATCCTCACCGCGGCCAACGCGGTTATCACCCCCAACCCGGGGCGGCGCCCGAAGAACCTGTGGACCGACTCCGGCTCGGGCCCGCGCATCGTCGGCTACGTCGCGGACAGCGAGCACGAGGAGGCGCGGTTCGTCGTCGAGGAGGTCGACCGGCTGCGGGACGACGAGGGCGCCACCACCGGTGGGCCCGGGCCGGGCGAGCGCGCGCTGCGCTACGGCGACATGGCGATCTTCTACCGGACCAACGCCCAGTCCCGGGCGCTGGAGGAGATGCTGGTGCGGGCGGGCGTCCCGTACGTCGTCGTCGGGGGGACGCGCTTCTACGAGCGGCGCGAGATCAAGGACGCCGTCGCCTACCTGCGGGCCGTCGCCAACCCCGACGACGAGGCGAACCTGCGGCGCATCATGAACGTCCCCCGGCGAGGGCTCGGCGACAGGGCCGAGCAGATGCTCGAGCGGCACGCGGCGCGGGAGCGCGTCTCGTTCGGCCAGGCGATCGCCGACGCCGCCGGCACGCCGGGGGCGAGCGTCGACGGCCGGACGACCCCCGAGGTGCTCGGCCTGGCCACCCGCAGCCGCACCGCCGTGGGCGGCTTCCACGAGCTGATGAGCGGCCTGCGCGAGATGCTCGACGCCGGCTCGACCCCCGCAGAGATCCTCGACGCCGCCCTGGACCGGTCCGGCTACCTCGCCGAGCTGCGCGCCTCGGAGGACCCGCAGGACGCCGGCCGGGTGGAGAACCTCGCCGAGCTGCACGCCGTGGCCCAGGAGTTCGCCGAGGCCGACCCCGAGGCCACCCTGGGGGACTTCCTCGAGCGGGTCGCCCTCGTCGCCGACGCCGACCAGATCCCCGGCCGCGCGGGGGACGAGGGCGTCGTCACCCTCATGACCGTCCACACCGCCAAGGGCCTGGAGTTCCCGGTCGTGTTCGTCACCGGTCTCGAGGACGGCACGTTCCCGCACCAGCGCTCCCTGGGGGAGTCCGACCAGATCGCCGAGGAGCGCCGCCTCGCCTACGTCGCGCTCACCCGCGCGCGCGAGCGCCTCTACCTCTCCCGGGCGGCGGTGCGCACGGCGTTCGGCCTGCCCCAGGAGATGCCGGAGTCGCGGTTCGTCTCCGACATCCCGCCCGAGCTCGTCGAGTGGCGCCGCGAGCAGTCCTCGACCGACGCGATCCGTGGCTCCGGCCGCGGCGCCGACGGCCGCACCTGGGCCTCGGGCGTGCGGATCTCCCGCGCCGAGCCCCCACGCCCGGCGCGGCCGCCCCGGGGAGGTGCCTCCCCGGGGCCGTGGAAGCCCGGCGAGAACGTCCGCAAGGACGGCGAGGCGCGCTTCGGGTCCGCGACCCCGCGGCCCGACGTCGAGGTCCCGTCCCTGAGCCCGGGCGATCGCGTCACGCACGACGCCTACGGGCTCGGGACCGTCGTCTCGCTGGAGAATCCCGGCCCGTCCGCGGTCGCCAAGGTCGACTTCGGCGGCGGCCAGGTCAAGCGGCTGCTCCTGCGCTACGCGCCGGTGACCAAGCTCTGACGTGTCCGGCACGGCCGGGGACCTCGCGAGGACACCCGGCGTGAACGGGTGAGCCCGTGCCCGGATGCTGCTCCGAGAGGCCCTGACCACGGTGCTCGTGGTGCGTCTGTGGCTGGTGTGACCTGCGGGAACGGGCGGGCGAAGTGCGGGGATGTCTGCCCGCGCGTCGACCTCCCACAGGGCAGAACTGAGTCATAGCGTGTGCGCGGACGACGTGGCACCGGAGAGCGCCGGTGCAGCGAGCAACAGGTGGGTGAGGCGATGGACGACCGTCAGCGGCCAGGCGGCCCGGTCGGTGTGCAGCGCGGCCCGACCGCACGAACCGGCCCGCCCCGCGGGGGCTCCTCGGCCCGCGACATCGTCCGCTCGGGACGCATCCCGGGCCTGGACGGCATCCGGGCGCTCGCCGTCGGCGCCGTGCTCGTGTTCCATCTCTTCCCGGCGCTCTCCCGCGGCGGGTTCATCGGCGTCGACCTGTTCTTCGTCCTGTCCGGCTTCCTCATCACGACCCTGCTGCTGCGCGAGATCGGGCGCTCGGGCCGGATCGACCTGCCCGGATTCTGGCGGCGGCGGGCCAGACGCCTGCTGCCCGCCCTCGCGCTCGTCGTCGTCGTCACCGTGCCGGTGGCGGCCCTCGTCGAGCGCGACCTCATGGTCAACATCGGGCGGCAGGTGCTCGGCGCCCTGACGTTCTCCTCGAACTGGCTGGAGATCGCGGCGGGCTCCTCCTACGCCGACCAGACCGCGCCCCAGCTGTTCGTCAACTTCTGGTCCCTCGCCGTCGAGGAGCAGTTCTATCTCCTCTGGCCGCTGCTCGCGCTGCCGCTCGTCAAGCTCGTCCGCGCGCCGCGGGCCCTCGCCGCCGTCGCGATCGCCGTGGCCGTGGCCTCGGGCGTCCTCATGGCCGTCCTCGTCACCCCCGGCGCCGACCCGACGCGCGTCTACTACGGCACCGACACCCACCTGTTCGGCCTCATGCTCGGGATCGCGCTGGCGTTCGTCGCGCAGGACTCCCGCGGGCCGCTCACCGCGCCCGCGTGGCAGCGAGCGCGACCGGTCGTGCCGTTCGTCGGCCTCGCGGTGCTGCTCCTGCTCTCGACATTCATGGCGTTCGACTCCGTGTGGACGTTCCGCGGCGGCCTGTTCGCCGCCTCGCTCGCCGCGGCGCTGCTCGTGGCCGCGCTCCTCGGCCCGCGCACCTGGTTCACCGCCGTCATGGAGCTCGCGCCGCTGCGCTGGCTGGGCGAGCGCTCGTACGGCATCTACCTCTGGCACTGGCCGGTCGTCATCGTCCTCGACGCGCTCGTGCCGACTGCCGAGGGCTCCGCCGCACGGACCGTCCTGCGGCTCGCCGCGCTCGTCGTCACTCTCGGGGTGTCCGCCGCTTCCTACGAGTGGCTCGAGCAGCCCGTGCGCCGCAACGGCATCCGCGCCACGCTGCGCTCCTGGCTCGCCGCCATCACGGGTTTCCGCCCCGCCGCCGCAGCGCCCGCCCGCATGGCCGGCGCGCTCGGGCTCCTGCTCGTGGCCGGGACCGGGGTGGCCGTCGCCACCGCGCCCGACCAGACCGACACGGCCGCCCAGATCGAGACCAACGAGGACCGCCTGGCCCAGCAGCGCGCCGAGGAGCTCGCCGCCGCCGAGGAGGCGCAGGGGGCCGCGGGAGAGGCGCCGTCGGGCGGCGAGGACGCCGTGCCGGGGGAGCAGCCGCCGGAGGCCGAGGAGGGGGCCGGCGAGGAGAACTCCGGTTCGGAGAGCCCTGGTGAGGAGGGGTCCGGCGAGGCGGCCCCGTCGGACGAGGAGCCTGCGGAGGAGACCGACCCCGTCGACTCCGACGCCGACTTCTCGGTGCCCACGGGCGACGAGCTGTCCGTGTTCGGCGACTCGATGGTCGTCACGACGCTCGACGCCCTGGAGTACTACTACCCGGGCGTCCACGTCAGTGCCCTGTCGAACGACCAGTGGCCGGCGGGGGAGGCCGTCGTCGACGCCGCGATCGAGGCCGGCACGGTGCGCCGCGCCGTCGTCGTCCACTACGGGACCAACGGCGGCGTGCCCGACCCGAGCATCCCCGAGCGGATCCTCGACGCGCTGGGCCCCGACCGGCCCGTCGTGCTCGTCAACCTCTACGGCGCGTCGTCGTGGATCCCCGCCGCGAACGAGGAGCTCGAGCGCCTCGCCGAGGGCCGGGACAACGTGGCGATCGCGGACTGGAACGCCACCGCGACGGCGAACCCCGGCGCGCTGCAGGCGGACAACATCCACCCCGACATCGACGGTGCCCACGAGTACACGCACACGCTGACGGCTGCGTTCGAGGAGATCGCCGAGCGCCACGGCCAGGGATAGGACAACGCCCCGCCACGGTCGTCCCAAGACTTGGCCACGATTGCCGGAAACCGCGGGAATCCGCCGTGGAACGTGGTCTGGCACACCCTGAGACGGTCCGGCCGGGACCTAGGTCCCGCGCTACGCTCCCAGCGGTGTCCCGGAGTCGAGACACCGCCAACGAGCGAGGGAAGGAACCATCGGGTGGACCTCTTCGAGTATCAGGCGCGCGACATGTTCGAGAAGCACGGCGTCCCCGTGCTGCCGGGCATCGTCGCCTCGACCCCGGCCGAGGCGCGCGCCGCCTACGAGGAGCTCGGTGGCGAGCTCGCGGTCATCAAGGCACAGGTGAAGATCGGCGGTCGCGGCAAGGCCGGCGGCGTCAAGCTCGCCCGCTCCGCCGACGAGGCCGAGCAGCACGCCCAGGCCATCCTCGGCATGGACATCAAGGGCCACACCGCCCGCAAGGTGCTCGTCGCCGCCGGCGCGGACATCGACACCGAGTACTACTTCTCCGTCCTCCTCGACCGCTCCGAGCGCCGCTACCTCGCCATGGCGTCCGTCGAGGGCGGCATGGAGATCGAGCAGCTCGCCGTCGAGCGTCCCGAGGCCCTCGCCCGCGTCCCCGTCGACCCGGTCGTCGGCATCGACAAGGCCAAGGCCGACGAGATCGTCGCCGCCGCCGGGTTCTCCGACGACGTCGCCCCGAAGGTCGCTGACGCGATCCAGCGGCTGTGGACCGTCTACCGCGAGGAGGACGCCACGCTCGTGGAGGTCAACCCCCTCGTGCGCACCCCCGACGGCGACATCATCGCCCTCGACGGCAAGGTCTCCCTCGACGACAACGCCTCCTTCCGCCACGAGGACCACGAGGCGCTGGTCGACGCGGCGTCGGAGGACCCGCTCGAGGCCAAGGCCAAGGCCAAGGGGCTCAACTACGTCAAGCTCGACGGCTCGGTCGGCATCATCGGCAACGGCGCGGGCCTCGTGATGTCCACGCTCGACGTCGTGGCCTACGCGGGCGAGACGCACGGGGTCGGACCGGCGAACTTCCTCGACATCGGCGGCGGCGCCTCGGCCCAGATCATGGCCGACGGCCTCGACGTCATCCTCGGCGATACGCAGGTCCGCTCGGTCTTCGTCAACGTCTTCGGCGGCATCACCGCCTGCGACGAGGTCGCCCGCGGCATCGTCCAGGCGCTCGAGATCATCGGCGACCAGGCCACCAAGCCGCTCGTCGTGCGGCTCGACGGCAACAACGTCGAGCAGGGCCGGGCGATCCTCGCCGAGGCGAACCACCCCCTGGTCACCCAGGCGGACACCATGGACGGCGGCGCGGCCAAGGCCGCCGAGCTCGCGGCAGCGAAGTAAGGAACGGGACCCACCACCATGTCGATCTTTCTCAACCGCGACTCCAAGGTCATCGTCCAGGGCATCACGGGCTCCGAGGGCACCAAGCACACCGGCCGCATGCTCGCCGCCGGCACGAACGTCGTCGGCGGAACCAACCCGCGCAAGGCCGGCACCACCGTCGACTTCGACGTGACGCCGATCGGCCCGGGCGCCGAGGAGCGCACCGGCGGGGCGGTGTCCGTCCCCGTGTTCGGTACGGTCGCCGAGGCCAGGGAGGCCACCGGCGCGAACGTGTCGGTCATCTTCGTCCCGCCGGCGTTCGCCAAGGGCGCCGTCGTCGAGGCCGTCGACGCCGGCGTCGAGCTGGTCGTCATCATCACCGAGGGCATCCCGGTCAAGGACTCCGCCGAGTTCTTCACCTACGCGCAGACCAAGGGCGTGCGCCTCATTGGCCCGAACTGCCCCGGGATCATCACGCCCGGCCAGTCCAACGTGGGCATCACCCCGCCGGACATCACCGGTCCCGGCCGCATCGGCCTGGTCTCGAAGTCGGGCACGCTGACCTACCAGATGATGTACGAGCTGTCCGACATCGGCTTCTCCACGGCCATCGGCATCGGCGGTGACCCGGTCATCGGCACCACGCACATCGACGCCCTGCGCGAGTTCGAGGCCGACCCGGACACCGACCTCATCGTCATGATCGGCGAGATCGGCGGCGACGCCGAGGAGCGGGCGGCGGCGTTCATCAAGGACAACGTCACCAAGCCGGTCGTCGGATACGTCGCCGGCTTCACCGCCCCCGAGGGCAAGACGATGGGCCACGCCGGCGCCATCGTCTCCGGCTCCGCCGGCACGGCCGCGGCCAAGCAGGAGGCCCTCGAGGCCGCCGGCGTCCGCGTGGGCAAGACCCCCACGGAGACGGCGAACCTCGCCAAGGAGATCCTCGCGGCGAAGGCCTGACCCGACGTCGGGCCCGCACCCGCGGCCCGGTGCTGCACGGACGTACGCCCCCGGGCGACCATCTGGTCGCCCGGGGGCGTATGTCGTCGTCGGGCTTGCGCAGTGTCGGGTGCCGGGTGCCGGGTGCCGAGGGGCGCGGGCCGCGGCCCGCGGTGAGCACCGACACCCGGGCGTGGCTCCCGCTCTCGGGCGACGATCGGCGCGACCATGTCCCCGATGACCGCCACGACGACCCGACCCGCGGCGACCGGCACCGGCCGCCGGTCGCTCCTGCCCGAGGGCTGGCTGCGCGCGCTCGTCGCCGCCCTCGAGGCGGCGCTGCTGGGCTGGCTGGTCTGCGTGGTCCCCGCGATCGCCGCCTACGTGGCCACGGCCGCCTCGCCGGCGCTGGGGGAGACGACGTGGCAGTCCGCGCTCGGCGTGGGCTCGGCCGCCTGGCTGCTCGGCCACGGCGCACCGGCCGGGACGCTCTCGCTCGTGCCGCTCGGCCTCAGCGCGGTCCTCGCCGCGCTCGTCATGGCCACCGCCCGGCGCCACGTCCTGGTCGGCGCGACCCACGTCGTCGTCGGCGTCGGCTACGTCGTCCTCGTGCAGGGCGTCAGCCTCCTCTCGCCGTTCGACGTCGACCACCTGCGCCTCGCGCTCGGGTCCGCCCTCGTGGCCGCGGCCGGTGGCCTGTGGTCGTGGTGGCGCACCGGGGCTCGGACCAGGGACGTCATCGCCGACGACGCCGCGGCCGCCCCGAGCGACCGGTTCGGGTACCGCAGCCTCCTGGTCGGTGTCCGCGCCCTGCGCGGTGCGGCCGCGACGCTCGCCGTGCTCGTCTGCCTCGGCCTGCTCGCGTCGGTGGCCGCGCTCGCGCTGCACGCCGACCGGGTCCTCGCCCTCCACGAGTCCTTCGACGCCGGGGTCGTCGGGGCCACCGTGCTCGTGCTCGGCCAGCTCGCGTACCTGCCGACCCTGGGGGTGTGGGCGCTGTCCTACATCGCGGGTCCGGGCTTCGCCGTCGGCGCCGGGACCTCGGTCGCGCCCGGCGGTGTCGAGCTCGGCGCCGTCCCGGGCATCCCGCTCCTCGGCGCGCTGCCGGAGTCGCCGTCACCGCTGGGCGCCTGGCCCGTGCTGCTGGTCGTCGTCGCGGGCGCCGTCGGGGCCTGGTGGACGAGCCGGCCCGGCCACGCCCACCGCCTCGTCGACGCCGTCGCCGGCGCGCTCGGCGCCGCCCTGATCGTGGGAAGCGCGACCCTCGTGGCCGCACTGGCGTCGTCGGGCGGCATCGGCTCGGGGCGGATGGCCGACCTCGGCCCCGACGCCCTCGTGCTCGCCGGCCTCGTGACCGCAGGGGTCGCGCTCGGCGCCCTCCTCACCACAGTCCTTCTCCACCCCCTCGTCCGCGCCGGGATCGCCGGCGGTGTCCGCTCCGTGCGGGGGCGCACGGGAGGTACGGAGGGCACGGACGACGCTGACGCGGGGTCCGGGGCCGCCACAGCAGGGACGTCTACGAAGGGTCCGCGGAGCGAGAAGGGTCCGCGGGGTGAGAAGGGCGCGGCCGCTACGCAGGGCGCAGCGAGCACGACGGACTCGGCGAGCGCGGGTGCGGCGGGGGAGAGCGTGGCGAGGTCGACCGGTGCCGGGAGCGGCGCCGGCACGACCTCGACGCAGTCCTCCTCGGCCCGCTCGAACCGGTCGCGGACGTCGTCGACGCGCACCACCTCGTCGACGAGCGCCACATCCACGACCCGCACCACCTCGTCGACGAGCGCCGGCCGCTGGTCGGTGACGGGCTCCATGGCGAGCTCCTCGCGGTCCCGCGGCGGTCGAGCGCACGGCGCCGCGGCCTCGGGCTCGACGCGCTGACGGCGCCGCGGCCTCGGACCCGTGGGGCTGACCGCCCCCGGCGTCGGTCAGGCGGCGTAGTCAGGCGGTGGCGGTGACCTGCCGGTCGGCCGAGGTGCGTGCGCGGTCGAGCGCCCGGAGGAGGTCCTCGACCAGGTCCCCGGCGTCCTCGATGCCGACGGAGATCCGCACGAGGTCGTCCGGCACCTGCAGGGGCGTGCCGACGGCGGCGAGGTGCGTCATCGTCGCCGGGTGCTCGATGAGCGACTCCACCCCGCCGAGCGACTCGGCGAGCGTGAACAGCTCGGTGGACTCGACGAAGGTGCGCGCCGCCTCGGCGTCGGTCAGGCGGACCGAGACCATGCCGCCGAACCCGGACATCTGGCGGGCGGCGACGTCGTGCCCGGGATGGGTGGTGAGGCCGGGGTAGGCGACCTCGGTGACGAGCGCGTGGTCCGCGAGGGCCTCGGCGACCCTCGCGGCGTTCGTACAGTGCCGGTCCATCCGCACGGCGAGCGTCTTGATCCCGCGGCTGACCAGCCAGGAGTCGAACGGGGACAGGCCGGTGCCCGCCCCGTTCTGCAGGTCGGCCAGGGCCTCGCGCCACGTGTCGTCGGCGAGGACCACCGCGCCGCCCACGACGTCGGAGTGCCCGCCCAGGTACTTGGTCAGCGAGTGCACGACGAGGTCGGCCCCCAGGGCGATCGGCTGCTGGAGGTAGGGCGTGGCGAAGGTGTTGTCGACGACGACGACCGCCCCGGCCGCGTGGGCGATCTCGGCGACCGCGGCGACGTCGACGATCCGCAGCAGCGGGTTGCTCGGGGTCTCGATCCAGACGACCCGCGGCGGGGTGTGCGCGACGGCCGCCCGCACGGCGTCGACGTCGGACAGGTCGACCGTGGACAGCGTGACGCCCCACGGGCCGAAGGTCGACTCGATGAGCCGGTGCGTCCCGGCGTACGCGTCGTCGCCGAGCAGGACGTGCGCCCCGGGGCCCGTCAGCGTCCGCAGCACGGCGTCCTCGGCGGCCATCCCGCTGGCGAACGTGAACGCCCCCGCGCCGCCCTCGAGCTCGGTGAGCGTCTCCTGCAGCGCGTCCCGCGTCGGGTTGCCGGTGCGGGTGTACTCGTAGCCCGCCCGCAGGACACCCACGGAGTCGTGGCGGAAGGTCGAGGAGAGGTGGAGCGGCCTGCTCACCGCGCCCGTCGCCGGGTCGGGGGACTGGCCCGCGTGGATGGTCCTGGTGCTCGGCTGCGTCATGCCCGCGACGCTAACGGCGCGGCGGAGCGGGCGCTGACGGCGAGGAGCGGTGTCCGGGACGTGGGACGGCGGGACCGGGGTCGGTGGCTCCGGAGCGTCCCTCAGCCGATGGGGAGCATGTCCCGCAGCCGGTCGTCGAGCTCGTTGGCGCAGGCGTCCCGCCCCTGGTTCGTCACGGCGCCGTCGAGGCACTCCTGGTGGTCGAGCTGGATGTTCCAGGCGAGCGCGGGCAGCAGGTGGAGCGCCGCGACGATCGAGCCGATGACGATCGTCACGACGGTCGAGCGCGCACGGCGCTGCTCGAGGGTGGGTCCCGGGCGGTCCTCGGGTGCGTCAGCGGCGCCGGCCCGGCCACCACTGCCGCCCTTTGCACCGCGGCTGCCCTGGCCGCCGACTGGCCCGGCCGGTCCCGCACCCGCCGTCGGTGCGCGGAACCGACGCGCGTAGACCGCGGCGGCGAGGCCCATGAGCGCGAGCACCCCCAGCCCGATGCTCTGCGGGAAGCGGGTGACGACCAGGGTGCCCAGGGCGCTGCCGATGACCAGGACGCTGGCCGCCGTCGACCAGCGGGCCAGCTGCGTGGCACGCTCCTCCTCCGCGGACCCGGACGGCCCCGGGTCGCTCGTCGGGGCGGGCGTCCGTCCGGTCGGTGGCGTCGTCACCGACCCATTGTCACCTCTTCGACGTCTACCGTTGGTCGTCGTGACCACCTCCGCCGCGCAGCGGCTGCGCCTCGTCGTGCTCGTCTCCGGATCGGGGACGCTCCTCCAGGCCGTCCTCGACGCCGCTGCGGGCGGGGCGCCGATCGACGTGGTCGCCGTCGGCGCGGACCGGCCGGGAACGCTCGGCGAGCAGCGCGCCCGGCGGGCGGGCGTGCCGACGTTCGTCGTCGCCCTCGGGGACCACCCGGACCGCGGGGCCTGGGACGCCCGGCTCGCGGAAGAGATCACCACCTGGTCGCCGGACGTGGTCGTGAGCGCGGGGTTCATGAAGATCCTCGGCCCGGCCGTGCTGGCCGCCGGCACCGTGCTCAACACGCACCCCGCGCTCCTGCCCGCCTTTCCCGGCGCCCACGGGGTGCGGGACGCCCTCGCCCATGGGGTGCGCGTCACCGGCTGTACCTGCCACGTGGTCGACGCCGGGGTCGACACCGGACCGATCGTCGACCAACGGGCCGTGCGGATCGAGCAGGACGACACGGAGGCGACGCTCCACGAGCGCATCAAGATCGAGGAGCGGGACATGCTCGTCGACGTCCTCACCCGGCTCGCCCGGGGCGAGCTCGCGCTCCCGGAGGCGCGTCCCACGTCCTGACGGCGCGCCGTGCGCCGCGGGAGCGAGCCGTAGACTGGCCACCGGTCGCGACTGGCGAACGAGGTGGGTGACCACCGGGGAGCGACCGACGCACCCCTCACCGCGCCGCTCGCCTGGGCGCCGGGGCCGGGCGCCCGCCGCGCCCGGGACCGCCGACCCGAGGAGGACCCCGTGACCGTCCAGCCGAACACCGACGCCGCGCCCGACGCCGACGCCCCGTCCACGAGCACCGCACCCGGGACGGGCCCCGAGCGCTCCGTCCGGGCCGCCGCGGACCGCCACCAGGTCCGTCGCGCGCTCGTCTCCGTCTACGACAAGACCGGCCTGGAGGACCTCGCCCGGGCGCTCGCGGAGGCGCGCGTGGAGATCGTCTCCACGGGCTCGACCGCCGCCCTCATCGCCGACGCCGGTATCCCCGTCACCCCCGTCGAGGCCGTCACCGGGTTCCCCGAGTGCCTCGACGGACGGGTCAAGACGCTGCACCCGAACGTCCACGCCGGAGTCCTGGCCGACCGTCGGCTGCCCGCGCACCGCGAGCAGCTCGACGAGCTCGGCATCGAGCCGTTCGACCTCGTCGTCGTCAACCTCTACCCGTTCGCGCAGACCGTCGCCTCCGGTGCCGGGTACGACGCCGCGGTCGAGCAGATCGACATCGGCGGACCCACGATGGTGCGCGCCGCGGCGAAGAACCACCCCTCGGTCGCGGTCGTCGTCGACCCGGGCCGGTACGGCGAGGTCGTCGCCGCGCTGGACGCCGGCGGGTTCACGTTCGCCGAGCGGCGGGCGCTCGCCGCCGACGCCTTCGCCCACACCGCCTCCTACGACTCGGCCGTCGCCTCATGGTTCGCCGAGCAGGTCGGGAAGGCCGAGACCGCGTCGACCGGCTATGACGCCGACGCCCCCGTCGCGCAGGCACCGGCCTTCGTGGGGCTGGCGCTCGAGCGGCGCGCCACCCTGCGCTACGGCGAGAACCCGCACCAGGCCGCCGCCCTGTACGCCCCCGCGGGTGCCGTCGACGGTATCGCGGGAGCGACCCAGCTGCAGGGCAAGGCGATGAGCTACAACAACTACGTCGACGCCGACGCCGCCCTGCGCGCCGCACTCGACCACGAGCGGCCCGCGGTGGCGATCATCAAGCACGCCAACCCGTGCGGAATCGCGGTCGGTCAGGACGTCGAGGACGCCTACCGCGCCGCGCACGCCTGCGACCCGGTCTCGGCCTACGGCGGCGTCATCGCCGTGAACCGGCCCGTGACCGCCGCGATGGCCCGGGCCATGAAGGGCGTGTTCACCGAGGTGCTCGTCGCACCGGAGATCGAGCCGGAGGCCGTCGAGGTGCTGTCCACGCGGAAGAACCTCCGCGTCCTCACGGTGACCCCGGCGCCGCGCGACGGCACGGAGATCCGACCCGTCACCGGCGGTGCGCTCGTCCAGGCCCGCGACGCGGTCGACGCCCCCGGCGACGCCGTGGAGGCCTGGACCCACGTGGCGGGCGAGCCGGCCGACGCAGCCACGCTCGCGGACCTGGAGTTCGCGTGGCGGTCCGTGCGGTCCGTGCGCTCGAACGCGGTGCTGCTCGCGCACGCCGGCGCGACCGTGGGCGTGGGCATGGGCCAGGTCAACCGCGTGGACTCCTGCCGGCTCGCCGTCGAGCGCGCGAACACGCTCGGGGTCGAGGTGAGCTCGGACGTCGACTCCGCGGGCGGCGCGCAGGCCACCGGTGCGGCCGCGCGGCCCGAGCGTGCGCGCGGCGCGGTCGCCGCGTCCGACGCGTTCTTCCCGTTCGCCGACGGGCTGCAGGTGCTCCTCGACGCCGGCGTCCGCGCCGTCGTGCACCCGGGCGGCTCGATCCGCGACGACGAGGTCACCGCGGCCGCGCAGGCCGCCGGCGTGACGATGTACCTCACGGGCACCCGCCACTTCGCCCACTGAGCCGGGCCCGGCCCGGTGCGCGGTCAGCGGCGCGCGATCGCGTCGCGCAGCCGCCGGGACGGGTCCGCCGCGACGGCGGCGTCGAGGTTGGGCCGGCCCCCGCCCGCCAGCGCGCGGCGCAGCGGCGGCACGTCGCGGGGGTGGTCGGCCGTGGCGGCACCGACCAGCCGGCCGGCGTCGTCGGTCCACAGCCAGGTGACCCCGGCGTCGTCCGACCGTTCCACGGTGGGCGGTCCGGCCGGGTCGCCGAGGACCGCGACGTCGTGCCCGAACATCTCCGAGAAGACGTAGGACGCCGGCGGTGGTGGGGCATCGAGGCCGAGGACGCCCGCCGCGAGCGCCGTCGGGTGGTGCAGCGCTCCCTCCCAGTGGGCACCCGGCTCCGTGCGGCCGTCGGGACGGACGGTCGCCGCGGCGTCCCCGACCGCCCACAGCCACGGCGGCCCGTCCAGGGCCCGCCCCAGGGCGTCGACCCGCACGTGACCGGTCGGGGCGAGCGGGGCGGCGCCGGCCAGCCAGTCCGTCTCCGGCACGGCCCCGAGGGCCGCGAGCACGACGTCGGCACGCACCTCGCGGCCGTCCGTCAGGGTGACGACGCGCTCGCCCGGGTCGGCCGGTCCGGCGTCGGGGCCCTCGGCCGGTCCGGCGTCGGAGGCTGCGGCCGGGTCGGCCGGTCCGGCGGCCTCGCGCGTCAGGGCGACGGTGGACACGCCGGTCCCGGTGAGCAGCTCGACCCCCGCGGACTCGAACCAGCCGCGGACGTGGCGCCCGAGCACGCGGGGCGCACGACCGAGCGGCTCGTCGGCGGTCTCGACGACCGTCACCCGGACCCCCGCCGCGGCGGCCGCCCCCGCTACTTCCGCGCCGATCCAGCCCGCGCCGACGACGACGAGCCGCGCTCCGGGTGCGAGCGCGGCCCGCAGACCCGTGGCGTCGGCGGCCGACCGCAGGGTCCGCGCGCCCGGCCACGGAGCGGCGACGGCGCGCGCACCGGTCGCGGCGACGACGACGCGGGCGCGCACGACCGTGCCGTCGTCGAGCGTGACCTCGGCCCTGGCGCCGGCGGGCGCCCCGGGACCGGTCGTCGTGCGGACCGCCGGTCGTGGCGTCGTGCCGGGGGTGCTCCCGGCCGCGTCCTCTCCGGTGGTGTAATCGCCGGCCGCGTCATCGCCCGCCAGGTCTCGCACCGACCGGACGGCCGCCCGGCGATGGGGGACACCGAGCGCGTCGAGGTCGCCGAGGCCGCCCGCGGACAGCAGCGGGGGTGCCTCCTGTGTGAAGAGGTGGGTCGACAGGGTGGTGCGGTCGTACGGGTCGCCCTCCTCGGCGCCGACGAGGAGCACCGTCCCGGCCAGGCCCGCCTCCCGCAGGGCGGCCGCCGTCCGCAGGCCCGCCAGGCCGCCGCCCGCCACGAGGACGTCGACCTGCTCGGGACGGGCTGCCGGCGGACGCATCCGCCCACGGTAGCCTCGCCGCGTGACGACGAACCGGGCACCCGTCCTCCCCGGACTCGCGATCCTCGGCTGGGTCGCGGTCGTCGTGCTCGTCGGCGTCGTCGTCGGCGTGCCGACCGCCTGCTACCTGCTCGCCGGCATGCTCGTCGTCATGGCCGTGGTCCGGGCCGCGTTCGGCGCGCGCGAGATCATCGGGGGCCGCGCGCTCGCGATCGACCTCGCCACGCTGCTCGGTGCGGCGGCCGTCCTGGCCTTCCTCGCCCCGTGGGGGAACGCCGTCGCGGTCTGACGGCCGGGCCGGGCGCGACGGCCGCCATCGCCGGAGCGGAGCGCCACACGCGGCCCGCCACCACGCCCGGTCGACCGACCCGATAATGGACGGGTGCACCCGCTACTTCAGGACTCCTTGCTCGTCCTCGTCTTCGTCCTCATCGGCGGGGTGTTCGCGGCCTCGGAGTTCGCGCTCGTCTCGCTGCGTGAGTCGCAGGTCCGATCGATGGCCGCCCGCGGCGGAAGCGGCGCCACCGTCGCGAAGCTGACCGAGAACCCCAACACCTTCCTGTCCGCGGTGCAGGTCGGCGTCACGCTCGCGGGCTTCTTCTCGGCCTCCTACGGCGCGTCGACGATCGCCCCCTACGTCTCCCCCTACCTCGTGGACTGGGGACTCTCCGAGCGGGTCGCCGGCACAGCGGCGTTCATCGGCATCACGCTCATCGTGTCCTACATGTCGCTCGTCTTCGGCGAGATGGTGCCCAAGCGGCTCGCGATGCAGGGCGCCGAGAAGTTCTCGATGATCGTGGCCCGGCCGCTCAACGTCATCGCCCTCGTCCTGCGCCCCGTCATCTGGCTGCTCGACGTCTCCACCAACCTCGTGCTCCGTGTCCTGGGCCGCGACCCGCACGCCCGCGCGGAGGAGATGGACGCCGAGGAGCTGCGCCAGATCGTCGCCGGCCACGAGGGGCTCGGCGCCGAGGAGCGCCAGATCGTCACCGACCTGCTCGCGGTGGGGGAGCGGTCCGTCCAGGAGGTGATGACGCCGCGCACGGAGGTCGAGTTCCTCGACGCCGACACCCCGATCGAGGACGCGCGCGCGACGGTGGGGTCGATGGAGCACTCGCGCTACCCGGTCCGCGGCGAGAACGACGACGACATCCTCGGCTTCGTCCACGTCCGCGACTTCATCAACCCCGGCCCCGAGATCCGGTTCGTGCGGGACCTCGTGCGCGAGACCCTGTACTTCCCGACGGGCAAGGAGGTCCTCTCGACGCTCACCGAGATGCGCCGCACGCACGCGCACTTCGCCGTCATCGTCGACGAGTACGGCGGCACCGACGGCATCGTGACGATGGAGGACGTCGTCGAGGAGTTCGTCGGCGAGATCCACGACGAGTACGACCGTGAGGAGCCGGAGGTCGTGGAGGGCGCCGGCGCCGACGACGTCTCCGGGCTGCTCAGCCGCGCAGAGATCCAGCGGCTGTTCGATGTCGAGCTGCCGGAGGGCCCCTACGACACGCTCGCGGGCTACATCATGTCCGAGCTCGGTCGTCTGCCGGCCGAGGGCGACGCCGTGGCCTGGGGCGACGCGACGCTCACCGTGCGGACCCTCGACGGACGCCGCATCGACCGCGTCACCGTCACGCGGCCCGAGCCGGAGCCCGAGGACGCCCGTGCGGACGGGGCGGACGCGTCCGTCGCCGGTGCCGACGGGGAGCAGGCCCGCGCCGGTGCGGCCGACGACGGACGACCCGGCCCGGACCGGCCGCACGCCCACTAACCTGGAGGCGCGCGGGGCACCCACCGGCAGGCCGCGACCCGACCTGGCGGCGCCCCACCGGCCCACGTCCGCACATCCCCGACGAAGGAGTCCTGCATGTCCGCCACCCCCGTGAACGTCACCGTCACGGGCGCCGCCGGCCAGATCGGCTACGCCCTGCTCTTCCGCATCGCCTCGGGCCAGCTGCTGGGCGCCGACACGCCCGTGCGCCTGCGTCTGCTCGAGATCCCGCAGGCCGTCAAGGCGGCCGAGGGCACCGCGATGGAGCTGGCGGACGGCGCGTTCCCGCTCCTGGCCGGCGTCGACATCTTCGACGACCCGGTCAAGGCCTTCGACGGCACCAACGTCGGCCTGCTCGTGGGCGCACGCCCGCGGGGCGCCGGCATGGAGCGCGGCGACCTGCTCGCGGCCAACGGCGGCATCTTCGGCCCCCAGGGCAAGGCGATCAACGCCGGCGCCGCGGACGACGTCCGGGTCCTCGTCGTCGGTAACCCGGCCAACACCAACGCGCTCATCGCGGCCAAGAACGCCCCCGACGTCCCGGCCTCTCGCTTCACCGCGATGACCCGCCTGGACCACAACCGGGCCGTCAGCCAGCTCGCCTCGAAGACCGGCGCCGCCGTGAGCGACATCGACCGGCTGACGATCTGGGGCAACCACTCCTCGACCCAGTACCCGGACCTCACGCAGACGACGATCGCCGGCAAGCCCGTCACCGACCTGCTCGCCGACCGCGAGTGGGTCGAGAACGACTTCATCCCGACCGTCGCCAAGCGCGGGGCGGCCATCATCGAGGCGCGCGGCGCGTCGTCGGCGGCCTCGGCCGCGTCGGCCGCGATCGACCACGTGCACGACTGGGTGAACGGCGTGACGGGCTCGTGGACGTCGGCGGCCATCTACTCCGACGGCTCCCACTACGGCGTGCCCGAGGGCATCGTCTACTCCTTCCCCGTGACGTCGGAGAACGGCGAGTGGAAGGTCGTCGAGGGCCTCGACATCGACGAGTTCTCCCGCGGCCGGATGGACGCCACCGCTGCGGAGCTCGTCGAGGAGCGCGACGCCGTCGCGGAGCTAGGCCTGATCTGATCCGTCCCGCCGGCGGGTGAGCCGGCGGGTCGTCCGTGGCTTGCGAGCGGGTGGGGACCACGGCACGTTGCCGGAGCGGACCCCGGTAGATCGCCGGAGCGGACCTCACGGGGCCGCCACCTACGGGTGGCGGCCCCGTCGTCGTTCGTGCTCGTCAAAGGTGCGGTGCGCCCGCTGGTTCTCGCGATGTGGGACCTCGGCATCGTCGGAGATTCCCAGGTCGCGGCGGGGATAGCGTCACGGTTCCCCTCGAGATCAAGGAGAACCATGAGGACCCCTCGACGCGTGATCGGTGGCGCTGCGCTCGGCACGCTGCTCCTGACGGTGGCCGCCTGCGGTGCCGACGATGCTGCGAACGACGACGACACCGCGACGGACGAGTCCGCGACGGACGACGACGCCGGAGAGAGCGAGTCCGGGACGGACGGGGCCGGCGGCTCGGGAGACGCCGTCGACGACGAGGAGCTCGCGCCCGGGCAGCACGAGTTCGCGGCCGAGATCGACGGTCACGACAGGAGCGGAGTCGTGCTCCTGCCGTCCGGCTGGACGCCCGACGCCGATCTCCCGCTCGTGGTCAACCTGCACGGATCCGGCTCGGACGGCGCCGAGCAGGTTCTGTGGTCCGCCGCGACCGGCACGGCGGACGCGGAGGGCTACGTCGTCGTGCTCCCCGACGGAGGGTTCGAGGACCCGGACGGCGGTCGGCTGTGGAACGTCCCCGGCGTGACCGACGCGCCTGACGACGCCCCGGACGACATCGCCTTCCTCCAGGCTCTGGTCGACTGGTCCGCCGAGGAGTACGGGACCTCGACCCAGGACGTCTTCGCGACCGGCTACTCCGGCGGGGGCCGGATGATCTCGCAGGCCGCGTGCGACGACCCGGACCTGTTCCGTGCCATCGCGCCCGTGACGGGACTTCGCTCCGGGGCGCCCGTCGAGGGCGAGGACGGCTGGGTGCCCGACCCCGCCACCTGCGAGCCGGACGAGGTCACGCCGATCGTCACGTTCGTCGGCACCGACGACCCGGTGAACCCGCTCGACGGGGGCGGCGCCGACTACTGGCGTTACGGGCACGAGGCCGCCCTCGACCGGTGGGCCGAGATCGGCGGCTACGAGGTCCGGGAGGACACGGACCAGGGGGACGGCGTCACCCTCACCTCCATCGGCGACGGCGAGGGCCCCGACGAGATCCGCTCGTGGTCCATCGACGGGGCCGGACACGTCTGGCCCGGATCGCCGGCGTTCGAGGAGGAGACCGACTGGGCCGGGACGCCCACGGACGCGATCGATGCGAACGAGCTCATCTGGGACTCCTTCGAGCAGTTCCTGGGCGAGAACCCGACTGCCGACGCAGGGCGCTGAGGCGTCGGACGTGGGTCGGCGGGCGCTGTGGACGTCCGACGACGTCCGCAGCGACCGCCGCACGTGACGGTGGTCAGGGTCGTGAGGGTGTGCGACACTCCCGTCCGAAGGCGCGGTGAACGGGAGATGCACAGTCGACGACGAGTGTGCTGACCGGTCCTGCAGGGCGGTCGCCCGGGGCGAGGATGGTCCGGGCACCGGTGACGGTCGCCCACCCTGCCCATGTCCCCACCCGGCAAGGAGCAACACGACGTGACTGTTCGCCCCATCACCGGACGACGGGGGGTGGGGCTGGGCGCTGTCGTCGCTCTCGGTCTGACCTCCGCCGTCGTTCCCGTCGCCGCGGCGCCCGCGGTGGCCGCACCCGACGACTCCGACGTCATCATCAACGAGTACTACGCGCGCGGTGGGTCCGCGAACGCGCCGTACCAGCAGAAGTTCGTCGAGCTGTACAACCCGACGAGCGAGCCGATCGACCTGTCGGGCATGTCGCTGCAGTACCGGTCCGCGACCGGCACCGGTGCCACGAGCGGCAACGCCGCGCTCGAGGGCACGATCGAGCCCGGCGAGTACTTCGTGGTCTCCGGCGGTTCGAACGGATCGACCGGTCAGGACCTCTCCGAGCTGTCTGACCTTCACGTCGGCGGCTCGCTCAACCCGGGCGGGAGCAACGGGGTGATCGTCCTCGTCGACGGCACGGACAACGTCACGCTGCCGCAGGGCAGCGTGGCGACCGGTGACCTCGACGGCGCGATCGTCGACCTCGTCGGGACGGGCACCGCGACGACGTTCGAGGGCACGGGGGCTGCTGCCAACCAGGGTGGTACCACTGACCCGCTGTCCTGGCAGCGCGACGGCCACGCGGACACCGACGACAACGCGGCCGACTTCGAGATGGCCGCCCCGACCCCGGAGATCGAGGGCGGTGGCACGGACCCCGACCCCGACCCGGATCCGGACCCCGAGCCGGGCGAGCCCCTGACGATCGAGCAGATCCAGGGCATCGGCGACGCGACCCCGTACGACGGCGACGCCGTCACCACACGCGGCGTCGTCACCGCCGTCTACCCGGCCGGCGGGTTCGACGGCTTCACCATCCAGACCGAGGGCACCGGAGGCGACCTGAGCGAGCACACCGCCTCGTCGGGCATCTTCGTCTACGGACCCGACGTCGTCGGCGACGTGGAGATCGGCGACTTCGTCGAGGTCTCCGGCACCGCCGGCGAGTACTTCGGCCTCACCCAGATCTCCGGGCCGACCGTCACGCCTCTGGAGGAGGAGTTCACCGACGTCGAGCCGGTCGAGATCGCCTGGCCCGAGACCGACGCGGAGCGCGAGCTCTACGAGTCCATGCTCATGCTGCCGACCGACGAGTTCACCGTCACCAACACCTACTGGACGCTCCAGTACGGCGAGGTCGGCCTCGCCACCGGCGACAGCCCGCTCATCACCCCGACCGACGTCGCCAACCCGGTGACGGACCCCGAGGGCGTCGCCGCCGTCGAGGCCGACAACGCCGCCCGCGGCGTCGTGCTCAACGACGGGTCGAGCTTTAACCTCATCAACTTCGACTTCGACGACCACGAGATCCCGCTGCCGTACGTCACGCCCGACGCGCCCCTGCGGACCGGCGCAGCCGCGACGTTCGAGGCCCCGGTGATCGTCGACTTCCGCCGCGTCCAGAACGGCGACAGCGCATGGAGCTTCCAGCCCACCACCCGCGCCAGCGGCGAGAACTACACCGACTGGCTCGAGTTCGAGAACGACCGCGCCGAGCACGCCGCCCCGGCGGAGGTCGGCGGCAACATCCAGGTCGCCTCGTTCAACGTCCTCAACTACTTCTCCACCCTCGGCGAGGACGAGGAGAACTGCGACTTCTACCCCGACCGTGAGGGCAACCCGACCACGGCCGACTGGTGCGACGTCCGCGGGGCCTGGTCCAGCGAGGCGTTCGCCCGCCAGGAGGAGAAGATCGTCGACGCGATCAACACCCTCGACGCCGACGTCGTCGCGCTCGAGGAGATCGAGAACTCGGCCGAGTTCGGTCAGGACCGCGACGCGGCCCTCGCCACGCTGACCGAGGCGCTCAACGAGGACGCCGGCGCCGGCACGTGGGGCTACGTCGAGTCGCCCGCCGAGCTCCCCGCGGACGAGGACGTCATCCGTACGGCCTTCATCTACCGGGTCGACACGATCTCGCCCGTCGGCGAGTCGCTGATCCTCACCGACAGCGACGCGTTCGGCAACGCGCGCGAGCCGCTCGCGCAGGAGTTCGCCGCGGTCGGCGCGGACGAGGAGCTCTCGGAGACGACCTTCGTCGTCACCGCGAACCACTTCAAGTCCAAGGGCTCCGGCACCGACGACGGCACGGGCCAGGGCAACGCCAACCCGGACCGCATCGCGCAGGCCGAGGCCCTCGTCGAGTGGACCGAGGGGAACTGGGGCGCCGACCAGCCCGTCCTGCAGGCCGGTGACTTCAACGCCTACTCGGCCGAGGACCCCATGCAGGTCTTCTACGACGCGGGGTACACGAACCTCACGGAGTTCGACCGCTCGGGCGCGCACAGCTACAACTTCGACGGCATGGACGGGTCGCTCGACCACATCCTCGCCAACGAGGCTGCGCTCGAGCTCTTCACGGGCTCGACGATCTGGGAGATCAACGCCAACGAGCCGCTCGCGCTCGAGTACAGCCGGCACAACTACAACGTGACGAACTTCCACGAGGTCTCCCCGTTCCGGTCCTCCGACCACAACCCGGGCATCGTCGGCCTCGACATCCCCCTCGACGCCGAGCCTCCGGCCGACCCGGGTCCGCTGTCGCTCACGGTGGTCAACCGGCAGGACGGTGTGGTGGGTTCGACGGGCTGGTTGTTCGAGTCGGAGGACGGCGCGTCGTTCTACGTCGCGGACAACAACCGGTCCACCGGTGAGGACGGCGTCGAGACGCTTGTCGACGAGGACTCCGCGTTCGGGTCGATCGTGGTCAACGGTCTGCCGGCCGGCGACTACACGGTGACCAACCAGTCGCCCGGTTCCTCGGGCTACCGCGCGCCGGAGCCGATCTCGGTGACGATCACGGGCGAGGAGCAGTCGCTGGAGCCGTTCGTCATGCTCGGCAACGGTTCGACCTCGGTGTTCGCGTACGACGAGGACGGCGAGCTCGTCCCGGGTGTCACCTACCGCTTCACCAGTGCCGAGGGCGAGACCTTCGAGATCGCGGACGGGTCCGAGCAGGACACCTCCGACGTCGAGGGCCGCGTGAGCGTGGGCGGCCTGGAGCTGGTGGACTGGACGATCGAGCTCGTCGAGGTGCCGGACGGCTTCGAACTCGACGAGGAGGCGTCCCTGACGGTTCCGCTGTCGCCGGGCACGCCGCACCGTATGGCCGGTTCGTTCACGCTCGCGGCCGCCCCGGTGGTGCCGGGCCCGGTGAGCTTCTCGGTGGCGGACTCCTCGGGGTACACGATCTCCAACACGGTGTGGCAGTTCACGGACGCCGAAGGCGCCACGTTCACGGTGGCGGACAACAACGCTCGGGCTGCGGACCTGGAGGACATCGACGACGAGCGCAGTCAGGTCACCGTGTCCGGGATCTCGGCCGGTGAGTACACGGTGGAGAACACCTCTGTGGCCTCGCCGTGGCGTGCACCGGAGCCGTTCTCGGTGACGGTCACCGGCGACGAGCAGGACCTCGGCGAGTTCCTCATGCCCGGTAACGGCCGCATCGCGGTGTGGGTGCAGGACCAGGACGAGGAGCCGATCGAGGGCGTGACGTTCCGATTCACGGCTGCCGACGGAACGGAGATCGACGTCGTCGACGGGTCCGAGGAGGACCTGGCGCCGGCCGTGGGCACGGTCCGTGCCGGTGAGCTGGAGCTGGGCACGTACCAGGTCTCGATCGTCGACGCCCCGGGCTACGCGTTCGACCCGGAGGAGACCCTCGAGGTCACGATCGACTCCGGTACCCCGAACAGGTTCGCCGGCGGCTTCACCCTGACCCAGGCCGTTCCGGGTCCGGTGACGATCGATGTCGACGACGTGGACGGACAGTGGGTGAACTTCACGACGTGGCAGTTCACGGACGTCAACGACCCGGAGTCGGTGTTCGTCGTCAACGACAACAACTACTACAGCCAGGACATCGCCAACCTGCAGGACACCGACGACGAGTTCGGTGTCACGACGTTCACGGGCCTGCCGGCCGGTGAGTACGAGGTCGAGGCGCTGCGGGTGCCCGACGCCTGGCGTGCGCCGGAGCCGTTCACCATCGAGGTGACCGGTGAGGAGCAGGCGTTCGAGCCGTGGGTGCTGCCCGGGAACGGGACGGTGACCGCGATGGCTCGGGACGAGGACGGTGCGCTGCTCGCCGGTGCGACGTTCCTGTTCACCGCGCCGGACGGTACGGCGATCGAGGTGGTCGACGGCGGTGAGCTGGACACCAACCCGAACGACGGTGTCGTGCGGCTCTCGGAGCTGGAGTTCGGTACGTACTCGGTCCAGGTGGTCGCGGCTCCGGAGGGCTACGAGTTCGACGCCGAGGACGTCCGCGAGGTCACGCTCACGCGCAGCTCCTACGTCGGATCCATCGGCCGGGCCTTCGAGCTCACCGAGGCGCCGGTCGAGCCGGAGCCGGAGCCGGAGCCGGTCCCGCCGACGCCGGGTCGTGGGTTCTACCTCAACGACGGCTGGGACATCTGGGCGGACCACGAGTTCTCCTTCGGCCGCCCCGGTGACGACGTCCTGGTCGGTGACTGGGACGGCGACGGCTCCGACACGCTTGCTGTGCGTCGGGGCAACAGCTACTTCCTGTCCAACACCCTGTACGGGGGCAACGCGGACGTGGAGCTGACCTACGGCCGCGCGAGCGACACCGTGCTCGTGGGTGACTGGGACGGCGACGGCGTGGACACCCTGGCCGTGCGTCGTGGCAACGCCTACTTCGTGTCGAACTCGCTCGCGGGCGGCAACGCGGACACGGAGCTGACGTACGGCCTTAGCACCGACACGGTCCTGGTGGGTGACTGGGACGGCAACGGGACGGACACCTTCGGTGTGCGTCGCGGGAACGCCTACTTCCTGGCGAACTCGCTGGCCGGTGGGAACGCGGACGTGCAGCTGACCTACGGCCGGGCGAGCGACACGGTGCTGGTGGGTGACTGGGACGGCAACGGCGTGGATTCGTTCGCGGTGCGTCGCGGTAACCAGTACCTGGTGTCGAACTCGCTGACCGGCGGATGGGCCGACCGCGAGGTCCGCTACGGCCGGGTCTCCGACGAGGTGTTCGTCGGTGACTGGGACGGCGACGGCTCCGACACCCTCGGTGTGCGCCGCTGACCCGCACACACGGTCACGCGTGAGCGGGCCCCGCACCCAGATCGGGTGCGGGGCCCGCTTCGTCGTATCGAGGGGATCGTGCTCAGCCGAGCGGTGGGCGATGTGCTCGCTCGCCGGGCGGAAGTCCGCTCACTCGTGAGGAGGAAGTCCGCTCACTCGCCAGGGGTCAGGGCAGGACGACCGTGCGGTGTCCGTTGAGCAGCACGCGGTGCTCCGCGTGCCAGCGCACCGCGCGGGCCAGCACGCGCCGTTCGACGTCCTGGCCGCGCGCCACGAGCTCGGCGACCTCGTCGGCGTGGTTCACGCGCTCGACGTCCTGCTCGATGATCGGCCCCTCGTCGAGGTCCGCCGTCACGTAGTGGGCGCTCGCCCCGATGAGCTTGACGCCCCGCGCGTGGGCCTGGGCGTAGGGGCGCGCGCCCTTGAAGCTCGGCAGGAACGAGTGGTGGATGTTGATGGCCCGCCCCTCGAGCTTGCGGCACAGGTCGTCGGAGAGGATCTGCATGTAGCGGGCCAGCACCACCAGCTCGACGTCGAGCTCGTCGACGAGGTTCATCAGCCGGGCCTCGGCCTCGGGCTTCGTCTCCTTCGTCACCGGGACGTGGAGGAACGGCACCCCGTAGAACTGCGCCAGCGGCTCGAGGTCCGGGTGGTTCGAGACCACGGCCTGGATGTCGACCTGCAGGCGGTCCGAGCGCTGCCGGAAGAGCAGGTCGGTGAGGCAGTGGGCCTCCTTGGACACGAGCACGATCGTGCGCAGGGGCCGGCCGACGACGTCGAGCGTGTACGTCATGTCGAACCGCTCGGCGAGCCCCTCGACCGCGGCCCGCACGTCCTCGACGTCGTGCTCGGTGCGGACCTGGACCCGCATGAAGAACAGGCCCGTCTCCGGGTCCCCGTACTGCTGGGATTCGGTGATGTTGCCGCCGTGCTCGGACAGCACGCCGGACACGGCGTGCACGATGCCGGGCCGGTCCGGGCAGGACAGGGCGAGGACGAGGTGCTGCGGATCGACGACGGTGGGGGTCACCGGCCGCACCCTAGCCCTCCCCGCGCAGCCGCGGCCGGGATGACCACGCCTCGCGCCGACGTCCGTCACGGCGGCGCCGAGGGTGGAAGAATGTCGCCATGGACGTAACGATCGACGTGGTCGACGACGAGCACGCGGGCGACCTGCTGACGGTCCGTCGTGCCGCGTTCGTCACCGAGGCCCAGATCTACCAGGACCCGCACCTGCCGGCGCTCACGCAGTCGCTCACCGAGCTGCGGGCCGACCTGGCGCGCGAGGACGTCGTGACGATCGGCGGATGGCTCGGGCACCGGCTCGTCGGCTCGGTCCGGGTCGAGCTCGGTGGGGACCGGGCCACCCTGAGCAGGCTCGCGGTCGTCCCCGACCTGCAGAACCAGGGCATCGGGACCGAGCTGCTGATGTCGGTGCTCGAGTACCTCCCGGAGGAGACCTCCGAGGTGTGGATCTCCACGGGCCAGGACTCCATGCAGAACCTCGCGATGTACCAGAAGAACGGGTTCGAGCACCAGTTCGACCAGCACACCGGCGACCTCACGTACGCCTACCTGCGGCGCATCCTCGGCGAGGGGGAGCCGGTCGGGGCCAGCGCCGGCAGTCCCGAGTAGCCGGCACGGCGCCGGCGGCGCAGGCAGCGTCGAGCAGCCTGCACGGCGCCGAGCAGCCGCAGCCCGCGCGCTGGCACTCCACCCCCGTCGGACCGGTAGGCTGGCCGCGTCGTGACTGGCGCGAGGTGGATCCACCACCGGGGAGCGACGAACCGTGGCCCGCCACGGAGGCAGTCTTCGGCCGTCCGCCTGGGTCGGGGTCACCACAGTCGTGAGTCCTCACGCCGTGGCGTGACCGACCGAGGAGAGAGATGACCACCGAGACCAGCCCGACCGACCGCGCACTCACCGCACCGCTCGCGGAGGTGGACCCCGAGATCGCCGCCGTCCTCGACGGCGAGCTGACCCGCCAGCGCGAGACCCTCGAGATGATCGCGTCCGAGAACTTCGTGCCGCGCGCCGTCCTCCAGGCCGCCGGCTCCGTCCTGACGAACAAGTACGCCGAGGGCTACCCGGGCCGCCGGTACTACGGCGGCTGCGAGCAGGTCGACATCGCGGAGAACCTCGCGATCGATCGTGCGAAGTCGCTGTTCGGCGCCGGCTGGGCCAACGTCCAGCCGCACTCGGGCGCGCAGGCCAACGCGGCCGTGCTGCACGCACTCGCCTCGCCCGGCGACCCGATCCTCGGGCTCGACCTCGCCCACGGCGGCCACCTCACGCACGGCATGCGGATCAACTTCTCCGGCAAGCTCTACGACGTCGCCGCCTACGGGGTGGACGAGCAGACGCACCGCATCGAGATGGACGCCGTCCGGGAGGCCGCGCTGGCCCACCGCCCGAAGGTCATCATCGCCGGGTGGTCCGCCTACCCCCGCCAGCTCGATCTCGCGGCCTTCCGGGAGATCGCCGACGAGGTCGGTGCCTACCTGTGGACCGACATGGCGCACTTCGCCGGTCTCGTGGCCGCCGGGCTGCACCCGAACCCGGTCCCGCACTCGGACGTCGTCTCGACCACGATCCACAAGACGATCGGCGGGCCCCGCTCCGGGATGATCCTCGCGCGGGACCCCGAGCCGCTGGGCAAGAAGCTCAACTCCGCGGTCTTCCCCGGCCAGCAGGGCGGGCCGCTCATGCACGTCATCGCCGCGAAGGCGGTCGCACTCAAGCTGGCGCACGGCGAAGAGTTCAAGGACCGTCAGCGCCGGACCGTGCAGGGCGCCCAGATCCTCGCCGAGCGGCTCCTCGCCGACGACGTCGCCTCGACCGGGGTCTCGCTGGTCACGGGCGGCACCGACCTCCACCTCGTCCTCGTCGACCTGCGCGACCACGCGCTCGACGGCCAGCAGGCCGAGGACCTCCTGCACTCGGCCGGCATCACCGTCAACCGCAACGCGGTGCCGTTCGACCCGCGGCCCCCGCGCGTGACCTCCGGCCTGCGCATCGGCACTCCCGCGCTCGCCACCCGCGGGTTCGGCGAGAGAGAGTTCCGGGAGGTCGCCGACATCATCGCGATCGCCCTGCGCGACGGCCAGGCGGCCGACGTCGCGGCCCTGCACGCCCGAGTCGACGCGCTCACCGCCGACTTCCCCCTCTACGAGGGCCTGACCCAGTGACTGCGCGGCTGCTCCCCGGCGGTCCGGTCGCCGACGCCGTGCTGGCGGACGTCGCCGACCGCGCCGCCCGGCTCGTCGCTGCCGGCACCACCCCGGGACTGGGGACCATCCTCGTCGGCTCCGACTCCGCCTCCGCCGGCTACATCCGGATGAAGCAGGCCAAGGCCGCCGAGCTCGGCTTCACCTCTCCGCACATCCACCTCGGCGACGACGCGACGCAGGCCGACGTCCTGGCTGCCGTGCGCGAGATGAACGAGGCGGACGACGTCCACGGCGTGCTCCTCCAGCACCCCACCCCGCCGCAGATCGACTTCGACGCCGCGCTGCTCGCGCTCGACCCGGACAAGGACGTCGACGGCCTGCACCCGGTGAACATGGGCCGCCTCGCCCTGGGCATGCCCGGACCCGTGCCCTGCACGCCGGCCGGCATCGAGGCGCTCCTCGCGCACCACGAGATCCCGGTCTCGGGCCGCGAGGTGGTCATCCTCGGCCGCGGCACCACCCTCGGCCGGCCGCTCGGCCTCCTGCTGTCCCAGAAGCGGGCCACCGCGGACGCCGCCGTGACGGTCGTCCACACGGGCGTGCCGGACTGGGACCGCTACACGCGCAGGGCCGAGATCGTCATCGCCGCCGCGGGCGTCCCCGGCATCCTCAGGCCCGAGCACCTCTCGCCGGGTGTCACCGTGGTCGGCGGGGGAGTGCGCTACGAGGGCAGGAAGCTGCTGCCCGACGTCGACGAATCGTGCGCCGAGGTCGCGGGCGCCATCACCCCGCGGATCGGCGGCGTGGGCCCGACGACGATCGCGCTGCTGTTCCGCAACGCGGTCGAGGCGGCCGAGCGGGCCGCCGGGGCGGGCACGGCCGCGGGGGCGCAGCGCTGATCCCGGGAGCCCGGGCCCGCGGGTAGACCGACCGGGCGGCGTCCGAAGTTGCCGGGGCACCCGACCCCGGTTACGTTCGAGTGACGCTGCACACGATCCCGTGGAGGCACGTCATGGACCAGCCGCTGCACCTCGTCGTCGACGGCGCGGAGCGCGCCCTGTCGGTCGACCCGCGCACCACCCTGCTCGACGCGCTTCGTGACCGGCTGGGTGTGATGTCGCCGAAGAAGGGCTGCGACCACGGCCAGTGCGGGGCGTGCACCGTCCTCGTCGAGGGCCGGCGCCTCAACTCGTGCCTCGCGCTCGCCCTCGTCCATGACGGCGCGGAGATCACGACGTCGGACGGCCTCGCCGACGGCGACGAGCCCGGCGCACTGCACCGCGCCTTCCTCGAGCACGATGCGTTCCAGTGCGGCTACTGCACGCCGGGGCAGGTCTGCTCCGCCGCCGGCATGCTGCGGGAGGCGGCCGGCGGTGCGCCGAGCGCCGCCACCGAGGACCTCGACGGGCCCTCGGAGCTGACCGACGCGGAGATCCGCGAGCGGATGAGCGGCAACCTGTGCCGCTGCGGCGCCTACGTCAACATCGTCGCGGCCGTCCGCGACGTGGCCCAGGAGCAGCGATGAGACCGTTCGACTACGAGCGGGCGACCGACCCGCGCGGTGCCGTCACCGCCGTCGCGGACCGCCCGGACGCAGCGTTCCTCGCCGGCGGCACCAACCTCGTCGACCACCTCAAGCTCGGCGTGCGCTCGCCGGAGCTGCTGGTCGACATCAACCGGCTCGACCTGGCGAAGGTCGAGGACCTGGATGGCGGCGGCCTGCGTATCGGCGCGATGGTGCGCAACAGCGACCTCGCCGCGCACCCGCGGATCCGACGGCACTACCCGGTGCTCTCGCGCGCCCTGCTCTCCGGCGCCTCCGGACAGCTGCGCAACGCGGCGAGCACCGGCGGGAACCTGCTGCAGCGGACCCGCTGCGTGTACTTCCAGGACGTCACCACCCCGTGCAACAAGCGCGAGCCCGGCTCCGGCTGCTCGGCGATCGGTGGCTACACCCGGTACCACGCCGTCCTCGGAGCGTCCGAGCACTGCGTCGCCACCCACCCCTCGGACATGGCCGTCGCCCTGGCGGCGCTGGACGCCACCGTCGTCGTCCTCGGACCCGACGGTGAGCGCCGCCTCCCGCTCGTCGATCTCCACCGGCTCCCGGGCGACCGGCCCGAGGTGGACACCGTCCTCGCCCACGGCGAGCTGATCACGGCGGTGGAGCTGCCCCCGCCGTCACCCTCGAACCGCTCGACCTACCGGAAGATCCGCGACCGCGCGTCCTACGCCTTCGCGCTCGTCTCCGTCGCGGCGGTCGTGGACGTGGACGACACGGGCCCCGGGCAGAGGATCGCCGGCGCGCGGATCGCCCTCGGCGGCGTGGCCCACAAGCCCTGGCGGGCGCGCCTGGCCGAGGAGGTGCTGCGCGGCGCCGAGCCCACGGTCGACGTGTTCCGCCGCGCCGCCGACGCCGAGCTCGCGGCGGCGCAGCCCCTCGACGGCAATGCGTTCAAGGTCCCGATGGCGCGCGGCACCCTCGTCACCGTGCTGGCCGAGCTCACCGGCATCGAGGCGACCGGCGATGAGTGAGCTCCTGGCCGCCTCGGCGATCGGCACCGACCCGGCGCGGCCCGAGGGCGCCGACAAGGTCCGCGGCCGCGTGCCGTACGCCTACGAGCACGACGTCGGTGCCGCGTTGTACCTCCACCCGCTGCAGTCCGGCGTCGCGCGCGGGCGGGCGGCCGAGATCGACACCGCCGCGGCGGAGGCGGCCGAGGGGGTCGTGCACGTCCTCACCCATCGCGACGCTCCGCCGCTCGGTGACACCTCCGACGGTGAGCTCGCCATCCTGCAGGGCGACGAGATCGGCTTCCGCGGCCAGTACCTGGGTGCCGTGGTCGCGACGACGCCGGAGGTCGCGCGGTACGCGGCCGGCCTGGTCGAGGTCCGATACGAGCACCAGGATCACGATGCCGACTTCCGGGCCGACCATCCCGCGGAGCGCGAGCCGGAGGGCGGCGCGGACGACGTCGAGGACGGCGACCTGGACGTGGCCCTGGCCGAGTCGGAGGTCGTCGTCGACGAGGTCTACTCCACGCCGATGGAGCACAACAACCCGATGGAGCCGCACACGACCGTCGCGCGATGGGACGGCGACCGGCTCACCCTGTGGATGTCGACCCAGGGTGCACACCCGGCGCGGAAGGCGCTCGCCCCCGTCCTCGGGATCGCACCGGAGCAGCTGCGGATCGTGGCCCCGCACATCGGCGGCGGCTTCGGGTCCAAGGGGCTGCCGCACGCCGACGCCGTGCTCGCGGCGCTGGCCGCGCGCGCCGTGCCCGGACGCGCGGTGAAGTACGCCGTCTCCCGGCAGCAGATGTTCGCGCTGACCGGCTACCGCGCACCGACGCACCAGCACGTGCGCCTCGGAGCCCGTGCCGACGGCACCCTCACCGCGCTCGGGTTCGACGCGGTCGCGATGTCCTCGCGCACCAAGGAGTTCACGGAGCTGGCGTCCAAGCCGGCGCGCATGATGTACGCCGGACCGAACCGGAGGATCACCCAGCGCGTGGTGCCGCTCGACGTCCCCGTGCCGTCGTGGATGCGCGCCCCGGGCGAGGCCCCCGGCATGGTGGGGCTCGAGATCGCGCTGGACGAGCTCGCCGTCCGTTGCGGCGTGGACCCGATCGTCCTGCGCGAGCGCAACGAGCCGGACGTCAACCCGACCAACGGCCTGCCCTTCAACCGGCGCCGGCTGATCGACTGCCTGCACGAGGGAGCGGCCAGGTTCGGCTGGGCCGACCGTGACCCGGCGCCGCGCTCGCGGCGCGAGAACGACTGGCTGATCGGCACCGGCGTCGCGTCGGCGCTCTACCCCTCCTTCCGTCAGCCCGGCTCGGCCGCGAGGATCCGCCGCACCGCCGCCGGCTACCGGGTCGAGATCGGCGCGGCCGACCTCGGAACCGGCACCTGGACCGCGCTGAGCCAGGTCGCCGCGGACGCGCTGGGCGTGCCGCTGGAGCAGATCGAGCTGCGGATCGGCGACACGGACCTGCCGAACGCCACGGTCGCGGGCGGCTCCAGCGGCCTGTCCAGCTGGAGCGCCGCCGTGCTGAGCGCCGCGGAGAGCTTCCGCCGCGAGCACGGCGCCGACCCCGCCCCCGGGGCCGAGTCGGAGGGGGAGGCGGGTCCCAACCCGGCGTCGAAGGAGATGTCGCTCAACTCGTTCGGGGCGCACTTCGCCCAGGTACGCATCAACGAGTCCACCGGCGAGATCCGGCTCGACCGCATGCTCGGCGTCTTCTCCGCCGGCCGGATCGTCAACCCGCGCACGGCCCGCTCGCAGCTCGTCGGCGGCATGACGATGGGCGTGGGCATGGCGCTGCACGAGAAGAGCGAGCTCGACCCGCGGTTCGGCCACGTCGTCAACCACGACCTCGCCGAGTACCACGTGCCGGTGAACGCCGACATCCCCGAGATCGACGTGAGCTGGCTGGACGAGGAGGACCCCGCCGCGGGGCCGTTGGGAGCGCGGGGGATCGGCGAGATCGGCATCGTCGGCGCCCCGGCCGCGATCGCCAACGCCGCCTACCACGCCACCGGTGTGCGGGTACGCGACCTGCCGCTGTTCGGGGACGCCTTCCTGTCCGCCTGAGCCCGCCGCTGCCACCGTGAGCCGGGCGTGGCACCCTGGCCCCATGAGGATCGCGACCGTCAACGTCAACGGAGTCCGGGCCGCCTACCGCAAGGGCATGGGGGAATGGCTGGAGGAGGCCGCCCCCGACGTCGTCCTCCTCCAGGAGGTCCGCGCCGACGAGACGATCCTCGCCGACCTCCTCGGCGAGGGATGGACGATCGTCCAGCAGGCCAGCGACCTCAAGGGCCGAGCCGGAGTCGCCATCGCCACGACGCTCGACGTCTCGGCCGTCCGCATCGGGCTCGGCACGGAGCAGGAGGCGCCGGTCGACACCGGACGGTGGGTCGAGGCCGACGTCGTCGCCCCCGGCCTGGAGGTCCCGCTCACGCTGGTCTCGGCCTACATCCACTCCGGCACGGTCACCGACCAGCAGAAGATGGACAACAAGTACGCCCACCTGCGACGCACGACCGCCCGACTGTCCGAGCTCACCGAGCAGCACAGCTCCGGCGAGCGCGAGGTCCTGCTGGCCGGCGACCTCAACATCGTCCGCAGCGAGCAGGACATCAAGAACTGGAAGGGCAACCACAACAAGACCTCCGGCGTCCTGGACGACGAGATCGCCTACGTCACCACGTGGATCGACGAGCTCGGCCTCGTCGACGTCCACCGCGAGCTCTCCGG
This sequence comes from Georgenia sp. Z2081, assembly GCF_055326445.1. Classification (NCBI taxonomy): domain Bacteria; kingdom Bacillati; phylum Actinomycetota; class Actinomycetes; order Allobogoriellales; family Allobogoriellaceae; genus Georgenia; species Georgenia sp. Z2081. The sequence goes on from NZ_JBUZNK010000003.1 coordinate 211,294, forward strand.
CGACGTCCAGGGCCCGTACACGTGGTGGTCGAACCGTGGCAAGGCGTTCGACAACGACGCCGGCTGGCGCATCGACTACCAGCTCGTCACCCCCGGCCTCGCCGGGCGGGCCGAGTCCGCGCGCGTCGACCGGGCACCGAGCTGGGACACCCGCTGGTCCGACCACGCCCCGCTCGTGGTCACCTACCGCTGACCTGCACGTCGCAGGGCGCCGAACAGCGCCGGTGTCGTTAGCCTGCTCGGTGTGAGCGAGACGACGGACGAACGGGCGGCATCGACCGCCGACGAGCCACGCACCATGAAGGACCGCGCGCTGGCGGCCTGGGGGTGGATCCAGCAGAGCAGGCTGTGGCGTGCCAACCAGCGCTACGGCACCGCGCGCGGCGCGATGCTCGCGGGCGGTATCGCCTACTCCGCGCTGTTCTCGATCTTCGCGGCCCTCGCCATCGGGTGGACGATCTTCTCCCGGATCATGGGCGGGAACGCCGAGCTGCAGCAGACCGTCATCGACGCCGTCAACGACGCCCTGCCGGGCATCATCGACGACGGGTCCAACGGGGGGCTCATCAGCCCCGACCAGCTCGTCGTCTCGACGGCGCTCAACCCCGCGTCGATCATCGCGTTCCTCGTGCTGCTGTGGACCGCGAGCTCCGTGATGAGCAACCTCCGCCTGTGCATCCAGGCGATGTTCGGCATCAACGCACCGCCGGAGAACTTCCTCGTCGGTCGCCTCGCGCGTCCGATCGCCGGGTTCTTCGTCCTCGCGCTCGCCGTCCTGGCCACCGCGATCGCCTCGATCGCCGTCAACACGATCGGCGAGACGCTCCTGTCGGCCATCGGGGTCGAGGGCTCCACCGGGCAGTGGCTCCTGCGCATCGGCACGCTCGCGGCCTCGTTCGTCGTCGACGCGGCCGTGTTCATCATGCTCATCTCGTTCACCGCGTCCGTGCGAGCACCCCGTAAGGACCTGCTGCTCGGCGCCGCGATCGGCGCGGTCGGCTCGGGCGTCCTGCGAGCGCTCGGCACCACCGCGGTCGGCGCCGTCGACAACCCGCTGCTCGCCGGTTTCGCGGCCATCGCCACGCTCCTGCTCTGGGTCAATCTCCTCGCCCGCCTCATGCTCTACGTCAGCGCGTTCATCGCGAACCCCCCGCTGCCGCAGCGCGCCGAGGAGCCGGAGGAGGTCCACTTCACCGAGCGGCCGAACTACATCACCGAGTCGGTCCCGGAGACCAAGGAGTGGCCGCACCAGCAGATCACCGGGGTCATCGACGTCGACCCCTCGCTGCACCCCGACGCCGTCGCCGCGCGCGAGCGCGAGGAGCGCCTCGCGGAGGAGATGGGGACCAACCCCGGCGGTGTCCTCGGCTCCCTGCGCGAGCGTCGCGTGCGCCGCCTCGAGGAGAAGGCCGAGCGGGCCCGCGCCGAGCTCGACGCCGACACCCGCCGGACCTACCGCAGGTACGGGCCGCGGTCGGAGCGATGACCGCCGAGCCCGGTGGCGACCGGTCACCTCCGATCCACGCCGTCGTCCCCGCCGGCGGTGCGGGCACCCGCCTGTGGCCGCTCTCCCGTCGCGACCGTCCGAAGTTCCTGCTCGATCTCACCGGGTCGGGTCGCACGCTCCTGCAGGCGACCGTCGACAGGCTCGCGCCGCTCGCGGAGACGGTCACGGTCGTCACGGGTGTCGCCCACGAGGTCGCCGTGGCCGAGCAGGTCGGCGACGGCGTCGACGTCCTCGCCGAGCCGAGCCCCAGGGACTCGATGGCCGCGATCGGGCTCGCCGCCGCGATCCTCGGGGAGCGGCACGGGCCCCACGCCCTCGTCGGGTCCTTCGCGGCCGACCACATCGTCTCCGACGACGCCGCGTTCGCCTCCGCCCTCGCCCAGGCGGCGACGGCGGCCCGGCGCGACGACGTCTCCCTCGTGACCATCGGGCTGACCCCCGACCACGCCGCCACCGGGTTCGGGTACATCGCCGTCGGTGCGCCGCTGGGGGAGGAGCGGGCCCCGGACGCCTGCCGCGTGGACAGCTTCGTCGAGAAGCCCGACGCCGCGACGGCCTCCCGCTACGTCGCCGGCGGTGCGCACCTGTGGAACGCCGGCATGTTCGTCGCCCGCGTCGGTGCCCTGACCGACGCGCTCGCCGAGCTGCACCCGGAGCTCGCGATCGGCCTCGGCGCGATCGGCCGTGCCTGGGACACCCCCGAGCGCGACGCGGTGCTCGACGAGACCTGGCCGACCCTCACCCGCATCGCGATCGACCACGCGCTCGCCGAGCCGCTCGCGGCGGCGGGACGGGTCGCCGTCGTCCCCGCTGACCTGGGCTGGACCGACGTCGGCGACGCCGACGCCCTGGCCTCCGTCCTCGTTCCCGACGACCGGGGCGTGGCCGTCGGGACGGGCACGCGGGTCGTCGCCGAGGATGCCGACGGAGCGTTCGTCCACGCCTCCGGCCGGACGGTCGCGCTGCTCGGCGTGCCGGGCGTCGTCGTCGTCGACACGGGTGACGCCCTCCTGGTGACGACCAGGGAGCGGGCCCAGGACGTCAAGGGCATCGTCGACTCGCTCGACGGGCGCGGACTGGGGTACCTCGGCTGAGCCCGGGCGCGGACGGGGCGCGGACCGGGTCACCTCGGCCGAGCGTCGGCGCGAGTACCGTGGGCCGGTGCCCGTCCCCGACCTCCTGCCCACGATCGTCGCCTCGATCGACGCACGTACCGCGGACCTCGTCGCCTGGCGGCGCCGGATCCACGCCCACCCCGAGACCGCCTACACCGAGCACGAGACCGCCGCGTTCGTCACCGAGGTGCTCACCGGCGCCGGGCTGAGCCCGCGACGGGTCGCCGGCACCGGGGTCGTCGTCGACCTCGGGCCCGACCCGCGGCGCGAGCGTCCTGCCCCGCCGGAGGGGGCGAGCACCCCGGCCGACCGCTCGCGCCGCTCCGGCGGCCGCCACGTCCCGGGCGGTCGCCTCGCGCTGCGGGCCGACATGGACGCCCTGCCCGTCCCCGAGACGACCCGGCTGTCGTTCGCGTCGAAGCGGCGAGGGATCGCCCACGCCTGCGGGCACGACATCCACACCACGGCCCTGCTCGGAGCCACCCTCGCCCTCGCGGAGCTCGATGCCAAGGGGAGGCTCCCGCGCGGCGTGCGCGCGATCTTCCAGCCCGCCGAGGAGGCGCAGCCCTCCGGTGCGCGCACGCTCGTCGAGCACGGTGTCCTCGAGGGGGTCGGCGGGATCTTCGCGCTGCACTGCGACCCCAAGCTCGACGTCGGCCGGCTCGGCACCCGCATCGGCGCCATCACGGCCGCGTCCGACGCCGTCACCGTCCACGTCCGCGCCGACGGCGGGCACACGTCCCGGCCGCACCTGACCGGTGACGTCGTCAACGCGCTCGCCACGGTCGTCACCGGCCTGCCCGCGGTGCTCCGGCGCCGCCTCGACCCGCGCATCGGCGTGGACCTCACCTTCGGGTCCGTGCAGGCCGGGAGCGCGCCCAACGCCATGCCGTCGACCGGCGTGCTGCGCGGCACCCTGCGCTGCCTGGACGCCGACGCCTGGCAGGAGGCCGGTGCGCTCGTCGAGCCGGCGGTGCGCGCCATGCTCGAGCCGTTCGGGGTCGACGTCGACGTCGAGGTGCTCCAGGGCATCCCGCCGGTCGTCAACGACGAACGCGCCACCCGCGCGCTCGACCGTGCGGCGAAGTCCGTGCTCGGAGAGTCCGCCACCGAGCTGACCGAGCAGTCCCTCGGTGGGGAGGACTTCGCGTGGTACCTGCGCCGGGTCCCCGGCGCGCTCGCCCGGCTCGGCACCCGCACGCCCGGCGGCACCACCTACGACCTGCACCGCGGCGATGCGGAGTTCGACGAGCGGGCGATCGCTGCGGGCGCGAAGGTGCTCGCCGGGGTCGCGCTCACCGAGTCGGCCGGCCCGGCGACGCCCCCCTGACGTCCCACCTGCCGGACCCGCGATCCAGCAGGTGAACACGCAGTGACGACGGGGCGACGGAGCGGTGACCGACGCGACATCCGGGCCGGTCACGGATGCGCATCAAGTGGTCGGGAACGGTCCTTCGGGCCACTAGTGTGAGCCGCACTCACCCCGGGGCGACGGCAATCGGAGCCGTCGCCGGATGGATCGGAGACCCCGTGAAGAAGACCCTCACACTCAGCGGCATCACCCTCGCCGCCGCCCTCGTGCTCGCCGCCTGTGGCGAGGCCCCCGACGAGGAGACCGAGGCGGACAGCGAAGCTCCCGCCGACACCGGCGGAGACACCGGCGGAGACACCGGCGGCGAGACCGGCTCGGAGACCGGCTCGGAGAGCGGCAGCGACGCCGCGGGCGAGTCCGCCTCGGGCGGCGGTTCCGGCGACGGCGCCGACACCACCGCCTGCATGGTCTCCGACCAGGGCGGCTACGACGACCAGTCGTTCAACCAGTCCGGGGCCGAGGGCCTGGAGGCCGCGGTCGAGGAGTTCGGCGTCCAGACGATCCTCGTCGAGTCCCAGACCGACGCCGACTACTCGACGAACGTCAACTCGCTCATCTCGCAGGGCTGCAACCTCGTCTTCGGCGTCGGGTTCCTCCTGGAGAACGCGATCGAGCAGGCCGCGAACGACAACCCGGACGTCAGCTTCGCGCTCATCGACTCCGCGTTCGAGACCGACGACTTCGAGCCCGTCGAGCTCGAGAACGGGCGCCCGCTCATCTTCGACACGGTGCAGGCCGCGTACCTGGCCGGTTACGCGTCGGCCGGCATGTCCCAGACCGGCGTCGTCGCCACCTTCGGCGGCATCCAGCTGCCCTCGGTGACGATCTTCATGGACGGGTTCGCGCTCGGCGTCGAGGCGTACAACGAGGACAACGGCACCGAGGTCGCGGTCCTCGGCTGGGACGAGGAGGCACAGCAGGGCTCCTTCACCGGCGACTTCGAGGACCAGGGGCAGGGTCAGACCCTCGCCGACCAGTTCATCGCCCAGGGGGCGGACGTCATCATGCCGGTCGCCGGCCCCGTGGGCCTGGGCGCCGCCGCGTCGGCCGAGGCGGCGGGCGACGTCATGATCGTCGGTGTCGACTCCGACTGGTACGAGTCCACGGACTACGGGTCGATCGTCCTCACCTCGGTCCTCAAGGAGATCGGCCAGTCCGTCCAGGACACTGTCGGGGACTACGTGAGCGACGAGTTCGACAACGAGCCCTACGTCGGCACGCTCGAGAACGGTGGTGTCTCCATCGCCCCGTTCCACGACTTCGAGGCCGACGTGCCGAGCGAGCTCGTCGACCGGCTCGCAGAGCTCGAGGAGCAGATCATCTCGGGCGAGCTCGTCGTCGAGTCGGTCTCCAGCCCCCAGTAGTGACCGAGGCGGCGGCCCCGACCGGTCGCCAGGTGCGCGGCGGCCCGGCCCTCACGGCCGGGCCGCCGTAGCGTCCACCGGGCGGCGATAGTCTGCCCGTCACGGCCGGGTCACCCACCGTCGCCCACCACCCGCACGACCGTCGGACCAACCGACCGAGCGAAGGAGCTCAAGTCCCGTGAAGCTCGAGCTGCGCGGCATCACCAAGGTCTTCGGACCACTCGTCGCCAACGATTCCGTCGACCTCGTCGTCCAGCCCGGTGAGATCCACGCCCTCCTGGGCGAGAACGGCGCCGGGAAGTCGACGCTCATGAACGTCCTGTACGGGCTCTACCGGCCCGACGGCGGGCAGATCCTCATCGACGACCGACCGGTCGAGCTCGACGGCCCGGGCGACGCCGTCGCCGCCGGTATCGGGATGGTCCACCAGCACTTCATGCTCGTCCCCGTGTTCACGGTCGCCGAGTCGGTCATCCTCGGTCAGGAGACGACCGGCCCGTCCGGCCTGATCAGGAAGCGCCAGGCCGCTGCGTCCGTCCGTGAGATCTCCGCCAGGTTCGGTTTCGACCTCGACCCGGACGCGCGCATCGGCGACCTCCCGGTCGGCACCCAGCAGCGCGTCGAGATCGTCAAGGCGCTCTCCCGCAAGGCCTCGGTCCTCATCCTCGACGAGCCCACCGCCGTGCTCACGCCGCAGGAGACCGACGAGCTGATCGAGATCATGCGGGAGCTCAAGGCCTCGGGCACCTCGATCGTCTTCATCACCCACAAGCTCCGCGAGGTCCGTGCCGTGGCCGACACGATCACCGTGCTCCACCGCGGCAAGGTCGTCGACACCGTCGACCCGAGCACGCCCGAGGCCGAGCTCGCCTCGCTCATGGTCGGCCGACCGGTCGAGATGCAGGTCGCCAAGGAGCCGGCCAGCCCGGGCGAGGAGGGGTTCGCCGTCGAGAACGTCACGGTGCTCGACGACCGCAACCGGGTCGTCCTCGACGACGTGTCCCTCGACGTGCGCAGCGGCGAGATCCTCGTCGTGGCGGGCGTCCAGGGCAACGGCCAGACCGAGCTGACCGAGATGATCCTCGGGCTGACCAGGCCCGTCCGCGGCCGGCTGACCCTCGGCGGGAAGGACATCACCCGGCAGCGCGTCAAGCAGCGCCTGCACGGCGGCCTCGGGTTCGTCCCGGAGGACCGCTCGCAGGACGGCATCATCTCCTCGTTCACCATCGCCGAGAACTTCATCCTCGATCTCTACGACACCAGGCCGTACGCGTCCGGGCCGTCGATGAAGCCCCGCGAGATCGCCCGCAACGCCCAGGAGCGCACGGAGGAGTTCGACGTGCGGCTGACGTCGGTCGACGACCCGATCTCCACACTGTCGGGCGGCAACCAGCAGAAGGTCGTCATGGCGCGGGAGATGTCGAAGGACCTGCGCCTCTTCGTCGCCTCGCAGCCCACGCGCGGGGTCGACGTCGGTTCGATCGAGTTCATGCACCAGCGGATCGTCGCCGAGCGCGACGCCGGCACACCCGTCCTCATCGTCTCCACCGAGCTCGACGAGGTCGTCGCCCTCGCCGACCGCATCGCGGTCATGTATCGCGGCCGAGTGGTGGGCGTCGTGCCGGGCGACACCGACCGCGACACGCTCGGCCTGATGATGGCGGGCGTGCCTGCCGACGAGGCGGCCGCACAGGCTGCCAGGCACCACACGACACTCGGTGCCGCGGACCAGGAGGAGGCCTCGTGAGCGAGCCGAACGACGCCGGGGGACGCACGCCCGGCGACCCCGCCGCACCGACGCCCCCGGTGCCCGATCCCGGTGAGGAGGAGAGCACCAGGACGGGTCGGCGCCGCGACTGGCCGGGCACGGTGCGTGACATCTCGACCAAGGGCTGGCTCGTCACGCTGCTGGCCATCGTCGTCGCCCTGGTCGTGGGCTCGCTGCTCGTCATCGTGTCCTCGCCGCGGGTGGCCGAGACGTCGACCTACTTCTTCTCGAGGCCGTGGGACACGATCTACGCGTCGATCGACGCGGTCTACGGCGCCTACCAGGCCATGTTCCGCGGATCCATCTGGGACTTCCGGGCCGACACGCTCACCGGCGCCCTGCAACCCCTGTCCAACACCCTCGTCAACGCGGTGCCGCTGATCCTGGCCGGGCTCGGCCTCGCCATCGGATTCCGGGCGGGCCTGTTCAACATCGGCGGCCAGGGGCAGATCATCCTCGGCGCCATCGTGGCGACCTACATCGGGTTCAGCTGGGAGCTGCCCTTCCTCGTGCACCTGCTGATCGCGGTCGTCGGCGGCGCACTCGGCGGAGCGGCCTGGGCATCGATCGCCGGCCTCCTCAAGGCACGGACCGGGGCGAACGAGGTGATCGTGACGATCATGCTCAACTCGATCGCCGGGTTCCTCATCCTCTACGTCCTCAAGACCACGGTCTTCGGCGGCGAGCGGCCCAACGGCCAGACCTCCTTCCGGGTCGACCCCGATGCCACCTACCCGCTGCTCCTCGGGGCCGACTTCCGCCTCCACGCCGGATTCCTCCTGGCGATCCTCGCCGCGATGTTCACCTGGTGGTTCCTCGAGCGGTCCACCTGGGGCTTCGAGCTGCGTGCCGTCGGGGCGAACCCGGAGGCCGCGCGCACGGCCGGGATCTCCGTCCCCAAGGCCATCTTCGTCGCGATGGCCGTCTCCGGCGCGCTGTGCGGGCTGGCCGGGACCGCGCCCGTGCTCGGCACCGAGCAGTACCTCTCCCTCGGGGTTGCCGGCACGTACGGGTTCGACGCGATCACGGTCGCCCTGCTGGGCCGGTCGCGCCCGTGGGGGACCTTCTTCGCCGGCCTCCTGTTCGGCGCGCTCAGGTCCGGTGGCACGCTGATGTCGACGACCAACACGACGCCGCTCGAGGGAGCGCCCGCCTCCATGCCGATCGAGTTCATCCTCGTCCTGCAGTCCGTCATCGTGCTCTTCATCGCCGCCCCGCCGCTCGTGCGCTGGATCTTCCGGCTGCCCGACCCCGCGCGGCGGACGAGGCCCGGCACGCCCTCGGCGCCGCGGTCGAGCACGACCGAGGGCGAGGGCCTCGCCCCGGCCGGCGCCGTCGGAACGAGCCGTGGCGCAGGAACCGGTAGCGCCTCCACGAGCACGAGCACGAGCACCCGGGAGGACTCATGAGTGCCGCCGTCGTCGATCCGCTCGCCACGCCCGACGCCGGCCCGGTCCAGCAGAAGGTCCGCACCGAGCTCGCCCGGCGGAGCTGGCGCTGGCCGATCATCCACGCGCTGCTCGCCCTGGTCGTGCTCGGCTGGTTCCTGCCCCGCACGCCGGAGGGCGCGACGACCTTCCAGTTCTCGTTGCGCAGCGACCTCGTGCAGCTCCCCAACGCCGAGCTGCCGGGATTCACCACCGTCCTGATCCTGGGCCTGCTCGTCGTCGCGATCCTCGGCGCCGTCACGTTCCTCGCCTGGTCGCGCAGGCACATCACGGTGTGGCTGCACGTGGTCAGCGTCATCGCGCTCGTCGTCGCCTTCCTCACCTGGGTGGGGGCCGGACGGCCGACGATCATCCCGGTCACGTCGCTCATCGCGGGCGGGCTGGCCCTGTCGGTGCCGCTCGTGTTCGGCGCGATGTCGGGCATCCTGTGCGAACGGTCCGGAATCATCAACATCGCGATCGAGGGGCAGCTGCTGTTCGGTGCCTTCCTCGCGGCGATCGTCGCGTCCATGACGGCCTCGGCCTACGTCGGGATGCTCGCGGCACCGGTCGCCGGCGCGCTCGTCGGCGGCCTGCTCGCGCTGTTCACGGTGAAGTACCACGTCGACCAGATCATCGTCGGCGTCGTGCTCAACGTGCTCGTCCTCGGCCTGACGGGCTTCCTCTTCTCGACCGTGCTCTCGGGCGACGGTGCCGACCTCAACCAGCGGCTCCGACTGCCGGACCTCCCGATCCCGTTGCTGTCGGACCTGCCGATCGTCGGCCCGGTGCTGTTCAACCAGTCGATCCTCGTCTACCTCATGTTTGCCGGCGTCGTCCTGCTGCAGATCTACCTCTTCCGCTCCCGCTGGGGCCTGCGGCTCCGGTCGGTGGGCGAGCACCCCAAGGCGGCGGACACGGTCGGCATCGACGTCGTCCGCACCCGCGTGCGCTCGGTGGTCCTCGGCGGCGCCGTCGCCGGGCTGGGCGGGGCGTTCCTCACCGTGGGCTCCGGCCTCGCGTTCGGCAAGGACATGTCCGCCGGACAGGGGTACATCGCGCTGGCGGCCATGATCCTCGGCAGGTGGAACCCGGTGGGCGCGGTGGCGGCCGCCCTGCTGTTCGGGTTCGCGCGCAACGTCGGCAACGTCCTGTCGTCGATCAACTCGCCCGTACCGTCGGAGATCCTGCTCATGCTCCCCTACGCCGTGACGATCGTCGCCGTCGCGGGGCTCGTCGGACGGTCGCGAGCGCCCGCGTCGATCAACACCCCCTACATCAAGGACTGACGCCCCGCCCGACGACGAAGGAGGAGACCGATGTCCCGTCCCCATCCGAACGGCTCGGGTACGGCCGGCCCGGACACGGGCGGTGCGGACGCGGGCGACGCGGACGTGCTCGGCGCGGACGCGCCCGGTCCGGACGTGTGGCAGCGCCTGACGGCGCTCGCCCGCTCCGCGTGCTCGATGGCGTACGTCCCCTACTCGCGGTTCCCGGTCGGCGCGGCCGCGCTCGTCGACGACGGCCGGTACGTCTCGGGCTGCAACGTGGAGAACGCCGGGTACGGGGTCACCCTCTGCGCCGAGTGCGGCCTGGTCTCCGACCTCGTGCTCGGCGGGGGCGGCCGCCTGGTGGCGTTCGCCTGCGTCGGTGCCGACGGAGAGCCGCTCACCCCCTGCGGGCGGTGCCGCCAGCTCCTCGCGGAGCACGCCGCGCCGGGGATGGTCCTGGCCGTCCCGGGCGGGAGAGCCACCATCGAGGAGATGCTGCCCGGCGCGTTCGGCAGCAAGGACATCGACCGGATCGCGGCCTGGCGGGCCGACCGAGCACCTGAGGAGCCCACGTGACCGAGAGCCACGACGCCGTCGACGTCATCCGCACCAAGCGCGACGGTGCACCCCTGAGCGAGGACCAGATCGACTGGGTGGTCGACGCCTACACGCGCGGCGTCGTCGCCGACGAGCAGATGGCGGCCCTCGCCATGGCCGTCTACCTGCGCGGCATGGACGCCGCCGAGACGGCCCGGTGGACGGCCGCGATGATCGCGTCGGGGGAGCGCATGGACTTCTCCTCCCTCGGACGCCCGACGGCGGACAAGCACTCCACCGGGGGCGTCGGCGACAAGATCACCCTCCCGCTCGCGCCGCTCGTTGCCGTCTTCGGCGTGGCCGTCCCGCAGCTCTCCGGCCGTGGCCTCGGGCACACCGGTGGCACCCTCGACAAGCTCGAGTCGATCCCCGGCTGGCGCGCGGCCCTGACGAACGACGAGATCATGGGGCTGCTCGACGGGGTCGGCGCGGTCATCTGCGCCGCCGGAACCGGCCTGGCCCCCGCCGACAAGAAGCTCTACGCGCTGCGCGACACGACCGGCACGGTGGAGGCGATCCCGCTCATCGCCAGCTCGATCATGAGCAAGAAGATCGCCGAGGGGACCGACTCGCTCGTCCTCGACGTCAAGGTCGGTTCCGGCGCGTTCATGAAGGACCAGGACCGCGCCCGCGAGCTCGCCACCACGATGGTCGAGCTCGGCGAGCGCGCCGGCGTCGCCACGACCGCCCTGCTCACGGACATGAGCGTCCCGCTGGGTCGCACCGTCGGCAACGCCCTCGAGGTCCGCGAGTCCGTCGAGGTCCTGTCCGGCGGGGGACCGGCCGACGTCCGCGAGCTCACCCTCGCGCTCGCCCGCGAGATGCTCGACGCCGCCGGCAAGGCCGACGCCGACCCCGCCGCCGCGCTCGACGACGGCCGCGCGATGGACGTGTGGCGGCGGATGATCGCCGGCCAGGACGGAGACCCGGACGCCGCGCTCCCGACGGCGCGCCACACCCAGGACGTCGTCGCCGAGCGCGCGGGGGTGCTCACGCGGCTCGACGCCTACGGCGTCGGGGTGGCCGCCTGGCGGCTCGGGGCCGGACGGGCCCGGCAGGGCGACGCGGTGCAGTCCGGCGCGGGCGTGGAGATCCTCGTGCGACCCGGCGAGCCGGTCGCCGCCGGGCAGCCGATCCTCACGCTGCACACCGACGACGAGCCGCGGGTGGCCCGGGCCCTCGAGGCGCTCGACGGGGCCCTCGAGGTCGGCGACGCAGCCCCACCGGTCGGCGAGGTCGTGCTCGCGCGGATCTCGGGGTGACCCTGGCGCCGGACGCCACCGCGGGGCACGCTGGGCGCATGACGACGCCGGCGCCCCGCCCGTGGGCACACGTCACCCTGTCCACGCTGCTCGACCCGTTCGCCCGCCCCGTGCGCACGACGCCCCTGGCCAGGCGGCTGTCCGCGCTGGTCCTGCCGGCGCGCGCGGCGGGGCTCACCGAGGACACCACGCGTGCCGCGAGCGTCGGCGACGCGCGGCTGCTCGCCGGGGTCCGCGCGGAGATCGGCGGCGCGCACGCCGTCCAGCGGGACCGGACCACGTGCGGGTCGGCCACCCTCGTCGTCCTCGCCGCGCTCGGGGACCCGGCGCTGGAGCGCTGGATCGCGGACGGCACCCGGCCGGCCGGTGCGCGGCCCGAGATCCCGGACGACGCCGAGACCGCGGCCCTGGCCGGCGACGGCCTAACGCTGAACTCGCCGGAGCGTCGGTTCGACGCCGCCCAGCGGATCGTCAAGCGGAGGACCTCCCGGCGGGCGCTCGCGATCGCCGACTGGCCCGACCGGCTGGGCACGCCGCCCTGGGCGGCGGCCCGCGTGGCCCGGTTCCCCGGTGTGCGCTACCGGTGGACCCCGGTCGACGACCGCTCCGAGCGCGGGGCACAGGTCCTCGCCGCCGTCCACTCCGCGACGCTGGCGGGCGTGCCCGTCCCCCTGTACACCTCGGGCGACCTCGGCGGCGGCCTCGGCGTCGCGGTGCCCCGGCACGTGGTGCTCGCCCTGCCTGCCGTCGACCGCGGGAGCGGACGCGGCGTCGACGACTCGGGCGCGCCGGTGCTGACGATCTACGAGCCCTCGCGCGGGCTCGACCACCAGGTGCCCGTGGCGGACCTGCTCGCCCGGTCCGTCCCGCTCAAGGCACTCGGTTCCTGGTCGCACGTCGCCTGGGCGCTGCTTCCCGTGCCCGCCACGCGCTGAGGGAGGATCAGGTCCCCCTCGGGCGTGCGGGCGGAGGGACGATCAGATCCCGATCGCGGCGGCGACGTCCTCGCGCAGCGCGGCCATCCGGAGGTCGGCCGCCTCGCGGGCGGCCGCCAGGCCGGCCTGGCCGACCCCGACGACGACCTCGAGGTAGCACTTGAGCTTCGGCTCGGTGCCGGAGGGACGTACGACGACCCGGTCGCCGACCTCCGTCTCCCACACCACGCCGTCGGTCGGCGGCAGGTCCCGGGACCCGTGAACGAGGTCGAGCGAGACGACGACGGGGGAGCCGGCCAGGTCCGTCGGCGGCTGCTCGCGGACCTGTGTCATCGCCCGGGAGATGAGGGACAGGTCGGTGACCCGCACCGTGAGCGGGGCGGTGACGTGCACGCCGTGCTCCAGCGCGAGGTCGTCGAGCAGGTCCTGCAGCGTGCGACCCTCCCGCCGCGCGGTGCCGGCCAGCGCGGCGAGCCGGACCGCGGCGGAGATCCCGTCCTTGTCCTTCACGCCCTCGGGGTCGACGCAGTAGCCGATCGCCTCCTCGTAGCCGAACACGATCCGCGGCGCGCGCGCGATCCACTTGAAGCCGGTGAGGGTGACCGCATGGTCGAGCCCGTGCGCGGCAGCGACCTTGCCGAGCAGCCGCGAGGAGACCACCGAGCTCGCGAGGACCGGCCGCTGCCCGGCGGCCGCCGGAGAATGCCCGTCGCGGGCGTCCGACGCCGCTCGCGCGGCCTGTGTGCCGAGGAGCGCGCCGATCTCGTCGCCCGTGAGCTGGCGCCAGCCGCCCGCGGCGTGCGGCGCGGGAACGGCGGCCGAGCAGCGGTCGGCGTCGGGGTCGTTGGCGATGACGAGGTCGGCCCCGACGCGGCGGGCCGCGGCGAGCGCGAGGTCGAGGGCGCCCGGCTCCTCGGGGTTGGGGAACGACACGGTGGGGAAGTCGGGGTCCGGGTCCCGCTGCTCGGCGACCTCGCTCAGGTCGCTCGCACCGATGCGCGCCAGCGCCGCCCGCGCCACCTCGGCGCCGACGCCGTGCATGGACGTGTGGACGATCGTCAGCCCCTCGGCGGCGCCGCCGGGAGCGAGCGTGGCGACCCGGTCGAGGTAGGCGTCGACGATCTCCTCGCCGAGCCCCTCGCGCTGCCCGCGGGGCAGCTCGCGCAGGTCGCCGACGGCGGCGATCGCCTCGGCGATCCGTGCGTCCCAGGGCGCGACGATCTGTGCGCCGCGCTCCTCGGTCGGCACGGTGCGGCCACCGAGGTAGACCTTGTACCCGTTGTCGGCCGGCGGGTTGTGGGAGGCCGTCACCATGATCCCGGCGTCCGCGTCCAGGTGCCGCACCGCGAATGCGAGCACCGGGGTCGGCAGGGGACGGGGCAGGAGGAGCGCCCGACCGCCGGCTCCGGAGACGATCTCCGCGGCGTCGCGAGCGAACTCGTGCGAGCCGTGCCGTGCGTCGTGGCCGACGACCACGACCGGGCCGTCGCCGACGTGCTCGCGCAGGACGGCCACGAGTCCCGCAGTCGCCCGCGTCACGGTGGCGCGGTTCATGCGGCTCTCGCCGGCGCCGATCTCGCCCCGGAGCCCGGCGGTGCCGAACTCGAGGGGTCCGTCGAACCGGCTCGCGAGGTCCGTCGCCGCGTCGCGGTCGGTCCCCGCGAGCGCGATGAGCCCGGTGAGCTCGGCCCGGGTGTCCGGGTCCGGGTCCTGGTCGGCCCAGTCGCGGGCCCGGCCCATGACGTCCGGCCCCACGACGATCGGTGCGGTCTCGCTGTCCTGCGCATCGGTCATCCCCCGAACCTACTGCGCGCCGGGGCGGGGCCGCGACGCGGCGGGCCCGGTCTCCCGGCCGCCCGTGCGGGGCGGGCGGACCGGCGGGCAGGCGACCCGGCATGCGGACGACCCGGCCCCCCGTGCGGCGCTCCGGCTACGCGGACTCTGGGAGCATGGGCGCCGTGAGCCAGACGACCAGCGCACCGCCGACCGCAGGGGCCGCCCCCGCACCGACCACCGGCCCGAGCACCACGCCGCACGCCGGCACCGAACGTCCGGGCCCCTCGGAGGTCCGCGGCGGGTCCCGCGTCGTCATCCTCGGGGGCGGGCCGGGCGGCTACGAGGGGGCACTGGTCGCGGCCCAGCTCGGTGCCCGCGTCACGCTGATCGAGCGCCACGGCCCGGGCGGGTCCGCCGTGCTCACCGACGTCGTGCCCTCCAAGACCCTCATCGCCACCGCCGAGTGGCTCACCGTCACGGACTCCGCCCACGAGCTCGGCATCCGCTCCGACGAGGTCCCCGAGAGCGGCGTCGGCGACCTGTACGCCGATCTGGGGGTCGTCAACGCGCGGGTGCGCGAGCTCGCCGCCCGCCAGTCGGACGACATCCGCGGCCGGCTCGTACGCGAGGGCGTCGAGATCGTCGACGGCACCGGGGCCCTCGGCGGCGTCCTGTCCGCCGGCGGCACGCGTCGCGTCACCGCGACCCTGGCCGACGGCACCGTCCGCGAGCTCGAGGCCGAGATGGTCCTCGTCGCCACCGGCGCGACCCCACGGGTCCTGCCGACCGCCGAGCCGGACGGCGAGCGGATCCTCACCTGGGCGCAGATGTACGCGCTCGACGAGCTGCCCGAGCACCTGGTCGTCGTCGGCTCCGGCGTCACCGGCGCGGAGTTCGCGAGCGCCTACAACTCGCTCGGCGCCCGGGTCACGCTCGTCTCCTCCCGCCACCGGGTGCTGCCCGGTGAGGACGCCGACGCGGCCGGGCTCATCGAGGACGTGTTCCGGCGACGCGGGATGACCGTCCTGTCCCGCTCGAGGGCCGCGGCCGTGCGCCGGGTCGGGGACGGCGTCGAGGTCGAGCTCACCGACGGCCGGGTGGTCGAGGGCTCGCACTGCCTCGTCGCCGTCGGCGGGGTCCCCGCGACGGACGGGATCGGGCTCGAGGAGGCCGGTGTCGAGCGGACCGGTTCCGGGCACGTCGTCGTCGACCGGGTCTCGCGCACCCGCGCGTTCCGCGTCTACGCGGCCGGCGACTGCACCGGCGTGCTCCCGCTGGCCTCCGTGGCCGCCATGCAGGGCCGGATCGCCATGTGGCACGCCCTCGGCGACGCCGTCCAGCCGCTGGACCTGTCCATCGTGTCCGCCAACATCTTCACGGCGCCCGAGATCGCGACGATCGGCGCGACGGCCGAGGACTGCGCCTCGGGAAGCGTCGACGGGGCGATCTCGATGCTGCCGCTGGCCCGCAACCCGCGGGCGAAGATGCTCGGCATCGCCGACGGGTTCGTCAAGATGATTTCCGACCGGGCCACGGGCACGGTGCTCGGCGGCGTCGTCGTCGCCCCCCGCGCCAGCGAGCTCATCCTGCCGATCACGCTCGCGGTCACCCACCGGCTCACGGTGGACCAGGTCGCCAACGCGTTCACGATCTACCCCTCGCTGTCCGGGTCGATCACGGAGGCGGCGCGCACCCTCCACGTCGCCGGGTCCGAGTCATGACGCCGCGACGGTGGCTCGCGGCGGCGGTCTGCGTGGCGGGCCTGGCTGCCTGCTCGCCCACGCCCTCCGGCCCGACCGACGCGCCGTCCGGGTCGTCGGACGCGCCGTCCGGGAACGACGAGCGGGCCGAGGCGGAGGAGCTGCTGCGGTCGGAGGGCTATCTCGCGGACGACGGCTCGGTCGAGTTCGGGCCGGCCGGGCCCGGGACCGACGAGGTCGACGTGCACGAGGCCCTGTGCACCTACGTCTTCGGCGCCGAGGGCGAGGTCGCCGAGCGGGCGGGCCTCGACGAGGCGGTTCTCGCCGACGGCAGCGGCTACCGGATGCTGGGTGCCAACGGTTCGGGGGTCGAGTGCGCCTGGGGCGCGCCCGAGGCTCCCGTGCTCGTGCTGGCGTCCTGGGGGAGCAGCGACCGGTTCGACGACGACGAGGACGCGCTCGAGGTGCTCGTCGAGCTCCCCGACGGCGTCGGGGTCGCCCACTACGACCCGGACTCCGACGTGGAGCGCCTCCCGGCCGACGAACTCGAGGAGTGGTTGACGGAGGCGCCCGCGGTCACGCAGTCGGTGTGACCCGCGGGGGAGACTCCGCGCGGGTGCGCCGGCGGTCCGGCTACCCTGGCTCGGTGAGCGACCCCGCCAGTACCGGCCTGCCCCCCACGACCGCCACGCAGCTTCCCGACCTCGCGAGCAGCGACGTCGTCGACCTGTTCCGGGCGGTGTGCGACGTCCCGTCCGTCTCGGGGGCCGAGGCGCCGCTCGCGGACGCGATCGAGAGCGCCCTGCGCGCCCAGCCGCACCTCGAGGTCCTGCGCGACGGCGACACGGTCGTCGCACGGACGCACCTCGGCCGTGCCTCCCGGATCGTCGTCGCCGGCCACATCGACACGGTCCCGCTCGCGGACAACCTTCCCACCGAGCTCGTCGAGGAGGACGGCGCCCAGGTGCTGGTCGGGCGCGGCACCGTCGACATGAAGGGCGGGGTCACGGTGGCGCTCTGGCTGGCGGCCCGCCTGACCGGGCCGCAGCACGACGTCACCTGGGTCTTCTACGACAACGAGGAGGTCGACGCCGACCGCAACGGCCTCGGGCGCGTCGTGCGCGAGCACCCGGAGTGGGTCGCGGGGGACGTCGCGGTCCTCGGGGAGCCCACCGCCGGCGGCGTCGAGGGCGGCTGCAACGGCACGCTCCGCGTCGACGTCACCACCCGGGGCGTCACCGCGCACTCCGCGCGGGCCTGGCGCGGCCACAACGCCGTGCACGCGGCCGGGGAGGTCCTCGAGCGCCTCGCGGACTACGAGCCGGCGGAGGTCGCCGTCGACGGCCTGGTCTACCGTGAGGGCCTCAACGCCGTCGGCATCACCGGCGGGATCGCGACCAACATGATCCCCGACGCCTGCACGGTGAGCGTCAACTACCGCTTCGCGCCGTCGCGATCGGTCGACGAGGCGGTCGAGCACGTGCGCGCCGTGCTCGCCGGCATCGACGCCGAGGTCGTCGTCACCGACGCGGCCGGCGGGGCCCGGCCCGGGCTCGACGACCCCGTGCTGGCCGCCGCCGTGGCCGAGCTGACCGGCGCGACCGGCGGCAGCGTCGGACCGAAGTACGGCTGGACCGACGTCGCCCGGTTCGCCGAGCTCGGCATCCCCGCGCTCAACTTCGGCCCCGGCGACCCGATGCTGGCCCACGCCGACGACGAGCGGTGCCCGACGGACCAGGTGCGCGACTGCGCCCGGGCGCTCGCCGCGTGGCTCGCCCCCGACCTCGATCTCGCCGCCGCGGGGCGGGGAGCCTGACCCGTGGCGGGGGTGCGCACCGTCCCTGGTCGGTGCGCCACACTGGTGCCATGAGCGCCGAACGAGGGCCACAGCGTCGGACCGACGACACGTACCGGAAGGGGCCAGTACTCCTGCGCCGCCAGCAGATCCCCGACCAGACGACCGACGCGCGCCTCCTCGCGCCCGACCAGGACGCCTCCTTCGTCCACCAGGACCCGTGGCGGGTCATGCGCATCCAGTCCGAGTTCGTCGAGGGCTTCGGGGCGCTCGCCGACCTGGGCCCGGCGATCTCCGTGTTCGGCTCCGCACGGCTGGGCGAGGAGTCGCCCGAGTACGAGATCGCGCGCGAGGTCGGCCGGCTGCTCGCCGGCGAGGGCTTCGCGACGATCACCGGCGGCGGCCCCGGCATCATGGCGGCCGCCAACCGCGGCGCGGTCGAGGGGGGCGGGCTCAGCGTCGGGCTGGGCATCGAGCTGCCGCACGAGCAGGGCATGAACGAGTACGTCGACCTCGGCGTCAACTTCCGCTACTTCTTCGCCCGCAAGACGATGTTCCTCAAGTACAGCCAGGGCTTCGTCGTCCTGCCGGGCGGGTTCGGCACGATGGACGAGCTCTTCGAGGCGCTCACGCTCGTGCAGACGCAGAAGGTGACGAGCTTCCCGATCGTCCTGGTCGGCACCGCGTTCTGGTCCGGCCTCGTCGACTGGCTCACCGACACCATGCTCGAGCGGGGCACCATCTCGGAGTACGACGTCGAGCTCGTGCCGGTCGTGGACACCGCCGAGGAGGCCGTCGACGCCGTCCTGTCCCGGGTGCACCGGCTCGCCGACGAGAAGCGGGCCCAGCAGGCCGCCGAGGAGGAGGGCGCCGGTCGGCCCGAGTAGCCGGCGATCCGGGACACTGGTCCGACGGTCCCGAGGTCGGACCACCCATGACCACCCGAGGGCGAGGAGCAGCGCGGATGACGACCAGGACCGAGGAGGACCTGCTGGGCACGGTCGAGGTGCCCGCGGACGCGTACTACGGGATCCACACGCAACGGGCGATCGACAACTTCCGGATCAGCTCGTCGAGGATCAGCGACTTTCCCGCGATGGTTCGGGCGATGGTGCAGGTCAAGAAGGCGTCCGCGCTCGCCAACGGCGAGCTGCGCACGATCGAGCCGCGGATCGCGCGGGCGATCGCGGCGGGCTGCGACGAGATCCTCGTCGGCGGACGGTGCCTGGACCAGTTCCCGATCGACGTCTTCCAGGGCGGCGCCGGCACGTCGGTCAACATGAACACCAACGAGGTCGTCGCCAACCTCGCCCTCGAGACGCTCGGGCTGCCGAAGGGCCGGTACGACGTCGTCAACCCCAACGACCACGTCAACAAGAGCCAGTCCACGAACGACGCCTACCCCACGGGCTTCCGCCTCGCCGTGTACTCGGTGGTGCACGAGCTGCGGGCGGAGATCGCCCGCCTCGCGGACGCGTTCGGGGCCAAGGGGGAGGAGTTCGCGGACGTCCTGAAGATGGGGCGCACCCAGCTCCAGGACGCCGTGCCGATGACCCTGGGCCAGGAGTTCACCGCCTTCGCCGTGCTGCTGCACGAGGAGGTCCGCCACCTGTCCCGGCTCGCCGAGCTGCTCCTCGAGGTCAACCTCGGGGCCACCGCGATCGGCACGCGGCTCAACACCCCGACCGGCTACTCCGAGCTCGCCGTCGCCAAGCTCGCCGAGGTCTCCGGGCTGCCCGTCGAGCCCGCGGAGAACCTCATCGAAGCGACGTCGGACACCGGTGCCTACGTCTCCATGCACGCCGGGCTCAAGCGCGTGGCCGTCAAGCTCGGGAAGATCTGCAACGACCTGAGGCTGCTGTCGTCCGGCCCGCGCGCCGGGTTCAACGAGATCAACCTGCCCGAGCTGCAGGCCGGGTCGTCGATCATGCCCGCCAAGGTCAACCCGGTGATGCCCGAGGTCGTCAACCAGGTGTGCTTCAACATCATCGGCAACGACGTCACCGTGACGATGGCGTCAGAGGCCGGCCAGCTCCAGCTCAACGTCATGGAGCCGGTCATCGCCCAGGTGCTCTTCGAGTCCGTCGACCTGCTGCGCAACGCCTCGAAGGGACTTCGCGAGAAGTGCGTCGTGGGGATCACGGCGAACCCCGAGGTCGGTCTCGCGGACGTCCTGGGCTCCATCGGGATCGTCACCTACCTCAATCCCGTCATCGGCCACCACAACGGTGACCTCGTGGGCAAGGAGGCGGCCCGCTCCGGCCGGTCGGTGAAGGAGGTCGTGCTCGAGATGGGCCTGCTGGACGAGGCGCGGGTCGACGAGCTGCTCTCCAGGCGCAACCTCATGCACCCCGAGTACCAGGGCGAGATCTTCCCCGACGAGGACCCGGACACCTACCCGCGCCCCGACGGCTCGACGCCGGACGGCGAGATGGCTGCGCACTGACCGGCGTGGCAGGTCAGCGGGGAGGCCGGACCATACAGCACCCTGCTACCTCCGGCGCGTCTTGACCTAGAATGTACGAGGCCATGGTGCCCGCGCGGTCGGTACGGGGCAGGCCCCCGTCTCGCGGCGGGCCCGATGATGCAGGAGAACGAGAGGTGCGGCAATGGCAGCGATGAAGCCGAGGACCGGGGACGGGCCGCTCGAGGTGACGAAGGAGGGCCGCGGGATCGTCATGCGCGTCCCGCTCGAGGGTGGTGGCCGCCTGGTCGTCGAGCTCAACGCGACCGAGGCCGGCGAGCTGAGCGAGGCGCTCTCCGCCGTCGCCTCCTGACCGACGCACCACCTGCCGACGGCCGGCCGCCCAGCGGCCGGCCGTCGGCGTGAACGGAGGACCGCCGTGCGCACCACCGAGACCACCGGCCCGCAGGTCGACCTTCCGGACGCCGTGCTGCCCGGGCTGAGCATGAGCGACCGCCCGTGGGAGGAGGCGCTCGGCGGCGATCCGGCGCCCGGGGCGGTCGTCCTCCTCCTCGGGGCGGACGGACCGGGCCCGCGGGCCCGCGCCGTCGGTGAGCGCTACGGCGTCGACGTCGAGGCGGAGTCCGAGGCCGGGGGAGGCGGGGCGGCGGGCGCCGTGCGCACGGTGCGTCTCCCACGCAAGCTCGACGGTGTCGACGTCCCCTGGTCCGGCCTGCCGCCCGTGCTGCACCTGGTCCGGGCCGGCACCGGCCGGGCGCCGGACCTGCGCGCCGCCGGGCTGGCCGCCGGCCGCGCCCTCGCCGGCACCACGGCCGCGGTCGTCGTCGCGGAGGACCCGGACCCGTCCTCGCCGGGCGACGACGTCGCGGCGTTCGCGGCGGGTCTGTGGCTGGACGCCTACCGGCTGCCGACCGCCGCGCACGACGACGCCACGAAGGCACCGGTCGCCGAGGTCGAGCTGCTCGTGCCCGGCGGCACGGACCACGACGCCACCGCGCTGGCCCGCGAGGCCGTCACCGCCACGCACCAGGCCCGCGCGCTGACCGCGACTCGGTCGACCGTGAAGAACCCCGCGTGGCTCGCGGCCGCCGTGCGCCACCTCGTCGACGGTCTCGAGCCGACGGTCCGCGGCCGCGTGAGCGTCGACGTCCAGGACGAGCGGGCGCTCGACGAGCGGGGCGCGGGCGCGATCCTCGCCGTCGGCGCGGGTTCTCCCACGCCGCCGCGGCTCGTCACCGTGACCTGGACGCCGCCGGGGCCGGTGCGCTCGCGGGTGGCCCTGGTCGGCAAGGGCATCACGTTCGACACCGGCGGGCTGTCGAAGAAGCCGACCGACGGCATGCTGACGATGACCACCGACATGGCGGGCTCGGCCACCGTGCTTGCCGCGGTGCTCGCGGCGGCGCGGCTCGGCCTCCCGCACGCCGTGACCGCCGTCCTCCCGCTCGCGGAGAACTCCTTCGGCGGCGGTTCCTACCGGCCCGGGGACGTCGTGCGCACCCTGTCGGGACGCACCGTCGAGGTGGCGAACACGGACGCGGAGGGGCGGCTCGTCCTCGCCGACGGCCTCACCCACGCGATCGAGGTGGCCGATCCGGACGTGATCCTCGACGTCGCCACCCTCACCGGTGCCGCACGCATCGCGCTCGGTACCTCGACGACGGCGATGGTGGCGACGGACGACGCCCTCGCCGCGGAGCTGTCCGCCGCGGGCGAGGCGGCCGGCGAGCCGCTCTGGCGCCTGCCGATGCCCGCGGACTCCGAGGCGGCGCTGGACTCCGACCTCGCCGATCTGCGGCAGACGCCGCGCGCGGACGTGCACGCCGTGGGCGGCACGATCTTCGCCGCCCTGTTCCTGCGCCGGTTCACCGAGGGCCGGCGCTGGGCCCACCTGGACATCGCCGGCACCGGGCGCTCGACCGGCGGCAAGCGGCTGCCCAAGGGGGCGCCCACCGGGGTGGGGGCCGCGGTGATCGTGCGGTGGCTCGCCGAGCTCGGCCGGGACGGGACGCCGGAGGACTGACCGGGCGCCGGTGAGGGGCGGTATCGCGGACGGAGGATCAGATGCGGACGGCGGCCACCACGCCGGTGCCCGCGGTGAGCAGCGTCGGCAGGAGCCGCTCGTCCTCCCGCAGGGAGCGGACGAGCTCGCGCGCCGTGACCGTCGTGTCGTCCCGCCGGGCTGGGTCCGCCACGCGGTCCCCGGACAGCGCGCCGGAGACGACGAGGACGCCGCCCGGGCGCAGCAGGCGGATCGACTGCTCGACCGCCTCCGGAGCCTCGGCCGGGTCGCCGTCGACGTGCACGAGGTCGTAGGCGCCGTCCGCGAGGCGCGGCACCACGTCGAGCGCGCGGCCCGAGATCAGGCGCGTGCGGGCCGGACGGACACCGAGCGCGAGGAAGGACTCGCGGGCCGAGCGCTGGTACTCGCCCTCGACGTCGATCGTGGTGAGGACGCCGTCGGCGGGCATGCCGGACAGCAGCCAGAGGCCGGAGACGCCGGTGCCGGTGCCGATCTCGGCGACCACCCTGGCCTGGACGGTCGCGGCCAGGAGGCGCAGCACCGCACCGGTGCCCGGGGAGACGGGCGTGACGCCGAGCTCCTCGGAGCGTGCCCGGGCCCCGGCGATGACGTCCTCCTCGGGGACGAACTCCTCCGCGTAGGCCCACGACTGCGCCTTGTCGACCGACATTCGATGCTCCCTCCACACGGCACGGCGTGCCCGACTGCCCCCGATCGTATGCGCCGGGCCGCCGCACGCCGGGAGGCGGGCCGCGAACCGGCTGCCGCGGGGGAGCGCTCCACCGCGCCCGTGCCACGACCAGCACCGCGCGGCGATACCGTATGCCCGACAGAAGGAGGGTCACATGGCCGACGAGAGACAGTTCCCCGCCGGGCCGGGTGCGCGTGACGACGAGCGGCACCCGGACGGACGCCAGGGTCCTGCGGACCCGACGCAGGGGGGCCCGTACTCGCGGTTCGCCCCGCCCGCAGAGCACGACGACGAGCCGGCCGGCCGGCACGCCCAGTCAGGCCCGCAGGGCGGGCCCGGCGCGCCGGACCAGCGCCCGGCGAACCCGGCGAGACCGATCGGTGCGCCGCGTGAGCGGGCCGAGGCCCGGGGCGAGGGCCAGTGGATGCCCTCGGGGGCACGCCAGCCGATGCCGTCCGCACGCCCGACCGGCACCGGACCGCAGTACGTGGGTTCGGGCGGCGAGGCTCCGTCGGGCGGCTCGGCGACCGGGGCCACGCGCGCCCTCGACGGCACGTCGGAGACGGCCCCCGTGGCCCCGGCCCCCGGTGGTGAGGCGGGTGCGGGCGTGGCTCGATCCGGCGCGGCACCCGCGGCCGCGGGCCCCGGGTCCGGGCACGCGGCCGGGGGCCCTCGCGCGCAGGGTCCCGGGCCGGCAGGACCCGACGGCGCCGACCCGACCGCGCCGGGGTACCCGGGGCCGACCGGCGCCGGGTCCGGCGCCGAGGGCCGGTACGGACCGGGCGGACCCGCACCGTCTGCCGCGTCCGGCGCCGGTGCCCACGGGGCCGCGTCGTCCTCGACCGCGGTCGGTGGTGGGCCCTCGGGCGGGGGGCCGGGCGGGCACGACGCCGCCTACCGGCCCGGTCACGGCTTCTCCGCGCCCGCCGGGGCGTCCGACCACGGGTCCGCCCCCGGTGTCGGCGGAGGAACCGGGCAGGGCTTCAGCGGCGGTTCCGGCGGGTTCGGTCCCGGTGGTCACGGCGGCGGCGCGGGTGCGGGCGGGTTCGGCTCCGGCGGCTACGGCTCGGGCGCCGACCGGAGCACTGCCGCGGGCGACGGCTCCGGGTCGGGCCGGGCAGGTCGCAGGGGGGTCGCCGTACCGATCGTCGCCCTGCTCACGGTCGTCGCGCTCCTGGCCGGGCTCGTGCTCGGCGCCGTCGGGGGCCGCTGGCTGTTCCCGGAGGGGTCCACCGACGCCGCCGACGAGGAGGGGGAGACCAGCGACTCCGCGGAGTCCGAGAGCGGAGCGGTCGGGGTCGACCGCCCGGACGCCTCGGTCGCGCAGATCTCCGACATCGCGCTCGCCTCGACCGTCTACATCGAGGCCCGCAGCGGCCAGGTCGGCGGCACCGGCACGGGGATGATCTACTCCGAGGACGGCCTCATCGTCACGAACAACCACGTGGTCGAGCCCGGCATCGACGGCCGGCTCACCGTGACCTTCCACGACGGGACCCAGGAGGAGGCCGAGCTCGTCGGCCGCTCGCCGGGGTACGACCTCGCGGTCCTCCAGGTGCCGCGCGAGGACCTCACGCCCCTCGCGCTCGCCGACTCCGACGAGGTCGTCGTCGGTGACCTCGTCATCGCCGTCGGAGCCCCGCTCGGCCTCACCGGCACGGTCACCGCCGGGATCATCTCGGCCCGGAACCGGCCCGTGACCGCCGGGGCGCCGGGCGACGAGAGCTACATCAACGCGCTCCAGACCGACGCGGCGATCAATCCCGGCAACTCGGGCGGGCCGCTGCTCAACTACGACGGCGAGGTCGTCGGCATCAACTCGGTGATCTACGCGACGTCGGGCGAGGGCGGTGGAACTCCCGGCAGTATCGGGCTCGGCTTCGCCATCCCGTCCAACCAGGTGGAGATCACGGTAGGACAGCTCATCGAGGACGGGACCGCCTCCTTCGCCCAGATCGGCATCAGCCTCGACCCCAGCTACT
The DNA here is from genome assembly GCF_055326445.1 of Georgenia sp. Z2081. Lineage (NCBI taxonomy): Bacteria > Bacillati > Actinomycetota > Actinomycetes > Allobogoriellales > Allobogoriellaceae > Georgenia > Georgenia sp. Z2081. Next base: position 236,304 of record NZ_JBUZNK010000003.1, read on the forward strand.
TCGGCGAGGGCGTGCGCGTGGTCGAGGACGAGAACGGCATCGTGCCCGACGGCCCCGGCGACGAGGCCGGGATCGAGCCCGGCGACATCATCACCGCCGTCGACGGCACCCCCGTCACGGAGCCGTCGGAGGTCATCGTGTTCGTCCGGTCGCACCAGGGAGGCGACACCCTCACGCTGACGATCGAGCGCGACGGCAACGAGGAGGAGGTCGAGGTCACCCTCGCGGAGGTCGAGGAGGAGGTGTGATGCCCCCCGCCTAGGATGGGGTGCCATGGGGATCAGCGGGAGCGAGCTCGTCGTCCTGCTGCTCGTGGGCTTCCTCGTCGTCGGACCGGAGAAGCTGCCGGAGCTCTCGCGCCAGCTCGCGCGGGTCGTGCGGCGCGTGGTGGCCGTCGCCCGGGACACCGGGGACAAGGTGCGTGCCGAGCTCGGCGACGACCTGGACGACCTCAAGTCCCTCGACCCGCGACAGTACGATCCGCGCCGGATCGTCGCCGACGCCATGAAGGAGCCGGCGCGCACCGCCCGTCCTGCCACGCCGGCCGAGTACACGGGGGCGTCCTCCGGCGCCTCGGGTGCCGCCGCGGGGTCGGTGGCGTCGGGCCTCGCCGGAACTGCCGGGTACCCGGACGGCGCACCGGAGCGTCCGCGGGCCGACCCGGTCGACCCGACCCGCCCGGCGCCGTTCGACCCGGACGCGACCTGACCGGTCGGTGACGTCCGACCCGGACGCGACCCGACCGTGCGTCGGTCCTGCGGCGGCTCAGCTCTCCGCCGGCGCCTCCACCGACCCGGGGGAGCGCATGACGACCAGCTTGGTGACCATCCGCTGGCACAGCTCGTCGTCCTGGTTGAGGGTGCGGCACTCCACGACGACGATGCCGCGGTCCGGCCGCGAGCGTGAGGGCAGGATCTCCTGGACCGTGCTGACGACCCGGAGCGTGTCGCCCGGCCGCGTGGGGCGCGGCCACTCGAGCTCGGCCCCGGCGCCGATGACGCCGGCGGCCAGCGGCACGCTCTCGACGACGAGGCGCATCGTCACGCCGGCGGTGTGCCACCCGCTGGCGGCCAGGCCGCCGAAGAACGTCCCGTCGGCCGCCTCGGGATCGGTGTGGAAGGGCTGCGGGTCGTACCGGCGACCGAACTCCATGATCTCCTCGGCCTCGAGGCGGTAGGTCGCGCTCGTGATCTCGTCGCCGACCGTGAGGTCCTCGAGGTACAGGCCGGTCGCGGTCATGCGCGGTGCTCCTTGGTCATGGGTGGCTCTTCGACACGCGTGGCCGCGTCGACGGGTGGTGTGCGGGTGCGTCGGTGGCGCTCAGACCGGGGTGACGCCGAGCGAGCGACCCGCGAGTCCCCGCGCGCGGGTGCCGAGGCGGCTGGCGAGGTCGAGGAGGGCCACGGTCGCGGGGGACGACGCGGCGGCCGGGGAGACGGTCGCCGGGACGCCGGTGTCGCCGGCCTCACGGACCGGGACCTCCAGCGGGAGCTGGGTGAGCAGCGGGACGTCGTAGCCGAGCGTCTCGCTGAGCCTGCGGGCCGTCTCCGCACCGCCGCCGGAGCCGAACAGCTCGGTGCGCGTGCCGTCGGGCCCTTCGAACCAGCTCATGTTCTCCACGACGCCGACGACCTTCTGCCGGGTCTGCTCGGCGATGGTGCCGGCGCGCTCGGCCACCTCGGAGGCGGCGACCTGCGGGGTGGTGACCACGAGGATCTCCGAGCCGGGCAGCAGCTGCGCGACCGAGATGGCGATGTCCCCGGTCCCGGGCGGAAGGTCGAGGAGGAGGACGTCGAGGTCCCCCCAGTAGACGTCGGCGAGGAACTGCTGCAGCGCCCGGTGGAGCATCGGCCCGCGCCATACGACGGGGCGGCGGTCCTGGACGAACATGCCGATCGAGATGACCTTCACGTCGTGCTGGACGGGCGGGAGGATCATGTCGTCGACCTTGGTCGGTGGCAGCTCGACCCCGAGCATGCGGGGGATCGAGAAGCCGTAGATGTCGGCGTCGAGGACCCCGACCTTGAGGCCGGTCGCGGCCATCGCCGTGGCGAGGTTCGCGGTGACCGTCGACTTGCCCACGCCGCCCTTGCCGGACGTCACCGCGTAGATGCGCGTGAGGTTGCCGGGCTTGCTGAACGGGATCTCGGGCTCCGGCACGCCGCCCCGGAGCTGCGTCTTCAGCTCCTTGCGCTGCTCCTCGGTCATGACGCCCATCGCGACGCTGACGCCGCTCACGCCGTCGAGCGCGGCGACGGCGTTCGTCACGTCGCGGGTGATCGTGTCCTTCAGCGGACAACCCGCCGTCGTGAGGTCGATGCCGACCTCGACGTCACCCGCCTCCCCGATGTCGATGCTGCGCACCATGCCCAGCTCGGTGATGGGGCGGCGGATCTCGGGGTCGATGACCTTTGTCAGCTCGGCGCGGACGGACTCGATCGTGGGGGCGGTCATGCCTCCATGGTAGGCAGCCCCGGGCCCGCGTCCCGGTGCGTCTGGTCACCCCGACCGGGGGCGTCCGGACCGGCATCGCCCGCGGGGCCGGCGCGTCCGGCGCCGTCGCGGGTGTCGTCCCGTGGGGCGTGCGCGTCGTCGGTGACGGTTCCGCGCAGCCCGGCCAGCTCCTTCTCGAGCTCGACGATGCGGCGGTCCCGGTCGGCGACCTCGTCGGCGAGCAGGTCGCGCAGCTCCGAGCGCACGAAGTCCCTGGTGGCGACCTCGCCGACGGCCATGCGCAGCGAGGCGATCTCCCGCGTGAGGTACTCGGTGTCGGTGAGGTTGCGCTCGGCCCGCTGGCGGTCCTGCTCGGCCGAGACCCGGTCCCGGTCGACCTGGCGGTTCTGCGCGAGCAGGATGAGCGGGGCCGAGTACGACGCCTGGAGCGACAGCATGAGGGTGAGGACCGTGAAGCCGAACTCCTGCGAGTCGAACCGCAGGTCGGCCGGCCCCCACGTGTTCCAGGCGAGCCACACGACGACGAACACCGTGAGGTAGATGAGGAACCGCGGCGTGCCGAAGAACGTCGCCACGGACTCCGAGACGCGCCCGACCCGGTCGGGATCGCTCGTGCGACGCAGGAGGCGGGGGCGTCTGGTCGTCGGTGTGTCGAGCCGGTCAGTCATCGGTTCGCCGCTCCTCCACGCTCTCGTCCATGGCCTCGTCGGTGACGTCACCGTCGGCCTCGCGCCAGTCCTCGGGCAGGAGGTGGTCGAGGACGTCGTCGACGGAGACGGCGCCGAGGAGGCGTCCGTCCTCGTCGCCCACCGGCAGCGCGGTGAGGTTGTAGGTCGCGAGCAGGCGGGTCACCTTCCCGAGCCCGTCGGTGGGCAGCACCGGGTCGATGTCCGTGTCCAGCAGCGTGCCGACGGCCGTGACCGGTGGCTCGCGCAGCGCGCGCTGGAGGTGGACGACGCCGAGCAGCCGCCCGGTCGGCGTCTCCAGCGGTGGGCGGACGACGAAGACCAGCGCACCCAGGGCGGCGGGGACGTCGCGGCGGCGCGCGTGGGCGAGCAGCGTCGCGACGGTGGCCTCCGGCGGGAGGATCACCGGCTCGGTCGTCATGAGGCCGCCGGCGGTGTGCTCGTCGTAGGCCAGCAGGCGGCGCACGTCCTCCGCCTCGTCCGGCTCCATCCGCTCGAGCAGTGCCGCGGCCGTCGACTCGGGGAGCTCGGACATGAGGTCGGCGGCGTCGTCGGGCTGCATGACGTCGAGCACGTCGGCCGCCCGCTCGAGGTCGAGGCCGGAGACGATGTGGACCCGGTCGTCCTCACCCATCTCCTCGAGCACGTCGGCGAGGCGCTCGTCCGGCAGCTGGGCGGCGACCTCGAGCCGGCGGTGGTCGGGCAGGTCGTGCAGGACGTCCCCGACGTCGGCCGGCTTGAGGTCGGTGAGCTGGGCGAGCAGGGACTCGGTGCCCTGGGACAGCGCCGCACCGGTGAGGTCGGTGATGCCCTCGATCCCGACGACGAGGGTCTCCCCGCGCTGGAACGTCGCCCGGGGCCGGTGGCGGCGGACGAAGACCTTCGTCACGAGCCAGTCCCGGTTGCGCTGCTGCTCGATCGCGAGGTCGAGGACGGTCGCCTCGCCCGAGCCGTCGGCCAGCGTGACCCGTCGGTCGAGGAGCTCGCCGACCACCTGGCGCTCCGCCGCTCTTGGCTGGAACCGGCGCAGGTTGAGCAGTCCGGTGGTGATGACGGCCCCGGGCTCGATCGCCGTGACGCGGGTCAGCGGCACGAAGATGCGGCGCCGGCCGGGCACCTCGACGACGAGCCCGACGGCGCGCGGCGCGGCCCGGACCCGGGTGAGCAGGACGACGTCGCGCACCCGCCCCACCTGGTCGCCGATCGGGTCGAAGACGGCGGTACCGGCGAGCCGGGCCACGTAGACGCGCGCGACGGTGGTCGGTCGGGGCGTGGTGGTTGTCACGAGCGCAGCGTAACCACGGGCGGGCAGGTCGCACGCGGCGGACGGCCCGCGGGGCGCGGTGGCGGACGGTGCGCGGTGCGCGGTGCGCGGTGGCGGCCGGGTCGGGGCGAGCGGGATACTGGGCCCATGTCCATCACGAACCAGCCGCTCGGTGCGAAGGCGCAATCGATCCCCACGGGGGTCCAGATCTCCGCCTACTCCAGCTACGAGGAGGCGCAGCGGGCCGTCGACCACCTCTCCGACAACGATCACGACGTGCGCCTCGTGTCGATCGTGGGGGAGGACCTGCGGCTCGTGGAGCGCATCACCGGGCGGCTCGACTACGGGAAGGTGGCCGGCTCCGGCGCGCTCACCGGAGCCTGGTTCGGTCTGATGATGGCTCTGGTCATGTGGCTGGTCATCGGGAACTTCGGGCTCGTCGACTTCGTCATCCCCGTGCTCGTCGGCGCGGCCTTCGGCGTGCTGCTGGGCATCGTCAGCTACGCGGTCCGGCCCAAGACCCGCGACTTCACCTCGGCCAGCACGGTCGTCGCCAAGCGGTACGTGGTCATCGCCGGTCCGACGGCCGCCGACGAGATGCGCGCCGCCCTGAGTTCGGCGGGCCTGATCGGCGACGCGCCCGCCACGACCGCCCGGGCGCAGGCGGCGCCCTCCGGCGCGGGCGGGCCCGCGGGCCCGCACGGCGGCGGTGCCTATGGCGCCGGCGCTCAGGGTGCCGGCGGCGCTGCGGCCGGTGCCGGCGGAGCGGTGGCCGGCGGCGGCCAGGACGCCTGGACCCCGGGCGCCCGTGGGACCCGCAGCGCGCCCGGAGAGGTGCAGCAGGACACCGGTGTCGAGGATCAGCCCGGCCGCCCGGCGCCGACCGGCTTCGCCCCCGGCGTCGACGGCACGCCGCGCTACGGCGCCCGCCTCGAGGACCTCACCCCGGAGCAGCGCGCACACGCCGAGGCCCAGCTGCGCGAGGCGGACGAGCACCGAGGGGCCGCGGAGAACCGCCCGGCCACCGAGGCGGGCGGGCCCGACCAGCCGTGAGCATCCCGGTCGGCCTCTCCACGGCCTCCGTCATGCCGGGGTCGGTGGAGGACACCTTCGCCATGGCGGCGGAGCTCGGCTACGACGGCGTGGAGATCATGGTGCTCACCGCGCCCGAGTCCCGCGAGCCACGCCTCATCAACGCGCTGTCGCGGAAGTACGGCCTGCCCGTGCACGCGATCCACGCGCCCACGCTGCTGCTCACGCAGGGCGTGTGGGGCCGCGACCCGTGGGAGAAGGTCGACCGGTCGGTGGACCTCGCGGCGCAGGTGGGTGCCGACGTCGTCGTGCTGCACCCGCCGTTCAGGTGGCAGCGGAAGTACGCCCGCCAGTTCGTCGACGCCGTCGCCGAGCGGGAGGCGACGCGCGACGGCGTGCGGCTCGCCGTGGAGAACATGTTCACCTGGCAGGCCCAGGCCGGCGGCGCGCACGTCAAGGCCTACTCACCGGGCTGGGACCCCACCGAGCACGACTACGGCTCGGTGACGATCGACCTGTCCCACGCGGCGACCTCCGGGATGGACGCCGAGGCGACGATGGCGATGGTCCGCTCGCTGGGGAAGAAGCTCGCGCACCTGCATCTCACGGACGGCTCCGGGACGATCAAGGACGAGCACCTGGTGCCCGGTCACGGCAACCAGCCGTGCGCCGAGGTCCTGGCCCACCTGCGGGACACCGGGTTCGGCGGCTCCGTCGTCGTGGAGATCAACACCCGGTCGGTGTCGTCCCTGCAGCGACGCACGATGTGCATGGAGTCGCTCAGGTTCGCGCGCGAGCACCTGGCCGCGGACCGAGCGGGGTAGCCGGAGCGCGACCGTTCCCCGGGGACCGGGCAGGGGTGTCGACGACCGGGCGGGCGCTCAGCAGGCCTGCTCGGTCGACGAACCCGCCGCCCCGTCGTGGACGGTCGACCACGCGAGCGAGGTCAGCCGCGCAGGTCTGCCATCCACGCCTCGATCGCGCTCGGCGTGCGGGGCAGGGCGGCCGACAGGTTCTCCACCCCGTCCTCGGTGACGAGCACGTCGTCCTCGATCCGCACGCCGATCCCACGCAGCTCCGCGGGCACCTTGAGGTCGTCGGCGCGCAGGTACAGGCCGGGCTCGATCGTGAAGACCATGCCCGGGACGAGCTCGGCGTCGAGGTACATCTCCCGGCGGGCCTGCGCGCAGTCGTGGACGTCCAGGCCGAGGTGGTGCGACGTCCCGTGCACCATCCACCGGCGGTGGTACTGGCCGTCGGGCTTGAGCGACGTGGCGGCGTCGACGGGCAGCATCCCCCACTCGGCCAGGCGGGCGGCGACGACCTCCATCGCCGCGGTGTGGACGTCACGGAACCGGACGCGCGCGCCGCCCTCGCCGACCCGGGCGGCGACGGCGAAGGCCGCGTCGGCCGCGTCGAGGACCGCCTGGTAGACCCGGCGCTGCGGCTCGGTGAAGACGCCGTCCACCGGGAGCGTGCGCGTGACGTCGGCGGTGTACAGGGAGTCGACCTCGACGCCGGCGTCGAGCAGGAGGAGGTCGCCGGGCCGGACCTCGCCGTCGTTGTGGATCCAGTGCAGCGTGTTCGCGTGGTTGCCGGCGGCCGCGATCGTCTCGTAGCCCATGCCGTTGCCGTCCTCGCGGGCCCGGGCCGCGAACGCCCCCTCGACGACGCGCTCGCCCCGCTCGTGGCCGGACGCCCGGGGGAACGAGCGGACCACGTCCTCGAAGCCCCGGGCGGTGGCGGCGACCGCGGAGCGGATCTCGCCGACCTCCCACTCGTCCTTGACGAGCCGGATCTCGGACAGCCGCTCGGTGAGCTCGGCGTCCGCGCCGGCGGTGCTCGTGAGGCCGGCCTGCGCGCGCACCTCGTCGACGAGCGCGGTGACCGCCCGATCGGCGCCGGTGACGAGGCGGACCTGCACCTGCCCGACGCCGGCGTCCTTGGCGAGGTCGTCCCGCAGGGTGTCGATGTGCGCGGTGCGCAGGCCGGTGGCGGCAGCGACCTCCTCCAAGGAGGGCCGCACCCCGACCCACAGCTCGCCGTACCGGGAGTCGGCGTAGAACTCCTCGGTGTCCTTCCCGGCCCGCGGGCGGAGGTACAGGACGCCCTCGTGGCCGTCGCCCTCGGGGTGCAGGACGAGCACCGAGTCGGGCTCGGTCGCCGCGCCCCAGCCCGTGAGGTGGGCGAACGCCGAGTGGGCGCGGAACGGGTGGTCCGTGTCGTTGCTGCGCACGCGCAGGTCGCCGCCCGGGAGGACCAGCCGCTCGCCGGGGAGCTCGAGGGAGATGGCCGCGCGCGCCGCCGCCGCCGTGTCCGCGGACGGCAGGCGGTCGGGCAGCGGGGCCTCCGTCTCCTCCCAGCCGTCGGCGATGAAGGCACGGAACGCCGCCGAGCTGGGGCGCTGGGACCGGTTCGAGCCGCGGTCCTCGACGGGCTGGCCGTCGGCGGGAGTGGCGGACCGGGTGGCGTCGGAGGAGGAGGTCATGCCCCCATCGTCGCACCGCGCGCGCCCGTACACTCCGTCCGGTGACGACGGCGCGGATCGACCCCCACACGCACTCGACGGTCTCGGACGGCACCGACAGCCCGACCGGACTCGTCGAGGCGGCCGCCGCCGCACGCATCGACGTCCTCGGCGTCACCGACCACGACACGACGGCGGGCTGGGCCGACGCCGTCGCGGCGGGGGAGCGCCTCGGCGTGACGATCCTGCGCGGCATGGAGGTCTCCACCCAGCACGAGGGACGCTCGATCCACCTGCTGGCCTACCTGTTCGACCCCGGGCATCCGGGCCTGCTCGCGCGCACCGAGCGGGCCCGCTCCTCCCGGCTGGACCGGGCCCGGATGATGGTCGAGCGCATCGCCGTGGACTTCCCGATCACGTGGGAGGACGTCCTGCGCCACGTCGACGACGGCACCACCGTCGGCCGGCCCCACATCGCGGACGCGCTCGTCGCCGCCGGACACGTGCCGGACCGCAACGCCGCGTTCGCGCCCGGCGGGCCGTGCGCCAACCGCACGAAGTACTACGTCCCGCACTACGCGCCCGACGTGGGCGAGGCGATCGGGCTCGTCCGGGAGGCGGGCGGCGTGCCGGTCATGGCGCACCCGTGGGCGCAGCGCGGCCGGGCGCTGACTGCCCGGGCGCTGGACGAGGCGATCGAGGCCGGCCTGCTCGGGCTGGAGGTCGACCACCTCGACCACGACGACGAGGCGCGCGCCGGGCTCAGGCGCCTCGCCGAGCGGCACGACCTGCTCGTCACGGGCAGCTCGGACTACCACGGCACAGGCAAGACCAACCGCCTGGGCGACCACCTCACCGACCCGGGCCAGCTCGAGCGGATCGTCGCGGCAGGCACGCTCCCGCTCGCGGGCGCCGGACACCGGGACGCGCGATGAGCGACCTCGTCGACCTCGCGGTCCTGGTCTCCACCTTCGTCACGCTGTTCGTCATCATGGACCCGGTGGGCAACCTGCCCATCTTCCTGTCCCTGACCTCCACGATGACGATCCGCGAGCGCAGCCGTGCGGCGCTCGCCGCCACGTGCGTCTCCCTCGGGGTGATCGGGGCGTTCGCGGCCGGTGGGCCCTACATCCTCGACTTCCTCGGCATCACCGTGCCCGCGCTGCAGCTCGCCGGTGGCCTGCTGCTGCTCATCGTGGCCATGCAGCTCCTCAGCGGGGCCGCCGAGGAGCCCGGCCCCTCGGGCTCCGGCGCCGCGGTCGCGCTCGTGCCGATGGGGACCCCGCTCATGGCGGGGCCGGGCGCGATCGTCGCTGCGATGCTGGCCGTGCAGGACGCGGACACCGGACCGCAGCTCACCGGCGTGGTGATCGGCATCGTCGGTCTGCACGTCGTCATCGGGCTCTCGCTGCGCTTCTCGAGCGTGGTCCACCGCGTGCTCGGGGTCTCGGGGACGACGCTCGTCACGCGCCTGTCCGGCATGCTGCTCGCCGCGATCGCGGTGCAGCTCGTCGCGACGGCGACCTTCGCGTTCGTCGACATGTACCTCGCCGGTCGCTGACCGGACCCGCTCCCGCGCGCCCTCGGCGAGCGAGGTCGTGCTTGGGCTGGCGAGTTCGTGCCTCGCACGCACGATCTCGCCACCGCAGGCACGACCTCGACATCAGGAGCGCGGCCCGGAGCGGGAGCCTCGGGGGCAACCGCTCCGGGCCGGCCGGGGCTCAGTCGGTCGAGGCGGGGGCGCTGGCGCCCTGACCGCCGCCGGCGGAACCACCCGTGCGACGGCGACGCCGCCGCCTGGGTCGGCCGGACCCGCCCTCGCCGCCGGAGCGCTCGGACCGGCCGTCCTGCTCGCCGGAGCGCCGGGAACGCGCGCCGTCGGGCCGACCGCCCTCGGACCTACCGCCGGAGCGCGGCCCGTCGCGTCGGGCGCCGTCACCGCGCCCGCCGTCGGACCGGCGCGAGCTCTGCCGCGAGCCCGCGGACTTCCCGGTCTCACCGATGTCCTCGACCTCCTCCGCGCCGAGCCCGGCGCGCGTGCGGGCCGAGCGGGGCAGCGTGCCGCCCGTGCCCTCGGGGATGTCGAGGTCCGCGTAGAGATGCTCGGAGGTGTGGTACGTCTCCGGCGGCTCGGCCAGGCCCAGGCCGAGCGCGTTGTTGACGACCGACCAGCGCGGGATGTCGTCCCAGTCGACGAACGTCACCGCGGTGCCCGAGTTGCCCGCGCGGCCGGTACGGCCGATGCGGTGGAGGTAGATCTTCTCGTCCTCGGGGCACTGGTAGTTGATGACGTGCGTGACGTCGTCGACGTCGATGCCGCGGGCGGCCACGTCGGTGGCGACGAGGATGTCGACCTTGCCGGTGCGGAACGCGCGCAGCGCCTGCTCACGGGCGCCCTGGCCGAGGTCGCCGTGGATCGCGGCCGACGCGAACCCGCGGTCGGCGAGGTCGTCGGCCACCTTGGCGGCGGTGCGCTTGGTGCGCGTGAAGACGATGGTCAGCCCGCGCTCGCGCGCCTGGAGGATCCGGGCGAGCATCTCGACCTTGTTCATCGCGTGCGCCCGGTAGACGACCTGGCGGGTGGCCTTGACCGTCGCGCCGGTGTCGTCGGGGTCCTGGGCCCGGATGTGCGTCGGCCGCGTCATGTAGCGCCGCGCGAGCGCGACGACCGCGCCCGGCATCGTGGCCGAGAACAGCATCGTGTGCCGGTTGGCGGGCGTGCGGGAGAGCAGGGTCTCGACGTCGGGCAGGAAGCCGAGGTCGAGCATCTCGTCGGCCTCGTCGAGCACGACGGTGGACACGGCGCTCAGGCGCAGCACCTTCTGCTTGAGCAGGTCGATGAGCCGGCCGGGCGTACCGACGACGACCTCGACGCCGGCCTCGAGCGCGGCGATCTGCGGCTCGTAGGCGCGGCCGCCGTAGACCTGGACGATCCGCACGGAGCGGCGGCGGGACGCGGCGACGAGGTCCTCCGCGACCTGCTTGGCCAGCTCACGGGTGGGCACGACGACGAGACCCTGCGGGGCGCCGGGGTCGAGCAGCTCGTCGTAGCCGTCCTCGCCCGGGGCGAGGGTGTGCTGCAGCAGCGGGATGCCGAAGCCCAGCGTCTTGCCGGTGCCCGTCTTGGCCTGGCCGATGATGTCGGCGCGCTTGAGCGCCACGGGCAGGGTGAGGGACTGGATCGGGAACGGGTGCGTGATGCCGACGTCGCGCAGGGCGCCGGCGATCGGCTCCGCGACGCCGATGTCGGCGAACGTCTGCTCGGCCGGGACGCTGGGCGTGTCGGCATCGGTGATGTCGGGGGTGGCGGCGTCGGTCTCGACGGGCGCGTGGGCGCCGGAGACGTCGACGACGCCCGAGGTGGCAGGGGTGGTCATGATCCTTCTTCGGTCGGCGGTGCGCCGGGTTGGCGCGGGCAGCCGATCGCACACGGTGCAGGGCGCTGGGCGCCCGAGGATTCGCAGGAACAACGACCGGTCAGCCGGGACCCCTCGACGATACTCCTCCCGGCGCCGCTCGGCGGGACCGGAGGAGTGGGACGGGACTCAGCCCAGGCCGAACCCCACGCGGCGGTCCTCGACCGCGCCGATCTCGACGTGCCCGATCGCGGCGGCGGGCACGAGGAACCGCTTGCCCTTGGAGTCCGTGACGTCGAGCGGCGAGTCGGACGCCAGCGCCTCACGGACGGAGGCGACGAAGGCCTCCTCGTCGGAGTCGATCTCGACGACGACGTCGCGCATGCTCGACCGCATACCGATCGTGACCTGCATTGATGTTCCTCCGTCCGGCCCGCTCGCGGCGGGCCTCGTGCTGGGAAGCGTGTCACCGAGGTGGTGCTGCTCCATCGTAAGGGCGCTCACTGACAGGTCGGGGCCCGGCTGCCAGACTGGTCGGCGATGTCCGACTCCAGACGACTCCCGACCGTTCTCGGCGTTCTCGCGTGCGCCGCGCTGGTCTCGTCGCCCCTCCTCGCCGCGCCGACGGTCGCGGACGAGCACGCCGCGGGCAGCGACGTGGACCTGCGCGCGGCGTGGGCCGCGCGCCCGGGACCGCTGCTGCCCGACGACGACGAACCGACCCTGCTCGAGCTCGTGCAGGTCCCCGACGGCACGGACGGTGACGGCACGGCGGCCGACGGGGCCGGGGACACCGACGTCGATCTGCCCGAGGGCGTGGACGAGGACGCCTACGGCGCGGGGATCCGGGGCGATCTCGTGGCCGCGGAGGGATCCGGCTCCCTGCGCGTGGTGGCGGGCACCGATCCGGCGCCGCGCGAGGCCGAGCGGACCTACAGCGTGCGGGTCGAGGTCGAGCGCGGCCTGCCGGTGGACCGCGAGGCGTTCGCCGACTACGTGCTGGACACCCTCAACGACGACCGCGGCTGGGGCCACGACGGCTCGGTGGCGTTCGAGCGCGTCGACGGCGAGGACGCGGACTTCGGTGTCACTCTCGCGGACGGGCCGCTGAGCATCGAGCTGTGCGAGCCGCTCGACGTCGGCGGCATCTACTCGTGCGGCCGCAACGGCCGGGCGGTCCTCAACGCCGACCGGTTCGGGGAGTCGATCGAGCCGTTCCTCGAGGCCGGCGGGACGCTGCCGCAGTACCGGCAGTACCTCGTCAACCACGAGGTCGGTCACCTCCTGGGGTACCAGCACGTGGACTGCCCCGCGCCGGGCGACCCGGCCCCGGTCATGGTCCAGCAGTCGATCAGCCTGCAGGACTGCGTCCCCAACGCCTGGGTGGCCGAGGAGTAGAGCCCGCAGCGGGCGGGGGGCCGGGCGCTGCGCCGGTCGGCCTGCCGCAGCGCGACCGATCCGAGCACCCGCCGACCGGGCGAACCGGACGTCGACCCACGGGCGCACCGCGGATGTCGGACCTGCGTGGTTGCATGACGGCATGTCCTCCCCGGTCCGTCCTCGGCTGCGCCTCGACACCGCTCCCGAGCCCGTCGAGGTGCCGCTGAGCCAGGTGGCCCGGTCGGTCGCGGACGAGCTGGCGGCCGGCCCGGGCCCGCACCTGCTCACGCTCGGCGCCCCCGGCGCGGGGCGGACCACGCTGGCCGTGCAGACCGTCGTCGAGGCGGCCCGCGCGGGCCGCCGCGTCGCGCTCCTGACACCGTCCCGGCGCGTGGCCGGTCGTCTGCGGGACGAGGTCGCCCACCGGACCGGGGCGCACGACGCCGCGGTGCAGGTCGTCACGCCGACCTCCTTCGCGTTCGCGCTCCTCGGGCAGCACGCCGCCTACTGGGGCGGTCCGGAGCCCGCTCTCCTGTCCGGCCCCGACGAGGACGGCATCCTCGCGGAGCTGCTCGATGCGCACGACTCGGGGCAGGTCACGTCACCCGGGTGGCCTGCGTCCGTACCCGCCGAGGCGCTCGGGCTGGACGCCTTCCGGCACGAGCTGCGGGACATCCTGGCGCGCGCGGGCGAGCTCGACCTCGAGCCCGACGACCTCCGGCGTCTCGCTGCCGACCACGACCGGCCCGAGTGGGCCGCGGTGGCCGCGGTCCTCGAGCAGTACCGCGACAGCACCGGCGCTCAGGACGCGGCCGACGAGCAGGCGCCCGCCGTGGGACTCGGCCCCGAGCGCCGCTATCGGCGCTACGACTCCGCGCGACTCGTCGACGAGGCGGCGCTCGTCCTCAACTCCTGGCACGTACCACCGACCGGCGTCCCGGCCGGGACCGCCGGTGCACCGACCGTGCCGCGGTGGGACCTCGTCGTCGTCGACGACTACCAGGACGTCACCCGTTCGACCGCGCGCCTGCTGCGCGTGCTCGTCCGGGACGGTGCGCGGCTGCTCCTGCTCGGTGACCCCGACGTCGCCGTGCAGACGTTCCGGGGCGGGAGCCCCACCCTGGTCGCCGAGGCGACGTCGGACTTCTCCGACGGGGGGTTCGGCGCCCAGGTCCGGCTCCTGCCCGAGGTGCACCGCGGGACGCGCGGCCTGCGCGCCGCGGTGGCCCGGCTGACCGAGCGGCTGCCCGCCGGCGGGCCCGGTCTGGCGCGTCGGCGATCGCCGGTCGCCGGAGGAGGAGCCGTTCCTGCACCGGATCCCGGGGCGTCGGGGATCGACGCCGACCGAGACGCGGGCCGTACGGCCGACCGCGACGAGCCGTGGCCCGCCGTCGAGGTACGCACACTCAGCTCCGCGGCCGTCGAGGCCGACACCGTCGCCGACGCCGTGCGCCAGGCCCACCTCGTCGACGGCCTGCCGTACCGGCGGTGCGCCGTCGTCGTGCGGACGAGCGGTCAGGCGAGCTCGATGCGGGCGCTCCTCGGTGCCCGGCGCGTCCCCGTCTCCCCGGGTCGACTGGGTGCGCTGCGGGACGAGCCTGCCGTGCGACCCCTCCTGGCGGCCGTGCGCGTGGCCGCCGAGGGGCCGACGGGCCGGGCGCTGCGCGACCTCATGCTCTCGTCCGTGGGCGGTGCGGACCCGGTGGGCCTGCGCAGCCTCATGCGCACGCTGCGGGCGGCGAGCGGGGCGCGCGGCGGCGCCGTCGACTCCGACACGGTCCTGCTCGACGCCGTGGCGGCGGTGGACGAGGGTGGCGTCGCCGCCCTGCCCGGGTCCATGTCCGCAGCCCTGACCGACCCGCTCGTGCGGGTCGCGCGGGTGGTGGGGCGCACGCGCACCGCGCTCGTCGCCGGAGAGGGACCGACGGCGGTCCTGTGGGCGGCATGGGACGCGGCCGGCCTCGCCGAGCCGTGGCAGACGCGCGCGATCGACGGGGGAGCCGGGGCCGCACAGGCGCACGCCGACCTGGACGCCGTGCTCGCCCTCTTCTACGCCGCCGAACGGTACGAGGCGCGCGGCGCCACGGCCGGTGCGATCGGATTCGTCGACCGCGTCGAGAAGCAGCGCGTCGCCGAGGACACCCTCGCCGCCCAGTCGGGCCGCCGCGACCTCGTCGAGGTGCTCACGCCCGCGCAGGCGGCCGGGCAGGAGTGGGACCTCGTCGCGGTCGCCGGCCTCCAGGAGGACGTCTGGCCGGACATGCGCCGCCGCGACACGATCCTCGGCAGCCAGGCGCTCGTCGACGTCGTCACCGGCCGCGGGGACGGCGCCGACCGCTGGACCGAGGCCCGCAAGGAGGTGCGGGACGACGAGCTGCGCCAGCTCGTGCTCGCGACCTCCCGCGCGACGAGCAAGCTCCTCGTCACTGCCGTCGATGGCGTCGACACGCGCCCCTCGCTGTTCCACGAGCTCCTCGCGCGGGACGCGGCCGCGCACGACCGCGGCGACGCAGGGGCCCGCACGGCTCCGGACGCCGGCGCACGGCCACGGCCAGCGGACCGGGAACAGATCGTGGCCCGGGACCTGCGTGAGCTCGTCGCGCGGCTGCGCCGGCGCCTCGCCGACGATCCGGGAGACGCCGACGCCGCCCGGGTCCTCGCGCGGCTGCGCGCCGAGGGCGTGGCAGGGGCGGACCCGCAGGAGTGGGTGCTCGCCCACGAGGTGAGCACGCTCGCGCCCCTGAGGAGCACGGACGAGCCGGTCACCGTCAGCCCGTCGGCCGTCGAGTCCGTCACCACGTGCGGACTTCGGTGGGCGCTCACCCGGTTCGGCGGGCGGGGCGGCGACTCAGACAGCCAGGCGCTCGGCACCCTCGTGCACGAGATCGCCGAGCAGCACCCGGCCGGCAGCCGCGACGAGCTACGGTCCGCGTTGCACGAGCGGATCGGTGAGCTCGACCTCGGCGAGGGCCTCGCCGCCGACCAGGAGCGGGCCAAGGCGGAGCGGCTCGTCGAGCGGCTCGCCGAGTACGTCGCCGTTCCGGTCCAGGTCGCCACGGAGGTCGACGTCGACGAGATCGTGGGCGAGGCGCGCGTCCGCGGGCAGATCGACCGGCTCGAGACCCAGTCGGACGGGCGGGTGGTGGTCGCCGACCTCAAGACCGGCAAGGGCATCAGCCAGGCCGAGGTCGAGGAGCACGCCCAGCTCGGCGCCTACCAGGCGGCCCTGCTCGAACGGCACCGCCGCGGTGAGGGGGCGGAACCCGCCGGCGCGCGGCTGGTCTTCCTCGGCACCCCCAACAAGTCCGTGGCGATCCGGGAGCAGGACGCCCTCGGCGCCGACCGGGGCACGTGGGCGCACGAGCTCGTCGATCGCGCCGTGACCGAGATGTCCGGAGCCGGTGTCCACGTCCGGACGAACAAGTACTGCGACTTCTGCGAGGTCCGCACCTCCTGCCCGCTGCAGACCGCCGGCCGTCGCGTCGGCGGGACCACCACCTCCGAGGAGACGGAATGACCGAGCCCGGCACGCCGCAGGCCGTGACGCCGGCCGGGACCGCCCGACTCCTCGGGAGCAGCTACGCGCCGACCGAGGAGCAGGCGGGCGTCATGGCGCATCCGATGGCGCCCCAGCTCGTCGTCGCCGGCGCCGGCTCGGGAAAGACCGAGACGATGTCGCTGCGGGTCGTCCACCTCGTCCACGCCGGCCTCGTGCGACCCGACCAGGTCCTCGGCCTCACGTTCACCCGCAAGGCGGCCGGCGAGCTCGACGTCCGCCTGCGCGAGCGGCTCGGCACGCTCCGGCGGGCGCTCGGCCACCGACGGACCGCACCACGCGACGACCTCGAGGCCGAGCGGCCCGAGGTCAGCACGTACGACTCGTTCGCCGGGGCCATCTACACGGACCATGCCCTGCGGCTCGGCCTGGACCCCACCGCCCGCCTCATCACCGCCGCCGAGACCTACGAGCTCGCCCACCGGGTCGTCGCGGGCTGGACCGGGCCGCTCGCCCACTCCTCCGACACCGCGCTGTCGACCCTGGTGAAGGCTGTGCTCGACCTCGACGGTCAGACCATGTCGCTCGTCGCCTCCGACGTCACGCCCGAGGCGCTGCGCACCGAGCTGGCGGCGACGGCGTCGACCCTGCTCGAGGCACCGGTCTCGGGGCGGAAGAAGGGACCGAGCGCGGAGGTGCGGTCGGTGGCCACCAGTCACCTCGCCCGCGTCGAGCTCCTCGAGATGGTTCAGACGTTGCGCGAGGAGCGCCGCGCGAACGGCGTGGCCACGTTCGCCGACATCGCCGACGCCGCCCGTCGGATCGTCACCGAGATCCCCGAGGTGCGCGACGAGCTCCGCGCGAGGTACCGGCTCGTCCTGCTCGACGAGTATCAGGACACCTCCGTGGCCCAGACCGACCTGCTGGCCGCTGCGTTCGGCGGCGGGTGGCCCGTCACGGCGGTCGGCGACCCGCACCAGTCGATCTACGGCTGGCGAGGCGCCTCTGCCGCCGCCCTCGAGGAGTTCCCGACCCGGTTCGGCGGCGCGGAGCCCGCGGCGGTGCGGAACCTGTCGGTGTCCTGGCGCAACGACCACGCGATCCTCGACGTCGCGAACGCGATCGCCGGCCCGCTCCGTTCGGGCTCCGGCCTCGGGCTGCCCACCCTGGACGCTCGGCCCGGCGCGGGGGACGGGACGGTGCTGGGCGCCTGGTTCGCCACCGACGGCGAGGAGGCGGCGGGGCTCGCTCTCGCGCTCCGGCAGCGCTGGTACGAGCCCCACGTCGCCGCCGAGGCGAGCAGGCCGGGCTCCGGCCCGACGGCGGCAGTGCTCACCCGCACCAACGCCCAGCTCGCACTCGTCGAGGACGCCCTGCGCGCCGAGGGCGTGCCGTGTCAGGTGGTCGGGGTCGGCGGGCTCGTCACCCGGCCGGAGATCCTCGACGTGCGCGCGGCGCTCGCCGTCGCGGTCGACCCCACGCGGGGCGACCGGCTCGTCCGTCTCGTCACCGGTCTCGGGCTGGGGCTGGCCGACCTGCGCACGCTCTGGGCGTGGGCCGGGCACCTGGCGCGGCTCGGGCTCCGCGACGGCGCCGAGGCGGGCACGGCGGAACTCGCCGACGACGCGCCTGGCGAGAGTGCGGGCGAGGCCGGTCTCGACCGTGAGGAGACGGCCATCGACCCACGGCAGGAGCAGTCCCTCGCCGAGGCGATCGACCACCTCCCGCGCGACGGGTGGGCCTCGGCCGGTCACGCCCTCACCGACGTCGCCCGCGACCGGCTCTCGCGGCTGGCGCGTGCGCTGGGCCGCATTCGTTCGGTCGTGCGCCTACCGGTCCACGACGCCGTCGGGGTGGCGATCGAGGCGCTCGGCCTCGACCTCGAGGTCGTCGCCGCGTCGAGCGAGGCTCCGGCGACCGCCCGCGCCGGCCTCGACGAGCTCGTGCGGCTCGCCGGTACCTACGCGAACGGCATCGAGGGCGCGACGGTCGCCGGTTTCCTCGCCTACCTCGACCGCGCGGAGGAGCAGGAGGGCGGCCTGGCCGACGCGCAGGCCGGCGAGTCGGAGGTCGACGACCCGTTGCGCGGCGTCGTCCAGCTGATGACGATGCACCGGTCGAAGGGGCTCGAGTGGGACGTGGTCGCCGTCCCCGGGCTGTCGCTCGGTTCGTTCCCGAAGGTGTCCGTACCCGCGAGCCTCGCGAACCCCGCCGAGTTCGTCCCCAAGGACTCCGCCTGGCTCACCGACCGCGGCTCCGTCCCGGCGAGCGTGCGCGGCGACGCGGACCGGCTCCCAAAGCTCGAGCTCGCCGACGCGACCGACCAGCACGGCATGGACGACGCCCTCGAGGACTTCAGGCGCGCCGCCGGCCTGCACGCGCTCACCGAGGAACGACGGCTCGCCTACGTCGCCGTCACCCGCGCGCGGAGCGAGCTCCTCCTCACCTGGGCGAGCTTCACCAAGGAGACGAAGACGCAGCGGTACCGGTCCCCGTTCCTCGACGAGGCCGTCGACGCCGGTGTGGTCGAGCCGCTGACGGGCCACCTGCTCGACCGCCCGGACGATGCGCCGGAGGAGAACACGCAGATCGGGCGCGCGCGGGTCGCCACCTGGCCACCGCCGCCCGGACGCGAGGGGGAGGCGGTCCGTCGGGTGCGCGCCGCCGCCCGCGCGGTCGACGCGGCGTCGGCAGGGCCGCTGGATATCGAGGCCGGGGAGGGTGCCTCGGGGTGGGACCGGGCCGCCGCGCTGCTGCTCGCCGAGCGCGACGAGCTTCTCGCCCGCCGCGGCGAGGTCCCGCTCGGCGACCACCTCGCCGCCACCGGTCTTGTCTCGCTCGCGGGCGACCCCGAATGGTTCGCCCGGCAGATCCTGCGCCCCGTGCCACGGGCGCCGCGGCGCGAGGCCGACCTCGGCACGCGGTTCCACGAGTGGGTCGAGCGGCGCTTCGAGGCCGAGGTCCTCACCGGGCTGGCCGGCCACCTCGACGACGCCGAGCGTGGCGCCCTGGGGCTCGACCCCGACAACGGTGACGCGGACGAGGGGGGAGCACCCACCGGGGCCGGCGGGAGTGCCGGCACCGCCTCGGGCCGGGGCCCGGTCGACGAGCGCGAGCTCCGCCGACTCCAGGACGCCTTCGAGTCCTCGGAGTGGGGCAGCCGGCGACCGACCGCCGTCGAGGAGGCCGTCGAGGTGTCGGTCGGTCCGCTCGTCCTGCGCTGCCGCATCGACGCCGTGTACGCGAACGTCGACGGGACCGTGGAGATCGTCGACTGGAAGACCGGTCGGGTGCCGGGGCCCGACGAGCGGGCGGCGAAGCTCCTGCAGCTCGACGTCAACCGGCTGGCGTGGTCGCGGGCGAAGGGCGTACCGATCGACCAGGTGCGCGCGCACCTGTACTACGTGCTGCACGCCGAGACCATCCCCGCCCGGACCGACGACGAGGCCGCGGTCGAGGCGCGGATCAGGTCCGCGATCGAGCGGGGGGTCCGGCCCGGGAGCTGACGCGCGCGACGCGTAGCCCTACGGCTCGCGGCCCTCGCGGCGCCACTGCTCGTACTCCTCGGTGAGGTCCGCCGTCGCCGCGGTCGGCTCCGGGACGCCGGGCGCGTCCGGGGACTCGCCGGGGTGGACGTCGAACGCCGGCCACGCCTCGGTGTCGAGCTCGGCCGCCGCGCCGTCGGGACCGGCGGCGGGCTCGTCCGCCTCGGAGGGCGTCGAACCCTCGGAGCGCTCGACGGACCGCTCGTCGGCGGGCAGGGCAGCACCGGCGGTGTCAGCCGGCTCCTCGCTCGCCCGGTCGCCGTCGAGGGTCCGGTCCGTGGCGTCCGGGACCGCTGCGGCGCCGACGACGGTCACCGGCGCGGCCGCGGCCGCCGTCTCGGCGAGGATCTCGCGCACCTCGGCCCCGATCGGCGGTGCGTCCGCGACGTCGGACGCCAGCTCGGCGAGCATCTGACGCGCGTCGCCCACGACTGCGTCGTCCCGGGTGCGCAGCCCGAACATCAACCACCGCGTGAGCAGCAGCTCGGAGGCGAGCTGCGCACGGTCGAGGAGGAACGGGTCGTCGGGGGCCGAGGCGTGGCGGGCGTAGGAGCCGTGCACCTGCTCGAAGGTCTCCGGGTCGACCCCGGTGACGAGCCAGGCGAAGTCCTCCGCCGGGTCGCCGACGTGCGCGTCCCCGAACTGGGACAGCGCCACCACGCGGTCCCCGGACGCGCGCACGAGCTCGGCGTCGAGGTCCCCGTGGACGACCGTCGAGGCGGCGGGCCACAGGTCGTCCGCCTCCAGGGCCGCCTCCCACCGGTGCACGAGCTCGGCGGGCAGGTTGCCCGTGCGGGACGCCTCGTCGACCTCGGTGAGTCGGCGGGCCCGGTAGGTCGCCATGTCGTACACGGGCAGGCCGGCGCTGCCCACGAGGTCGGTGTCCAGGGAGTGCAGCGCGGCGAGCGCACGCCCGAGGTGGTCCGCCAGCTCGGGGCTCTCGTCGATGTCGCGCGGGTCGATCGCGCGGCCGGGGAGCTCGCGGGCGACCATCGCCCGGCCGCCGCCCTGGAGGGTGGCGAACCCGGCGGGCCGCTCGACGTCGAACGGCAGGTCGCGTGCGTCGACCCGCTCGGCCAGCCGCTCGAGCAGGGCGACCTCCCCCTCGAGGGACGCGCCCGCGGCCGCCGTGCGTGGCGCCCGCACCACCCAGTGGTGACCGCGTGAGTCGAGCACCCCCACGGTCTGGAAGTCGGTGGTGGTGCGGACCGGGGGTCGGGTGGCCACGACGTCGAGCCCCGGCACGGCCAGGGTCGCGAGCGCAGCCAGCGCGATGGGCGAGCGAGTCACGCGCCCACGGTAGGCGCTGCCCGCCGGACCGGTGGTGCTGGCGCGCCGCCGGTCACGGTCCGGTGACGGATGCCGCCTCGTCCACCAGCGCTCGTGCGGCGCGCGCGGCGGCGGCAGGCGCGCCGACCGCCGGCAGTGCGCCTCGCAGGGTGAGCGCACCCTCGTGGAGCGTGGTCAGGGTGAGCGCGAGCCCACGGGAGTCGGCGAGCCCCGCCTCCCGGGCGAGCCGTTCGAGCAGGTCGAGCAGCCACCGCTTCTGGTCGGCGGCCACCGCGTGGGCGGGGTGGCTCGGGTCGGGGAGCTCGGCGAGCGCGTTGACGAACGCGCACCCCCGCGAGCTGCCCGGCGACCACTCGAG
Source organism: Georgenia sp. Z2081 (assembly GCF_055326445.1). Taxonomy (NCBI): domain Bacteria; kingdom Bacillati; phylum Actinomycetota; class Actinomycetes; order Allobogoriellales; family Allobogoriellaceae; genus Georgenia; species Georgenia sp. Z2081. Next base: position 257,632 of record NZ_JBUZNK010000003.1, read on the forward strand.
CAGCGCGTCGAACGGGGCGGTGACCCGGTCCCGCGCGGAGCCGGCGGCGTCGACCGCTCGCTCCACCGCGCTGCGCCACCGGCGGTCGCGCGCGAGCAGGTAGGTGGCGACGAGGGCGTCCTTCGAGCCGAACCGGTCGTAGAGCGTGCGCTTGGTGACGCCGGACCGCTCGGCGACGAGGTCGACGCCGACCGCCGTGATCCCGCGGTCGTAGAAGAGCTGCGACGCGGCGTCGAGGATGCGCCGCGCGGCAGGGGTCAGCGCGTCCGGGTCGGGCGGGCTTGACCTCACCGATGTGTGAACCATAGCGTCGAGACTAGTTCACCGATCGGTGAGATTGAGGCATCTGGAGGTCACATGTCCGAGGAAACGATGACGGCGGCGGTGCTGCGCCGCCACGGGGGTCCCGACGCCGTCGAGCTGTCCCGGGTGCCCGTGCCACGCCCGGGCCCCGGCGAGGTGCTCGTGCGCGTGCGGGCGGCCGCGCTCAACAACACCGACCTGTGGACCCGCGAGGGCGCCTACGGGTTGCCGGGCGACCCCGACGCCCGGGCGGGCTGGCGCGGCCCCATGACGTTCCCGCGGATCCAGGGCGCGGACGTCACCGGGACCGTGGCGGCGGTCGGGGAGGGCGTGGCCCCCGACGTCGTCGGCCGCCGCGTGCTCGTCGACCCCGCGCTCTACGACGCAGACTCCGACGACGCGCACCCGGTCGGCCTGCTCGGCAGCGAGCGCGACGGCGGGTTCGCAGGCTTCGTCGCGGTCGACGCCGTGCGTGCCCACCCGGTCGACGACTCCCCGCTGACGGACGCCGAGCTGGCGACCCTGCCCACCGCCTACGGCACGGCGCTCGGCATGATCGAGCGCGGCGGCGTGACGGGCGGGGAGACGGTCGTGGTCACCGGCGCGTCCGGCGGCGTCGGCCTGGCGCTCGTCCAGCTGGCCGCCGAGCGCGGGGCGGACGTCGTGGCGGTGAGCAGCGCGGGCAAGCTCGACGCCGTGCGGTCTGCGGGCGCCCGCGCCGTCGTCGACCGCGGGGGAGGCCTGTGGGAGGCCGTGGCGGCCGCCGCCCCGGGGGGCGTCGACGCCGTTCTCGACGTCGTCGCCGGGCCCGGCGTGGCGGAGGGCGTCGGGGTCCTGCGGGAGGGCGGCCGGTGGGTCGTCGCGGGTGCGCTCGGCGGTCACCGTATCGAGGTCGATGTGCGACGCCTGTACCTGCACAACCGCACGATCGTCGGGTCGAGCATGCACACGCCGGCGCACTTCGCCGCGCTCGTCGAGATCGCCCGCACGGGTCGCGTGCGCCCCGTCGTCGCGGCGACCTACCCGCTCGCGGACATCGCTCGCGCGCACGCCGAGCTGGCCGAGCGGCGGCACGTCGGGAAGCTGGTGATCGACGAGCTCTGATCGGGCGCCTGGCCCGCGGTGGGCGGCAGTGCTTCCGCGCGGCGTCGCCGCCGTACCGAGACAGGGATGCCGATCTCAGACGTCGCCGTCGAAGATCCCGCCGTCGAGCAGCCAGTGGTAGCGCAGCCTGAGCGCCCGCTCGGTGCTGGCCAGGAGCGTGGCGACCAGCAGCGAGACGTTGAACCAGGCCGGGAGCTGGATCGGTGAGGTGAACGTGCCCAGTCGGTCGGCGACGGGCGGGATCTGGGAGAACTCCTGGACGAGCTGCGGCACGCCGAGGACGAGCGCGACGGCGAGCACGATCCACGAGACGGCCCCGAGGGCGCGGCTCGCCACCGGGTGGTCGCGATTCAGGCGCGCACGGCGCCCCTCCGCCGACCGGGGGTCCGGCGCGAGCTGCTGCTCCGTCCCGTCGTGGGCGACGAAGTGGCAGCGCCGCAGCCCGAACCCGCTCGTCACCACCTCGATCGTGCCGCCGGGCACGGGAAACATCGCCGGGAGCTTGGAGCGGGCATGCTGCTTCCCGTCACGGTAGAGCTTGGCCCGCACCTCGCCGTCGGAGTCGCCACCGTGGCGGAGGTCGACGGACCAGACGGGCCACTCACCGGCCGCGTCGCCGAGGCGTACGTGGAGGAGCGATCGAAAGAAGAGCTGCCACCAGCGAAAGCGTTTGAGGTCGCTGCCGTCGCCGGCCTCGATCTTTCGGAAGGCGCGTCGTCGTTTCCGGTCCGAGGCCACGGCTGACACGGTAGACGGTGCGCGGCGGTCGTCGCCGATCGCGTGCGAACCGGGCTCATCTGTGGAGGGCTGCGGCCGATCGCCCGTGCGGGTCCGTCAGTGCCCGAGGCGCTCCGTCGACCGCCAGGACGAAACGGCCGGCCGCCTCGGGCTCGACCTCGACCCGGTGCGCCACGCCGTTGCCCTCGTTGCTGATCCAGTGGCCCGGCAGATCGCCGACCAGGTCGACGAACCGCGCCCGGTCCTCGGCAGACAGGTACGGGAGCACCGCGGTGTGGAAGACGACGAGGGTCGCCTCCGTGGGAGCCTCCGCCGCGAGGTCGGGGAGCGCGTCGATCAGGTCGCCCTTCACCACGCGCGGTGGGTCCCGGCGTGCGACCTCGAGCGCCGACACGAGCCGGCGGCGGCGCTCGTCGTGGCCCGGCCAGACGAGCGTCTCGAGCCAGGTGCGCGCGTCGTCGTCGTCGACGTCGACCGGCGCGAGATCGATCCCCGCGCGCCAGACGACCTCAGGTATTGCCGTCGGGGGCTCGATGCCGTCGAGCTCGCACGGGATGACCACCGGTGACCGCCCGTCCACCGGGTCGAGCGCGGCTGTCCGGCCGGCCGCGTTCGGACCGAACCGGTAGGAGTATCGGTCGGGCAGCAGGCACAGCCCGGCGGACGCACCGACCTCCAGCAGCGCGAGCGGACCCGGCAGCTGCGCGAGGAACGGCAGGAAGACGGCACAGCGCCCGGCCTCGTTCGTCTGGGTCGCGCGAGCGAGGACGGTCTCCCGTACGTCGTCCCACCGTTCGATCACCGTCCGGCGGAACGATTCCACGGTGTCGGCGGCTCCGTGGAAGCGTGCTGCCGCGAGGACGAGATTCGGCTGGCGCTTGCCGCGCGGCAGATCCGCGAGCAGGTCAAGGATATCGTCGTCGTCCGCGACACTCAGCGCCCAGTCCTCGTAGACGGCCGAGACGCCGCGCGCCTCACGCTCCGCGAAGAGGCGATAGCCGTGGGCGATCGACTTCGTGTCGCGGTCACCTGCTCGGTCCATGTCGGCCATAGTGCGCGGTGGGTCGGGTCCAGCGCACCTCCGAGGTCGGCGTCACGCGGCGGTCGTCGCCGATCGCGTCCGACCGGTGCCGGCCGAGCGCATGCGAACCGAGCGGCCCCGGACGACACGGGGTCGTCCGGGGCCGCTCAGGTCAGTGCCGCGGTTCCCGGCCCGTCGCCGGGCCGGAGCGGCAGCGGGTCAGGCAGCCTGCGCGTACGGCTCCGACGCGGCGTCGAGGCGGGCGACCTCGTCGGCCGAGAGCATGAGCGACGGCGCGGCCATGAGGGCCGGCAGCTGCTCGACCCGGCTGGCCGAGGCGATCGGCGCGGTGACGCCCTTGGCGAGCAGCCAGGCCAGCGCCACGGTCGCCGGCTCGACGTCGCGGGCCCCGGCGATGTCCACGAGCGTGTCGACCACGTCGAAGGTGGCGTCGGAGAGGTAGCCGGAGAGCATGCCCGCGCGCGCCACCCCCTCGATCTCGCCGGCCGCGCGGTACTTCCCGGTGAGGAGGCCCGCCGCGAGCGAGGAGTAGGGCAGGACGGCGGCGTCGAACTCGGCGGCGATCGTGCCGTAGCCGTTCTCGACGTCGGCGCGGTGCAGGAGGCTGTACTGCGGCTGGATGGCGACGGGGACCGTCAGCCCCTCGCGCACGGCCGTCTCGAAGAACTCGCGCGTGCGCTCGGGGGAGTGGTTGGACAGGGCGATGTGGCGAACCTTGCCGGACCCCACGAGGTCGTGGGCGAGGCGGGCCTGGTCCGCGATCGTCACGTTCTCGTCGTCGTAGTGGAAGTAGTAGAGGTCGACGTAGTCGGTCTGCAGGCGACGCAGGGACTCCTCGAGCGCGGTCGTGACGTTCTCCCGGGCGAGTCCCGTCCGGGCCGGCAGCCCGCCGACCTTGGTCGCGAGGACGACGTCGGCGCGGTTGCCGCGCTCAGCCATCCACTCACCGATGACCTGCTCAGACACGCCGCCGTCGTTGCCGTCGACCCAGAAGGAGTACATGTCGGCGGTGTCGATGAAGTTGCCGCCGGCGGCGACGAACGCGTCGAGCACGGCGCACGAGGCCTCGCGGTCCGAGGTCCACCCGAAGGTGTTGGTGCCGAGGTTGAGTGGGAACACCTCGAGGTTCGTGCGCGGGATGAGGGTCATGGGGACTCCTTCGCTGGTCGGGTGCGGGCGATCCGGCGGGAACGCTTGCTACGGAAACAAAGGTACGCTCTATTACTTTCCGTGGCAACTCATTGCTACCCTCGGGTGATGGACAACACCTCGGAGCCGCGCTGGCTCACGGCCGACGAGATGGCGACCTGGCTCTCGCTGTGGTCGACGATGACGTGGCTGCCCGCCCGTCTGGACGCCCAGCTGCGCAGGGACGCCGGCCTGAGCGCGAGCGAGTACCACGTCCTGTCGCAGGTCTCGATGGCACCGGGCCGCTCCCGGCGCCTGAGCGAGGTGGCGGCGGCCGCCAACCTCACGCTGTCCCACCTCTCCCGGGTCGCCGACCGCATGGCGCGCGCGGGCTGGCTCGTGCGCAGCCCGGACCCGGCCGACGGTCGCTTCACCCTGGCGACGCTGACCGACGAGGGGATGCGCGTCGTCGAGGCGGCCGCCCCCGGGCACGTCGCCGCGGTGCGCAGCTACGTCTTCGACCGGCTCGGCCCCGAGCAGGCGGCGGCGCTGGGGGAGGCGCTCGCCGTCGTGGCGGAGGCCGTAGGGCCGGCCTCCATGACGAAGGACTGAGCCGGCCGGGGCTGCTGCTGCGACGAAGGGCCGAGCCGGTCGGGCCTGCCGCCTCGACGAAGGACCGGGCCGGTCGGCGGCCGGGCGACGGGGTGATCAGCCGGCGAGGACCAGCCCTGCACCGGCCCCGATCACGCCCACCACGACGGCGACGCCGCCCGCGGCGATCGACCACCGCATGGCGTTGGGCCGCTGCGGATCCTTGCCGACGACGGACAGGAAGAAGCCCAGCGGCATGAGGATCGCCCCGAGCAGGACTCCGCCGGACATGGCCTCGGACCAGGCCGGCACGTCTGCGCCGCGCAGGTAGAGGCCGATGACGAGCCCGAGGATGACGAGCACGCCGGCGTGGGCGTGGCCGGCCCGGAAGTAGGTGCGCTGCAGCTCGTTGGCGGGTACCCGGCCGCCGACGACCCGCAGGAGGAAGCTCCCGCCGAACGCGATGGCGACCACGGTGAGCAGGACGATCCCCGCGTCGGTGTCGGACATGGTCAGGCCTTTCGTCGGTACTGCCGGCGGTCGAGCGCGGTGGACGGCGCGCGATCGGTCATGTCGGCGACCCGTAGAGCATCCCGGCGGCGCGCCGGGCGAGGTCGGTGAGGTCGGGGGCGGGGCGGCCGCCGGTGAGGTCGGCCCGCTCGAGGTTGCCCGTCAGGGCGAGGGTGGTGAGGCCGTGGACGAGCGACCAGCCGGCGACGACGGCGGCGTGCGCGTCCTCGACCCGCCCGTCCGCGCCGAGCGTCTCGACGCCACCGCGGAGCTCGCCGAACGCCCGGCTGCTCGCGCGTGCGAGCTCCGGGTCGTCGAGCAGGAGGTCCGGTGCGAACATCACGGCGAAGTGCGCCGGGTGGGAGGTGCCGTACTCGACGTAGGAGACGCCGACGTCGAGGAACGTCCCCCCTCCCTCGCGGGTGGCGATCAGGGCATCGGCGAGGCCGTCGAAGCCCTCGGTGGCGATGGCGGTGAGCAGACCGTCGCGAGAGCCGAAGTGGTGGCGGGGCGCCGTGTGCGAGACGCCGATCGCGGCGGCGATCGCACGCAGGGAGAGCTGCTCGGGGCCGGACGACGTGATGACCCGCAGGGCCTCGTCGATGACCGCGCGCCGAAGGTCGCCGTGGTGGTAGCTCGGGTGCATCCCCATAACTTACTGCCGGTAAGTTGCCACTGTAAAGATGATGCGCGCGTGCGCCGACGAGCGCACTCCGGCGCCGGTTGGCAGCGGGGGCGACCACGGCAGTCGTCCCGTTGCCACGTCGTGGCCGGAGGAGGACGATCGCGGGAGGAGGCGACCATGACCGAGTACCCGACCATCCGACTCACTGCCATCGATACGACCGACGTGCGCGGGCTCGCCGACTTCTCCCGCGAGCTTCTGGGCTACCGGTACCGGCCCGGGGACGAGCCGCCGACCGGCGGTCCGGAGACTGCCGACTGGCTCGTCCTGCAGGATGGTGCGGGGGTCGACCGGCTGGCGTTCCAGGAGGTCGAGCGTCTCGAGCGCACGACCTGGCCCTCCCACGACGTCCCGATGCAGATGCACCTCGACCTGACGGTCGCCGGCCGCGACGAGCTCGAACGCCAACGTGGGCGGGCAGAGGCGCTGGGCGCGGCGCTGATCATGGACCGGACGGACGACCCTGACGTGCCGCTCTACGTGCTCGCCGACCCGTCCGGGCACCCGTTCTGCATCCTCGTGTGGTGAGGCGGAGGTTGCTCGTCGACCGCCCTCGACCACTGCAGGGAGACGAGCGACGGCAAGCGGGCGACCGGGGTGCCGGGTCCCGCCGGATCACGCGTCCGCGCGATCGCCGCCGGGCAGGAAGTCGTCGACGAGTCGCGGTGTTGCGTGGGAGGCGGGCGCGTCGGCGCCCTTCGCGCGGGTCGGTCAGTCGGCCACCAGGCCGCGGAGCACGAGGCCCGGGATCTCGGCCAGCATGGGCGCGAGGTCCGCGTCGAGGTCCCGCTCGAGGAGGGTCGTGGGGGTGTCGATGAGGTGCTCGACGAGCGAGACGGCGACGTCGAGCGGCATCTGACGCAGCTCGCCGGACGCCATGCCGTCGCCGATGATCCCCCGCAGGAGCGCCGAGTCCTCGTCGCTCACCACGAGGTAGACGGGCGTCCCGTTCGCGTCGCGGTGGGAGACGGCGATCTCGACGCCGGCCGAGATCTCCGGCCGGTGCGTGTCGAGGTGGTGCAGGTAGGCCTCGACGTAGGCGCGCAGCCGCGCCGTCGGACCCTCGTGCGGTGCTACGGCGGCGGCGAGCGCGGTCTCCAGCTGGCCGAACACGTGCTCGAGGACGTGCATGAGCAGCGCGTCGCGGGAGCCGAAGTAGTAGACGACGGCGCTCTTGGCGACGTCCGCGCGGCGGGCGATCTCGGCCAGCGAGGCACGCGGGTAGCCCACCTCGTTGACGGCGGAGATCGCGCCGGCGAGGATCTGCCGGCGCCGCGCCGCCCCGGTGAACGTCTCGGTGGTCACCGGATCATCGTGCTCGATCGGGGACGAGGAGCTCGTCGACCAGGCCCGGCGCGGCGCGCACGGCGAGGTCGACCGCCTCGTCCGCGGCGACGTCGTGGGCTTCGTAGGCGCCCCACCCGCCGGCGGTCATGGCCGAGACCGTGCTCAGCCCGAGCCGGCGCTGCAGCAGCGAGCGGCGCACGGCGATCGTGCTCACGGCGTCGCGGCGCAGGGCGGTCGTGGTGCGGGTCGTCAGCCCGGACCGCACCACGAGGTGCTCGCCCGAGATCGCGTGCCCCAGGGCCCGGTAGGCGACGATCGCGCCGAGCAGCGCGACCGCCCAGACCCCGACCGGCAGCCAGCCGACCCACGCGGGGACCGCCCCGGTGAGCACCGGCGTCGCCACCGCCGCCGCCACGACGGCGGCGAGGCCGGTCGCCCACAGGACACGCTGGACGAGGGCGGTGCGCGGGTGGCGGCGCAGGGGTGCGTCGAACGGCGACGGGTCGCCGAGCACCTCGCCCGCGACTCGGCGTGCCACGCCGATCGGCCCCCGGGGGAGGATCGCCGTGGGCTCGGACGGGTCCCACACGCTCAGGCCGGTCGTCACTACGTTCGTGTCCGCCATGCCGATGAGCCGGCCGAGCACCGGCTCCCCGATCGACAGTCCCCGCATGCGCGCCTCGTCCCGGTTGACCTCGCGCGTGCTGAACATCCCGCGGCGGGTGCGCAGGAAGCTCGTCCCCTCCGAGCGCACGCGGGTCAGCTCGAAGCGCCAGAAGCTCGTGAGGAAGTTGATGCCCATCCCGACCGCGCCGACCAGCCCGCCCGCGACGACCACGAGCGCGATCCGCGCGACCAGGTCGAGCGAGGACCAGTCGACGAGCCGGCCGCCGATCTGGAGCAGGTCGACGCCGAACGTCAGCGCGAACCAGTACCCGCCCCAGAGCAGGCCCGCGGCCATGAGGTACGCCCAGATGCTGAACAGGTGATAGACCATCCACCACGCCCGGAAGGTCGCGAGGACCGTCGTGCGGCCGTCGTCGGCGGTCGACGGATCCTCGTCGGTCACCGGTGCGTCGGCGGGCTCCGGTCCGTGCGCGGGCTTCGGGGCGTCGGCGGGCTCCGGTCCGTGCGCGGGCTTCGGTGCGTCGGCGGGCTCGGGTCCGTCCGCGGGCGGCGGACCGTCGGGTACCTGTGGCGCCGGCCGGACCCGGGTGTGCAGGAGCTCCTCGCGCAGCCGCTCGGCGTCGGCGGTCGCGAGCGCGTCGAGACGCAGCGCGGACTCTCCCGCTGCCGTCTGCTGACCGGCGCCGATGGCGACTACCCGCAGTCCGCCGAGGCGGTGGTGGAGCCTCGCCTCGGTGTCGACGCTGCGGATGCGCTCGCGCCGGATCGTGCGGTGCGAGCGCACGAGGACCCCGGTGCGCCGCTCGACATGGGTCGGCGTGACGCGGTAGCGCGTGAACGCCCAGCGCACGAGGTCGGCCGCGGCGCCGACCACGCCGATCGCGGCGATGACGATGAACGGCCAGAGCGCCCCGAGGTCCGGTCGGATGCCGAACGCGAGCGCGATCGGGACCGGCAGCGTGGAGACGAGGCTGCGCGCGAGGTCCACCCAGATCACGCGGTAGCTCAGCCGGTGCCACGGGGTCGGGTCCGACGCCGCGACGGCATCGGGATCGCCGGACGCCTCGTCCGTCGGCTCGCGGGTCGACGTCGTCGGGTGGGCGTCGGCCACCGGCTCCGTCCCGTCCGACGCGGGGGTGGTCGTGACGCCGTCCGTCGTCGCGGGCCGGCGATCGCCGGGGGAGGCGGGGTGCTCGCTCACGTGGCGTCACCCTCGGTGAGCTCGGCCGCCTTCGCCAGCCGCGTGGACGCCTCCTCGGCGACGGCGCGGTCGAGCCCCTGCACCTTGATCGCGCCGTAGGACGAGGCGGTGGTCACGCGCAGCGTCGACAGGCCGAGGAGCTGCTCGATCGGTCCGCGCACGGCGTCGACGGTCTGGATGCGGGAGACCGGGGAGACCCGCCACTCCTGCACGAGCCACCCGGTGGTGGCGTAGGCGGCGTGCTCGGTCAGCTCCCAGCGGTGCACGCGGAAGCGCCACCAGGGTTCGACGGCGACCCGGGCGAGGAGCATCGCGCCGGCCGCGATGACGGGGGCCAGCAGCCACGGCCGCGCCGACTCCCACAGGCCGTACGCGACGAGGAGCGCCGCGAGCACCGCGCCCCACACCGCGAGCGCCCGGAGCGCCCACATCGCCACGGCGCGGCGCTCGACGCTGTGGGCGGGCCGGCGGACGCGCAGGGCGGCGGCCCCGTCGCTGGGGTGGTCGTCGCTGGCGTTCATGTGCCCTCCCGAAGTTGACCGATCGGTCCAAGTCTAGACCGATCGGTCAAGAGGGTTCGACGGCGAATCCTCGGGGCGCGGCCCCCGTCCGTGCTCGGGGCTCAGGCCGTCCAGTGCCCGCCGGCCGCCGCTCAGGCGGTCCGGGGCTTGCCTGCGGAGACGAGGGCGTTGTGCATGCCCGCCGCGACGTCGCCGGTGAACGTGACCTCGGGGTCCTCGAAGCCGACGTCCCGAAGGATCGTCAGGTACTCGCTACGGGAGAGGGCGCCGGCGATGCAGCCCGCGAAGGAGCCCCGCTCGGCGCGCTCGGCGGCGCCGAGGTGGTCCTCCGCGACGACGTCGGAGATCGCGATCCGTCCCCCGGGCGTGAGGACCCGGAAGGTCTCGGCGAGGACCGTCGGCTTGTCGGTGGACAGATTGACGACGCAGTTGGAGATCACGACGTCGACCGAGGCGTCGGCCACGGGCAGGTTCTCGATCTCGCCCTCGCGGATGTCGACGTTCGTCGCCCCGGCCGCCTGTGCGTTGGAGCGGGCCCGTTTGATCATCTCGGGTGTCATGTCGACGCCGATCACGTGGCCCGTCGAGCCGACCTGGCGGGCCGCGAGGAGGACGTCGATGCCGGCTCCGGAGCCCAGGTCGAGCACTCGTTCGCCCGGCGCGAGCTCGGCGATGGCACCCGGATTGCCGCACCCGAGGGAGAGCGCCACGGCGTCTGCGGGGAGGTCGACGAGGGCGGTCGCGTCGTAGAACCCGGAACCGAAGCGGGGATCGTTCTCGACAGGCCCGCAGCAGCCGGAGCCCGACGTCGCGACGGCCGAGTAGCGCTCGCGGACCTGTTCGCGCAGCCCGGCGACCGGAGTGAGCGACAGCGTGGTGGCGGTGCTCTCGGAGGTCGGGCCGCAACAGGTACTCGCGGCTGCGCCGGTGGTGCTGCCGTCGGGGCTGCAGCAGGAGGTCTGCTCGTCCGTCTCGCTCATGCGGACTCCCGTCGTCGTGCGACAGCGCGAGGGCCGCGCCGCCCCAGGAACGTGTATCGACCCTGATCAATATAGAGACCGGTGGTCCCGGGCGCGCTGAACGAAGCCGCGAGGTCAACCAGGGACGACCCGGACGACGTCGCCGTGTGAGATCACCAGCCGGTGCTCCTGAGCAACGTGCGCTCCGACTCGACCAGGAACGGGCTGTCGGAGCCGGGTTGCCCGACCCGCTCGATCACCGCATCCGCCAGTGCCGTCAGCTCCGCCTCGCCCTCGAGCTCATCGACCAGCCGCCGTCCGGCGCGCAGAAAGAACTGCGACGGGCTCATGGCGTGTCGCGCGGCCACTCGCTCGAAGCGCTCGAAGTCGAGGTCGGGGATCGAGATCGCGGTCTGCATGCGCCCCAGCCTGATCTATCGGGCCGATCGGTGGGCATCCTGTGGACGAGCACCGACCGCGGGCAGGCTCGAGGGCGAAACTGGCACGGACGATCCGGATCCGCCCTATGTTCGAGGGCGGGCGGTCCGTGATCGCATATCTCTTGGGGGCAGGATGACCGATCCGTTGGCGTTGCTCGAGTCCGAGGTGCGCGAGCTCGTGCGCAGGCGGGACATCGACCCCGCGCGCGAGCCCGACACCACCCGGACACTGGCCGTCGCGGCTGCTGCCGAGTTCGAGGAGCGCTCGACCCGAGGGCTCGTACCCCCGCTGGCGGACGTCGACGCGGCGGTCAAGCACGTGATGGACGCCGTCGTCGGCCTCGGACCGCTCCAGGCCCTGCTCGACGACCCGGAGGTCGAGGAGCTGTGGATCAACGAGCCCGGCAAGGTCTTCGCGGCTCGGCACGGTCGGGCCGAGCTCACCACCGTCCTGCTCGACACCCAGCAGGTGCGGGACCTCGTCGAACGCATGCTCCGCTCCAGCGGCCGACGGATCGACCTGTCCTCGCCGTTCGTCGACGCCGCACTGCCCGGCGGTGAACGGCTGCACGTCGTCATCCCCGAGATCACGCGCGAGCACTGGGCGGTGAACATCCGCAAGTACCTCGTGCGGGCACGCTCGCTCGACGACCTCGTCCAGCGCGGATCACTCAGCCCGCACGCCGCCCGCGTGCTCGACGGATCGGTCCGCGCCGGCCTCAACGTCCTCGTCTCGGGGGCGACACAGGCAGGGAGGGAACCAGGATGTTAGGTCACCGCCCTAATGTGAGCAGTCCCCGCACATACCGAGCGCCAAGTCCTCACGCGCCCACTCGTGCACCGCCCGTGCAACAGTCGAGGGATCATCGAGGTCAACGGACTTATAGATGAACCCCACCAGATCCGTCGGCATCTTCGGTATCGAGGAATCCTTCAGGAGCAGGCAACGGCGTCCGGCCATGAGCATCGCGCCCACTTCGATGACGAGGTTGTAGTTCATGCCCCTGCCGCGTCGATCCTCGAAGAACGCGATCCCGTAGTTGGACGCCCACATGTGGGCGGCAACGTTGCCCCACAGGTCATCAACCAGAGCGCGCTGGGATGCGAGCAGGAAGCGGAGTCCATGAGCTTCGAGACTGTCGCCAGTCACCTCCAGAGCCGGAGCGACGGGGTCCTCATGTGTCTCGTCGTCATCCGGGAAGCGCGTCATCCCAAAGACGTGGGCGGCTGGGGGGGAGGACTTCGTGAACTCGGCGACCGGGCGTAGGAGCTGAGGCGGTGCAAGCGAGGAAGGGATAAGCGGATGCCGCGAATGGGCAAGGTGTGCGCCGCCTGGCAGTGACTCTGCGAGCAGAGCGGTGGCATCGTCACCGACGAGCTCCGCGACACGCTGCCGTCCCAACGGCGTGATCAACCACGCCCCATGTGCCTTGCCCGGCGTGGTGAGCCCAGACTTCCCGAGAGCGCCGATGACGTTGCTGATCCTGGCGGGCGCAGGTAGTGATGTGTCGCGAAACAACTGTGTGACAGCGCGCCCGCTGAAGCCGCCGTCCTCGGAGCGCCCGGATGCGATCGAAGCGAGGATGAGTGTCTGGTCGGCCATCGGCATCCTCTGCACACGGATGCCGACGGACGTGTCGGTCACGCAGGTTCCCCATTACCGTTCGAAGACGTCTTCCGGGACGTCCGTCGAGGAGCGCGTCGTTTCGGGACGTCCTGGAACTTGGACTCGACCGCCCGCCGTCCTGTCTTGGGGACGTAGAACTGTTCGCGGTCGCCATGCTGTGCGGCGATGAGGCTGCTGGACGCGGCGCTACTCCAGTCGCGGTTGTAGTTGCCCGGCATGTCTTCGTGGGCGTTGATGAGCGCAGTCTTGACGTCGTCCTTAGTGAAGGATTCCGCACCTTGAACGTGCATCAGGTAGTACCCGGCTGCACAGATCTTCTGAGCGAACGTCTTGGCTTCGGTCTCGTCGATGAACTCACCGAGCGTGAGATCGTCCCACTGCGGCAACTGTGCCGTCGCGCCGGTCTCGGAGTCTCCCGACTGCAGTGGCTGGCTAACCCCTCGCCCACGGCCAGTGGTCACGATTGGGGCAGCGCCGAACAGGAGGGCGATGACGTTGGACATCGTCGCCTCGTCCACTGGCCGGGTAATGGAAATGCCTGGACCTTCGACGGTGACTTCGGCGAAGGACGGGGGCGCTGCAGCGGGGGTTGTATCTGCATCGTTGGCTGTCATGTCTTTAAGGGTGACAGCCGTATGTATACGTTGTCAACGATGTGTGTAAACGGCTGACGCCTACGAGATGTATCGAACCCGGCTCAAGGTGCCGGGCACCACACTTAGGACCGGCTGTAGAGCTGACTGTCTGCGTAGTAGCGGCATAGGTGCGTGCGCCGTCCACGCCCTCTGGGGCATGATCGGTAATGCAGCAGTACACCAGCGTCGTATCGCGCCTGTCGGGCCTCACGTGAGGTCGTCTCGTGGCAGAGAGACGCTCCTGATTCCTAGGAGCATCCATGCCACAGCAATCCGTCGCCCCCGTCCTCCGTGCCCGCAACAAGCTCGCTGCTCTCCACGTCGGCAAGAAGCGTGGGCTCACGCCCGATCCTGACGCCTTAGTCGAGGCTCAGCTGGAGGGGTCTGCTGCACGGATAGGTGACACCTGATCTGTGGTGCCGGAAGGTGCTGCTGGAAGGATGTCGATCGTGCCCAGACCTCATCCCAAGGAGTTCCGCGACGATGTCGTGGCCGTGGCCCGCCGCGGGGACGCTCCGATCAAGGACATCGCCAAAGACTTCGGGATCAGCGAGTCCTGCCTGCGTAACTGGCTACAGGCCGCCGATGTCGAGGACGGCAACCGCCCCGGCGTGACCCGGAGCGAGTCCGCCGAGCTGCGCGAAGCGAAGAAGCGTGTCCGCCTGCTCGAGCAGGAGAACGAGGTCCTGCGCCGCGCAGCGGCCTACCTCTCCCAGGCGAACCTGCCGGGAAAATGATGTACCCGCTCGTAAAGGAGCTCGCCGCTGACAGGATCCCTGTCGCGGTGACGTGCCGGGTCCTCAAGCTCGCCCGCCAGCCCTACTACCGCTGGCTCGCCACCCCGGTCACCGACCGTGATCTCGAGCAGGCCTACCTCGCGAACGCCTTGTTCGACGCTCACCGAGACGACCCCGAGTTCGGGTACCGGCTCCTGGGCGACGAGGCCCGCGAAGCGGGGCACGTCGCGTGTGATCGCACGGTCTGGCGGACCTGCCGGGACAACCGGTGGTGGAGCGTGTTCGGCAAGAAGCGCAACGCGAACGGCAAGCGGCCCGGCCCGCCGGCCCATGACGATCTCGTCGAGCGGGACTTCACGGCCACCGCTCCCAACGAGCTGTGGCTGACCGATATCACCGAGCACCCCACCGGTGAGGGCAAGATCTATCTCTGCGCGGTCAAGGACGTCTACTCGGGACGGATCGTGGGGTACTCGATCAGCGATCGCATGAAGACCCGCCTCGCGGTCGACGCTCTGGTATCGGGGGTCTCCCGCCGCGGCGGTGATGTCGCCGGTTGCGTTGTGCATTCGGACCGCGGCTCCCAATTCAGGTCGCGCCGATTCCTGGCCGCCCTACGCTGCCACGACCTCGTGGGCTCGATGGGCCAGGTCGCCTCCGCGGGGGACAACGCCGCGATGGAGTCCTTCTTCTCGCTCCTGCAGAAGAACGTCCTGAACCGCCGTCGTTGGGCCACTCGGGCCGAGCTGCGGATCGCGATCGTGACCTGGATCGAACGGACTTACCACCGCCGAAGGCGACAGGACCGGCTCGGTCGCCTGACCCCCATCGAGTACGAGACCATCATGACCACTCAGATCGCACTCGCGGCCTGAGAACACCTGTCAC
>NZ_JBUZNK010000004.1:0-51968 GCF_055326445.1 Georgenia sp. Z2081
GACCGTCCGCGATCTCCTTCTGCCGCCGTCTGCGTTCCGCACGCTCCGGACTCTCCTTGGTCATGGTCACAGCATGTTCTCCTTCGAACGCTGACCCCACCCCTTACACAAACCATCTGACACGCCCGCTCCGCCGGGTCGGCCCGAACCTTCCACGCCGCGACCAGGCGGGCGAAGTCCTGGGCGTGCATGACCTGGGCCTGACCGACCAGGAACCCCTCACCCATCACCGTATCCGCGAGCTGGGTGCGCAGCCGGCTGGTGGACAGGGTCTCGCGGACCAGGACCTGCACATGCTCGACACTGATCCGCCCCGCGGACAGCGCCCCATGCGCCAGGGGCAGATCGTCGCGCAGCGCGCGGGCCTGCCGGGCCTGCCGACCCGCCACCGCCACGCTGGTCCCGGTCCGGTCCCGCAACCAGGTCCGGAACGACCGCTGCCCCTCCAACGCCCACACACCATCGGCCTCGACCTTCGCGGTGGCGGCGGCCCGGAGCGCGGTCAGTCGTCGTTCGGCGGCCTCGATGCTCTCCAACACCTCGATCGCTTCCTGCCCCGACAGGCCCCCCACACGGGCACCGCTCAGCTCGTCGAGCTGAGCCACGATCTCCCGCACCCCACCGACCACACCCACCGACAACACAGGCTCACGAACGTGCCCGACGACGCCCCGCTCGACGGCACCCTCGCCCTCGCTGTCGGAGACGCTCTGCGCGCGCTCGTCAGCAACCGAAAGATCGGTCGACGGGTCGCGCTCCAGGACGTCGAGTTCAGCCACGTCGACGTCGACGTCAGTAGCCGTCCCGGCGCCCGTGCCGGTGGAGTGGGAACTGTCGAGCTCACGGTCGCCGACGTCCGCGAGGCCCGCATCGGCATCGGCGGCGCTGACAGCCTCAGCAGCGTCAGACTCGGCTTCGTTCTCGGCGTCGCATCCGACGGCGTCGCTGACCTCCCCGGCCCCGGCGACATCGGAATCAGGGTCGGTCTCAGAGGCGGCGTCGTTCTGGGTTGCCTTCGTGGCGAGCCAGGCCTCGACCTGCGCGGAGAGCAGCTCCTCCAGAGCCGACCACTCCTGGTCCACGCTCACGTCCTCAGCCACTGCCCCCGCACCTCCTCGTGCCACTCGAACCGACTACCCCGATTCTACTCGAACACATATTCGAGAACAAGCGAAATGCCCGAATCTGTGGACAACTACGCCACATCCACCACCCACCCTGACCTGGGGAAAAACCGCGCCCCCGACGACCACCACCCGCACGCACCGCGTCACGGAAGCTCGCCGGACCGCAGCCTCTCGAGCCCGTCGAGGACGATCGCGAGCCCGACGTCGAACGAGTCCCCGAAGTCGTACCCCGGCTGCAGAACGTGCTCCCGAGCGAGCTCCGCCATCCGAGGAACCCGTTCGAGCGGAATGCCGGCGAGCGTCTGCTCCGCCTCCCCCAGGCCGGCCGCTGCGAGCTCGGCCTCCTGCAGGGCGAAGCCGTAGACGAAAGCGTCCACCACCGCATAGGCGTGCGCCGTCGCCACCACCGAGAAGCCCGCTGAGCGCAGCGTCTCAAGCACGTTCTCGTGGTGCTCGAGCGTGGCGGGCCCCGGACTGCTGCGCGTCTCCATGAGCGCAAGCGCCCACGGGTGCCGCCCCAGCGCGGCCCGCAGCGAGCGACACCGTTCCGTCAGCTCCGCGCGCCACGCGCCATCCGGGTCCAT
The DNA here is from genome assembly GCF_055326445.1 of Georgenia sp. Z2081. Taxonomy (NCBI): domain Bacteria; kingdom Bacillati; phylum Actinomycetota; class Actinomycetes; order Allobogoriellales; family Allobogoriellaceae; genus Georgenia; species Georgenia sp. Z2081. The sequence continues at coordinate 1,712 of NZ_JBUZNK010000004.1, forward strand.
GAGCACGACCTCGTCGAAGACCGAGTCCACGAGCGAGTCGAGCAGCTCCTCCTTGTTCGCCACGTGCCGGTAGAGGGCCATCGGTCGCACCCGGAGGTCGTCGGCGAGCGATCGCATGGTCAGCGCTGCCAGCCCGTCGCGATCCGCCAGCGAGACGCCGGCACTCACCACACGCTCCCGGGTCAGGCGCGCCCGGGGGCGCCCCTCGGACCGCCGTTCGCTCATCTCACCCTCCTTCACCACGCATCCCTTCATCCTGTGCACACCACGCCGCGCACGTGCCTCTTGTCGCCGACCTCCGACTAGTGTACTAAGTACACATGCCCTCGCGCACCCCGCCTCCGCCGGCGTTCGAGCCCCTCGTCTCGATCGAGCCGTCGCTCTCCCACGCACCCGACCACGCCGTCGCTCCCGCGCGCACGGCACCGACCACGCCCACGGCGCCCACCACACGCACCGCAACGGCCGCCACGGCCGCACGCACGGCGCGGGCGGCTCTCACCGCCGCCGCGGCACTCACCGCGATGGCCGTGCTCGCGCCGCTCGCCGCGTTCGTGGCGCTGCCGGACGGCCGCACCACCACCGCGGGTGCGATCATGCTCGCCGTCGCCGTCCTGGACGTCGTCGTCGCACTCGCGCTCCTGCCCGTGCTCGCTCCCGCCGGTCGCACGCTCTCCCGTACGGCCGCCGCCCTGCGTCTCGGGTACGGGATCGCGCTCGGCATCGCCGCGGTCCAGCTCGCTGTCACCGCCGACGCCGGCCGGTTCGACCGGACCTGGGAAGCCGCCCTCGGCGTGTTCGGGCTCTCCCTCGTGGCGGTCGGTGTCCTGCTCTGGCGCCTCGCCGGGGCGCCGCGCTGGTTGGGCGCGCTCGTCGTCGTCGCGGGCGTGGGTTACGTCGTCGACGCCGTCGTCGCACAGGCGGGCCCGCCGGACGCCTTCGAGGTCAGCACCGTCTCCTTCGTCGGGGAGGTCGCCCTCATCGTCTGGCTCGTCGTGCGCGGGCTGCGCGGGCTGCGCGACCTGCGCGGCGGGCGCACTCGTCACGGGCACGCGGGCACCGACGTCGAGCCGGAGGAACGACGCGCGTCCACTCGACGCTCCAACGTACCCTCGACGCCGTGACCACTCCCGACACGACACCCCACCAGGACCCGGCACGGGACGACGCGGAACGGGACACGACGGCGCAGAGCTCCTCCGACGTCGCCGCCGAGGTGCTCGCCGGAGACGATCGCACGAGCCGTCAGCGGATGCTCGCGGGCGACCTCTACATCGCCGACGACCCCGAGCTCGACCAGCTCCAGGAGCAGGCCCGTACGCTCCAGGACGCCTACCTGCGCGCCCACCTCGCGGCGGACGGGACCGCGCCCGATCTTCTGCGCCGGCTGCTCGGGCACGTCGGGGACGGCGTCGAGGTGCGCCCGCCGCTATACGTCGACTACGGCACGAACATCTCCGTCGGCCCCGGCACGTTCATCAACTACAACCTCGTGGCCCTCGACGTCGCCGCGGTGACGATCGGGGCCGACTGCCAGATCGGCCCCGGGGTCCAGCTGCTGACGCCCACCCACCCGATCGACCCCCGGCCGCGCCGGGCGAAGCTCGAGGCGGCACGACCCGTGACGATCGGTGACAACGTGTGGCTCGGCGGCGGCGTCATCGTGTGCCCGGGCGTGACGATCGGAGACAACACGGTCGTCGGCGCGGGCGCGGTCGTCACCAAGGACCTCCCCTCCGACGTCGTCGCCGTCGGCAACCCTGCCCGGGTCACCCGCCGGATCTGACCGGCGCGCCCCGAAACGGGCGCATGCTGCTCACCATGTCCACACTCCCCACGGGCCCAGGCGTCCGGGACCGCCTCCCGGGCCTCGCCGTCGCGGTGGCGATCGCCGTCGTCGCCACGCTCGTCGGGCGCGCTGTGCCGGTGCTCGGCTCCGCGGTCGCGGGCGTCGTCATCGGCGTCGTCCTCGGCCAGGTGCGGCGCCCCGGTCCCGTGCTCGCCCCGGGCCTGAGCTTCTCGGCCAAGCGCGTCCTGCAGCTCGCCGTCGTGCTCCTGGGTGTGGGCATGTCCCTCGGGCGCGTGTGGGAGGTGGGCGTGGACACCCTGCCCGTCATGCTCGGGACGCTCGCGGCCTGCTTCCTCGCCGCCGTCCCGCTCGGCCGGCTCCTCGGGGTCGACGGCGAGCTGCGCACGCTCATCACGGTCGGCACCGGCATCTGCGGCGCGTCGGCGATCGCCGCGACGGCCCCGGTCATCCGGGCCAAGGGCGCGAGCATCGCCTACGCCGTGTCGACCATCTTCCTGTTCAACGTGGCCGCCGTCCTGCTCTTCCCGCCACTGGGTCGAGCTCTGGGCATGTCCGACGACGCGTTCGGGCTCTTCGCGGGCACGGCGGTCAACGACACGTCCTCCGTCGTCGCGGCAGCGAGCGTCTTCGGCGCGGCCGCGACCGGGTACGCGGTCGTCGTCAAGCTCGCCCGCACGCTGATGATCATCCCCGTCTCCGTCACGCTCGCCGTCCGGGAGCAGGTCCGGGAACGACGTGCCGCCGGACGCGCCGGCGTCGAGGTCCAGCGCCTGACCGTGCGCAGCGTCGTCGGGCTCGTCCCGTGGTTCCTCGTCGGGTTCCTCCTCATGGCCGCGCTCACGACGATCGGTGCGGTCCCGGAGTCCGTGCAGCCGTACGCGGGCCACGTCGCCACGTTCCTCATCACCATGGCGCTCGCGGCGATCGGACTGCAGACGGACATCCAGGCGTTCCGCCGGGCGGGCTGGCGCCCGCTCGCGTTCGGTGGCCTGCTGTGGGTCGTCGTCGCGGTGTCCAGCCTCGCGATCATGCGGGTGACCGGCGCGTTCTGACGGCTCTCGCGGGCGACCGGGGTCCCAGGACCGAGGGCCGGCGCTGGTGTGACCTCGGACGTGGAGGAGCCCGGCGGGCCCGGGCGGGCGTCGGCCGGCCCCGGCAGGCCCGGCGGTAGGCTCGTCCGCGGCCCGCGGGAGACCCCGCGCGCGTCGACCTCGGCGGTCGGGAGGGTGGAGCTGGTGCCTCGTCCCGTCGATCTCGACCGCGTCCGCCGGCTCATCCGCTCCCGGGAGCTGACGTCCCTCGCCGAGGAGGTGAGCCCACTTCCCACGCACGACGCCACCGAGCTCGTCGACTCGCTCCCGGGCCGCGAGGCGGCCGTGGTGTTCCGGCTGCTCGCCAAGGACACGGCCGTCACGGTCTTCGACCGCCTGAGCACGGGCGTTCAGGCCGAGCTCGTCGGCGAGCTCGGAGAGGCGTCGACGGCCGAGGTGTTCACGTCGCTCGACCCGGACGATCTCGCGCGGCTGCTCGACGAGCTCCCGGCGCGGGTCGCCAGGCGGATCCTCGCCGCGGTCCACGACGACCGCGTCGGCGCGGCGATGCTGCTGCTCGGGTACGACCCGGGCTCGGTGGGACGGCACATGTCGCCGGTGGTGCTGCGCGCGCAGGAGGGCGAGACGGTCGGCGCCGTCCTCGAGCGGCTGCGGTCCGCCGACCTCGACGTCGGCGCCGTCGCCACGATCCCCGTGCTCTCCTCGGAGCGGGTGCTGCGCGGCGTCGTCGACCCGCTGGCGCTGCTGCGGCGGCCGGCCGACGAGGCGGTCGACGCCGTCATGGACACCACGCCACGCTTCGCGAGCACAGACGACGACGCGGAGCGGGTGGCGCGCGGCGTGCTCGACCGTGGCGAGGTCCTCCTGCCGGTCCTCGACAGCGAGCAGCGCCTCGTCGGCATGCTGGAGATCGCCGACGCCGCTCTCATCGACCGCTCGGCCGCGGCCGAGGACCACGCCCGGGCCGGTGCCCGGGAGCCGCTGCGCCGGAGCTACCTGCTCACGCCGGTGCGGACGATCACGCGCTCCCGGATCGTGTGGCTCCTCGTGCTCGCGATCTCCGCGGTGCTCACGGTGCAGGTGCTGGAGATGTTCGAGGCCACGCTCGAGCAGCAGGTGGCCCTCGCCCTGTTCATCCCGCTGCTCACCGGTATCGGGGGCAACACGGGCTCCCAGGCCGCCACCACGGTCACCCGCGCGCTCGCGGTCGGCGACGTGGGGCCGCGGGACATCCTGCGCGTGGCCGCGAAGGAGGTGCGCACGGGCCTGCTGCTCGGACTGCTACTCGGCGCGGTCGCCCTCGGGGTGGGCTCGCTGATCTACGGCGCCGGGATCGGCACGGTCCTCGGCCTCACCCTGCTGCTCAACTGCCCCGTCGCCGCGACGGTCGGGGGCGTCGTCCCGCTCGTCGCCCGCGTGTGCCGCGTCGACCCGGCGGTCTTCTCGACCCCGTTCATCTCCACGTTCTGCGACGCCAGCGGCCTGCTCCTGTACTTCACCGTGGCGATCTCCGTGCTGGGGCTGTGAGCAGGCACCGCCGGCGGCGTCGCGTCGTCGCGCGGCCCCGGGCGTCCTCGCGAGGGCCGTGGGGTCATCGCGAGGGCCCGAGCATTCGCGCGTCCGGGCCGGACGCGCGTCCGGACCGCCCGCGCGTCCGGGCCGCCCGCGCGTCCGCGCGTCCGGGCATGGGACGACGCCCCGGCGGACAATGGCGGAAATCCGCCGGGGCGTCGCGTTCGTGCGGCGAGGCTCTGGACGGGAACGGACCGTCCGGGCACCTGGCCGCGGTCGGGAGGGGGCGATGAGGCCCTCCCGGGCTGGGGTCAGGCGCGGGGGTTCCACTCCCCGCGCGCGACGGCGGGCACGTAGTCCGTCAGCTCGAACGGGAAGCGCACCGTCTGGCCGGTCTCGGCCGAGTGGTAGGCCGCCATGAGCAGGCGGACGACGTCGAGGCCCGTGCGGAGGTTCTCCACCGGCTGGCGACCCGCGAGGAAGTCCGACGCGAACGTGGCGTTCTCCCCGGTGTAGCCGTAGGTCATCGACTCGTCGGAGACGATCGGCATGAGGCCCTGCTCGGCGTTCTGCTTCTCGACCATGTCCTCGCCCTCGGCCTGGATCAGCGCGCGGGAGAGGAAGATCTCCGACTCGGTCGACAGGGTGTCGGACTTCATCGAGTACTCCGGGCCGAGCAGCTCGAACGACAGCCGCAGCCCGGCGCCGACGTAGCTCCACGACGTCGTGGCCTCGACGACCACCGGCTCGCCGTCGCCGTTGACGAACTCGAAGACGGCGTGCGCGTAGTCCTCGCTGGGGCTCTTCGTGTAGTCGACGACCCCCGGGTACGTCTCGGAGAGCTGCTTGGCGTAGCCGGGGCGGCCCCACTTGAGCGAGGCGATCGTCGCGGTCACGGAGACCGGCGTCAGCCACTCGGCGGAGTCCTTGCCCGGGGGCGTGAGCAGGAAGCGGCCCGACTCGACCGAGTGGCACATCATGTCGTTGAGGACGCCGCCGCCCTCATCGGCGCCGTTCCAGAACCACGTGTTGTGGGGTCCGGAGTGCTCCTCTGCGGCCCGGGCGAGATAGGGCGTGCCGGCCACCGAGGCGCCGCGCGACCAGAGCAGCTCGTGCGCCCGGGTGATGCTCGGGGAGAAGACCTGGTTCTCGAGGTAGCCGTGCAGCAGGTTCGCGCCCTCGACGAGCTCGAGGACCTGCACGGCCTCCTCGATGGTGCGGCCGAGCGGCTTCTCGATGGCGATGGCCTTGAGCTCGGCCCGCCCCGAGGTCACCTCCTCGGTGATGGCACGGACGACCTCGAGCCGGGTGAAGTTGGGCGTGAGCACCCACACCGCGTCGACGCGGGGGTCGCGCACGAGGGCGGCCACGTCGTCGTGCACCGCGACGTCGGAGCCGACCCCGGTGGCCTCCGCCTTGTCGGCGAGGGCCTGCGCGGAGGAGCGCGTGCGCGAGGTGACGGCGACGATGTCGGCGTCACGGACTCCCTGCCAGGAGTCGACGTGGAAGTTGCCGATGAATCCCGCCCCGACGATTCCGACGCCGAGGGTGGTGCGCTGGGACATGGTGGGTCTCCCTTGTGAGGTCGTGTACGTGGATCAGGAACGGAGCCGGCGTTGGCGTCCGAACAGAGCGAGGATGGAGAGCAGGACGAGGCCCGTGATGATGGTCCGCCAGGACTGCGGGATGGCCACCGTCCTGAGGAAGCTGTCGAGGAACTGCAGGACCACCGCACCGATGGCGGTTCCCGCGTAGCCGCCCACGCCGCCGGCGGCGAGCGTGCCACCGATGATGACGGCGGCCACCGTGGTCAGCGTGTAGCTGTCCGCGAGGTTGAGCAGCACGGACTCGTTGTAGCCGAGGAGCATGAGCCCGCCGACGACCGCGAACGCGCCGGAGGCGGCGTAGGCACCGACGACGGTCCGGCCGACCGGCAGGCCCGAGAGCCGTGCGGCACGCCGGTTCGTCCCCACCGCGTAGAGGTTCCAGCCGTAGGACGTCCGCCGCAGGAGGAGCGTGACGATGACGATGAGCGCGATCCACACGTAGACGACGCCGGGCACGCCGAGGAACCAGCGCGTGTTGACGAGGCTCGTGAGGAACGGGGCGCTGCGGCCGGCCGCCACGCCCTGGGTGTAGGCCAGCGAGAGCCCGCCCGCGACGCCCATCATGCCGAGCGTCATGACGAACGGTGGCAGGCGCAGGAACACGATGCCCAGCCCGTTGATCGCCCCGAGGCCCGCACCGAGGAGGACCGGGATGAGGATGCCGAGGAAGAGGTTGGAGTTGTCCCCGTCCATCACCCGCGCCCCGACGATCGCGCCGAACGTGGCGACCGCGCCGATGGACAGGTCGATGCCGGTGTTGCCGGACAGGATGACGATGGTCTGGCCGATCGCCATGATTCCCAGGAAGCTCGCCACGCGGAGCATGGAGACGATCTGCCCGTAGCCGGCGAAGCCCGGCGAGACGATCTGCCCGACGACGAGGATGGCGACCGCGGCGAGAGCGGCGATGACGATCGGCTGACGGACGACCGTCGCGAGCCTCGCCCGCAGGTCGCCGTCCGAGGTCAGGTCCGTCGACGTGCTCATGCGGACTCCCTCCGGTTGGTGAGGACCGACAGCGCGAAGGCGGCGATGATGACCAGACCGCTCGTCAGGGGCCGCCAGAAGGTCGGGACGCCGAGCGGCCCGAGCACGTTGTCGATGATCGTGAGGATGATGGCCCCGGCCACGGCGCCGATCGCGGTCCCGCGACCGCCGGACAGCGCGATGCCCCCGAGGACGACGGCGGCGATCGAGTCGAGCACGAAGGCCTCACCGATGAACGGGTCGCCCGATCCCGAGTTGGCCAGGATGGTCAGCGAGGCGGCACCGACGAACGCGCCGGCGAGGGTGTAGGTCCAGGCGCGGGACCTGACCACCGGGACCAGGGACGTGTACGCCGACTGCTCGTTGCCGCCCACGGCCCGGATGTGCCGCAGGAGCCTCGTGCGGTCCAGCGCGAGCCACACGCCCATGCAGGCGAGCACGATGAGGGCCGCGACGGGCAGGCCGGCGACCGTGTCGCGGTAGGTGCTCACCATGTCACCGGGGACGCTGCCGCCCGGGGACGGGAGCACCACGAGGGCGGCTCCGGCGAACACCGACCCGGTCGCGTACGTGGCGATGAGCGGCTGGAGCCGGACGACCGCGATGACGACCCCGTTGAGCAGCCCGCAGAGCGCACCGGTGGCGACGCCCGCCGCCATGCCGAGCAGGATCCTGCTGTCGTCGCCGTCCATGACGCGCAGGGAGACGACGCTGGAGACCGCGAGGTTCGAGCCGACCGAGAGGTCCAGGCCGCCGCCGATGACGACGATCGCCTGTCCGACCGCGACGAGCACGAGCGGGGCGAAGGTGGCGAAGTTGCTCGTGATCGAGTACTCGGTGAAGAACGTGGGCTGGAGCGACGCGTTGAGCGCGATCACCCCGACCAGGAGGCCGAGCGTCACCCATCCCGACAGGGAGAAGTTCAGGCGCCGCTGCCAGCTGCCGTCGCGCAGAATGTCGCCGACCGTGCGGGTGGTGGAGCTCGAGGTCGAGCTCTCGGTGGTCTGCGTCATGAGGGCATGGCCTCCTCCTCGTCGTCGACCCGCAGCGCGCTCGCCACGAGCGCGGAGTGGGTGATCTCGTCGCCCTCGAGCTCGCTGACGACCCCGCCCTCGAACAGGACGAGCACGCGGTCGGCGAGCTCCTCGAGCTCGGTGTCGTCGCTCGAGTTGAGGACGACCGCGACCCCGTCGGCGGTCAGCGCGCGGATGATCGTGTAGATCTCGGCCTTCGCCCCGACGTCGACGCCCTTGGTCGGGTCGTCGAGCAGGACGATGCGGGGGTTGGCCGGGAGCCACTTCCCGATGACGACCTTCTGCTGGTTGCCGCCGGACAGGCTGCTCACCGGGTCGTCGAGCGAGCCGATCTTGATGCTCATCGCCTTGACCTGCTCGCGGGCGACCGAGCGCTCCTTACGCATGGAGATGGCGCCGAGGAGGCTACGGGCCCGCAGCGAGACGGTGGAGATGTTCTCCTGGATCGAGCGCTTGTCGTAGAGCCCCTCCTTGCCGCGGTCGCCGGGGACCAGAGCGATGCCGGCGCGGATCGCGGTGCGGGGGCGACCGAGGCGCCGCGGACGGCCACCGACGGAGATCTCGCCGGCGCCGGCCGGGTTCGCGCCGAACAGCGAGAGCAGGAGCTCGGACTGGCCCTGGCCCTGCAGACCACCGAGGCCGAGGACCTCTCCGGGGCGCACCTGGAGCGTCACCCTGTCGACCCCGTCGGCGACGAGGTCGGTCGTCGCGATGACGGGGTCCTGGTCCGGTCGTCGGTTGGTCTCCGTCGCCGCACCGACCCGGGCGGCGAGATCGTCACCGACCATGAGGCGGACGATCTCCTTGTCGGTGGTCTCGGCGACCTCCACGGTCGCGACATTGAGCCCGTTGCGCAGGATGGTCGCGCGCTGGCACAGCGCGAGCACCTCCTCCATCCGGTGGGACACGAAGACGACGCCGACGCCGTCCGCGGTCAGCTCCCGGACCACGGAGAACAGGAGCTCGACCTGGTCGCGGTGCAGGGAGGCGGTGGCCTCGTCGAGGACGAGGAAGCGCGGGTCCCGCAGCCAGGCCTTGCCGAGCTCGAGGATCTGGCTCTGCCCGGGACCGAGGCGGCCGGCGCGGGTGTCGGGGCGCACCCTCGGCCCGAGCCCGGGCGCGAGCCGCTCGAGCACCTCGTCGATGCGCTTCCGCTGCCGCCCGGGGGCGAGGAAGCCCGCCCGGGTGGCCTCGGTGCCGAGGACGAGATTCTCCGCCACGGTGAGGTGGGGAACGATGGAGAGGTGCTGGTAGACCGACGCGATGCCGTGGCGCTGGGCGTCGAGCGGCCGGTCGATCGAGATCTCGGTGCCGTCGACGCGGATCCGGGCGCGGTCGGGCTTGACGGCGCCGGACATCACCTTGTTGAGCGTCGACTTCCCGGAGCCGTTCGGCCCGAGCAGCCCGTGCACCTCGCCGGCGCGGAGCTCGAGCGACGCATCCTTGAGCGCCTGGACGCCGCCGTATCGCTTGTCGACCTGGTCGATCGCGAGGGTGGTCACGAGGGCACCTCCTTGGGGCGAGTGTCGTGGGGCGGTAGTGGGTCGGGCCGGGACGTGTCCCCGGACATGGTGTGAGGCTCGCCCGGCCCCGCCGCGTCGCGTGGTGCGGCGAGCGGGACCCGGGCGAGCGGGAGGGGCGGCGCCACCTGGCGGTGGCGCCGCCCGCGTTCAGCCGGCGAAGTACTGGTCGACGTCCTCGGCGGTGAGGACCGAGTCGAGGACGTAGGTGTCGGGCTGGTCGGAGACCTCGGCCCACTGCTCCTCGAAGTTCTCGTTCGTCACGGGGTCGGCGAGCTCGAGGACGACGGTGTTGCCGTTCTCCAGCTGCGACTCGTCGAGCTCCTCGCCCTGGAGCATCCGGATGGCGATGTGCATCGCCGCGGCGCCGGTCCCCGGGGGGTTGATGACACCGATGCTGGAGAAGTCCGTGCCCTCCTCGAGCATGGTGCTCCACATCGACATGAAGCCGACCCGCGCCTCACCACCGATGACGAGGTCCTCCACGGCGTCGGCCGCCTGGACGGCGCGCAGCACACCCTGGGCCATGCCGTCGTAGGTCCAGATGCCGTCGATGTCGGGGTTCGTCGAGATGAGGTCCGTCGCCGTGGTCTGGCCCACGGACTGGTCCCAGCCGCCGTCGCCGCGGGCGACGACCTCGATGCCGGCCTCCTCGAAGACCGGCTCGGCACCGGCCCAGCGGGCGTCGGTCGCCGGGTTGCCGGACGCGCCCTCGACGGTGACGATGCTGGCGCCCTCGCCGACCTCGGCGGCGAACCACTCGGCGCTGGCTCGACCGAGGTCCTCCTGGGAGATGCCGACGTTGATGACGTCCTCGGACTCCACGGCCTGGTCGATCGCGAACACGGCGATGTCCTGGCCGATGGCCTCCTGGAACACGGCGTCGAGGGCCGTGGCGGAGTTCGGGTCGACGATGATGACGTCGACGTCCTGGTTGATGAGGTTGCGGATCTGCTGGATCTGGCCGTTGACGTCCGCGTCCGCGTTCTCCATGACGAGCTCGTCGACGACGCCCTGCTCCTCGTACTCGGCGAACGTCTCCTCGATGACCTCGATCATCTGGGTGCGGTACTCGCTGCCGACGAACGCGTTGCTGACGCCGATGGTGAAGGGACCCTCCTGGGCCTCCCCCTCACCGCCGCCGCCACCGTCGCCGCCGTCGTCGCCCGACCCGCAGGCCGCGACGAGCAACGCGAACGACAGTCCTGCTGCTGCCGTAGCTCCTGTGCGCTTGCGCATGACAGTTCCTCCTTGAACCGGTGGCCGACTTATTTTCGGGGTGATTTGAAGTCGTGCCGCGAAACTACCTCCGGCGGTTCGCCGGCGTCAAGCGCATTGGATCACACGGAGTGTCGCGTGTCGGCGCGCCGTGCCGTGGGACACAGCCAGGCCGCCCCGGCGGGCGTGCCGGTCGGCCGGGACGGGCCCTGTGGAGGGCGCTCCGCACAGGAGGTGCCGTCAGGGCTCGATGAGCGAGCCGAGGCCGCCGCGTTCCTCGAACGCCCGCAGCCCGGCCCCCGTCATCGCCCCGGATGGACCGATGGAGGGCCGCTCGAGCCGCGGCATGGTGATGACCTGGCCGGCCATGCGCGAGGCGATGAGCGGGATCACCAGGTCGCCCCAGCGGTCGAACAGTCCCGACATGACGACGACGTCGGGCTCGAGCAGGGCGCAGATGTTGACCAGCGCGAACGCGTAGTCGTCGAGCAGCTCGCCCAGGAGCGCCCGCGCACGGGGCTCGCCGGCGGCGGCGAGCTCGAGGACGACGTCGGCGTCGCGCGGGTCGCCGACGGGGACGAGCCCTCGGCGGGCACCGCGGGCGACGATGCCGACCCGCCCCAGGTGCAGCTCGAGGTCGCCGAAGCCCTCGAACGTGGTGCCCAGCGCGTCCGGCGTGAAGAGCATCCGTCCGACCTGGCCGGCAGCACCGGTGGCACCGCGCCACACCCTGCCGCCCTCGACGATGCCCATGCCGACGCCGTCGAACACGGCGATCGTCACCAGTGTCTGCACGTTCTCCCACGGTCCGCGGGAGTACTCGGCGAGCGCGATGAGGTTGGCGTCGTTCTCGACGACGACGCTGAGTCCGGTGGCCTCCACCAGGAGGCGTCCGAGCGGGACCTCGTGCCAGTCGAGGGAGGGGGCGAAGAGCACGGTGCCCCGCTTGTCCACCGGGCCGGGGACCGAGACGCCGATGGCGAGCACGGGCGGGGAGTCCTCCGCCTGCACGGCGGCCAGGATGTGCCCCAGGACCTCGTCGAGCCGCTGGTCCCCGGTCGCCCCCGACGTCGGGATGCGCTCGGTGCTCACCGCCGCTCCGTTGAGGTCGAGCTGGGCGAGGTCGAGGTGCCGGTCGGCGACGTCGACGGCGAGGACGACCCCGTGGCGCTCGTCGAGCTCGACGAGCACCGAGGGGCGTCCGCCGGTCCCCAGGTCCGCACCGACGTCCCGGACGAGGCCCGAGCGCATCATCCGCGCGACCCACCGGTTGACCGTGGCGGGGGCGAGGCCCGTCTCGCGGGCGACGTCGACCCGGGAGATCGGACCCATCGCCCGGATGCACTCGACCACACGTCGGCCAGGCGGCGTCTCCTCCGGCACGTCGCCTCCCTCGTCCCTCGTCGCACCCGTCGGTGTGCCGGCGTCCGAGCGACGCGGCGGCGTCGATGGACCTTACCCCTGGTCGAGTGGCTGCCGTGGGGATGCGGCGGGGCGTTCCTCCCCGGTCCGGTCGCCGTCGTCCGTCCCGGCGAACGGGCCGGCGGTGCCGAACGCGTACTCCGCGAACCTCGTCCCGATGAGCTCGTGGGCGGCCGTGTCGGGGTGCAGGGCGTCGGCCAGGGGGTGGTCCGCCTCGTCCTTCGCGCCGTAGAGCGCGGTGCCGTCGAGGTGGTGCAGGTGGGGGTCGTCGCGACCCGCGACGACCTCGGCGAGCACCTCGCGGACCACCGTCAGGGTGAGGCGGCCGAGCTCGGTGTCACCGGGCCGCCCCGTGGCGGCGAACCTCACCTGCCCGGTCGTGAGGCTCGCGGGTTCGAACGCCCCTGGACCGGGCGTGGACTCGTGGATCGCGCAGTGCGTCGAGGACACGAGGACCAGCGGCGCGGTCGGGTGGCCCTCGCGGATCGTGTCGAGAAACCCGTGCACGGCCGGCACGAAGGTGCGCACGCGCATCGCGTCGGCGTTGACGACGTTGATGCCGAGCTTGACGCTGAGCAGGTCCGCCGGGGTGTCGCGCATGACGCGCGCGACGCCGGGATCCACCAGCGCGTTCCCGCCCAGTCCCAGGTTGCGCAGCTCGACGCCGCCGAGGCGGGCGGAGAGAGCGGGCCAGGTGCGGGCCGGCGACGTCGCGTTCGAGCCCTGGCTGATGGAGCTGCCGTGGTGGAGCCACCTCCGACCCGCCGGCGGTGCGGGGGCCACCGGTGCGTCGGTGCGCAGCTCGAGGAGCTCGACCGACTCGTTGTGCGGCAGCCACAGCTCGACGAGCGTGTCGCCCGGGTCCAGCTCGAAGCGGGCCACGTGCGGCGGGCCCTCGGACCGAGTCGTCAGCCCGGTCCTCGGGTCGGTCTCGATCGTGTCGCCGCCCGTGAGCACGTCGCTGGTGACGAGCCGGTTCTCGACGACGAGGTCGACGGCGCCGCGCGGCCGGTCGAAGCCGAGGAGGGTCAGCCGGGTCGGGTGGACGGTGAGCTCGACGGTCCGCGCCGTCGTGCGCATCGCGACCCGTACGCCCGAGGGTTGGGCCTCCATCGCCGCCATCCGCGGGTCCGGCACCTGGTCGAGGACCCAGCCGGGCAGGCGGTGCGGGCGCCGGCCTCGCGGGGTGTGCTCGAGCATCTCGTGGCCGCGCAGCAGCTCGTCGGTCAGCGGTGTACTGATCATGAGTCGCCGTCCTTCCTCGTCGTCGGTGCTCACGGTGAGCCCGTCGGCGTGCCCGACGCCGGGACGACCACCAGGGTGAGGGCCACGGCCAGGGCCACGAGCAGGACGACCACGGTCGCATGCAGGCGCAGGTGGTCGCGCGTGAGCGCGGCGAACTCTCGCAGCATCGCACTGGCGACGTAGTACCAGGCGGTGCGCGACCCGAGCACGCGCGCCCGCATGCCGAGGTCGCGAGTCAGCAGTGCGGCTCGGAACACGTGGTAGCTGCTGGTGACGACCTCCACCGGGGCGTCAGCGGCGGTCAGAAGTCGCCGTGAGAACCGGAGGTTCTCCGAGGTGTTCCTCGACTCCGTCTCGGCGACCACCCGGTCCGGCTCGGTGCCGCGTTCGAGCAGGTACTCGCGCATCGCGACGCCCTCGGAACGAGGCTCGTCCGGGCCCTGTCCGCCACTGGTAATGATCACGGGACGACCGTCGTGCTCCTGCTGCGCGCGGAGTCCTCGCTCGAGACGGCCGGATAGCAGGGGTGGCACCTCGCCGTCGCGCAGTCCCGAGCCGAGGACGATGACCGCCTCGGGCACGACCCGGGTCCTGCGCCACCGGTAGAGCACGGAGGCGCCGAGGAACGCCGCGAAGGAGAAGGCGAGCTCGGCCACGATCAGAACGAGCGCCAGGTGCACCGCGTACCGGACCATGTAACCGGCATCAGGCTGCGCGGTCCCGGACGGCTCCAGCAGGCCCAGCGTGCCAGGCAGCAGCACCAGCCCGACGCCGGCCACCAGGGCCAGCGCGTTGCCGAGAGTGCGGCTCTCCCGCCGCAGGACGGTGACGCCGCTCCACAGGAGGAAGAGCACCAGCAGCGGATAGCCGAGTACGTTCCCGAGCACCACCACGACGAGTGCCGCGATGCCGACCGTGAGGAGCATCCCCTCGTGCCCCCATGAGTAGAGCAGGAGAGCGACGGCGAGGACGGCGGTGCCTAGCCCGAGGACGGCACGAACCAGCGTGCTGATCCGCCTGCCGTCGCGAACGATCCCGACGACGCCGGCCGCCGTCGCCGACAGGCCCAGCAGGGCGACGACTACGAGGATCCAGGTCGTGTCCATACGCGCAACCTAACGCCTGACCTGCGGCGATCCTTCGATCGTCGCGGCCCCGGAGGTCACTGCAGGGACCAGCCCGTGTAGGTCACTCCGTTGCCGAACGACATCGATCGGTCGAGGCGGGCGTCGACAGCGGGGAGATCGTCCGGGAACAGCCGTCGGCCTCGGCCCTGGATCACGGGGTAGGTGAACAGCCGGACCTCGTCCACGAGCCCGGCCGAGAGGAGGGCGTGGCACAGGGTGATGCTGCCGGTGCACACGATGTCCTGCCCCGGTCGGCGCTTGAGGTCGCGGATCGCCGCGAGCGGGTCCTGGCCGATGATCGTGGAGCGCTGCCATCCGGGGTCGGCCAACGTCGTCGAGACGACGTACTTGGCCACGGTGCCCAGCTGGTCGGCGATGCCGGTCCGGTCGTCCGTCTGCTCCGGCCAGTAGCCGCGAAGGTCGAGAAAGGTCCGGCGGCCGAGCAGCAGCGCGTCGCAGGTCGCATCCTGCCGGTGGATCTCCGCGAGGAGCTCCTCGTCCTGCGCGGCCGGGTCGAACCAGTCCCCCAGCATCTCGACCCGGCCGTCGACGGTGATGTTCTGGGTGATCGCGAGCGTACGGGCGCTCGTGCCGTCGGGCGACCCTGGGTGCTCGTGCGCTGCTGGTTCCTCGTGCGTGCTCATGTCTCCCCCGTCGGTTGGTCGGCACCGGTGCCGTGCGGACACGGTACGGACCGTGGTGCTCCGTGCGCGGACCGGCCGGCCCCGTTCCTCCGGCGTCGTGCGTGTCGTGATCCGTTGCACGCCCGGGCGGAGGCGACCCAGACTGGGCCGATGACCGAGCTGACCGCCGTGCTGGGCGACCTCACACGGCAGGACGTCGATGCCCTCGTCAACGCCGCCAACAACCGGGTGCGCGGAGGCGGCGGCGTCGACGGTGCGATCCACCGCGTGGGTGGACCATCCGTCCTGGCGGACTGCGTCGCGCGGTTCCCCGACGGGCTCGCCACCGGTGACGCCGGCTGGACCACGGCGGGCGACATGCCGGCACGCTGGGTGATCCACACCGTGGGACCGAACTACGGCGCCGGGCAGCGCGACCGGTCGCTGCTCGAGTCCTGCTACCGCCGCTCGCTCCAGGTCGCCGACGAGCTCGGGGCGAGCACGGTGGCGTTCCCGCTCATCAGCGCAGGGGTGTACGCCTGGCCGCTCGACGACGCCGTCAGGGCAGCGGTGACGACGATCCTCACTACCCCCACCGACGTGCAGCGGGTGCGCATCGTCGCCCTCGACCCCGGCGTGCGAGACCGGGTCGAGACAGAGATCGCTCGGTCGGACGTGGCAGAGTGATGGTGTGATCCTGCCGCACGACGACGTCGACCCCGATGGCCTCCTCGAGTACTCGGTGGTCTTCACCGACCGCTCCCTCAACCACATGTCGCGGCGCTTCGTCGGGGTGCTGCAGGAGGTCCTCCACATCCTGTGCACGACGTACAGCGCCCGCAGCGCAGCGGTCGTGCCCGGCGGCGGCACCTACGCGATGGAGGCGGTCGCCCGCCAGCTGGCCACCGGGCGCCGCGTGCTCGTCGTGCGCAACGGCCTCTTCTCCTACCGATGGACGCAGATCCTCGAGGCCGGGTCGATCACGGACGACGTGACGGTGTGCGCCGCACGGCCGACGACGACGGAGCCACAGGCTGCGTGGGCGCCCGCGCCGGTCGAGGACGTCGTCGCGGCAATCCGCGAGAGGCGGCCGGAGGTCGTGTTCGCGCCGCACGTCGAGACCGCGGCCGGCATGGTCCTGCCCGACGACTACCTGCGCACCGTGGCGGACGCGGTGCACGAGGTCGGCGGGCTGTTCGTCCTCGACTGCGTGGCCTCCGGGGCGCTGTGGGTGGACATGTCCGACACCGGCGTGGACGTGCTGCTCACCGCGCCGCAGAAGGGCTGGAGCGGCTCTCCCGGCGCCGGCTACGTCATGCTCGGCGAGGCGGGTCGCGAGGCGGTCCTCTCGACCACGAGCACGAGCTTCGCGGCCGACCTGAGGAAGTGGCTCTCGATAGCCGACGACTACCGCGAGGGACGCGCGCCGTACCACGCAACCATGCCCACCGACACGCTCACCCACAACCTCGACCTCATGCGCGAGACCGTGGAGCGCGGGCTGGAGACGCAGCGCGCGGCACAGATCGAGCTGGGCGCCCGCGTGCGGGACCTCCTGGCCTCCCGCGGGCTGCCGTCGGTCGCGGCCCCCGACTTCGCCGCGCCCACCGTGGTCGTCGTGCACACCGACGACCCGGAGCTGCGCAGCGGCGCGGCGTTCAAGGAGGCCCGCGTGCAGGTGGCGGCCGGCGTGCCGCTGCAGTGCGGTGAGGGCGAGGACTTCTCCACCTTCCGGATCGGTCTGTTCGGGCTGGACAAGCTCGCCGACGTCGACGCCGCCGTGGGCCGCCTCGAACGGGCGCTGGACCAGATCAGGGCGCGCTGAGGCGGCGCGGTTTCCTGCAGCACCAAGTACCGCGAGCGGAGTGTGAGCGCGTCTCACCGACCGCGACTACCGACCCCGAACATGACGAGGGCCCGAACCCACGTCCGTGAGTTCGGGCCCTCGAGATGCCTTCAGACATCACATGGTCGGGCTGACAGGATTTGAACCTGCGACCCCTTGACCCCCAGTCAAGTGCGCTACCAAGCTGCGCCACAGCCCGTCTCCGCGGAGCACCGCGGGACCGCACGAGATTACACCGCGGGGACGCCGCTTCTCCAATCCGCCGAGCGTCGCGCACGTCACGTCACCAGCGAGCATGGGGCCGGGGTACCCCTGTCCATTCGCGCGCACGGTCAGACATTGACCTGCCATTGACCCCCGGGCACAGTGAGGCGATGGCCCGCCCCCCGGAGTTCTCCCCTCATCAACCGTCTCCTCGTCACTACGGCCCGCACCAGCACGGCCCCCCGCAGCCGCACGGGCATCAGCCGTGGCCGGAACAGCCGCACCCTACCCGGACGCACGGCTACCAGCCCGGGCCGGAGCATTCCTACCCGCCCCAGCAGGACGGCGATCAGGCCTGGCCGCAGCAGGCACATCCCCAGCAGCAGTACGCCGCCCAACCTCACGCCCCCGCTGCTCCCCCACGCCGCCACCTCGTCCCGATCGGCGTCGGGCTGCTGGTCGTCGGGACCGCCGTCGGCGTCGGGGTGGGCTGGTTGATCGGGGGTGGCGAGCCCGGCGAGCTCTCGGCGGCCGAGGCGGACGCCGCGCATGCCTGCGCGGTCTCCCGCGACCTTGAGTCCGACTGGGACTACGGCGCCACCAGCGGCTCGGACGATCCCGGCTACATACTCGCGCTGTCCGTCCACGAGCTGGCCGCTGCCGCGGACGCGGACGCGGACGACGAGCGCTACGCCGCGCTCCTCGAGCACGCAGCCACGCTGCATCGGAGCATCGTCAACTTCGACGAACCGGGCGTGAACGCCGCGCTGGGCGACCTGAGCGCCGAGTGCGACCGTCTCGAGGAGGACGCGTGATGAGTACCCACCACGGGGGTCCGCCCGCACGGTCCTCCGCCACCGCGCTCCCGTCGGACCGTGGGCGCGGCGCAGGCCCGGTCCGAGCGATCGTCGCCGTTCTCGCGCTCGCCGTCGGGGTCGGGCTCGGTCTCCTGCTGCACCGCCTCCTCCTCGTCGACGACGACGCCTCCGAGAGCCTGCAGCCCCGCGAACATGCGGCGCACGCCTGCCGCATCGCCGGCGAGCTTCCGGACGACCTCTCGAACGAGATGATCGCCGACCACGACGATCCGCTCTTCTACCGGTTGGGCGCGCTGATGGTCCTTCCCTCGGCCGCAGCGGCGGCCGACGCCACGTTCGTCCCGCTCCAGGAGCTCGGCGGCGAGATCAGGTCGGCCCAACAGCGGGCGTTCGACATCGCCGCAGCCACCGAGCCACTGGCTCAGTTCCGGGAGGAGTGTGAGCGCCTTGACCTGGCATGGGACGCCGACGCCTGATCGTCGGGGGGAGGGACCCGCTCCGCACGCGTCGCAGCCACCGACGTGGCAGGGACACCAACCGCCGTGGGATGCCGGACCCCCGGTGGGCCCCACGCGCCCCCGCGCAGGGGCCGCGGTCTGCTGGTCGCTGTCGCGGTCGTCGCGCTCGTCGTCGGTGGTGGTGTGGGAGCGGCGGCCGGGTGGTTCCTCCGCGACGACGAGGCCCCCGAGGTCTCGTCCGCGGAGGCCGACGCCGCCTATGCGTGCGGCGTGGCGGACCGGCTGCCGAGCGAGGTCGACCTGGAGAGCCTCGGCGATCTCGAGCAGGACCCGACGTGGGGACTGCTGCACTCGATAGCCGATCTCGGTGCGGCCGCCAGCCTGGTCGATCCCACCTACGAGCCGATCCGGGACAGCGGAACCGAGATCCGCGAGGCGACCCTGTTCTTCGACAGCACCAGGGTCACCCAGGGACTCGACGCGCTCCGCACCACCTGCACGGACCTCGGTCTGACGGAGGGCACATCATGACCGCGCACACCGCCTCCGGACGACCGGAGCGCCGCTCAGGGCCGCAGGTCCTTGCCGCCCTCGTTGCCGTGCTCGTCGGCGCGGGACTGGGGTTCCTCGTCGTGTGGCTCGTCCTGCCGAGCGCGGGCTCCGCCGACGAGGCTGCTCCGGGCCCCGCATCCGACGCCGCTCACGTGTGCTCGGTCGTCGACCAGCTGCCGGAACCGCTGGACCTCATGTCACTCGGCGGGATCGACGACGACCCGGTCCATGCGCGGCTCGGCATCATCGTCCAGCTCGCGTCCGCCGCATCGGTCGCCGACCCGACCTACGACGAGCTCGAGGAGCACGGCACGGACCTCGTGTCCGCGCAACAGTTCCTCGACCAGCAGGCCGCCGACGACGCGGTCAGCGGTCTGCGCACGGAGTGCGATGCGCTCGGCCTGAGTCCGCAGGACGACTGACAACGCCGCTACGCGAGGCGGTCGTCCTCGATCGCCGCGAGCGCGAGCGCGGCGAGCCCCCACGGATGGTCGCGCCCCGGGCGCACCGCAAGATAGCCCGCGCGCGGCAGGACGGGCAGCGGGATCGTCGGGCCCGAGACCTCGGGCAACGACCATCGGCCATGACGCCGGTCGACCGCGCCGACCACCGCGGCCAGCGCGCGCCGGGCGGGCACCACGTAGGACTCCTCGAGGAGCCCGAGCCGAACGGCCCGCAACCAGCCGCCGGCCACGAGCGCGGTGGCGGAGAGCTCGCGGTAGCCTCCGGACGGCTCCAGGAGCGTCGGCCAGGTGCCGTCGGGCCGTTGACGACGCCGGGTCGCCGCGCTGGTCGACCCGAGCACGTCCACGGCTCGCGCGAGCTCGACGGGGCGCGACGCCCCGTCGGCCACCGGGTCCGGCCGGCCCGCCGGCGAACCCGGCCCGGCAGGAGGTCCGGACCCCACGACCTCGAGGATCGCCGGGAGTGCCGCGACGACCCAGGCGTTCCCCCGCGCCCAGGCCACGCGCGGGTACCGCCGCCCGTGCGCGCCGCCGAACCGCCCCGGCGCCCACCACGAGTGCGCCCACAGCCCGGTGACCGGATCCTGCAGCAGGTCGGCGAAGGCGCCCGGCATCGCGGCGGCCGTGGCGGTCAGCCGTTCGTCCCCCCGGGCCGCGCCCTCGCGGGCCGCGAGCACGCCGACCATCATCAGCGAGTCCACCCACACCGACCGGGGGTAGAACCTCGAGTAGCCCGACGTACCGAGGTGGTTCGCCGCTCCCCCGCCCGGCGGGCCGCCGAGCGGCTCCTCCGCACGCACGGCGGCCAGGGCGCGGTCGGTGGCCCGGGCGTAGCGCGACTCGCCGGTGCGGCGGGCCAGCTCGGCGGTGACCAGCGCGGGGGCGATCGTGTCCGCACTGACCGGCAGCGCGCCCCGTTCGAGGTGGTGGTCGGCGAACCGGGCGAGCCATGCCTCGTAGCCGCGGTCGCCGACGGCGGTCTCCACCTCGGCGAGCGCGAGCCCGAGCAGGGCCGGTCCCCACATCCACGGCCGGACGGGCCGCGTGGCGTCCGAGGCGACGACATCGTCGAGCAGCTCGACCGTGCGCGCAAGGGCGAACCTCATCACCGCTGCTCCTGCCGACCACGGGGCGTGAGGACGAGCTCGTGACCGTCGTGCCGGACCGTGAGGCGGTCCGGGAACCGCTCCACGTGGGTGTCCCCGAACGAGAGCCGCGGGTGCTCACGCGTCAGGGCCGCGCCGTCGCGGTACATCCCCCGACGCCAGGTGAGGCGCCACTCGCCGACGGGCACCCGCCCGTCCCGGCCTGGCACGGACGCCGGGTCGCCGGCACCGGTCGCGGTCCCGCCGGGCACCCGGGCGTCGTCGCCGGCGATCCGGAGCACGAGGGTGCGGCCGGCGTCGTCGATCTGCAGCGTCGAGCGCCGGATCCGCTCACGGAAGGACGGGAACCCCTCGCCGGCGTCCGCCACGACCACCGCCCATCCGGTGACGTCGCCGGCCTGCACGAGCTCCCCGGGCTCGCCGGTGCGCATCGGACGCAGGGACCGCACGCCGACCAGGCCGTCGCCCGCCTGCGCGACCACCCAGTCGTCGCCCCGGTCCTGCCGGTCGAACCGGTCCTCCCGCCACAGCAGGTGCGTCCACCGGTGCCGCTCGCGCTCGAGATACCCGTGCCGCCCCCCGAGGCGGTGCAGCGCGAGGAGCACCTGACCGTCCTGGCCGACGTCGGGGTTGCGCCCGTTGCCGGTCCACGCCGACGGGGAGAAGTTCCGCGCGACGTCGTCGAACATCGCCCGCCCCGGATGCGTGGCGAGGACCGGGACTCCCCCGGGCAGGGTCGCCTGCCACAGGTGCTGCTGGTCGCCGTACCCACCCGGCTCGTGGTGCTGGACCGACGACAGCGCGAGCCCGCTCCGCCGCCAGGTCGTCACGTCCGCACGACGGATCGTCACTCCCCGCGTGGCCGGGTCCACGGCGTGCACGAGGGCGGGCAGGATCGCGCGCGGGACGTGCCGGAACGCGGCCAGCGGTGAGAGGAACCGGTTGCGCCACAGTCCCCACCGCGCCACGAGGGCCATCGTGATGCGCACCGACTCGGGGTCCGTGAACGACTCCATCGACCACAGCAGCAACCCCCTGCGCTCGAGGTCGTCCGGGTCGGCGACGTATCCGGCGACCTCGCCGATGTCGAGGCCGAAGCTCTCCCGCACCAGCATCGGCGAGGTGTCCGCGACGATCGACCGCGCCACCGCCGGCGCACGGTAGGAGGACACGCGCAGCAGGCCGCCGAGGCGGTCGGCACCGCGGGCTCGCACCGCGTCGTCGTCCCGGTGCACCGGCGCGCGCCCTGACCGGTCGTTGAGCAGCCACGCGAGGACCGGGGCGACCTCCTGGGTCGACGGCGCCACCTTCTGCGCGCCGTAGGCCCGGCCCGCGCTGCCGACGAGCACCCCGCCGGCGGAGTGCAGGGCGAGGTCGATCGTCAGCAGGTCGAGGGCCCCGCGCGCCCGCTCGCGCAGATCCTCGTCGTCGGTCACGTCGATGAGGACGGCCAGCGCGGCTGCGTCCTCCTCGTAGTACGTGGGCGAGAGCCACTCGACGAACCCGATCCGGAACCGGTCCGCCAGCCACGTCCGGAGCCGGTCGGCGGCGAGATCGGCGTGCTCACGGCCGGTCGCCCCGGACGCGGAGAAGCGCCGGGTCGGGTACGCGAGCCCCGCCGCGTGCTCCGCGACCGCCGCCACGACCTGGTGGTTCTCCGACCACAGGCACATCGAGTCGTCGCCCGGCACGTCGAGGGAGTACCTAAAACCTGTGAGGGTGTCGCGGAGCCGGTCCCGGACCTCGGCCGGCAGGCGCCACGGCGCACGCGCCTCGCGCCACGGCGCACGGGCCCCGGTCCCTGCGGCGAGCTCCGCGTTCGCGCGCTCCCCGGACCCCGACGTGACCTCCGCGTTCGCGACCTCCGCGTTCGCGAGGTCCGCGTGCACCACGCGCGCGAGCGTGAGCGCCCGGAAGTCGGCGCAGTCGATGCGCAGGTCGACGAAGCGCGCCCGGTCGAGCAGCGGCGCCACGTCGACCGGTCGTCCCGCCACGAGATCGGGCAGGGCGGCGAACCCGGAGGGGCCCATCTTCTCGCCCATGCCGGGGTCGTCGGTGGGCGGCGGCGCGTCGTGGCCGAGCCGCCGCAGGCGTCGCGCGCTCATGCCGGCCCCCCGGCCGCCCCACGTCGCTCCGCGAGCGTCCGCGCCGTCACCAGCGCGCGGTCGCGCGTGATCGGGTAGCCGCGCGAGACCCGCCGGCCGAGCAGGAGCATGGCCCCGACCCCCACGCCGAGCACGAGCCGGATCCCCCACCGGGTAGCCTCCGACTGCTCGACGACCTCGGTGCCGACGGGCGCGACGTAGCCGGTGAGCTCGAGCACGAGCCCGATGAGCTGGACGACGACGGCGGTCGCCAGCCCGCGCACGAACGTCATGAGACCGCTGAAGGAGCCCGCGTCCCTGCGGCCGGTGGCGAGCTCGGCGTCGTCGACGACGTCCCCGAACATCACCCACGGCATGAGCTGGGCGCCGGCCATGCCGACGGCCAGCGCGAGCGCGACGCCGTACAGGCCCCACACGGGCCACGTCCCCGGGTACAGGGCGACGCCGGCCGCCGCGGCGATCCCCAGCGGCAGCAGGGTGCGGTAGACGGTCGCCTTCGACACGCGCCCGACGAGCGCGGTGACGATCGGGTAGGCCACGACGTTGACGGCGATGAAGAGGCCGAGCACCACCTGGGAGCTCGCGCCGGACACCACGTACAGCGTGTAGTACAGGAGCGAGGCCGTGATGATGTCGAGCGCCAGGGAGTGGCCGAGGTACATGCCCAGGAGGCGCCGGAACGTGGGGATCCGCAGCGGCGCGACGAACGCGCGCGGGGTCACGGGCTCGATCGTCTCCGGCAGCGGCGTCCGCTCCCTCGAGACGAGGGCCGAGGTCAGCACGCAGGCCGCGAGGACGACACCGAGTCCGAGGACGATCCCCGTGTAGAGCCCGCCGACGGTCAGGTCGCCCCCGCGGTAGGCCTCGAACAGGAAGGTCGCGAGCAGCGAGCAGACCGCCGAGGACACGGTGGAGAGCAGGAGCCTGAGTGTGTTGACGCGGTTGCGGACGTCGTAGTCCGTGGCGATCTCGGTCGACAACGACGCGTACGGCACCGCCATGACCGTCTGCACGGTGGCGTACAGCAGGTAGGAGGCCACCGCCCACGCGAACATCGACAGCTGGCCGGAGACGGGCAGCTGCGGCAGCCAGAGCAGCGCCATCGCCGGCACGAGCAGCAGCGCGCCGACGATCATGTACGGCCGGCGGCGCCCCCACCGCGTGCGGGTGCGGTCCGACAGGGCACCCATGAGCGGGTCGTTGACGGCGTCCCACACCTTGGCCACGAGCACCACCGAGCCGGCGAGGCCGGGCCTGAGGCCGACGACGTCGGTGAGGAAGATGAGGTAGACGACGGAGATGAGCGAGCTGGCCCCGCCCATGAAGACGTCGCCGACGGCGAACCCCAGCCGTTCGCCCCGCCCGGGCTGCGCGCGTCCGCCGACCGACCGGTCCTGACCGTCCGGGTCGGCGACGCGCGCGGCGTCAGGCACGGCGTCGCTCGCGGACCCGGACCGAGATCTCGATGGGGGTGCCGACGAAGCCGAAGGCCGCCCGCAGTCGGTTCTCGATGAACCGCCGGTAGCCGGCCTCGATGAATCCCGAGGCGAACAGCACGAACCGGGGAGGGCGCGCGGACACCTGGGTGGCGAAGAGGATCCGGGGCTGCTTGCCGCTGCGGACCGGGTGCGGGTGCGCGGCCGCGAGCTCGCCGATGAACGCGTTGAGCCGGCCCGTCGGCACGCGCGTGGACCACGAGTCCAGCGCGGCGTCGAGCGCGCGGGCGAGGCGGTTGGTGTGCCAGCCCGTCATGGCCGCGAGGTTGATGCGGGGCGCCCACGTCACCTGGACGAGGTCCCGCTCGATCTCGCGCTCGAGCATGTGGCGGCGCTCGTCGTCGACGAGGTCCCACTTGTTCATGACGACGACCAGGGCACGCCCGGCGTCGACCACCTGCTGGACGACGCGCAGGTCCTGCTCGGCCAGCGGTTCGGAGGCGTCCATGAGGACCACCCCGACCTCGGCGCGCTCGATGGCGGCCTGGGTGCGGATCGACGCGTAGTAGTCCGCGCCGCTCGACTGGTGGACGCGGCGCCGGATGCCCGCGGTGTCGACGAACCACCAGGCGCGCCCGTCGAGGTGGACGACCTCGTCGACCGGGTCCCGGGTGGTGCCGGCGATCTCGCTGACGACGACCCGCTCGCTGCCGGCGAGCGAGTTGAGCAGGGAGGACTTGCCGACGTTCGGCCGTCCCACGAGGGCGACCCGCCGGGGGCCGCCGGGCGGGAGCGGGGCGGCGACGGCGGAGACCTCGGGCAGGACCGCCATCGCGGCGTCGAGAGCGTCGCCGCTGCCCCGGCCGTGCATGGCCGAGACCGGGTGGGGCTCGCCGAGGCCGAGCGACCAGAGCATCGCGGCGTCAGGCTCCTGGTAGGCGGAGTCGACCTTGTTGGCCACGAGGACCACCGGCTTGCCGGAACGGCGCAGGAGCTGGACGACCCGTTCGTCGGTGTCGGTGGGACCGACGACGGCGTCGACCACGAGCAGCACGGCGTCGGCGAGATCGATCGCGGTCTCGGCGGCCTGGGCGACCTGGGCGTCCAGGCCGCGGGCGTCGACCTCCCAACCACCGGTGTCGACGAGCGTGAACCGGCGGCCGGCCCACTCCGCCGGGTAGCTCACGCGGTCCCGGGTGACTCCGGGCGTGTCCTGGACGACGGCCTCCCGCCGGCCCAGGATCCGGTTGACGAGGGTCGACTTGCCCACGTTGGGTCGGCCGACGACGGCCAGCACGGGCAGGCCGGCCTCGATCTCCGTGTCGTCGTCGAGCTGTCCCTCGCCGTCGAGCACGGCGAGGTCCTCGTCGCCGAGGTCGTACTGCTGCAGGCCGGCCAGGAGCGCCTCGGCGCGGCGGGCCTCGTCGTCGTCGTCGGCCTCGGGCACGTCGGGGCGCTCCGGCGGGGCGTCGGAGTCCCAGTCCCCGACGACGAAGCCCGGCTCGGTGGCCGGCGTGCCGTCGCCGCCGGGCGTCGAGGCGGCCGGCCGCTGGTCGGCGGCCGGGGCGTCGGTGGGGCCTGTGGTGGGGTCGGTGGGCTCGCTCATCGGGGGTCCTCGTCGTCGGGCAGGGGGATGCCGGTCCGTTCCACGGAGTCGGCGACGTGCGCGGACAGCGCCCGGCCGATCTGCTCCATCGCGGCGGTGATGGCGGTGCGGCCCGACGCGCCCGCGGGCACCTCGACGGCCACCGGCTCGCCGATGACGACCGTGAGCCTCGAGCGCGGCGGGGAGACGTAGGACCGGGGGGTACCGGGCGGGCGGGTGCCGAGGATCGCGACGGGCACGACCGGCGCGCCCGACTGGACGGCCAGCCACGCCACGCCCGCGTGGACCTGGCTCGCGTCGCCGCGGCCGCGGGAGCCCTCGGGGAAGATCCCGACGAGCCGGCCCTCGGACAGGAACTGCTTGGCGATCTGCAGGGCGTTGCGACCGGCACGGCGGTCGACCGGGATCTGGCCGGCGAGCGTCATGAGGAACCCGAGCGGGCTGTCCCAGAACTCCTGCTTGATGATCATGTGCGAGCCGCGCGGGAGGGCGCCGTGCAGGAGCGGGCCGTCGACGATGCCGGTGTGGTTGGAGGCCACGATGCCCTGTCCCGTCGCCGGCACGTTCTCCGCACCGACGATCCTCGTGCGCCACCATCCGTGGGCGAGCACCTGCCCGACCCTGCGGGACCACACGGGGC
The DNA here is from genome assembly GCF_055326445.1 of Georgenia sp. Z2081. NCBI lineage: Bacteria > Bacillati > Actinomycetota > Actinomycetes > Allobogoriellales > Allobogoriellaceae > Georgenia > Georgenia sp. Z2081. The sequence goes on from NZ_JBUZNK010000004.1 coordinate 28,104, forward strand.
CCCAGCGCAGGATGTCGTCCGCCGACGTGCGCCGGCCGCGCGAGCGGGTGTCCTTGTCCGTCATCGGTGTCCCTTCGTCGACGCCACCAGCTCGCGGACCGCGGCGACGACCTCGGGCAGGTCGAGGTCGGAGGTGTCCAGCGTGGTCACCCCGTCCGCGGCGGTGAGGAAGCTCGTGGTGGCGGAGTCGGTCGTGTCCCGGTCGAGGACCTCGGCGCGCGTCGCGGCGACCGCCTCGGCGTCGCTGGAGCCGCGGACCTCGCGGGCGCGGCGGGCGAGCCGGGCCTCCTCGCTGGCGGTGAGCAGCAGCCGCACGTCGGCGTCCGTGGCGAGCACGGTCGTCACGTCGCGCCCCTCGGCGACCACCCCGCGGCCCGCAGAGACCGAGGCCCGGCCCGGCGTGGTCTCGTCGACGACGATCGCACGCTGGCGGCGTAGGAGGTCGGCGCGCACGTCGAGGTTCGAGGCGACGGCGGCCACGCGGCGGGTGAGCTCCGGGGTGCGGATGGCCTGCGAGACGTCCTCGCCGTCGAGCAGCGTGCGGGGCCGCTCGGGATCCAGGACCATCGTCAGCGGCATCGTGGCCACCCGGGCCGTCACGGCGGCCGGGTCGGGCTCGGCGAGGTCGAGCCCGCCGGACAGGCACCAGCGGGTCGCCGCCCGGTACATCGCCCCGGTGTCCAGGTAGGCGAGCCCGAGCGAGCCGGCGACCCGCCGCGCGACGGTCGACTTGCCGGAGCCGGCGGGTCCGTCGATCGCGAGGAGCAGGCCCGCGCCGCGGCCGGGCAGGTCGGGCCAGCGCTGTGCCGGTGTCGTCGGTATGTCGTCCGTGGTCATGAGGCGACCACCCTCCAGCCTCTGCGGTCGAGCTCGATCTCCAGGTCGGCGGCGGCCGACGGCACCACCGACAGTCGCACGAGACCGACGCGTTGTCCCGCCGAGTGCTCGATGCCGAGGTCCTCGATGCTCACGCCGGCGTCGCCGACCTCGCTGAACAGGCGGCCGAGCTGGCCGGGCGCGTCGGGGACGAGCACGGTGACCTCGGCGTAGCGGCGGGGCGCTCCCCCGTGCTTGCCGGGGATGCGGGCGGCCCCCTCGTTGCCGCCGCGGATCGCGTCGGCGAGCGGGCGGACCGCGCCGGCGGCGAGCGGGTCGGCGACGCCGAGATCCAGTGCGCCCAGCACCTCGTCGAGCGAGTCGCGCACGGACCGCAGCTCGGCGGCGAGCGCGGCCGCGTTCCCGGTGAGGATCGCGCTCCACAGCCGGGGGTCGGCAGCGGCGATCCGCGTGGTGTCGCGCAGCCCCTGGCCGGCGAGCCCGAGTGCGGCCTCGTCGGCGTGGTTGAGTCGCGCGGCGAGCAACGAGGACAGCACCTGGGGCAGGTGGGACACGACGGCGACGGCGCGGTCGTGCTCGGCAGCCGCCATGTCGACGGCGAACGAGCCGACGTCCTGCGCGAGCGCCCGCACGGTCCGCACCGCGTCCGCCGACGAGCGCTCGGTGGGGACCACGACCCAGGGCCGGCCGGCGAAGAGGTCCGCGTCCGCGCCGGTGGCGCCGGAGCGCTCGCGCCCGGCCATGGGGTGGGAGCCGACGTAGCGCGGCGCGGCCTCGCCCGCGCCGAGGAGGATGTCCCGGGCGACGACGTCCTTGACGGAGGCGACGTCGGTGACGACGGCACCCGGGTGGTGGGCGAGCTCGCGCAGCACGACCTCGGCGGCGACGTCGGGCGGCGTGGCCACGACGACGATCGCGGGCGTCGCGGGCTCCCGGGACCCGGGCTCGTCGGTCGGGGGTCCGCCCCCGACGGCGCTGCTCCCGGCCGCGATGTCTCCCGCGCCGAGGTCGCGCGCGAGGGCGAGCGAGACCGGGGAGGTGTCGGCCAGCCGGACCTCGACGCCGAGGGAGCGCAGGGCGAGCCCGAGGCTCGCGCCGAGCAGACCGGTGCCGACGATCCGCACCGGTCCCGCGGTGGCCGCGGCGCGGCGGGGAAGATCGTCGGTCACCGGGGAAGGCTAGCCCAGGCGGCGGGCCCGGCCGTGGTCACGCGCCGTGGGCGCACCCGCTACCGGCCGCCGCCCCGGGGGTCGCCGCGCGGATCTGCGCGCTGGGCACGTGCAGCGCCTCGGCGGCGCTCCGCCCGGTCCGGGCGAGGTAGGCGTCGACGAGACGGTTGCCGGCCGCGTACCCGCCGCCGGTGGGCACGCCCACCCCGGTACCACCGAACCGTTCGGCGATCGGGTCCCCGAGCACCCATGCGGTGACGTTCTGCATGCCTGTCACGTCCAGGCCGGTGAGGACGTGCGCGAACACCTCGTCGTCCTCCAGGTGCGGGATGCCGATCGGGGTGTGTCCGAGCTCGTTCCCGAACAGCTGCCGCGCGAAGGCGTCGGCCAGGCCCTCGGAGACGACGTGCTCGCCGACGTCGACGGTGGCCGGGTCCCACACCACGCCGCCGGGCGCGTAGCGGAGGTTGTGGTGCAGCTCGTGGACGGCGGCCGCCTCGAGGCGGGCGAGGTTCTCCTCGGTCGGCCACAGGGTGACCTGGATGTAGCCGGTCATCGCACCGTTGCCGTTGAGGCCGCGCGCCGGGCCCATGAACGTCTCGTCATCGGGATCCCCGAGCACGAGCAGGACGGTGATGTCCGGGACCTCGAGCCCGGGGACGGCACCGGTCAGGAGCTCGACCGCATCGGTCAGCGCGGCGCTGACCCTCGTCCACGCGTCCGCGGCCTCGAGGCGGTCCAGGGCCGCCAGCACGTCCTCGGTGCTCCGGTCGAGCGGGAAGCCCTGGCACATCGCGTGCAGGGCGACGAGGTCGACCTCGCCGGGAACGTAGCGATACATGTCCGCCATCGGCGCGAGCAGGTCGCGCAGGAGGTCGGGCCGGCCGGCCGGCGGCGCGGTGAGCACCTCCCGCATGCCGGACGCGGTGTCGAGCACGGTGATCGGCATGCCCATCACGGTAGGGACCGCAGGCGGGGACGTGCACGCGGTGTGCCCGATACGGCACTCCCGGATCACGTGCCGAGATCAACTCGACGTAGCTGGCGGGCGACCGGGCGGCACCGGCATCGCCCGTGCCAGGTGGTCAGACGTCCGGCTCGTCCGTACCGGTCCCGGCCGCCTCGCGCGCGAGCTCCTCCCCCATCGCCCGGGCCGCCTGCAGGGCGGCGGCTCGCTCCTCCTGCGCGCGCTGCCGCAAGGGAGCCATCGCCGGCACGAGGTCGGCGAGCGTGGCGTCGGCTCCGAGGAAGGTCAGCTGCATGCCCATCGCGTCCCCGAGCACGGCCTGCAGCACCGGGCGGCCGTGGTCCTCCGGTCCGTCGGCGTCGTCGTACACGGCCCCGCGGCTGGAGACGACGATCGCAGGCCGGCCGGCGAGCGGCTGGGTCTGGTGCTCGAGGAACGGCGCCGTCATGCCGAGCACGTGGACGTGGTCGAGCCAGGCCTTGAGCGTGGAGGGCAGCGAGTAGTTGTACAGCGGCGCTCCCACGAGCAGGACGTCGGCGGCGAGGAGCTCGCCGACGACCTGCAGCTGGTGCTGCTCGACGCGATGGCTGATCGTCGCGCCCCTCGGGCGCAGCGGTGGCGCGCAGTGCAGGTCGGCGTGCGGCAGGTGCGGCAGCGGGTCGGCGTGCAGGTTGCGCCACCGGACGGTCGCCCCGGGCACGGACGCCCAGGCGTCGGCGAACGCGCCGGTGATCTCGCGGGAGACGGAGCCGTCGGGCCGGGCGGAGGAGTCGAGTCGCAGCAGGTGAGCCATGCCACTGCACGGTACCGGTGTCGCACGCGGCCGGCGCGACGTCAGCTCTCCACGGTCGTCCGCGCACGACGCAGGCGTGCCGACACCGTCACGATCGCGACCACGGCCGCCGCGGCGATCGCCGCGTAGGCGGCAGGCCCGGAGAGCAGATCGCCGGTCAGTCGGGCGACGCCGACCCAGGCGAGCCCCCAGCAGATGGCCACGCTCGGGGCGAGACGCCCGCGGCTCCACAGGGCGAGCGCGGAACCGACCAGTCCGGCGACGGCGAGCACGGCGACCGCCCACGAGCCGGGGCTGCTCACCGACTCGCGCAAGCCGGCCTCCGCGAGCACGGCAGCCACGTTCGCGACCGTGGCCACGACGATCCACCCGAGGTAGAGCCCCGCGGTTCCGTCCGTGACGATCGTGTCGACGACGCCGGTGGACGGACGGCTCCGCAGCTCGACGAGAACGATGACGAGGACGACGAGGAGCACCGCCATGACGGCAAGGCTCAGCCAGAGGAGCGCCGCCTGCACGACGAGGAGCCATACGGCGTTGAGCAGCATCGACGCGGCGATCCAGAAGCCCACCCGCCGGTGCCGTTCGGCGGCCGCCGGGGCCGGCAGCCACTGCCACACCGCGTAGGCCACCAGTCCGATGTAGATCACCGACCAGATCGAGAACGCCGGTCCCGCGGGGGCCACGTGGGTGGCGTCGGCGGCGAACGCCCCACCTGCGGCCTCGGGCATCGACTCGCCGCCGAGCGCGCCGGAGCCGACCATGGCGCCGAGGATCGCCAGGACCGCGCTCACGGAGACGACCACGTGGCGGACGCGGTCGGCGCCCGTGGGACGGGTGTCCGACTCAGGCCTGCGGTGCGATCCCTGTGCGGGGTGTGCCATGCGATGTCCTCTCGTCGTTGGTGCTCTGCCGCTCCCACGTCGCCACCGGCCCGGGCACCTCGACGAGCGACGGGTGCGGATCAGGGTGCTCGACGCCGGCGAGGCGGGCGTGGACGTCGGGGCTGCGCCGCTGAAGCTTTCCGAGCAGGTGCTGCCACTCGAGCGCGAGCTGTCCGGTCGTCACGGTCATGGCTGGCGGACCGGACGCGTCACCGGGCGGGGTGCGGATCTTCGCGGCGTCGAACCGGTACCCGCGGGCATGTGCCTCGTCGGCGATACCGGCGAGGTACTCGCCCAGGGCGGCCAGGGGGTCGGCCTGCGAACGGAAGCGCTCGACCTGGGGATGGTTCGCGTACCCTCCGCCGCCCTTGATGACGACGGACTGCGCGAGCAGCGCCTCGCGCCAGGCGGCCGTCAGACCCTGCCGGTCGAGGTAGCGCGGATGCAGGGACCAGAGCCGCATCAGCCACCCACCTGCTCGTCGACGTCGTCGGACCGGGCGTCGGCGTCGCTCGCTCCGGCGGTCGCCAGGAGGGCGTCGGCCTCGGCGGCCTCCGCGGCTGCCGTGATCCGCTCCGTCATCCCCCCGAAGATCACCGCGTGGAAGGGCTGGAGGAGCAGCCAGTACAGGCGGCCCGTGAGCCCGCGCGGAAGGTAGACGGCGCGCTGACGGTAGACGGCACCCTCGCCGTCCGGGCCCGGTTCGATCCCCAGCTCGAGCCACGCCCGGCCCGGCATCCGCATCTCGGCGCGCAGCCGGAGCAGCCGCTCCGGCTCGAGCGCCTCGACCCGCCAGAAGTCCAGCGCATCGCCGACGTGCAGGTGGACCGTGTCGCGCCGACCCCGGCGCAGGCCCGCCCCGCCCACGAGCTTGTCGAGCACGCCGCGCACCGCCCAGGCGAGGGGGAACGAGTACCACCCGTTCTCCCCGCCGATGCCCTCCACGAAGGACCACAGCGTGCGTGGCGAGGCGCAGGTGGCGCGTGCCCGGTCGTCGGTGAGCACCCGCTGTCCGGCCCAGTCCGGGTCGGTGGGCAACGGATCGCTCGGGGCGCCCGCCGGTGTCGAGCCGCGCCAGCTGGTCGGCACGTTGCGCTCGTTCGTCCGAGCCAGGGCGAGGCGGACCGCCCGGCGGTAGGGCACCAGCCCCTCGGCCGGCGGCGGGATCAGGGCGTCGATGTCGCGCTCGGTGACGACGCACGAGTGGCGCAGCGATCCGACGATCGGCACCGCGAGGTCACGCGGGATCGGTGTGACGAGGTTGATCCACTGCGAGGCCAACCAGGGCGTGAGTACCGGCAGGGCGATGATCGTCCGCCGCGGCAGTCCTCTCTCGCGCGCGAACCCGTTGAGCATCTCCGCGTAGGTCAACGCGTCCGGGCCACCGATGTCGAACGCCCGGTCGATGTCGCCCTTCGCCGAGGCGGCCTCGACGAGGTAGTGCAGCACGTCACGGACGGCGATCGGCTGGACCCGGTTGCGCACCCACCTCGGCGCCGGCATGAGCGGCAGCACGTCGGCGAGGTGGCGCACCATCTCGAACGAGGCCGAGCCGGAGCCGATGACGGTGCCGGCCTGGAGCACGATCGCCGGCACCGAGCTGCCGAGGAAGACCTCACCGACAGCCACCCGGGAGCGCAGGTGCACGGTGAGCTGCTCGTCGCGCGGGTGCAGGCCGCCCAGATACACGATGCGCTCCACGCCCGCCGCCTCGGCCGCGCGGACGAACGCCCGAGCGGCACGCAGCTCGTCCACCTCGAAGTCCCGGCTCGCGGACAGTCCGTGGACGAGGTAGAACGCGACCTCGACCCCGTCCATCACCTCGTCCAGGGACGACTCGCTCAACAGGTCACCCTGCCGGACGTCGACGTCCCCGGCCCAGGGGACGTCCCGCAGCTTGTCCGGGGTGCGGACGAGCGCCCGGACGGCGTGTCCCGCCTCGAGCAGCTCGGGCACCAGGCGTCCACCGATGTAGCCGGTGGCACCGGTGACGAGCACGGTGCGGGGACGCTCGGCCCTGCGCACGGTGCGCGGTGGGATCGTCACCATGGTCAGACTCCTGTCCTCGCGGCGTGGATGAGGATCATCGTGGCGACGAACCCGCAGGCGTAGTTGATGACGAGGAAGTGCTTCCAGCCCCGGTTCGTGCGCGGGGAGTCGGCGTCGGCGACCGTGACGTACGGCAGCGCGGTCACGAGGTAGGGCACCGCGATCAGCGCTCCGAGGGGGCCGGGCCACGGCACGGCCAGCATGAGCAGCCCGGCCGCCGCCCAGAGCAGCATCGCGAGGCGGACCGTCCACCGGGCGCCGAGCACCGTGGCGACGGACGACAGCCCGCCGGCCCGGTCGGGCACGACGTCCTGCACGGCACCGAACGCGTGGCTCGCCATCCCCCACAGGAAGAACGCCACGAGCACGAGGGCAAGGGCGGGCGAGATCGCCTGGCCAGTGAGGACCGCGCCGTACAGCGCGGGGGTGGTGAAGTGTGCGCTGGAGGTTGCCGAGTCGAGGAACGGGACCTCCTTGAGTCGCAGCCCGGGAGCCGAGTAGGCGACGACGGCACACAGGCTCAGCCCCAGCACCAGCCAGGACACCGGGTCGCCCATGGCCACGAGCACGACGACGAACGGCACGACGGCGACGACCACGGCGACCAGCACCGCTCGGTGCTGGTCCGGTGCGAGCAGCGCGCCCTCCGCGCCCCCCTTGCGCGGGTTGAGGAGGTCGGAGGCGTGGTCGAAGACGTCGTTGATCCCGTACATGGCGAGGTTGTAGGGAACGAGGAAGAACAGCGTCCCGACGACGAGCGCGGCATCGACGTGCCCGCCGGTGAGGAGGTAGGCGGCGGCGAAGGGGTACGCCGTGTTGATCCAGCTCACCGGCCGGGACGCGAGGAGCAGCGCGGCGCCGAGGGGGCGGCGCGCCGCTGCGGTCGCGGTGGCCCGCCGGACGCTCGGTCCGCTCGGTCCGTTCGGTCCGCTCATTGGTCCTCCTCGGTGTCGTCCCCCGACCCGCCCCGCGGGGCGAGCAGCAGCCAGACGCCCGGCAGCAGGATCAGCGCGCCGAGGGGGTAGGCGAAGTCCTCCACCGGGACCCGTCCCACGCGCACCCCGGTCAGGCCGTCCCAGTCGTACTCGAACAGCCCGGCCGCGATCATGAGGTTGTCGAACGTCGCGGTGAGCACGGCAAGAAGCACCGCGGTGACGACCGCCGGGAGCCACCAGGTCCGCAGGACTGCCCGGGCACGTCCGGAACGGGCGAGGCCCGCAGCGAGGACCAGCGCCGCGAGCGGGAGGAAGATCGCGCAGAGCACGAGGTAGGTCATGTGCGACCGCCGCCCGTCCGGCCCTGGGCCTCCGCTCCGCCGGATCGGCCCGGCGTGCCAGGACGCGCCGGTGTCGCCGTGCCCGGCCCCGGTCGCTGCGTCCGCCCGAGGGCGCGCCCCGCGGCCATGAGCAGCACCATGGTGAGGTAGGACAGGAAGACGAGGAAGACGATCTCCTCGACGGGCATGTGTGGGGCCAGCAGGAGGCCGGTGGCGAACCGGGAGTCGAGGTGGCGGAACAGGCCGGTGACGATGCCGGCGGCGTCCCACGCGAGGAAGTAGGCGGTGCCCACGAGGACGACGAGCAGCGCCCGGCGCGGGGCCCGCCACAGGAAGAGCCGGTGACGGGCGTCGATCGTCGCCATGCCGGCCGTCGAGACCAGCAGCGCCGTGAGGTAGGCCCAGCTCATCGGGCACCGCCCGCCCCGGTGGCCGCGGCCTCCCGCGCCTCGGGGGCGCCGTCGTCCCCGGCGGAGGCCGCCGCGCCGGACGAGGCACCCGTGCCGCTCCCCCGGGCGTGCGGGGGCTCGGCCAGCGGGCCGGCCGTGCGATCGTCGCGCACGTGCTTGAGGACGAGCTCGGCGCTGATGAGGCACATCGGCACCCCGATGCCGGGAATCGTCGTCGCCCCCGCGGAGACCAGTCCGGCCACCCGCCGGGAGGCGGTGCGCCCGCGGAGGAAGGCGCTCTGCCGGAGCGTGTGGGCAGGGCCGAGCGCGCTGCCGCGGTAGGAGGAGAAGTCGCGCTCGAAGTCCCGGGGGCCCACGGTGCGGCGCACCACCACCCGCTCCGCCAGGTCGGGGATGCCGAGCCAGCGCGCGATCTGCTCGATCGCGATGTCGGCGACCCGTTCGACCCCCTCGTCACCGTCCCCGTCGATGCCGCCCGAGCCGATGGTCGTCCGCGCGGGCACCGGCACGAGGACGAAGAGGTTCTCGTGGCCGTCGGGAGCGACGGCCGGATCGGTGGCGCTCGGTCGGCAGACGTACAGGGACGGGGGGTCGGGGACCCGCGCGTGCGGGCCGAAGATCTGGGCGAAGCTCGCCCGCCACTCCTCGGCGAGCAGGAGGGTGTGGTGCTCGAGCCCCGGAAGCGCGCCGGTCACTCCGAGCATGACGAGGACGGCGCTCGGGCCCGGGTCGAGCCGCTCCCAGTGTCGACGCGAACGGTCCCCAGCCCCCGGGCCGAGCAGCGCGGTCTCCGTGTGGTGCAGATCGGCGGTGGTCACGACGAGGTCCGCGGCCAGGCGTCGCTCGCCCGGGCCACCGGCTGCCGGGTCGCCTGCGGTGCCGCCGTGGGGGGCGGACGCGTCAGCGGCGTCGTCGGAGCCGCCGGCTCCTCCGCCCCGCCAGCGCACGCCCGTCGCACGACCCGCGTGCGTGTCGATGCCCGTGACCTCCGCGCCGGTGACCACGGTGACGCCGTGCGCCCGGGCGAGGCGCTCGATCGAGGAGACGACGGCGGAGAAGCCCCCGCGCGGGTGGAACACGCCGACGTCGAGATCGAGGTGGCTCATCAGGTGGTACATCGCCGGGGCGGCGAACGGCGACGTCCCGAGAAGCACCGCGGGGTAGTCCAGCACGCGGTGCAGCCGGGTGTCGCTGACGACGCGACCGGCATGGCGGTGCATCGACGTGGAGAGCAGGCGCAGGAGCCCGGGAAGGCGCCCGAGCACGGGCCACGACAGCAGCGTCCGGGCGTCCGTGAAGGGGTTGTAGAGGAAGGTCTCCATGGCCGTGGCGTACGTCCGCGCGGCCGAGCGGAGGTAGCGCGCCACGCGTTCGCCGGACCCGGGCTCGAGGCGTTCGAACGTGGCGACGGTCGCCCCGAGGTCCGAGCGGAGGAGGAGCTGGTCGGCGGGTCTGCCGGGCGCGGGCTCGTAGACCACGCGGTAGGCGGGGTCGAGGCGCACGAGGTCGTACTGCTCGGCCGTCGTCGTGCCGAGGAGCCGGAAGAAGTGCTCGAACACCTCCGGCATGAGGTACCAGGACGGACCGGTGTCGAAGACGAACCCGTCCCGCTCCCACCGGCCGGCGCGGCCGCCGAGCGAGTCGTGCCGTTCGAGCAGCGTGACCTCGTGCCCGTCGCGCGCGAGCAGCGCGGCGGACGCGAGCCCGGCGACGCCGCCGCCCACCACGGCCACCGTCAACGGCCGACCCGACGCTGCCTGCGACGCCCGACGTCCGTGCGACTCCGGACGCGGGTGAGACTGCGGACGACTCCCGCTCATACCGACCGCCTCCCCGTACGGACCGCACCGGCGACGATGCATGCCTTGACCGCGGCGGGCACGCGTACCCGCCGCCGGGCGACGACCGAGGCCGGCACCCGCTCGATCCGGCGGTTGAGCTCGGCGAAGAGGCGCAGGGCCGCGGTCACCGCGGGACGCGCACCCGACGGCAGGTCGGGCAGCGAGTCGCGGGCCACGTCGAGGTCCCGGCGGATCGACGTGGTGATCTCGCCCTTGCGCTCGTCGCCGAGGACGCCGTCCGACGTCCCCGGGAAGTAGGTGCGGCCCAGCTCGTCGTGGTCCTCGGCGAGGTCGCGCAGGAAGTTGACCTTCTGGAAGGCGGCGCCGAGCCTGCGCGCGCCGTGCTCGAGGCGGGCGCGCCGGGCCGGAGAGACCTCGTCGTCACCGAGGAAGACCTCAAGACACATGAGGCCGACGACCTCCGCGGAACCGTAGACGTAGGCGTCGAGCATCTCCTGCGTGTAGGTCACCGTCGTGAGGTCGGCGCGCATGGACGCGAAGAAGGCCGCGGTGAGGTCCTCGCCGATACCGAACCGCCGGGCGGTGGCGACGAAGCTGTGCACGACCGGGTTGGCGCTGTAGCCCACCGCGCGTGCGCTGCGGAGCTCGTCCTCGAGGCGGTCGAGCACCTCGCCCCGCGCCGCGACGTCCAGGCCGGCGGCGTGGGCGGGACCGTCCACGATCTCGTCGGCGACCCGGACGAGCCCGTAGATGTTCGCGATGTGCGGTCGCATCTCGCGCGCCAGGAGCGCGCTGGCCAGGCCGAACGACGTCGAGTACTCGCGCAGCACAAGCCGGGACACCTTCGCCGAGGCGCGGTCGTAGCGCTCGAGCGCGGCGGACGCGCTCACGCCGCACGCTCCGCGCTGCGGTCGAGGACGTCGAGGAGGAGCTCGTCGAGCTCGTCGACGAAGCCGGCTCCGGCGACGATCGCCCGGACCGCGTCGCTCTCGGCGTCGATGGTGCGCTCGACCCGCTCGAGCGCCCCACAGTCCCGGATCACGGTCCGGAGCTGCTCGGCACCGGCGTCGGTCAGCGCCGGGGAGCCGAACAGGTGGCTGACCCGCGCCCAGTCGGGCGTGGTCCGGGCGAACGCCACGAGAAGGGTCTGCTTGCCCTCGCGCAGGTCGCCCTGGGCCGACTTCCCTGTGACGTCCGGCCGACCGAACACGCCGAGCACGTCGTCGCGCAGCTGGTAGACGACGCCGAGGCGGCGACCGATCTCGTCCAGGGCTGCACGGACGGCGTCGTCCGCACCGGCGAGGATCGACGCCGCCCTCAACGGGGCCTGGAAGGAGTAGCGGGCCGTCTTGAGCTCGATGGTGCGCAGCACGCGCGACCAGTCCGACTCCTCGAGGCCGAGGCCGAACCAGGCATCGGCGTGCTCGCCGGCGGCTGCGGCGACGACCGCGTCGTCGATGACCTGGACAAGCTCGAGCCGGACATCGCCGGGGGCGTCGCAGGAGGAGACGAGGCGGTGCGCGGAGCTGAGGAGGAGGTCACCGGCGATGATGCCCGAGGCCACGCCGAAACCGACGGCGCCTCCGGCGGTCGCGCCCCGGTCGACGACGTCTGCCGTGGCGCGTCCCGCGACGTTCGGCTGGCCCCGACGGCGGTCGTCGTTGTCGATGACGTCGTCGTGGGCGAGCAGCGCGTTGTGCAGGAGCTCGAACGCGCAGGCGACGTCGAGCGCGGGCCCGAGGTTCAGGTCGCTGTCGGACATGGTGCGCCACGCAGACATCACCAGCAGCGAGCGCAGCCGTTTGCCGCCGAGCACGAGATCGGCGAGGTGGTCGACCATGTCGCCGAAGGCGTGGTGGTGGCCGACGCCGCGCGTCCGCAGCTCGCGCGTGACCGCTCGGAGCCGCGCGTCGACGCGCGCCTCGTCCCGGTCTACGGTGCGTGCACGCTGCGCGATCTGCGTCATGCCCGGCCCCCGTCCGAGCCCGTGACCGCAGGACGAGCACCGTCAGGGCCGTCGCCCGGGTCGTCGTCCAGCCGGCCGGCGAGGTCCAGGAGGAAGTGCGTGACCGCGCGTCGCTCGACCGAGCTCAGACGTGCTGCCGCGGCGAACCTGCGGGCATGCTGCACCCCGACGTGCCCGCGCGCACTCTGCCGCGTGTGCGGGGTGACGGTCAGCACGACCCCTCGGCGGTCGGTCGGGTGCGGGGCGCGGACGACGTGGCCGCCGGACTGGAGCCTGTCCAGCAGCTTCGTCACCGCGGCACTGGTCAGACCCAGGTACTCGGCCACCATCGCGGGCGTGACCACGGCACCGATGCGGGCGCCGCCCATGATGAGACGCAGAGCCTGCATGTCCCGCTCGGACAGCGCCATGTAGTCGCTGGAGGCCTTGGCCTGCCGCGCCTCCTCGCCCTTCCACGCCTGCAGCGCCCGCATCACCTGGCCGATCTCGGCGAGGTCGGTCTCGCTCAGCCCGTCCAGGTCGAGGAGCCCGCCGTCGGGGTCCATCGAGGCGTGGTCGTGGAAGGAGTGGACGATCCGCCGGACCGGTTCGGAGAGCACCCGACAATACTAACTCGGTAAGATACTTTCGCAAGACGCGACTTTCCGCCCTGCGCCGTCCTCTCCGTGCCGGGGTCGCTACATCCCCACCGACGCCATGAGTGAGCCGAGCTCGGGTCCCGCGATGACCCGTGTGCGGCCCGGTCGCAGGTCGCCGAGCGCGATCGAGCCGATGCGCGTGCGCAGGAGCCGGGTCACGGGGTGGCCGACCTGCTCGAACATGCGGCGCACGATGTGGTTGCGGCCCTCGTGCAGGACGACCTCGACCAGGGTCGCGTCGGGCGCCGTGTCCTTGATGGTCACCTCGGTGGGCCGGACGAAGCCGTCCTCGAGCTCGAGGCCCTCGCGCAGCTGCCCGGAGACCGCCTTGGCGATACGGCCCTCGACGGTGGCGAGGTAGGTCTTCGGTACCTCGTAGGAGGGGTGGGTGAGCCGGTGCGCGAGCTCGCCGTCGTTGCTCAGCAGGATGAGTCCCTCGGAGTCGGCGTCGAGCCGGCCCACGTGGAACAGGCGCTCGGTCCGGCCCTCGACGTACTGCGCGAGCGACGCGCGGCCGTCGGGGTCGTCCATCGTGGAGACCACCCCGCGCGGCTTGTTGAGGGCGAGGGTGAGCAGCGTGTCGTCGAGCTGGACGCGCGAGCCGTCGACGTGGATGACCGCGGTCGCGGGGTCCACGCGGGTGCCGAGCTCGCGGACGACCGTGCCGTCCACGCTCACCCGGCCGGCGGCGATGAGCTCCTCCGAGGCGCGACGGGAGGCCACGCCGGCGCCGGCGAGGACCTTCTGGAGGCGGACGCCCTCGGGCGTGTGCGGATCGGTCATGTCGCTCCCTGGGTCGGGTCGACGCCGAGGTCGGCGTCCAGATCGGGCAGGTAGGGGGCGAGCGGCGGCAGCTCGTCGAGCGAGCTCAGCCCCATCCGCTCGAGGAAGGTCGTGGTCGTGCGGAAGGTCATGGCTCCGCCCTCCTCCGCGACGCCGGCCTCCTCGACCAGCCCGCGCGCGAGCAGCGTGCGGACGACGCCGTCGACGTTGACGCCGCGCACGGCCGCCACCCTCCCGCGCGTGACGGGCTGGCGGTAGGCGATGACGGCGAGCGTCTCCAGCGAGGCCTGGGTGAGCCGCGCGGTCTGTCCGTCGACGACGAACCGCCCGACGACGTCGGCCACAGACGGCGAGGAGTAGATCCGCCAGCCGCCACCGACCTCGCGAAGCTCGAAGCCACGGCGCCGGCCCCCGCGCTCGCCGCGGTACTCGGCCGCGAGCTCGCCGAGCGCCTCGGTGACCAGGTCCGTCGGGACGCCGAGGACACCGGCGAGGTCGAGTGCTGGCACGGGGTCGTCGACGATCATGAGGACGCCCTCGATCGCGGCGTGCAGCTCGTCCGCCCCGGGGCGGGCGTGGACCTCGTCGAGCGTGTCCTGCACCGCCGGGCCGTTGGGCGCCGTGTCGTCGGTCGGCGCTGCGTCGCCGGTGGGCTCGGGGCTCACGTCTCGCTCCTGGTGTCGTGCGGGCCGTCGTCGGCTGCATCGTCGTCGACGTCGGCAACGTCTTCGGCGGTGGTGTCCGCGACGTGGGGGCCTGCGTCCTGCCCGGGCTCGGGCTCGGCGAGGTCGGTGGGGTCCCCGACGACGACGTCGCCCTGATCGGGGCCGGTCCAGCGAACGCTGAGCTCGGCGAGGGCCTCGGCCTGCTCGAACGCGACGGCGCCCTGGCGGAAGAGCTCGAGCAGCGCGAGGAAGCGGGAGACCACGTGCCCCGTGGTGGGGACGTCGGCGACGAGCTGCCGGAAGGTCAGCGTCCGGCGCTCGCGCAGCCGGTCGACGAGGATCGCGGCCTGTCCCGGCACGGGCACCAGCGGGTCGTGCAGATGGTCGACGCCGACGCCGGGCGGCGCCGGCCGGCCGGTCTCCGCGTGCGCGGCGAGCCGCGCGAGGTCGTGCGGACCGGTCGACCAGACGAGCTCGGGCAGGAGCGCGGCCAGGTGCGGCTCGAGCGGCGCCGACCTCGGCCAGGACCGCGCGCCGCGCTCCCACGCCTCGGCGAGGTCCTCGGAGACGGACTTGTAGGCCCGGTACTGGAGCAGGCGGGCGAAGAGCAGGTCGCGGGCCTCCAGCAGAGCGAGGTCCTCCGCGTCCTCGACCTCACCGCGCGGCAGGAGCCGGGCCGCCTTGAGGTCGAGCAGCGTGGCGGCGACGACGACGAACTCGCTCGCCTCGTCGAGGTCCCAGACGTCGGCGGCCGCGAGGTAGGAGATGAACTCGTCGGTCACGGTCGCGAGCGCGACCTCGGTGACGTCGAGCCGATGCTTGGAGATGAGCGAGAGCAGCAGGTCGAACGGCCCGGAGAAGTTGTCCAGGACCACCGAGAAGCCGCCGTCCCCGGGGGGCGCGACCTCGTCCGCGGCTAGCCCCGGAGCCGCCCCGGTCACGTCCGTGTCAGGCTGCATCGCCGCGGGCGACGAGCTCGCGGGCGAGGCGCCGGTAGGCGTCCGCCCCCGGGTGCGTGGGTGCGTAGCTGGTGATGGGCTCCGCGGCGACCGAGGCGTCCGGGAACTTCACCGTGCGCGAGATGACGGTGCGGAACACCTTGTCGCCGAAGGCCTCCCGCACGCGGTCGAGGACCTCGCGCGAGTGCAGGGTCCGCAGGTCGACCATCGTGGCGAGGATCCCGTCGATCCGCAGCCGCGGGTTGAGCCGGTCGGTGACCTTCTCGATGGTCTCCACCAGCAGGGCGACGCCGCGCAGCGCGAAGAACTCGGCCTCGAGCGGGATGAGCACCCCGTGGGCCGCCGTGAGCGCGTTGACCGTGAGCAGCCCCAGTGAGGGCTGGCAGTCGATGATGATGACGTCGTAGTCGTCGAGCACCGGCGCGAGCACCCGGGCGAGCGCCTGCTCGCGCGCGACCTCGCCGACCAGCTGGACCTCCGCCGCGGAGAGGTCGATGTTCGCGGGCAGGACGTCGAGGTTGGCGACCGGGCTGGTGAGGATCGCCGACCGCACGTCGGGCCGGCGCTCCATGATGAGCTGGTAGACGGTGCGCTCGATCTCGTTGGCGTTGATCCCGAGTCCCGCGGAGGCCGCGCCCTGCGGGTCGAAGTCGACGATGAGCACGCGCCGGCCGTACTCGGCGAGCGCGGCACCGAGGTTGATCGTCGTCGTCGTCTTGCCGACCCCGCCCTTCTGGTTGCACATGGCGATGACCCGGGCGGGTCCGTGGCTCGGCAACGGGTCCGGCGCCGGGAAGTCCTCGTCGCCCCAGGAGATCGGCGCGGCCGGCTCGGTGCCGGCGGCGTCCAGGGTCGGCTGCTCGTTGCTCATCGGCTCAAGGTTAGTCGAGGTGTCGGGCCCGGGGAGCGACGGCCGTTCAGCCGCCGGCCACCGACCGGTTGCGCTCCATGGCGTGGCCGAGCCAGCGGGTCAGCCCGTCCTCGTCGTCGATCGCCGAGGCGTCGACCCGGATCCACCCCGGGCCCATGCTCCGGCCCTCGCCCATCTCGGCCCGGCTCGCGCCGGCGAGGTCGACCAGGCCCGGGTCCGCCGCACGGTCGACACGGACCAGCAGCGACCCGTCGCCGGACGCGGAGACCACCATCTGCTCGCGCACCATGAATGCCACGCCGCCGAACATCCGCTTCTCGAGCGTCGTGGGCTCCCCGACCAGGAGCGCGCGGAGCCTCTCGACGAGACGGTCGCGCTCGGCCGTCACCGTGGCGGCCCGCCCGCCGGTGCCCTCGTCGAGATACCCACCGGTCAGCCCCGGCGCGCTGTCCGGTAGCGGCGGATGAGCTCGGAGGTCGAGGAGTCGTGGGCGTCGGCCGCCGGCGCCTCGTCGGCGGTCAGCTCGGAGGCGATGCGGGTCGCGAGGACCTTGCCCAGCTCGACGCCCCACTGGTCGAAGGAGTTGATGCCCCAGACGACGCCCTGGACGAACACCTCGTGCTCGTACAGCGCGACGAGCTGGCCGAGCACCGACGGGGTGAGGCGCGGGGCGAGGATCGTCGTCGTCGGCCGGTTTCCCGGGAACGTCTTGTGCGCGACGAGCTCCTCGGGCACGTCGTCGGCCCGCACCTCCTCGGCTGTCTTGCCGAAGGCGAGGGCCTCGGACTGCGCGAGGAGGTTCGCGGTGAGCAGGTCGTGATGGAGCTCGACCTCTTCGTGCGCGGGTCGCACGAACCCGATCATGTCCGCGGGGATCAGCTCGGTGCCCTGGTGGATGAGCTGGTAGAAGGCGTGCTGGCCGTTCGTGCCGGGCTCGCCCCAGACGACCGGCCCGGTGTCGGTCGACACCGGCTCGCCGTCGCGGGTCACGCGCTTGCCGTTGGACTCCATGTCCAGCTGCTGCAGGTAGGCGGCGAACCGGCCCAGGTCCTGGGCGTAGGGCAGGACCGCACTCGTCGAGGCGCCCAGGAGGTTCCGGTTCCACACCTTGATCATCGCGAGCAGGGCGGGCACGTTCCGCTCGAACGGCGCGGTGCGGAAGTGCTCGTCGACCGTGTGGAAGCCCGCGAGCATGTCCCGGTAGGCGTCGGGCCCGATCGAGATCATCAGTGCCAGGCCCACCGCGGAGGTGAACGAGTAGCGGCCGCCGACCCAGTCCCAGAACCCGAACATGTTCTCGGTGTCGATACCGAACTCGGCGACCTTCTCGGCGTTGGTGGAGACCGCGACGAAGTGCTTCGCCACGGCGGCCTCGTCCCCGAGCACGTCGACGAGCCACGAACGCGCCGACCGTGCGTTCGTCAGGGTCTCGATCGTGCCGAAGGTCTTCGACGCGACGACGACGAGCGTCTCCTCGGGGTCGATGCCCTGGAGCACGGCGCTGAGGTCGTCGCCGTCGATGTTGGAGACGAACCGCACGTCGATCCGCGGGTCGGCGTAGGCGGACAGCGCGCGCTGAGCCATCGCGGGGCCGAGGTCCGAGCCGCCGATGCCGATGTTGACGACGGTGGTGATGGCCTTGCCCGTGTACCCGGTCCACTCCCCCGACCGCACCTGGTCGGCGAAGGCCGCCATGCGGTCCAGCACCTCGTGGACGTCGGCGACGACGTCCTGGCCGTCGACGACGAGCTCCGCGTCGCGCGGCAGGCGCAGCGCCGTGTGCAGGACCGCGCGGTCCTCGGTGGTGTTGATGTGCTCGCCGGCGAACATGGCGGCCGTACGCCCGGCGAGGTCCACCTCGTCGGCCAGGTCCCGGAGCAGCTCCAGCGTGCGGGCCGTCACGCGGTTCTTCGAGTAGTCGACGTAGAGGTCGCCGACCTGGGCGGCGAGGCTCGTCCCCCGCGCGGGGTCCTCCGCGAAGAGCTCCCGCAGGTGCGTCTCGCCGATCTCGGCGTGGTGGGCGGCCAGCGCCCGCCAGGCGGGCGTGTCCGGGACGTGCGCGGCCATGGTCTCCTCCGAGGGGTCGACGTCGATGGCCCCATCGTGGCTCACTTCACGTCCCGCGTGCCAGCCCGTCCGCCGCGCCGCGCGCGGGGGTGGCTCGTCGCGTAGACCTCGCGCAGCGCCTGGACGGTGACCTGCGTGTAGATCTGGGTGGTCGTCACGCTCGCGTGCCCCAGCAGCTCCTGGACCACGCGGACGTCCGCACCGCCGGCGAGGAGGTGGGTGGCGAACGAGTGGCGCAGCGTGTGCGGCGAGAGGTGGTCGACCTGGAGCCCGGCGCGCTCCCCCGCGGCCCGCAGCACGCCCCATGCGCTCTGGCGCGACAACGGCCGGCCGAGCGTGTTGAGGAACAGGCTCGCGTTGCCCCGCCCGCGCGCCGCGAGCGCGGGACGCCCGCGGACGAGGTACGCGCCGACGGCGTCGGCCGCGGGCCCGCCCAGGGGGACGACGCGCTCCTTGCGCCCCTTGCCGAACAGCCGGACGGCGCGCTCGGCCACGTCCACGTCGTCGATCGCGAGGCCCACGGCCTCCGAGATGCGCGCGCCGGTGCCGTAGAGGACCTCCACCAGGGCGGCGTCGCGCACGCCGAGCGGCTCCTCGGCCGCCGCGGCGGCGGCGATGAGCGCCTCGACGTCCGCCACCGGCACGGCCTTGGGCAGGCGGCGTCCCTGGGCGGGCGGACGCACGCGGGCGGAGACGTCGTCGGGGACCAGTCCCTCCGCGAGGGCGAAGCGGTGCCAGCCCCGGGCCGCGGTGACGGCCCGGGCGGCGGAGGAGGCGGCGAGCGGCCGGCCCCCGTCGGAGCCGTCCGCGAGCGCGGCGGCGAAGCCGGCGACGTCGTCGACGGTGACGCCCGCGAGGTCGCGCCGACCGAGGGTGCGCAGGTGCTCCGCGTACCGGGAGAGGTCGCGGCGGTAGGCGGCGACGGTGTGGGCGGACAGCCCGCGCTCGACGGCGACGTGCGCCAGGTACTGCTCGAGCGCGGCCGCCAGGCCGTCCGGGCTCACGGGTGGGGCGCCCGGACGACGCCGGTGGCGAGAGCCCGGGCGGTGGCCGCTCGGCCCGCCCGGGTCACGGGACGAACGGGTCGATCGCGACGGCGAGGAACAGGACCGACAGGTAGGTGATCGATCCGTGGAAGACCGTCATCGCATGCTTGCGGCCCCGGCGCGGGTCCCCCGACAGGCGCACGAGCTGCACGCACTGCAGCAGGAACCAGCCGCCGGAGACCACCGCGGCGACCGTGTAGAACCAGCCCATGCCGGCCACCGGGACGAGCGCGAGCGACGTGGCGACGGTGAGGACGGCGTAGACGAGTCCGTGGGTCGCCACCGTGGGCGCCCCGGCCACGGCGCCGAGCATCGGCACGCCCGCCCGCTGGTAGTCCTTGGTGAACTTCATCGACAGCGGCCAGTAGTGCGGCGGGGTCCAGAAGAAGACGATGAGGAACAGCAGCAGCGCCGGCCAGTCGAGCGAGCCCGTGACGACGGACCAGCCGATGACCACCGGCATGCAGCCAGCGACCCCGCCCCACACGATGTTCTGGCTCGTGCGGCGCTTGAGGATCATCGTGTAGAAGACGACGTAGAGCAGGATGGCGGCGAGCGTGAGCGCCGAGGCCACGAGGTTGGCCAGGAGGGCGAACCACGCAACGGACACGACGCCGAGGACGAACGCGAAGATCAGCGCGTTGCGCGGCCGGATCTCGCCGGTGACCAGCGGGCGCTCCCGGGTCCGGTTCATCAGGGCGTCGATGTCCCGGTCGAGGACCATGTTGAAGGCGTTGGCCGACCCGGCGGCGACGGTCCCGCCCACGAGCGCGACGACGACCTTCCACCAGCCCGGCCAGCCGTCGGCGGCCAGGACCATCGTCGGCAGCGTGGTGACGAGCAGGAGCTCGATGATGCGCGGCTTCGTCAGCGCGACGTAGGCGGCGAGCCGGGACCGGCGACGTCCGGGGTGCAGCGGGCCCGGGTGCTGACCGCCCGCGCCGGCGCCGCCGTGCGCGGCGGCTCCCGTGCCGGCGTCGGACGACGCGCCGTGGGCACCCGTGGCGCGGCCACCCGCGTCCGCAGCATCGGCCGGGCCGGATCCGCGCGCGTCGACCTCGTGCTCGTGAGCAGTGTCCTCGGTCGGGCTCGCCAGGTCGCGCTCGTGCACGCGCACCACCTCTCTCGCCGTTCCCACCTCCCCGGGGCGCGCAACGGGGCGGCGCGCGGGAGGCAGGTCCCGCCCATGCTACCCGCGCACCGTCCGGGCTCCGTGGCCGTACTGAGAGGCACGTGCCACTCGCCTTGCCGCGGACTAGGCTCGGAGAAGATCCGCAGCGCCCTGGCGCACCCGACGAACTGGAGGACACGTGAACGACCACGCACCGGTGCTCGACGAGCTCGACCTCAAGGCGGTGGACACCGCACGCCTGCTCGCGCTGGACGCCGTGCAGAAGCGGGGCAACGGGCACCCCGGCACGGCGATGGCACTCGCGCCGCTCGCCTACCTCCTGTACCAGAAGGTCCTGCGCCACGACCCGGCCGACAGCCGCTGGATCGGCCGCGACCGGTTCGTCCTGTCGGCGGGCCACTCCTCGCTCACCCAGTACGTCCAGCTCTACCTCGCCGGGTTCGGCCTCGAGATCGAGGACCTCCAGGCGTTGCGCGAGTGGGGCTCGAAGACCCCCGGTCACCCGGAGTACCACCACACCGACGGCGTCGAGGTGACCACCGGCCCGCTGGGCCAGGGCCTCGCGAACGCGGTCGGCATGGCGATGGCCACCCGTCGCGAGCGCGGCATCTTCGACCCGGACGCCGCCCCCGGGACCTCCCCGTTCGACCACCACGTCTACGTCATCGCCTCCGACGGCGACATGCAGGAGGGCGTGACCTCCGAGGCCAGCTCGCTCGCCGGGACGCAGAACCTGGACAACCTCATCGTCTTCTGGGACGACAACAAGATCTCCATCGAGGACGACACCTCGATCGCGTTCTCCGAGGACACGGTCGCCCGCTACGAGGCCTACGGCTGGCACGTCCAGGTCGTCGACTTCACCCAGGGCGGCACGGGCTACACCGAGGACGCCGACGCGCTGCTCGCCGCCATCGAGGCCGCCAAGGCCGAGACCGGGCGCCCGTCCTTCATCGCGCTGAGGACCGTCATCGGCTGGCCCGCCCCGACCCTCCAGGGCACCGGCACCGCCCACGGCGCCGCGCTCGGCGCCGACGAGGTCGCCGCCACCAAGGAGGTCCTCGGGTTCGACCCGGCCGAGGACTTCGCCGTCGCGGACGAGGTCATCAACCACACGCGCACGCAGGCCGCCGAGCGCGCCGCCGCCGAGCGCGCCGAGTGGCAGAAGTCCTACGACGCGTGGCGCACGGCCGCCCCGGAGCGCGCCGCGCTGCTCGACCGCCTCGTCGCCAAGGAGCTCCCGGACGGCTGGACCGACTCGCTCCCGGAGTTCGAGGCCGGCAAGGCCGTCTCGACCCGGTCCGCGTCCGGCAAGGTCCTCACGGCCCTCGCGCCCGTGCTGCCCGAGCTGTGGGGCGGCTCGGCCGACCTCGCCGGCTCGAACAACACGACGATGGACGGCGAGCCGTCGTTCCTGCCCGTGGAGCGCGCGTCCAAGAAGTTCCCGGGCAACAAGTACGGCCGCACGCTGCACTTCGGCATCCGCGAGCACGCCATGGGCTCGATCCTCAACGGCATCTCCGCCTCCAGCGTGACGCGCCCCTACGGCGGCACGTTCCTCGTGTTCTCCGACTACATGCGGGCCGCGGTGCGCGTCGCCGCCATCATGGGCACGCCGTCGATCTACGTGTGGACGCACGACTCGGTCGGCGTCGGCGAGGACGGCCCCACCCACCAGCCGATCGAGCAGCTCACCGCGCTGCGCGCGATCCCGGACCTCGACGTCGTCCGCCCGGCGGACGCCGCGGAGACCGCCGTCGCGTGGCGCGGCATCCTCGAGCGGACCGAGCGCCCGGTGGGCCTCATCCTCTCGCGCCAGAACCTGCCCAACCCGGAGCGCGGCGGGGACACGGGTCTCGCCCCGGCCGAGGGCGCCCTGCGCGGCGGCTACGTGCTCGCCGACTCGCCCACCGGTTCGATCGACGTCCTGCTGATCGCCACCGGCTCCGAGGTGCAGCACGCGCTCGCGGCGCGCGAGACGCTCCAGCAGGACGGGATCGGCGCCCGCGTCGTGTCCCTGCCCAGCGTCGAGTGGTTCGCCGACCAGGACGAGGCCTACCGCGAGGAGGTCCTCCCCTCGGGCGTCAGGGCCCGGGTGAGCGTCGAGGCCGGGCTGGCCATGCCCTGGCGCGACCTCGTCGGCGACGCCGGACGGTCCGTGTCGATCGAGGGCTTCGGCGCCTCCGCGCCCGGCGACGTCGTCATGGAGAAGCTCGGCATCACGGCGGACGCCGTCGTGGCTGCCGCGAAGGAGACCATCGAGGCCGCCTCGGCCTGACGACCCACGTGACACCCTCGACGGGCCGCGGACGGTACGCCGGCCGCGGCCCGTCGCACTTCCACCACCGGAGGACGGCATGACCGATCAGACCAGCCCCCTGTCCGAGCTCTCCGCCCACGGCGTGTCCGTGTGGCTCGACGACCTCTCCCGCGAGCGGCTCGACGACGGCTCGCTGCAGCAGCTCATCGACGACCGGAACGTCGTCGGCGTGACGACCAACCCGACGATCTTCGCCGGTGCGCTGTCGAAGGGCTCCGCCTACGACGCCCAGGTGGCCGAGCTCGCACGTGCGGGCAGCGACGTCGAGCAGGCCGTCACCGCGATCACGACCGACGACGTCCGCGCGGCCTGCGACGTCTTCGCCCCGGTCTTCGAGGCGACCGGCGGCAAGGACGGCCGCGTCTCGATCGAGGTCGACCCGCGCCTCGCGCGCGACACGGGAGCCACGATCGCGGAGGCACGGACGCTCTGGCAGGTCGTCGACCGGCCCAACGTCATGATCAAGATCCCCGCCACCGAGGAGGGCCTGCCCGCGATCGCCGACGCGATCGCCGAGGGCATCAGCGTCAACGTCACGCTCATCTTCTCCCTCGACCGCTACCGCGCCGTCGCCACCGCCTACCTCGACGGGCTCGAGCGTGCCCAGGACAACGGTATCGACCTGTCGACCATCCGCTCGGTCGCCTCGTTCTTCGTCTCCCGGGTCGACGCCGAGGTGGACAAGCGCCTCGACGCGCTCGGCTCGTCCGAGGCGAGCGCGCTGCGCGGCGCCACGGCGATCGCCAACGCCCGCCTGGCCTACGCCCGGTTCGAGGAGATCTTCGGTTCTCCGCGGTTCACCGAGCTGGCCGCATCGGGTGCCCACGTCCAGCGGCCGCTGTGGGCGTCGACCGGCGTGAAGGACGAGGCGTACAGGGACACGATGTACGTCGAGGAGCTCGTCGCGGACGACACCGTCAACACGATGCCGGAGAAGACCCTGCTCGCCACCGCTGAGCACGGCGAGATCCGCGGGGACACGGTCTCCGGCCGAGCCGACCAGGCCCAGCAGGTCCTGGAGTCGCTCGCCGCGCTGGGCATCGACATCGACGAGGTCACCGCCCAGCTCGAGGACGAGGGCGTGTCGAAGTTCGAGGTGTCGTGGGAGGAGCTCCTGCAGACCGTCCGTTCGGCGCTCGACTCGGCGTCGGCCTGACAGCCGGTCGGCACGAACCGGACGGACGCGGGGCGGAGGGGAGGAGAGGAAACAGTGGAGAAGGAGAAACGGCGG